>NZ_MUNX01000087.1 GCF_002001005.1 Flavobacterium sp. A45
GTCAAAATACAATACACAATGTTGAAAATTATTTAAAATTAAGACTTTCAATATCTACTTACTTTAAGCCTGAATTACAAAAGGTTTTTACATTATACTTTCAATTCAACAATATATCAGTATATTTTCAGAATGTAGGCTAAGTACAAAAACAGAATTCAATCATAAATTGAACACCTAAAATTGAGTACATAATTAAATGGAGGCAATTGGTTTTGACAGCAAGTCGAATTAAAAAATAAGTATATCTAGAACTAGGGTAATTCTCGTAAATAAAAAGTCTCAAACATTTTACATGGCAAAGAAAACTACGCTCTTGTTGTATAAAAGATCAACTTCGTCCTACCAAGTAGGAAAGCAGGAGGTATTTCGCTTTTTCCAAGATTAAAAAACGACAAATAATGAGCTCAGTATTTCACTATCAATAATAAGGTTCGGAACTTTATTAAAGTCTATTGTAGTAATCTAAAATTCAAACTTTATAGGTTTGTGACTATTATTTTCTATATTTGAAAGGAACTACAAAAAAGGTATTTATTATACCAAGCTAGTCCAATTAAGGCAGACTGGGAGCCATTTTATAGCTCGCATAGGTAAATTGTCCATGATTTATTAAACATGAAAAAAACAACCTTTTTACTATTATTTTTCTCACTAATAAATATAATCAAGGGGCAAGAAATTGCTCAAATTGATAATATTAAAATCAATTCAAAAGAATTAAACCAAAAACGTGAAATTTTAGTTTATACCCCAAAAAACTATACCGAAAATCAATACTCGTATTATGATGTATTTTATGTCTTCGATTCACAAAACAGGGAATTTTTTGATTACACACATTCAATAATTAGTTTTTTAAGTGATGCTGACAAAAAGTTTATTGTCGTAGGAATCCCTTCTCCTTATATTGAAAAACTTAATTATGCAAGGAATAATGACCTCTTGCCATATCCAAAAAACACAGCGATCAAAGATTTTTATGGAGGCTATGCAGGAAATGCAAATAACTTTTTGAGTTATGTAAAAAATGAAGTTGTCCCTTATATTGAAAATCACTATAGAACTTTAAAGCACAGAACTGCTATTGGTCACTCATTAAGTGCTTCTTTCGTTATCTACTCATTGCTAAATGAACCAAACTTGTTTGACAATTGTATTGCTATTTCCCCAAACTTTTCATTTGACAAAGAAAGATTAGTAGATGATTTGTATCATTTTGATTTTTCTAAATTGAAAACAAACAAATACCTATATTTAAGTAACGCAAATGAAGCGGAGAATCAGAAAGAATGGAAACTTGCAAGAGAAAAAGTATATTCCTATTTGAAAGATTCTTTAAAAACGGATAAGTTAAAATTTACCATTAAAGATTTTTCGAATGAAAACCATTGGAGTACGTTTCCACCTAGTCTAAATTTTGCAATTAAATATTATTTCAATACTATTTTTCCAGAACAACAAAATGAACTTTCAACTGAAGAGTATGAAATCACCATTAATGTAAAAGTTCCCAATAAGGATGACACTTTGTTTATTACAGGAAACCAAATGAGTCTAGGAAATTGGAATCCAAATCAAATTAAAATGAATAAAAAATCTGATTTTGAAAGAGAATTAAAAGTTAAAATACATTCTCCAGCTCAATTTAAATTCACAAAAGGAAATTGGGAAACAGAAGCAGTAATTAAAAATGGGACAATGGAAAACCTAACAATTATCCCTAAAGATAAAAAAGAATATCATTTTGAGATTACACAATTTAACGAATAATGAAAACCTGATAATGCATATTTGCAATCCTTGTCCACAAAGTACATTGACAAACTTAAATCTGAATTCTGCTTCCTGAACTCTGTCTACCAAAATCTACCTCGTAAAAACCAAATTATTCCCTTTCGACAAATTAGCGTCATACTGATAACCTTCATAATTGAATCCTTTTAAATCATCAATAGTTTCGGCATTGGTATCAATAATATAACGCACCATCAATCCCCTAGCCTTCTTGGCAAAAAAGCTGATCATTTTCAGGTTTCCATCTTTATAATCCTTAAATTCTGGAGTAATGACAGGAACTTTCAAAGCCTTCACATCCACAGCCGAAAAATATTCGTTGCTTGCCAAATTGATAAACAACTCCCCTTTTTTGAGTTCTTTGTTCAGTGAATTGGTAATGGTCTTTTTCCAAAAATCATATAAATTTTTGCTTTCGCCAATGGGCAATCTTGTACCCATTTCAAGTCGGTAAGGCTGAATTAAATCCAATGGTTTTAAATATCCGTACAAACCCGATAAAATTCTTAAAGTATCTTGAAACTGTTCCAGTTTCTCCATCGGAATCGAATAGGCATCCAATCCAGTATAAACATCACCATCAAAAGCATAAACTGCCGGACGTGCATTTTCGGGCGTGAAAGGAGTTTTCCAATCTTGGTTGCGTTTCCAATTCAAATCCGCCAATTTATCCGAAATCGACATCAATTCAGATAAGTCTTTAGGTGATTGCTGTTTCAAAACTTTATGAACCTGTCTAGATTCTTTCAAGAAAGAAGATGTTGTATGTTGGGTTGTTGGTAATTCTTGCTCGAAGTTTAACGATTTGGCTGGAGAGAGTACAATTTTCATATTTATGTGTTCATTTAAAACGCTTTCAAAAATACAAATTGAAAACTAGAATTCAGAAACAATGAATTGAATTGTTTAATGCAAGCATAGATTTTTAAAATGAATCTCAGTAATTCATGCCAAGAGTCTAAACTTTGCGTCTCTGCGCCTTTGCGAGCCCAATTTCACGCTAAGGCGCAGAGACGCAAAGAACAGTTTGTAAAACAGAAGAATGGCAGTAGTCCTGAAAAATCATACTATTTATGTATTTTTGATTTTATAAAGAAATAAAAACGATTCCAATGATAGAAATTAAAAAAGCCAATTTAGAAGACCTTATCACGATACAAAAAATAAGTATTGAGTCTTTTACCGAAACTTTCTCAGAGATAAATACTCCTGAAAATATGGAGAAATACGTGCAGGAAAATTTCAATACAGCACAATTAACTTTAGAAATAAACAATCCTGATTCGCCTTTTTACATCGCCTTTTGTGATAATGAACCAGTTGGTTATCTCAAGTTAAATCTAGGAAATGCACAAACTGAAACAATAAAAGACGAAACAATCGAAATACAGCGAATTTATGTTTTAAAAGCTTTTCACGGAAAAAAATTAGGACAGCTTTTACTCGACCAAGCCTTAAAAGTTGCAAAAGAAAATGCCGTCGATTATATTTGGCTGGGCGTTTGGGAAGAAAACCTCAGAGCCATACAATTTTACACCAAAAATGGTTTTGTCACATTCGACAAACATATTTTCATTTTGGGCAATGACCAGCAAACCGATTTATTAATGAAATTGCCAATAAAGACCAAATCCTAATGACCAGCACTAACACATCACTGTCTCAAAATTCAAAATCCATACTCAATGCCGCAGTGATTGTAGCCGCACTTGGCTATTTTGTGGACATTTATGATTTATTGCTTTTTGGAATCGTTCGTACCGATAGTTTAAAAGATTTAGGAATAACAGGTGATGCCATACGTGATCAAGGAGAATATCTTATCAGCATGCAAATGTTCGGAATGCTGTTTGGTGGAATTTTATGGGGTATTTTAGGAGATAAAAAGGGACGAATCTCCGTATTATTTGGTTCAATTTTACTGTATTCAGTGGCCAATATTGCAAACGGAATGGTGACAACTGTTGATGGATATGCTTTTTGGCGATTAATTGCAGGCATCGGACTTGCAGGAGAATTGGGCGCTGGAATCACTTTGGTTGCCGAATCTCTACCTAAAGAAAAACGCGGCTACGGAACCATGATTGTGGCTTCTGTTGGCGTTTCGGGAGCGGTTGCCGCTTATTTGGTCTATCAGTTTTTTCAGGATTGGCGCTTATGTTATTATGCAGGCGGCGGTCTTGGCATCTTGTTATTGTTTTTAAGAATCAGCATTACAGAGTCCGGAATGTTCAAGCAAATCCAGCAAAGCGACGAAAAGAAAGGAGACTTTCTGTCTTTGTTTACCAATTCAAAAAGGTTTTTAAAATACCTTCAATGCATACTTATTGGTGTTCCTCTTTGGTTTTTGGTGGGTGTTTTGATTACTTTTTCACCCGAATTTGCAAAAGCCCTCGGTGTTCAACAAGCCGAAACCATAGCCGCAGGAAAAGCGATTGCCTTCTGCTACAGCGGTTTGGTATTTGGGGATATTGCAAGCGGATTATTAAGCCAATGGCTAAAAAGCCGAAAAAAAATCATGTACCTATTTTTGATTTCTAACCTAATCATGGTATTTGTCTATTTGAATGCCTACGGAATTTCGGTTTCGACTTTCTATTTGCTTTGTTTTGCAATGGGATTTTCCGTTGGCTATTGGGTTTTGTTCGTAACCATAGCCGCAGAGCAATTTGGAACCAACATCAGAGCTACGGTAACGACCACAGTCCCCAATTTTGTTAGGGGTTCACTTCCGCTGATTATTTTGATTTACAGCTTTTTTAGAGATAGCCTTTTTGAAGGAGACATTCTAAAATCAGGTATGATTGTTGGCTCGTTATTATCGATAATTTCATTGTTGGCACTATGGAAATTAGAGGAAACTTTCCATGTAGATTTAGATTATACCGAAAGTAATGATGAAACTTTTATTTAAAAAAAATGCACTAGTAAAAACATTTTCGTTGTTAAATCATTTACTTACACAACAACACATTCATTTTCAGATTTTTTTAAACCATTTAGAAATTAAAGTTCATTTAGACTCAATGTTTAATGAACTTAATTTCTTAATGGTTAATTTTTTTTTTTCAGAATTGCCAATTTTTATTTCAATTATATTTGAATTATATTTGAATGAAATTTATACTATGAAGATATTTTTCACCTTCCTTTTTTACATCCTATTCCAATTAGGATTCGCTCAATCGGCAGAAACGTATTTTGAAAAAATTAGAAATAACGAAGCCGCACTTACCGCTTTCTTTGCCCAAATGCCTAAAGGTGGAGATTTACACCATCATTATTCAGGTTCGATTTATGCAGAACCCTTATTGGCTCACGCCATTGCCAAAGATTTTTATTTAAATACTCAAACCATGACCGTCAGCCAAGAGAAACAATCTGGAAATGATTGGATATTGTTTTCTACTTTGAAAAAAAACGGCGAATTGGATACTTACAAACAAAAAATAATGCAGAAATGGTCTGCCAAAGATTACAATAATGTTGACTATCCATCTGATAAATTATTCTTTGAATCCTTCATGAAGTTTGAGCCTGCCACAAAAAACAATTTTGAAGCTGGTTTATTAGAACTAAAAAACAGGGCTATCAAAGAAAATGTAAGCTATATTGAAACCCAACTATCGACTATTCCTTCTGATATAAAAACTGACGATTTAGCCAAATACAACACTCATTTGAGAAAAATGGCCGAAACCAAAAACGAAAAAGCAATTATGCAATCTTTGGATTCCTTATATACTATTTTCAACCAAAAAGAAGCCAAAAAATATGCTGCCGATTTCAACACCAACTTTGTAGCCAAAATGCACAAAGAGCTTAAAATAGACGACAGCCAATTCACTATGCGATACCAAAATTTTGTTCTGCGCTTTATGGAACCTGTGGATTTATTCAAGAATCTAGTAGTCGCTTTTATCTCAGCTGATAGCAGTCCGTTGATGGCAGGTGTCAATATCGTTTCTCCCGAAGATGGCGAAACATCCATGAAAGATTATTGGTTACACATGGTGATGTTCAAATATTGCCACAGTCGTTTTCCGAAGGTAAAATACACGATGCACGCAGGTGAACTTACCCTTGGACTAGTTCGTCCCGAAGAATTGTCTTGGCATATCAATGCAGCAGTTTATACCGCTGGAGCCAATAGAATCGGGCATGGAGTTGATATCGCTTACGAAGAAAAGAGCTATGATTTAATGCGTTATATGGCGAAGAATAACATTCCGATTGAAATTAACCTTACTAGTAATGAGTTTATTTTAAAAGTAAAAGAAAACCGCCATCCTATTTTATTGTACAAAGAATTTGGAGTACCAATTGTCATTAGTACAGACGATGCCGGAATATTGCGAACCAATATGACCGAGCAATATGTTTTACTGGCAAAAAGATATAAAGCCATTTCCTATACCGACATTAAACAATTTGTTTACAACAGCATCAACTATAGTTTTATACAAGATCCTGCAGTAAAAAAACAATTAATTCAAGATTTGGATAATAAATTCAAGACTTTTGAAGCCAATTTTCCAGTGAAATAAATTTAAAAATAACCCATTCAAGATTTAGACAATTGATTAAAATCTTTTAAATTTAACATTCAGTAAAACATTAAAAGGCAATAAATTTTATGAAAAAAATTTTAATTACTTTAATTGTAACAACACAGTCTGTATTTTTATTTTCTCAAGATAAAAAGCACAAGTACTATGATAATGACTCTAACAATAACTTATATGAAATATCAGAAAGCCAATATCTGAGTTTAAAGAATGATTTAAGCTATCCTCTTATCTATGAAAATGACTCTATAAAAGTCTCTATCTTGTCAAAAATAAATATAACAAGCAAATTAAATGAATCTACGCTTGACTACTTTAAGATAAATTACAGCTTGGACAAAAACAACTTCACAGTAATAAATTATATTGACAATGACCCAAGAAAAGTATCGAAAAGCTATCAAGTTCCTTGGAGTATCTTTGAAGGTGATTTTATTAAAGAAATGAACAAAATTGAAAAGATAAGTCACTTTTGGGTAATAAATCCTAATGTTACAAATCTTTATTACTACCATGGTAATAAGATTAACTGGCAAAAAGATACTGATAATTACATCCAAAAAAACTTTCTCTTCTTTGAGGGATTCAATGGTGGATATATAATTTTGGATCCGAAAGGTAATTTCTACCTACATCGTGGTGAATATTCAAAAGAAGATTTTTTAAAACAATTAAAAGAATTGAAGCGAAAATCCTTTAAGTCATAAATATCACTCATCTTGATAAAATCAATTAAAAAAAATTAAAGCTAATTTCAAAAATTAGTTTATAATGCAAAATACATTTAAACAAGATGAAACATTGGGACATCCTTTTATCCAATCAAGTTGACAAAAAAACCTTTATAAACACATTATTATCGGGAGAAATTCAGGGAGAATTATCCGTTTTCAATTCGTTAAACGGAATCCTATATTCTGATATTTCCATTCAAAAATTAATAGAAGAAGAATACCAATACGATTCGATTGAAGCAACCACTGAATCCAACCGAAACTTACGCACCTTTTCGTCTGGAGAACGAAAAAAGGAATTTTTAAAATATTGTCTCAAAAAAAATCCTGACTATATCATTCTGGATAATCCTATGGATCATCTGGACCAAACTTCCCGAATTGAATTAGCGGTTGCAATTGAGACTATCTCAAGTTCCGTTCGTATTATCCAATTAGTCAATCGAACTTTAGATTTACTTCCTTTTATTGCCAATAAAGCACTCATAACCGATAATTCATTTGAGTTAAAATCCATAAATACAATCGAAAATAATTCATCAGAAAACGGTAGTAAAAAAATCCCCATTCACAAAGAAGTTTTCAATGACAGTGTTCTTGTAAAAATGAATTCCATATCTGTTTCCTATGATGAAAAACCAATTATCGATTCGCTGTCCTGGACTATAAAGCAAGGTGATTTTTGGCATCTTATTGGACCTAACGGCTCAGGTAAAAGCACTTTATTATCCCTAATTTCAGGTGATAATCCAAAAGGATATGGACAGGATGTGGAACTTTTTGGAAGAAAAAAAGGAAGCGGTGAAAGTATATGGGAAATCAAAAAACAAATCGGTTTTTTCAATACAGCGATGACAGACTTGTTTAATAAAAGTTATAGTCTGGAAGAAATGATTCTCTCTGGTTTCTTTGATTCCATCGGATTATACACAGAACCCACAACCTTACAGCGAAGAATAGCCGAACAATGGCTTGAAGCTATTCAAATGAGTCATCTAAAAAATAAAATATTCAAACGTCTTACAATCGGACAACAAAGAGTTGCCCTTATTGCACGTGCGGTAATCAAACATCCTCCTTTATTAATTCTGGATGAACCTCTTGAAGGTTTGGATGACCAAAACATAGAATTGGTAACACAACTTATCAATTTGATAAAAAAAGAAACCAATATAGCCATCCTATTCGTTTCCCATCGAATAGAACCGAATCTTTCTCCAAATTCTGTTTTAGAATTAACCCCAAGTCCAACAGGTTCTAAAGGAATTATAAAAACTATTCCCAATTAATAATCCGTGTAAATCTGTACAATCCGTATAATCTGTGTGCCATTTTCAGCTATTATTATCAGCAGACATTCCATAAAAAAAGCCTCAAAATTGAGGCTTTTTTTTTATTAATCTTCTTCGGCGTGATGTGATTTTGAATAACCTCTCCATTTCTCGATACAATCCTTAAAATCCTGAGGCAATTCAGTGTCAAAACGCATCATTTCACCCGTATTCGGATGTACAAAACCAAGTGTTTTAGCATGCAAAGCCTGTCTTGGCAAAGCTTTGAAACAATTCTCTATAAACTGTTTGTATTTTGTAAAAGTAGTTCCTTTCAAGATCAAGTGACCGCCATAACGTTCATCATTAAAAAGCGGATGACCAATATGTTTCAAGTGTGCACGGATTTGGTGCGTTCTTCCTGTTTCCAGTTTACATGAAATCAATGTAACGTAACCAAAACGCTCAAGCACTTTATAATGCGTAATTGCAGGTTTCCCTATTTCGGGATCAGCAAAAACAGCCATCTGCATGCGGTCTTTCAAGTGTCTTGCTAAGTTTCCTTCGATCGTTCCAGCTTCTTGAGCAACATTTCCCCAAACTAGAGCAATATATTCCCTTTCGGATGTTTTGGCTTCAAACTGTTTAGCCAAATGAGTCATCGCAGCTTCGGTTTTGGCAATAACCAATAATCCCGAAGTATCCTTGTCGATTCTATGAACCAATCCCGGACGCTCACTGCTGTTCATTGGTAAATTCTCAAAATGAAAAGCCAATGCATTCACCAAAGTACCTGTATAATTCCCATGACCCGGATGCACTACCAATCCTGGCGGTTTATTGATTAGCAAAAGAGCTTCATCTTCATAAACAATATGCAGCGGAATATCCTCTGGATCAACCCTGTTTTCAAAAGGCGGATGCGAAAGCATTACCTGAATCACATCCAAGGGTTTCACTTTATAATTTGACTTTACAGTCAAGTCATTCACAAAAATATTACCTTCGGTAGCGGCGTTCTGAATTTTGTTTCGTGTGGCATTCGGAATCATACCCATCAGGTATTTGTCAATTCGCAGAATCGCCTGTCCCTTCGGCACTTCATAACGATAATGCTCAAATAACTCCTCGTCTAAATCTTCTATTGGTTCAATATTATTGTTCATTCGCTGTTGTTTCTTCTTCTGCTGGAACGGCTGTGCTGTCCACTGCTTCTTCTTCCTGATAAGTCTCTTTTCCATCTCCCAAAACCAAGTCAATTTTGGATGCTTTCAAAACTCTGTCGCCAGGTTTCACATTTCTTCCTTTATAACGCATCTCCAAGACCATATCTTTTCCTAAATTAGGGACATAAGTAATAGTACCGGCTTCAAGCCCAAGAGCTTTAAGCGTTGGCACTGCCTCACGATATGTTTTATCAATCAAATCCGGAATTCGCACAGACGAAAATCCAGATGAATTAATTTTAATATATACTTTTCGTCCCACTTTTACCTTTGTGCCAGGCATCGGATCCTGCTCTACAACACTGTATTTTGGATAATCCCCTCTAAAATCAACACTATCCAACAACTCATAATCCAAATCCAATTCGTCCAGTTTTTCTTCCACTTGCTCTTCGGTAAGTTTACTCAGATTAGGAACCGCAATTTCATTCCCATGATCGGTCGTAAAAGTCAGCCAATGCATAAATAAATAGGCCAAAACAACAATAATTGCAAATGCTATAAGCACTTGTACAAAAAATATGCGACTGGTAAGATATTTTTTTAAGCTCATAAATATTTTTATTTCCCGCAAAGATAAAGCTATTTCGTTTCAAAAAAAATGATAATTTTGTTTAATAGTATTTGTCCTTCCGAGCATCCTTTTTGTAAGGAGCTATTTCCCGCTATTCGTTGCAATCTTTTTATTTTTAAAGGAAAAATAAAAAGGATTTCCACTGCTATCGGGGCTAGGGCATCAGTTTTCAAAACAGCATTAGAATTTAAAAATTAAAACACGATATCACGATTACACTTTCAAAAAATTCCTGTAATTCGTGGCAAAAACAAACAAAATATGAAAAACATTGCCATCATTATGGGCGGCTATTCCAGCGAATACAAGATCTCACTCATCAGCGGAAACGTAGTTTACCAATTCTTAGACAAAACAAAATACAACGGATTTAGAGTCCATATTTTCAAAGAAAAATGGGTCTATGTTGATGACCAAGACAATGAATTTCCAATTGATAAAAACGATTTTTCAGCAACCGTAAACGGAACCAAAATCACTTTCGACTGCGTTTTCAATGCCATTCACGGAACTCCGGGCGAAGACGGATTAATGCAGGCTTATTTCGAATTAATCGGTCTGCCTCAATCTTCCTGTGATTATTACCAAGCTGCATTAACGTTCAATAAACGTGACATGCTTTCTGTTTTAAAACCTTATGGCATTAAAACCGCCACCTCTTATTATTTAAACAAAGGCGATATCTTCAATACTGCCGAAATCGTTAAAACCGTTGGCTTACCTTGTTTTGTAAAACCAAATAAATCAGGTTCCAGTTTTGGAATCTCCAAAGTAAAAACAGAAGCTGAATTACCAATCGCCATCGAGGTTGCCTACAAAGAAGATAATGAAATCATCATTGAAAGCTTCCTTGACGGAACAGAAGTTTCTGTTGGAGTTATCAACTATCAGGGAGAAATAATCGTTCTGCCAATCACCGAAATTGTTTCCGAAAATGATTTCTTTGATTACGAAGCCAAATACGAAGGAAAATCACAGGAAATAACTCCTGCCAGAATCTCCGAAGAAATGACTCAAAAAGTAAGCGAAGCAGCAAAACGCGCCTATGAAGTGCTAAAAATGAAAGGCTTCTCCAGAAGCGAATTCATCTTCGTAAATGGAGAACCGCACATGCTCGAAATGAATACAATTCCTGGATTAACAACCGAAAGTTTGATTCCGCAGCAAGCCAAAGCAGCCGGAATTTCATTAACAGATTTGTTTACCAATGCGATTGAGTTGGCTATTAAATAAAAGTTTCAAGAATCCGAGTTTCTAAGTTTCTAAGCTCATAGAAACTTAGAAAAACGGATGATCCCGCAAGTCTCTAAAACCTAGCAGGAAAATTCATTAACAACAAAAAACAACAATAAGCATATGATGGTATTGATTGGAACAAACGGGACTTGTTTATCAAATGAGACAATTTCTAATATAAAATGTCCCAATTGCAATTTTCATTCATCAATAAATTATAAAATTTTCACAAGATATACCTCATTAACATTAATCCCTTTGTTCCCTGTTGGAAATATAGTACATATAGAATGTAACAATTGTTCAAAAGAAATTGATTTCGAAGATTTAGATGAGAATACTAAAATAAAACTCATTGATGAAAATAAAAAAACAAATCAAAGAAGACCAATTTGGCTGTTTTCTGGTATCATTATATTAGTCTGTTTTATAATATATTATTTTTTTAGCTTATATCAAACAGATAATGAAACTAAAGTTTTAGTAAGGACTCCGGCTTTTGGAGATATTTATAATTTAAAATCTTCAAATGGATATTATTCGACTATGAGAATAGATAAAGTAACAAAAGATAGTGTTTACACCACGCAAAATGATTATAAAGTATATTTACAGTCTGAAGTAAAAGAAATAGACAAAACAGAAAATTATACAAACAGCAAAATTAGTTATTCAAAAAAGGACTTATTAAAACTATTTGATAATGATGAAATAGTCGCAATTACAAGAAAATAAAAATTTTAGAAACTCAGCATCTCAGAAACTTAGAAACTTCAAAAGAAAAAAATGAACAAAACTAGAATCGAAGCATTTAGTGATGGCGTATTAGCTATTATCATTACCATAATGGTTTTAGAAATAAAAGCGCCTGAAGAAGATAGTTTTGAATCCTTAACACACTTGATTCCAGTTTTCTTAAGCTATGTTTTGAGTTTCATTTATGTTGGGATTTATTGGAACAACCATCATCACATGTTTCAAGTGGTTAAAAAAGTGAATGGTTCTATTTTGTGGGGCAATCTTTTTTTACTCTTTTGGCTGTCTTTGATTCCGTTTGCAACAAGCTGGATTGGAGAACATCATTTTGCAGCAACACCTATGAGTATTTATGGTTTTGTTTTATTGATGTGTGCCGTAGCATATAATTTACTCCAAAATAAAATCATAAAATTAGAAGGAAAAGATTCGATTTTGCATCGTGCCGTTGAAAAAGATTTAAAAGGTAAAATATCCGCATTAGCCTATCTTTTGGCAATTCCCTTGGCTTTTGTCTCGCCTTGGATTTCTGGTCTGCTTTATATTGCAGTAGCGATGCTTTGGATTGTTCCAGATTCGAGAATTGAAAAACAACTAAACTAAATTGAAAATGAAAAAGCCATATTCCAAATCACAAATAGAAATACAGAATGGCGATATCATATTCCAATAAAAAAAATATAAAATTCATATGAAAAAAGCCATATTCCCGGGATCTTTTGACCCAATCACTTTAGGTCACGAAGACATCATCAAAAGAGGTATTTCGCTTTTCGATGAAATTGTAATTGCCATTGGGGTAAATGCCGAAAAAAAATACATGTTTAGTCTTGAAGAAAGAAAACGCTTTATAGAGGAAACATTCAAAAATGAGCCTAAAGTCAAAGTTATCACCTACGAAGGTTTAACCATCGATTTGTGCCAAAAAGTAAAAGCCGATTTTATCTTGAGAGGACTCCGCAATCCAGCAGATTTCGAATTCGAAAAAGCCATCGCCCACACTAACCGAAGATTATCCAAAATAGAAACTGTCTTTTTATTGACTGCAGCGAGAACTTCTTACATCAGTTCCAGTATCGTGAGAGATGTTATCCGAAATCACGGGGAATACGAAATGCTGGTTCCAGAAGCAGTAAGGGTTAAGTTGCATAAGTAATAAGCTTTAGTAAATCAATTATCAATAGGAATAAAGTAAGTTTTCTAAAAAAGAAAAAAATAATGGCGAGAAAAAAACAAAACGGCATACTTCCTTCATTTGACGAATTAATTATTCCAACAGTTAAGGCTTTAATAGAGTTAGGAGGATCAGGAACAATAGAAGAAATCAACTCAAAAGTTTATGAAATTGCTGAATTAACAGATGAAATTCTACTAATTCCTCATGGTGAAGAAGGAACTATGAATGAAATTGATTATCGTCTTGCATGGAGTAAAACTTATTTAAAAAAGTTTGGATTAGTTGACAATTCTTCTCGCGGTGTTTGGTCACTATCAAAATCTGATATTGATGTTTCTGAACTTGATTATACAGAAATTGTTAAAAAAGTAAGAGAACAGAATAAGTCAACGAATACAAAACCAAAAGTTCCTAAAACAGAAACTCAACAAATCGATGAAGAAATAACAGACGAAGTAAACGAAACAGAAGAATGGAAAGATAAACTTTTAAATGTTTTATATAATATTTCCCCTGCCGCATTTGAGAGACTTGCCCAAAGAATTTTAAGAGAAAGTGGATTTTCTCAAGTTGAAGTTACAGGAAAAGTTGGTGATGGTGGGATTGACGGAAAAGGAATTGTTCGTGTAAGTGGTTTGTTAAGTTTTCATGTTATTTTCCAATGTAAAAGATATAAGGGTTCAGTATCACCAAGTCAAATTCGAGATTTTAGAGGCGCAATGCAAGGCAGAGCAGACAAAGGACTTGTAATTACTACTGGTTCTTTCACAAGAGAAGCAATAAAAGAAGCAACAAGAGACGGTGCGCCCCCAATAGATTTAATAGACGGAGAGTTACTTTGTGAAAAATTAAAAGAATTAAAACTAGGAATAGAAACAAAACTAACTGAAACAGTAGAAGTCAAAAAAGATTGGTTTGATAAATTATAAAGTTTATTCTTCCAAGTGATTTAGATAATTATTTAATTTATTTCCAAACAACTATACACTACAACAACCCAAAAACATAAACTTGCAAAACCTACCATTTAAGCGTAATTTCGCAACCTAAAACACACAACTTATAATGAGCTTCGAAAGAGAATTAAATAAACGCAGCGGTTCCCAATGTGAATTATGCGCTGCCACCGAAAATCTAAAAGAATTCCAAATATTGCCTACCAAAAAAGGCGGATTGGATGAAAGTATCTTTGCCTGTCCTACTTGTATTGACCAAATAGAAAATCCAGGACATGAAGATTTAAACCACTGGAGATGTTTGAACGACAGCATGTGGAGCGAACACATTCCTGTACAGGTTGCAGCTTGGAGAATGTTAAGTCGTTTGCGTAAAAATGGTTGGCCACAAGAGCTTTTGGAACAAATGTATTTTGACGAAGACACACTGGAATGGGCACAAGCAACTGGTGAAGGAGAAGATGATGAAAACAAAATCATACACCGTGATGTAAATGGAGTGATTTTAGCTCATGGAGATTCAGTTGTATTAATCAAAGATCTAAAAGTAAAAGGATCAAGTATGGTTGCAAAACAAGGAACTTCGGTACGTAATATCCGTTTGGATCATGAAAATGCAGAATACATTGAAGGAAAAGTAGATGGACAACAAATTGTGATTATAACGCAATACGTTAAGAAAATATAATTTCGGTTTCTATAAAAATAAAAAACGTCCCAATTAATTGGGACGTTTTTGTTTTATAATACTATGTTCAATTAGCTTTTTTGAAATAATTTTTCAACTTGCTCTTTTGATAATGGCTCAGAAATATTTGTTGAACCTGCCTCCTTGTTTGAAACCATAAACTGTACCATTGTTTTGTCTGAACTTGCAATATAATGCAGCCAAACAAAATGATTAGGCAATTCCAATTTCACGTCATTCAAGGGGCTAGCTGTAAATCCTTTTGAAATGATACCATAAAGACTTTGATAAGCATTGTCAACATTTTTGAATGTAAACGCCTTTAAAGTTGACTCATCGTCATCAGACTGAACGGTTGTGTAGAAAAAGGTAAACTCATCACCAATTTTTTGAACATAAAAACTATTATTTACTCTTCCCAATTTTTCAACTGGCACAGTTTCAAGAACTTTAATTTGGCTAAAGCCAATAGAACTAATTAACAAAACAGCAATCGCAATAACTTTTTTCATAATTTATTTGGGGTTTAATGATATACTTTAATAGGTTAAGTATTTATTGGCAAACATAATAATAAAAAGAAGTAACTACATTTTTACAGTATTTTTTTATCAACACTAAATTATTCATTTTGTTTGTAAATTAAAAACAAGCCCCATAATTATGAATAATCTCAGGTAAATCAATGGCATAAAAAAATCGTTAAAAGTAAAACATACTCCCAACGATTTTTAAACTAATATTTTCAAAATCTAAAATCTGCAATCTTATTCCTCCTCCTCTTTCTTAATTACCTTTCTGGCTACTTCAATCTTGAATTTCTTGCCTTTCATTTTTTCGTCCTTTATGGCTTCAAGTAAATCTTTGACTTTATTGAATTTCACTGCAGCAAATGAGATAAAATCTTTCACTTCAATTAATCCCAAATCTCCTTTTTCTAATTTCCCTTTTTGGGAAAAGAAACCTACGATGTCAATTTTATTGAGTTTGTTTTTCTTTCCGCCACTAATATAAATGGTTTGAAACTCGGGAGGTTTTGGCAATGAGGCAGCTTTTTCCACATCCAGAACTTCCATACTGTAATCCAGATAGTCCATTTTTTTCTCGCTCTCATGAGCAATCACATAAGCCGTTCCCGAAGCCAACATACGCGCAGTACGGCCATTTCTATGGGTAAACTCATCTTCTTTCAAAGGTAAATGATAGTGGATTACATGCTTCATTTCGGGAATATCAAGTCCACGAGCCGCAAGATCGGTAGTTATTAAATAACTCATACTTCCATTACGGAATTGAATCAATGATCGTTCACGCTCATCCTGATCCATACCACCATGATAATAAGTGGCATAAATTCCTTTTTCATTCAAGGTATCACTAATACGTTCTGCAGCATCACGATGATTGCAAAAAACAATAGCCGACTGTGATTTCAAAGAGCAAATCAGGTTAAATAAACTTCCCAGTTTGTCTTTTTCTTTCGAAATTACCATTTTGGTGGCCAGATTACTTTCCTGTTCCTCTTCGGTTGGAATAAAATCCAAGATTGTTGGATTCACAACTCGAGTATATTTTGGAATTTCAATATCAGATGTAGCCGAAACCAATACTCGTTTGTTGAGTTTGCTCAATTTACCAATAATGAAAGACATTTGTTCATGGAAACCCAACTGCAGGGATTTGTCGAACTCGTCCAGAATTAAAGTTTGGATTTTGTCCAATCGAAAAGTGCCTCTGTCGATATGGTCTGCAATTCTACCTGGAGTTCCAATTAAAACTGCTGGAGGATTACTTAAATTTTTAATTTCTGTCTCAATGGAATGCCCTCCGTAACAAACATTTACTTTGTAATCGGTACCCATTTTTTTCCAAACCTGTTCAATCTGCAATCCTAATTCGCGTGATGGAACTAGAATCAAACATTGAACCGATAAAATTTCGGGTTGCAGCATTTCGAAAATCGGCAATAAAAATGCCAATGTTTTTCCAGAACCTGTTGGAGAAAGGAGTAAAACATTATTGTCATTTAGGATGACATCTTGTGCAACTTCTTGCATTTCATTTAGGCTTTCGATACCTAAATTCAATAATATATTGTTGGAATGGTGTTTCTTATTCATTTTGCAAAGGTAATCAAAAATAACACTTTGTTTTCAATACTGAAATCACTCCTTTTCAGACATAACATTTCGATAACTTTTATACAATATCAAATGAAGAATAGAACCAAAGACTACCTTTAAAAAGCTTCGGTAATCCTGAAATAAAATCCCCAATCACCACGACCTACTGCGACATCTATACCTGCATTTACTTTTTGACCCGCCTTTTCAATTACCTGATAACGAGCACCGGCACCAATACTTGGCAATGGCTTACTCCAAGATGCACCTGAATTATACCAATCTCCTGCTGCGGCTCCTTCTTCGGACTTTCGATAAGCAATTCCAAGTCCAACAAACCCAACATATCCCCATTTTTTATAAAAATTATTTCGAAACTCAGATTGGACTGTATAAGTTTGATTTCCTCTATATTCTCCTTGAGTATAGCCCCTTAAATCTGTTTGACCAATATAATCCTGCGAAGCAAAAGGGACATCGCCAAAATTGGCTTTCATTGCAAAGCGACTGGCTAAAATTTTGTGGTCACCCAATTTCTTATAATGGTTTACATATAACATCGTTTTAATAAAATCATTGTCGTTATCCAGCCATTCGGGTATCATTGAAAATCTTCCGTCAACAAAAAGCCCATCACTCGGATTGTAGATACTGTTTCGAGTATCGTAACTAATTGGTACGGACAGTGAATTAATGTTATTGGGTTCTACTTGTTCACTACCATCAGGAAGGGTGACAATTACATCCGATCGCATCATGAATCCACCAATTCCTAAATAAAAATTTTCGAAAACTCTTCTCTGCAATGCAAATGCAAATAAAGCCCCTTTTGTAGTATAAGGTGTTTCATAGACTCCAGCCTGACCTCCGTCGACGTCTTCAAAAGTTTGAAAAGCCTGAAAATTATAATTTATGTATCCAACCGCTGCAAGAATTCTCCAATAATCTTCCATAAGATAAAGACGTGTCCCTAACATAATGTAGTAAGAATCGTTTGTGGCATAATTACCAACACCTATAACTCTGGAAAGAGGTGCTTTTTTTGAATTGTCAGCCTTAAAAAGCCCCATAGCTATTACCCCAATTCCCGCTCCTTGAGAACGATCATATGTCAAAGTAGGTAATGGCATGAAAGCAAATTTCTTTTCTTTCTTTTTGACTGTATCTTTGATTGTGTCCAAAACAGCCAATTTTGACTTAAGAATTTCACTTTCAACAAAGAAAAATGTTTTGTTTGTAGTGTACGAAAAAGCATTGAGGACATTAAATAAAAATACAATTAACAGGATTCTTTTTTTCATCTGAAACTTTCTTTAAATGATGAGTTTTATTTTCAACTATTTACTACAAATGAGGCAAGTCTAAGATACTATTTTTTGGACAAAAATTAATTTAAATTAATTACATTTGAAACCCAAATTCAAAATTAACCTTATGCAATTCATTCGCTTTTGTTTCCTGCTGATCACCGTTTCCGTTTTTGCCCAAAAGAACAATAAATACACTACTTTTTTCGAAAAAGGAAATGGAAACCAATCGGCTGATTATACAGAAACAATGGCTTTTTATACGCTTTTGGCTCATGATTTTTCAACAGTAAAAATGGAAAAAATGGGATTGACAGATAGTGGCGAACCTTTATACATGATTACTTTCAACCCTGAAAAGAAATTTAATTTTAATGAAATTCAAAAAAACAAAGCTGTACTATTTCTCAATAATGGGATTCACGCAGGCGAACCGGACGGCATAGACGCTACGATGCAGTTGTTTCGGGATTTGGCTTTAGGCAAAATAAAAACACCAAAAAACACCGTAATAGTTACCATTCCTATTTATAATATCGGTGGCGCTTTGAACAGAAATTCCTCTTCCAGAGCCAACCAAGAAGGCCCGGAAGAATACGGTTTTCGGGGCAATGCCAGAAACTATGATTTGAATCGCGATATGATTAAATCCGATACACGAAACACCAAAAGTTTTGTTGAAATCTATCACAAAATAAACCCAGATGTTTTTATCGATAATCATGTTAGTAATGGCTCCGATTATCAATACAAATTAACCTATATCATGACTCAGCATAATAAATTGGGAACTGTTCTTGGAGACTTTATGAATAACGAAATGATGCCATTTATTGTAAAAGATTTGGAACAAAAAAACATTCCAACAACGCCTTATGTCAATGCATTCGAGGAAACACCCGACAATGGTTTCGTGCAATTTTCGGATACACCAAGATATACAACAGGTTATACTTCGCTGTTTAATACTATCGGTTTCGTTGTTGAAACCCATATGCTAAAAAAATATGCTGATCGTGTAAAAGCTACTTATGAATACATGATTTCCACTCTTGCTTTTACCGATTTGAATTATAAAAAATTAAAAGAACTGCGTGCCAAAAATGAAGAACAATACAAACCTAAAAAGTCCTATCCTATTGAATGGAAAATAGACAGCTCAAAGGCGACAACTTTTCTGTTTTCTGGCTTTGAGGCTTCTTACAAAAAAAGTGAGGTCACGACGGGACAACGATTATTTTATGACAGAACCAAACCGTACCAAAAGAACATACCTTATATCAAAGAGTACAAATCGGTAAAAGAAGTTACGATTCCGAAATCTTATATTATTCCAAAAGGCTACTGGAATGTCATTGATTTATTAAAAAGTAATAACTGCAACTACACACAGTTAAAAAAAGACACAATTATTGAAGTCGAAAGTTATAAAATTACCGATTACAAAACGTCAAGCCAAGCTTATGAGGGACATTATCCGCACAGAAACACAAAATTGAAGGCAAGTATTGAAAAGAAAACTTTCAGCAAAGGAGATTATGTATTTTCGACTGAACAAAAAGCGGTAAAATATTTACTGGAAACTTTAGAACCCGAAGCTGTTGATTCGTTCTTCAACTGGAACTTTTTCGATAGCATTTTACAACAAAAAGAAGGGTATTCAGAATATGTTTTTGAGGATTTGGCCGCCCAACTTTTAAAAGACAACCCTAGTTTAAAAATTGAATTGGAAAGCAAAGTCAATAATGACCCTGCATTTGCAAAAAATAGCGAAGCACAATTGGATTGGGTTTATAAACATTCCAAATTCTATGAAAAAGAACATTTACAATATCCAGTTTATAGATTACTCAACTAAAAATCACTTTATTTAATCAGTTTTTCTTCCTCAAACAATAATTTAATATTCTCATAGGAATTCTTCAAAGCCTCCTTTATTTGATCTGGGTTCAACCAGGCTACTTTTTCAATTCCTTCTTCTAACTGGCCAATTGGAGTACCTTCAAATGTTGACTGCATTTCAAACCAATGGGTGATTTTTAATTTGTATTTCCCGTTTCGTTTAAAAACATGATAGGTTTTTTGTAGCTTTCTAACAATTTCCAATTCATTTACGCCCGTTTCTTCTTCAACTTCGCGCATAGCCGTTTTTTCAATTAGCTCTCCTTTATCTGTTCCTCCTTTAGGCAAATCCCATTTTCCATTTCTAAAAATGAATAAAACTTCACCCTTTTTATTATAGACCAATCCTCCTCCAGCTTTATTAACAGGAATTTTTGCTTTCAACGTTTTCATTATCACACTTTCATCAGGGTGATATAAATACGCTTTCTTAATTTTATTTTGAAACATTTTTACAATAACTTGCTCAACATCAATACTGTCTAACAAGAAAAGTTGAAAATCCGTCTCCTTAGAGATTTGATTTGTCAAAAAAAGTGGTTTGTCGTTAACAAAAACTTTATACATTTGTATTATGATTTTTAATAAAGATACAGCCGAAAAAACAGCCGAATTGCTTTTGCAAATAAATGCAATTAAATTGAATCCAGGAAATCCTTTTACATGGGCTTCCGGATGGAAATCGCCTATATATTGCGATAATCGTTTAATCCTCTCGTTTCCAGCCATAAGAAATTATGTCCGAGACGAATTTTCTAAGAACATTGAGAAACAATTTGGGAAACCAGATGTGATTGCAGGTGTAGCCACTGGAGCAATAGGCATAGGAATGCTGGTTGCAGAGAGCATGGGACTTCCTTTTGTATATGTTCGCCCAGAACCCAAAAAACATGGTCGTCAAAATCAAGTAGAAGGTTTCCTGCAAAAAGGACAAAGCGTAGTAATTATTGAAGATTTAATCAGTACTGGAAACAGTAGTTTGCTTGCCGTTGAAGGCTTACGAGAAGCAGGAGCAGTGATAAAAGGAATGGCAGCTATATTTACTTATGGTTTTGATGTTGCCGACCAAAATTTCAAAAATGCTAAAATAGATTTATACACTTTGAGTAACTATCAAAATTTATTGAATTTGGCAGTCGCAAAAAGTTACATAACCGAAAAAGAAGAGCAAACTTTGAGAGAATGGAATATAAGTCCATCAACTTGGAACGTATAAATTAGGGCAGACCCGAGCGATAGCCAACAGACAAAGCATTTTTTGATTAAAAAAAAGAAAAACAAACATTAAAATATAATTATGAACTTAGAAAGTCCAAAAGTTACGGTTGAAAAATCAAGTCAAGAATTATTCGATTTATTGAGCGATGTAAAAAACTTCGAAAAATTAATGCCCGATAATATCGCAAAATTTGAAGTAACCGGAGAAGATGCTTTTATTTTTGGATTAAAAGGAATGCCTGAAATCAAATTAAAGATGAAAGAAAAAGTAGCTCCAAACAAAATTGTTTTGGGTGCTGCAAGCGACAAACTTCCTTTCACTTTAGTAGCTAATATTGATACCATTTCAGAAAGTTCAAGTGCTGTAAAACTCGATTTTGAAGGCGAATTTAATGCGATGATGGCTATGATGATAAAAGGACCAATTAGCAAATTCATCGAGACCTTGGCCAACAATATGACAAAACTTTAATATCTTTTTATTTAAGAGTAAAGCCTTTTAGTTTTTGCTAAAAGGCTTTTTTTTTTATAACAATAAAAAAGGAATCTTATCCTAGTACAACATTTGCACCTCTTTCAGATTATATTCACAAATGCTGTCATCTTCCAAAAGAATCTGAAGCTTCCCTATTGAAGAAACCCCTTTTATAATCCCCATAAAATTGCTTTCTTTTTCATCTGTAAACGCTGTAGGAATGCCTATTTTGAATAATCCACTAACATACTCTTCCCATAAACCAGAAGAAATTGCACTGTAATTAGCAATCATTTGTTCCATTTGGACTACTATTCCCAATAGAATTTCTTCTTTATCAAAAAAAGAATCGCAAATCAATGCCAGTGATGATGCTCGTGGTAAATTTTCAAATTTCATTTGATTCAAATTCAACCCAAGCCCGACAATGGATGTAATTGCTCCAGTTCCTTTTATACTATTCTCAATCAATATGCCACCTATTTTCTTATTTGCTGACATAATGTCGTTAGGCCATTTTACGCTTAATTCGGGAATATTATACTTTTTTAAGGTTCGAATTACAGCTAAAGAGACCACTACATTCAAATCAAAAACTGTCTCATTGTCAAATAAAAATTCCTTAATCAAAACACTCATTATAAGATTCTTACCTGGTTCAGAATTCCACTTGGCTCCCATTTGCCCCTTCCCTTTCAATTGATTATCAGCAGTAACTACAGTGAAATTTTGAACCTCTTGTTTGTTCGATAAACCTTTTAAAAACTCATTTGTAGAATCTATGGCATCGAGTTTGATTAGCTTCATGTGTACTATTTTTTGTAAAACATAATTTAATATTATGTTAAGGTTCAAAATTAATCACAAAAAATGGTAACTTTACAAACTTATATAAAAAATTAAATGGCGAAAAAGACTATAAACAATGATGTTCTATTGGCGAACATTATAAAAGGAATAGAAGAAGTAAAAGGAAGTGATATCGATATTTTAGATTTAAGAGAAATAGACACTGCAGTATGTGACTATTTTGTTATTTGTAATGGTAATTCAAACACTCAAGTGAATGCCATCGTTAATTCTATTCAAAAAACAGTTTCTAAAGATTTAAAAGACAAACCTTGGCACGTTGAAGGTTCTGATGTAGCCGAATGGGTGCTGATGGACTATGTTCACATTGTTGTACATGTATTTCAAAAACACATCCGTGAATATTATAACATTGAAAGTCTTTGGGGTGATGCCAAAATCACTAAAATAGAAAACAAATATTAAAGAAATAATCTTCTAATGGCTAAAGAGAATAATCCAAATTCAAATAAATTTAAAGTAAGTCCTTGGTTAGTTTACACTGCAATACTATTAATTTTTCTAGGAATAAGTTTTGTAACTGGTGGATCTAGCTTTCAAGAACCTGCTCTGTTAACCTCTTCTAAATTCAATTCTTATTTAGAGAAAGGACAAATCGAAAAAGTTATTGTTTACAATAAAAACGAAGCTGAAGTTTATTTAAATGCGCAAGCTTTAAATGATGCGGAACATAAAAAAGTCTCAAAAGACGTACTGGACAGACCTAACAAAGGCCCACATTATTCGTTTGACATTGGTAATGACCAAATTTTTCAAACCAAATTAGAAAAAGCTGTTGCTGAAGGAAAATTAAAAGATTTTAATTTTTTACAAAAAAGCAATTGGACAGATCTTTTTGTAAGCCTACTGCCAATTATTATCATTATTGGTGTTTGGATTTTTATTATGAGAAAAATGTCTGGTGGTCCAGGTGGCGGAGGCGGACAAATTTTCAATATTGGAAAATCGAAAGCCAAACTTTTTGATGAAAAAACAGATATCAAAACTACATTCAAAGATGTAGCTGGTTTAGAAGGTGCAAAAGAAGAAATACAAGAAATTGTTGAATTCCTTAAAAACCCTGAGAAATACACTAATTTAGGAGGTAAAATACCAAAAGGAGCGCTACTTGTAGGGCCTCCAGGAACTGGTAAAACATTATTGGCTAAAGCTGTAGCTGGTGAAGCACAAGTACCTTTCTTCTCTTTATCAGGTTCAGATTTCGTTGAAATGTTTGTAGGTGTTGGTGCTTCAAGGGTACGTGATCTTTTCAAACAGGCCAAAGAAAAATCTCCAGCCATTATTTTCATTGATGAAATCGATGCTGTAGGTAGAGCTAGAGGAAAAAGCAATATGTCTGGGGGAAATGATGAAAGAGAAAACACATTAAACCAATTATTGACTGAAATGGATGGTTTCGGTACCAATTCAAATGTAATTGTTTTGGCTGCTACAAACCGAGCAGACGTTTTGGACAAAGCTTTGATGCGTGCTGGTCGTTTTGACAGACAAATTTTTGTTGACTTACCAGATATTCGTGAGAGAGCTGAAATTTTCTTAGTACATCTTGCGCCTTTGAAAAAAGTAGAAGGACTGGATACCGACTTTTTAGCCAAACAAACTCCAGGCTTTTCAGGAGCTGATATTGCCAATGTTTGTAATGAAGCCGCATTAATTGCCGCAAGAAATAATAAAGAAGCTGTTGATAAACAAGATTTCCTAGATGCAGTAGATCGTATTGTAGGAGGACTTGAAAAGAAAAACAAAATCATCACTCCAGAGGAAAAAAGAGCTATCGCTATTCACGAAGCCGGACACGCCACTGTAAGTTGGATGCTTGAACACGCTGCTCCATTAATCAAAGTTACTATCGTTCCTCGTGGACAAAGTCTTGGTGCTGCTTGGTATCTACCTGAAGAACGTCTAATTGTTCGTACAGATCAAATGCTTGACGAAATGTGTGCGACTATGGGTGGTAGAGCTGCAGAGAAAGTAACTTTTGACAGAATATCTACAGGTGCTTTGAGTGATTTAGAAAAAGTCACAAAACAAGCTCGCGCCATGGTTACCGTTTACGGGTTAAATGACAAAATTGGAAATGTAACTTATTACGATTCCAGTGGACAAAGTGAATACAGTTTTTCTAAACCTTATTCTGATGAAACTGCCAAAGTAATTGATAAAGAGATTTCAGATCTTATCGAAAGTCAATACCAAAGAGCGATAGCAATTCTAGAAGAGAACAAAGATAAATTAGAGCAACTAGCCTCTATCTTAATCGAAAAAGAAGTTATTTTCAAAGACGATTTAGAAACTATTTTCGGAAAAAGAACTTTTGATAAAAACTTAGGTGAAGTAGTTTCATAATTTAAAAAAATTAACAAATATTTAAAATCTTAATTCAAAACCACGTTTTGAATTAAGATTTTTTTATCTTTGAACGTTTTCAAGTAACACAAAACGATTAGTAACAAATTATGAATCTTTTTAAAAAATTATTTGGTTCTAACGACCCCTCTTCAGATGAAGCAAGAAGCGGTCATTCAAACAAACCAAATCCAGATATCAATTCCCCTTTAGATGAACAGTTTATCTATAATTTTAAAAAAAATGGGGGTAAATTTTTATACTGCGAAAATTTAAATGAAGTAAGAGAACAATTTGAAAATATACTTGAAGAAAACGATTGGTTTGAATGCGAAGCACTATGCTATGAGCCAAAACTACACTTTTTACTGGATGAGAATAAACTTACTTACGGTCAAAATATAAATCCTAAATTTTTGTTGTCGAGCTGTGAAAATCTTGTAGCCGAAGAAGGCTCCATTTTATTTTCTTCAAATCAAATCAAACAAAAAAAACCAAATGATTTGCCCACGAACATCATTATTTTAGCCAATACCAGTCAGATAGTGGAAGGGAAAAGCGATGGTCTAAGTGCGATCAGAAAAAAATACTTGACAGAATACCCAACAAATATCACAACAATAAAATATTTTGAAAAAGCAAAAGAAGAAGATTTCACTCAATATGGAAGCTCTGCCAAAAATTTATATTTGTTGCTTTTAGAAGATCTTTAAAATGAATGAAACACTAAAAAGATCAATATCTGGCGCTATTTACATCTTATTATTAATAGCTTCAATACAGTACTCTATAGAAACTTTTTTTATTCTATTTGGAGTCTTTTTATTGATAGCAGTAATGGAGTTTTGCAATTTAGTTCACTTAAACAAAATTGCCCCAATCGCAATCGCCAATATATTTTACTTGTTTTTTTATAAAATTGCTATAGCCACAAAAGCAGATGGCCTATTTTATATATTACGTTACAGCAAAAACTTTGATTTGGCGGTACTTTTTTTATCTCTCATTGTTTCCTTAAAATGCATCGTATTTCTATTTGATAATAAAAATTTAAGAGTAGATACTTTTTCGAAATTCGCTTATCTAATCGGATACATTGTATTACCCTTTATTATTATCACAAAAATACCTTTTGGAATAAAAGGGTATAATCCAAATATTCTAATCAGTATTTTCATTTTAATATGGACCAACGACACTTTTGCGTATTTAGTTGGCAAAACTTTTGGAAAACATAAATTATTTGAAAGAATTTCCCCCAAAAAAACCATCGAAGGTTTTTTGGGTGGAATTGGATTTGCATTAATTGCCAGTTATTTTATATCAAAATATTTCTTAATGCTTCCTGAAAAAAACACGTACATTTGGATCATAATTGCCTTGATTGTAGGGATTTTTGGAACGATAGGAGATTTGGTAGAATCCAAATTCAAACGTATTTCGGAAAAAAAAGACAGCGGAAATATAATGCCAGGCCATGGAGGCATTCTAGATCGACTAGATAGTGTTATCTTTGTAGCACCAATAATATTTTTATTTTATCAAATTTTAAGTTATGTTTCATAAAGAAGGAACTCAAAGTATTTTATTAGGCACGATTTTCACTGCTGTAGTTTTTTTAGCAACGGATTATTTCATTCAGACAGAATGGATCAGAATGACCATTGAAATTGCGACACTATTGCTGTTAATTATCATTTTGCAATTTTTTAGAAATCCAAAACGTACGGTAGAAATAAATGAAAATCATATTATTGCTCCTGTTGACGGAAAAGTTGTAGTTATTGAAGAGGTGTACGAAGGTGAATATTTTAAAGACAAAAGAATTCAGGTTTCTATATTTATGTCTCCTATAAATGTACACGTTACTCGTTATGCACTAAGTGGTATGGTAAAATTCAGTAAATACCATCCTGGTAAATTCTTGGTAGCTTGGCATCCAAAAGCAAGTGAAGAGAATGAAAGAACTACGGTTGTAATTGAAAATAAAACTTTTGGCTCGATATTGTACCGTCAAATTGCTGGTGCATTAGCAAGACGAATTGTAAATTATGCCCAAGAAGGAATGCAAGTAGTACAAGGTACTGATGCCGGTTTTATCAAATTTGGCTCAAGAGTTGATATTTTTTTACCTTTAGGTACACCAATTAATGTGGTACTTGACCAAAAAGCAATTGGAGGAAAAACTATAATTGCAATTAAGCCTTAATGATTGGAAAAGATTTAGATACTCAATTTCAAGAAGCAGTTGAAATTGCTTCATTTATGACCCAAGCATCTTTACCACAAGATGTACAGTTACGTCTTTATGCCTTTTACAAGCATGCTACATTTGATAAAACAAGCTTTGTTATGGATAATTCTGATTTAAGAAATGCATTCAAAACCAATGCTTGGATACAAATAAGCCACCTTACACAAGACGAAGCCAAACAACAATATATTGAACTAATTCATTCCTTAATAAAGTAATTGTATTCTTCTGATGAAAAAAAACACTACTCTAATAGCTCATTTGCTTTTTATTTCGGTTTTAATTTCATGTAACGACAAAAAGCTAACTGAAGTTGTCGAAGTTCCTTTGCCTACTGTACAAGAGAAGATTACCATAGGCAACCCAAATGATTTAAAAGCAAATGAAGGTTCGTTTCCATTCGAAAAAATTCCTTTTGGATATGATGCCTTAATACCTGATTTATCAGCTTTGACACTAGAATCACATTATAAAAATTTTTTGTACTACACCAACAACCTAAACAAAGCCGTTGCAGGTACAGACAAAGAGAATTTGACCATAGAAGAGTTATTGACTAAATTAGATATCAACGACCCTATACTACGTAATAATGCTGGAGGATATTACAACCATAGTTTATACTTTAAATCCATTGGGCCTAAAGCTGGCGGAGAACCCATAGATACATTAGCCTCAAAAATCACTAAAGATTTTGGTTCATTTTCTAATTTCAAAACCGTATTTAAAGATGCTGCAACTAGACAATTTGGTTCTGGTTGGGTTTGGCTCGTTGTAGATAAAACAGGAGTTTTACAATTATCAACAACTCAAGACCAAGACAATCCATTAATGACATATGCTCCGGTTATTGGATTTCACGGAACTCCAATTTTAGGAATTGACCTCTGGGAACACGCTTATTTCTTAGACTATCAATACAAAAAGAAAAATTACATTGACGATTTTTTCAAAATAGTAGATTGGGAAAAGGTAAACGAAAATTATAAAGCTACTTTTAAAAAGTAAAAAAGCTGAGACAAATTAATGTCTCAGCTTTTTTGATAATAGGTAATATTTATTATTTCTTTCTAAAATTCTTTCAGCTACTTACAAAATAGTGTTGCTTAATACAACAATATCCATTGGTTTTATTTGAACCTCTTTCATTGTTTTCTTTGTAAATACATCTTTAAATTCTCCTTTTTTAAGAATTGGGTTATTGAAATTTACATTTTTATCACTTCGATTCAAAATAACAATTACTTCTTGTGTACCAATTTTACGGATAAAAGCATATGTTTTTTCAGCATCATTAGTTTCAAGAGTTGTGTAGCTTCCTTTTTTAATTGCATTATACTTATTACGCAACCCAATGAATTTTTTGTACCAATTAAATAAATCGGTATTAAAATCTACTTTATCAGCATCATGTATAGTTTGGTTTGGATTGAATGTTTCTGAATCATATTTTTTATCATCCCAAACCATTGGTTTACGACAATCAGGATCATTACTGCCCCACATACCACATTCGTCACCATAATAAATCATTGGAGAACCCAAATACAATATTTGAAACGCGGCAATTAATTTTTGCTTTTGTAATTGTTCTGCATTGGGTTTGCGAGCATTATATTCGGTATTAGAACTTTTCTGACTCCAGTTAAAATAATCACCCCAGTCGCCAAACTTTTTCCCATCTGGATTTGCTACCGCACTACCGATTCTGGTGGCATCATGACTATCAACTAAATTTTGCATATTCATTGCAACACCTTCGCCAAATCCATCTCTTAATTCCTTTAGTTGAGTGTCAAACTGTGTAACCGTAGAAGCCTTTGCATCCTGAACAAAAAAATCATGTACTGCAAAAGAAAAATTATAGTTCATTGTTGCATCAAATTCATCACCGCTTAAATATGGCTTGGTCTTATCTATTGAGTAAACCAATTCTGCGGTCAGGTAAACCTCCTTGTTAATTGATTTTACCCATTTCCTCCAGTCTTTCCAAAAAGGATGATCAACACAAAAAGCAACATCCAAACGCCAACCATCAATTCCATATTGCGTTCCCTTGTTCATCGGATTCATCCAACGTCTGGTCGCATCAAAAATATATTGCTTAGGTCCAGGCACAATTCCATTACTATCTTCTTTTAACTCAGGTAGCGTTTTTACACCATACCAGCCTTCATATTCAAACTTTGTCCCTTTGGCATCATCTTTCCAACTTTTAACAGAAAACCAATCTTTATAAGCTGAGGCTTCTTGATTTTTTTCAACATCTCGAAAAGCAAAACTATTTACCCCTAAGTGATTAAAAACTCCATCAAAGATGATAAACATTTTTCGTTTGTGTACTTCATCAATAAGTTTTAGCGCCAGTAAATCTGCTTTCGTCCAAACCCATTTTTCAGGATTCAAAGGATCTTCTTTCTCTATTAATTTCATATCTCCTACTGGATCTGGTCCAAATGTTGGGTCAACATGGTGATAACACAGGGCATCATATTTATGAGAAGAAGGCGACCAAAAAATAGGATTCATATAAATGGCATTAACTCCCAAAGATTGCAGATAATCCAACTTATCTATAACTCCCTGCAAATCTCCACCATAGCGTCTACGTTGAATATTATAAAAAACATCTTTACCATTTTTCTGCTCGTAGGGTTGCAGTTTATACCAATCGCTAGTCCATGGATGAATTTGAAAATCTGAGGTAACATCAAAAGGAAAAGCCCCATTTTGATCGTCCACTTTTGGATCGTTTGAAGGATCCCCATTATAAAAACGTTCTGGAAATATTTGATACCATACTACTCCTTTACTCCAATTTGGCGTAAAATCTACTTGTGCAAAAGAGGGCAAAAACATTAAAAGAAATAAACTTAATGCAACTATATTTTTCATTTACTTATTTATTAAAAATTTATTTTACAATGTTTAACTCATAAATAAATGATTCCAAAGGCTTAATTGAAACAGAAGCCTTTCCTTCTCCATTTACAACATGTAATTGAATTGAACTATTTTGATACAATTGGTCTTTTATTGTATAACTTCCGTCTTTCAAATTCCATTTGTTAATAATATCAGCAGGAATTTTTAGGTCAAAATTATTTGAAGCTTCTGAAGAAAAATTAGTCAGCACTATTAATTTTTGATTATCTGACCAACGCACAAAAGAATACACATGGTTTGGATCATAGCCAATATTTGCTTGACGGTTTACTTCCTGAAGATCTTGAAACTGCCCCATTACTGCAGAACTTTTAGCCGAAAAATTCAACAACCTTTTATAGAAATCACGCAAATCTTTTTCGCTTTGCGATAATTTTCCACCGTCAAATGCGCCGTTATTCATCCATCGCTGGTGATTCGGAACTCCCACATAATCAAAAATAGATGTTCTGGAATGGGAACCAAAACCTCCATTTTCATTACCAGCCTCTCCTACTTCCTGACCAAAATAGATCATAATCGGAGCTGAAGTTATCATAGCAGAAACAACCATCATCGGTTTACCTTTTTCGGGAGAACCTGCAAACTCAGGACTTGCCAATCGTTGCTCATCATGATTGTCCAAAAATTTCAACATGTGAACATCAATATCAGCCAAACCGCTTTGAATGTATGAAAGCCCATCTGGCGGAGTTTTTCCTTGGATAATATCTTTCAGTTTGTCATAAGTCTCTACTTTATCATACAAATAATCCATTTTACCCAAATGAATGTAATTGCGATATTCTTTCGGATTGTACACTTCAGCCATTAAGAAGGCATCTGGATTTACATTCTTTATAGCCGAGTTCATATAACTCCAAAATTCGTAAGGAACCATTTCGGCCATATCGTATCTAAAACCATCAACGCCTTTGTTTGTCCAGTACAATGCAATATCCCTAAATTTAATCCATGAACTAGGTACGCTTTTATCTTTCCAAAATTCAAAATGTTCTTTACTGGATAATTTATCATAACCAGCCGGCAATTCTGGAAAATCTTTGGTACCATCGGGACGAACACCGTAATTTACTTTAACTGTTTCATACCAGTCGTTTTTGTCTGGCTTTGCCAATCGGGAACCATTTCCAGTCCATTTTGCTGGGTTTTCTTCAAATTTCCCATCAATAAGCGGATTCTTTTCTCCGTTTAAAGGTTTGTCAGTATCTGGAATTTGAAATGGAGTATTCGGGATGTAATAAAAGTTATTGTCTCTTTTATATTCTACCGTAACATCATCATCGGCACCAAAATCCCTTACCCCTTTCGGATTGCTTTTCCCTTCATATTTACGGGCAATATGATTTGGAACTATATCAATAATTACCTTAAGATTTGCCTTATGGGTTCTTTTGATTAAAGCTTCAAATTCTTCCAAACGCTTTTCAGGATTGACTGCCAAATCTGGATTAACATTATAATAATCCTTTACAGCATAAGGTGAGCCTGCTCTACCCTTTACCACTTCTGGATCATCATTTGAAACCCCTATTGCGGTATAATCCCTTATAACTGCATGATGGGGAACACCAGTGTACCAAATATGTGTAGCACCCAAATCTTTAATTTCATGAAGCGCTTTATCTGTAAAATCATTAAACTTTCCAACTCCATTTTCTTCAATAGTTCCCCATGGTTTATTGGTTGCATTTTTGTTACCAAATAATCGGGTAAAAACCTGATAAACTACTGCTTTATTTTCGGAAACAGTTTCTTTCTTTTGTACACTCATTTTTACATCTTTAGTTTTACATGCAGTCGCTATAAGCAAAACACTTATTCCTGCCATTACTATTTTTTTTGTGATCATTTTTTTAAATTATAAAAAATTAAAAATATACAATTGATACTATATTTGCATTCGGTATCAATCCATAAATTTAACGCTTTTTTCAAAAAAACAACCACCAAAACCAACGGATTCAGGTTAGTTTATAGATTAAAAAAACACTACAACGTAATAGCTAAGCTCTTTGTTTATAAATATTTTTTTTTCAAAAACCGCCCTTATAATTCCAATGACAAACTATTATAAATAAATCCTAATATATAAGGCGTTTGCCCCATTTTTCATAAATTTACAAAAAAATTAAGACCATTGAAGAAATCTTTAAATTTCATTATCTATAGCCTAGTATTTCTTTGTGCAAATCTTGCTTTAGCACAAGCTCCCAAAAAAATACATATTGAAAACGCAGACTATCAAGATTTAGATGAATATAAATTTCCAGGAGCTGTATTACTCACTGGAAATGTTCGTGTAAATCATGACGGTGTAATACTAACTTGTAATAAAGCTTATTTTTTTCTCAAAGAAAATTATTTAAAAGCTTTTGGAAACGTACAATTGGTACAGGGAGACACCTTGTATTTGAACAGTAATTACGCAGAATACAGTGGTGAATTGAAAAAAGCATTTGCAACTGGAAATGCAGTCATGAGCTCTCCTGACGCTACTTTGGCCACAGACACAATCAATTTTGACAGAAACATACAAGAAGTCTATTACAATACAAATGGAACTATCGTAAACAAAGACAACACCTTAAAAAGCAAGTCTGGAAGATATTACGTGACACAGAAAAAATTTCAGTTCTTAACCGCCGTAACGCTTACAAACAAAACATACGAAATCAAATCAAATCATCTGGATTATTTCAGTAATTCAGGACATTCCTATCTTTTTGGTCCATCAACAATTACCAGTAAAACCAATTATATTTACACCGAAAAGGGGTTCTATGACACCAAAAAAAATCTGGCCCATTTTCTGGATAAATCATACATTAAGTACGATGATCGAGTCATAAAAGGAGATAGTTTGTATTATGATCGGACTAAAGAATTTGCTTCGGCAACCCGAAATGTAAAAATAACCGATTCTATTAATCGGGGAGTAATTCGAGGCCATTATGCCGAATTATACAAAAAGAAAGACTCCATGTTTGTAACCAAAAGAGCCTTAGCAGTTAATTTTGTAGATAATGATTCGGTTTATATTCATGGTAAAAAATTAATGGTTACCGGTAAAGAAGGCGATAGAATCATTCGCGCTTTCAATAATGTTCGCTTTTACAAAACAGATATGAGTGGAAAATGCGATTCTATCCATTCAAGCTCCAAAATAGGTTTAACAAAACTAATCGGAAACCCAATATTATGGAATGGCGATAGTCAAATTACAGGCGACTTAATGCACCTCATAGCGGATAAAAAGACTCAAAAATTAGATTCTCTCAAAGTACTCAACAATACATTCATAGTCTCGAAGGATACTCTCGGGACTGGATTTAATCAGGTAAAAGGACAAAATTTATTTGGAAAATTTCAAGAAGGAAAACTCCATGATGTCGATATTATAAAAAATGCGGAAGTAATTTATTATATGCGGAATGATGCAAAAGAACTCATTGGAATCAACAAAAATGTGAGTAGTAAAATCAATATTCTTTTTGATAAAAACACAATAGAAACCATCACTTTTTTCCAACAAGTTGATGGTGATATCTATCCTGAAGCTGAATTACCTGAAAATGCAAGAACCCTCAGGGGGCTCAAATGGCGCGGAGACGAAAGGATAAAATCCAAAGACGATGTTTTTAGCGAGGAAGAGAATGCCGAAGAACTCAAAGTAATGGAAGCTACTTTAAAAGACAAAGCAAAAAAAGCAGTTCCGATGAAAATTCGAAAAGAAACCTTGAATTACGATAAAAAGAAGAGTACTAAAAAGTAATCAGTTGGCAGATTTTAGATTGCAGAAGACAGATTTTGAGAAAATAGAATAGAGAGATCGTCAGAGAAATTAAACTCTTAAACCTTTAAAACCATAAACTCATAACCCATAACTCATTAAACTTTTCAAAAAGTGAATCCTGATTTCATAAAATACCAAGCACAGACATCACCATATCCATTGGGCATGGAGGTTTCGCATGCTATTGGCTCTTATATTTTTGACACAAATAACAAAAAATACCTAGATTTTGTGGCTGGCGTTTCAGCTTGCACATTAGGACACCAAAACAAGAGAGTAAATGATGCCATAAAGGATCAGTTAGACAAATATTCGCATGTTATGGTTTATGGCGAATATTCTCAAAGCCCTGCAGTTGAATATTGCAAATTGATGGCTTCACTCATGCCTGCCCCTTTAGACAAAACATATTTAGTCAATTCAGGTACAGAAGGTATAGAAGGTGCCTTAAAACTAGCCAAAAGAACCACTGGAAGGAGTCAACTGATTTCGTGCCACAACGCCTATCATGGTAATACAATGGGATCGATGAGTGTTATGGGATTTGAAGAGCGTAAACAAGCCTTTCGACCTTTGCTACCTGATGTCGATTTTATAACCTTCAACAACGAAGCCGATTTACAAAAAATCACCACCAGAACAGCTGGTATCATACTAGAAACAATTCAAGGAGGAGCTGGTTTTATTGAGCCACATAATGATTTCCTTAAAAAAGTTAGAGCAAGATGCACCGAAGTTGGTGCAATGATGATACTCGACGAAATCCAACCGGGATTTGGAAGAACAGGAAAACTTTTCGGATTTCAAAACTACGATGTTGTACCAGATATCGTTGTTATGGGAAAAGGAATGGGAGGCGGAATGCCTGTTGGTGCTTTCACAGCATCATCTGCAATGATGGATTTACTGACTGAAAATCCCAAATTAGGTCATATTACCACTTTTGGTGGTCACCCTGTCATTGCGTCAGCTTGCTTGGCTACTTTGAAAGAATTAACTGAAACCAACATCATGACAGAGGCTTTAGAGAAAGAAAAACTCTTTAGATCGCTTTTGGTACATCCTTTGATACAAGAAATAAGAGGAAAAGGATTGATGCTTGCTGCTATGACAGCAAGTCCAGACATCACGAATGAAGTGATTCTAAAATGTCAAGACAGAGGTTTAATTTTATTTTGGTTGCTTTTTGAAGGATGCGCGATTAGAATAACACCTCCTCTTACAATTTCCGAAGAAGAAATCAGAGAAGGCTGCGCAATAATTCTTGAAGTAATGAATGAAATTAAGATTTAAGATTGCAGATTTCAGAATGCAGATTTTTTATTTTTAGAACAACGAATTATCGATTTAAAAATTTGATATTGACATTGAAATTGCCATTGAAACCTGTTAATTAAATTGTTCACAACAAATAAAATTCTTCCTCATTTCAACAATACGTTTTCCTAATTTTATTTTAGGATAATTTAAAAACACACAGTATGCAATTAAGCAACGAAGAAGAAGATTATAACTTATCCCTATCCAAATTTGAGTCCATGTTGAAAACCAACAAAGTACTCTTTTTTGACTCCGAAGAATTTGAAGAAATCATTCTTCATTACCTCGACATGGGCAAGTCAGCATTGGCCAAAAAAGCTTTAAAACTAGCTCTGGAACAACACCCAAGATCCAGTGGACTTAAATTAGTTCAAGTAGAAATGCTCATTTATGACGACAAACTCGAAATAGCCGAAAAGCTATTGAATGAGCTTTATGCTATAGAACCCACAAATGAAGAAATTTACATCCAAAAAGCCAATATTTGCTCCAAAAGGGATCAGCATGAAAAAGCAGTGGAAATGCTTACCATTGCTCTAGAATACACCGATGACTATGCCGATGTTTATAACTTAATCGGTATGGAATATCTTTTTATGGACAATCTAGAGTTGGCTAAAGAAAGTTTCATCAAATGTCTTGAAGAAGATTTTGAAGATCAATCTGCGCTATACAATGTGGTTTATTGCTTTGAATTTTTGGATCAAAATCAAGAAGCCATAGCTTATATAAACAAATACATTGACAAAAATCCTTATAGCGAGATCGCTTGGCATCAATTGGGACGTTTGTACTATGGCGTAAAAGAATACGAAAGTGCCATACGTGCTTTTGATTACGCAACTCTTATAGACGAAGAATTTCTTGGTGCTTTTATGGAAAAAGCAAAAGCATTGGAACGTCTAAAAAAATATGACCTAGCCATAGAAAGCTACAATCGAACAATCGAATTGGACGATGCAACCTCTTATGCATTGCTTCGAATAGGTAAATGTTATGAAAAATTAGGCAACAAAGTTTTAGCCCTAAAATATTTCAACAAAACGGTACACGAAGATCCACTATTAGATAAAGGCTGGATTGCGATTACCGATTTTTATGTGCGTCAAAAAAACTTCCAAAAAGCATTATTTTTTGTCAATAAAGCTTTGGCTATCGACAATCAAAATAAACTATACTGGAAACGATTTGCAGCCATCAACAAACAGATGAACTTGTTTGAAGAAGCTGAATTTGGATATAGAAAAGCAGTAGAGTTTGGTGACTATCAACTCGATACTTGGTTATTTTGGGTTGACATTTTACAGTTTTTAGGAGAATTCGAAAGTGCAATTCAAACATTATTACAAGCATCCGAGTACTTCCCAGAAGAAAACGAAGTAGAATATCGTTTGGCTGGATTGTATTTTATGATTTCTGACAATATCAAAGCAAAATTTCATTTGAGTAATGCTCTGCGTCTGAATTATGACAATTACATCCTATTGGAAGATTTATTCCCAGTCGTTTGGGAGAAAAAAATGGTGCGAAATTATATTGACAAACATAAAAAACAATAATGATTGAAGTTTTAAGAAAACGTTTTGGTTTATTAGGTCGCAATATCAGTTATTCATTTTCAAAAGGATATTTTACAGAAAAATTCAGCAAAGAACATTTTGAAGGTTGCACTTATGAAAATTTCGATATTCCCGAAATCAGTAATTTTACAGAATTAAAGGAAAACAACACAGATCTTAATGGACTAAATGTAACTATTCCTTACAAGGAATCTGTGATTCCTTTTTTGGATAAACTATCTAAAAACGCTACCCAAATTGGAGCCGTTAACACCATAAAATTTACAAAAAAAGGAAAATTAAAAGGATACAATACCGATTATTACGGTTTCAAGAAATCACTTGAACCACTATTACAACAACATCATAAAAAAGCACTTATTCTGGGGACTGGCGGTGCCTCCAAAGGAGTTGCTTTCGCATTGGATCAATTGGACATCACCTATACATTTGTGTCCCGTGAAGCCAAGCAAAATTGCATAGATTACAGCCTTATCAATGCCACAACCTTTGATAACTATCAAATTATAATTAATTGTACTCCAGTGGGAACAAGTCCAAATATTGATTTATTTCCGCTTATTCCTTATGAATACTTTACAGAGAAGCATATCGCTTATGACTTGATTTACAATCCAGCCGAAACTCAATTCCTTAGCAAAGCCAAAGCACAAGGCGCACAAATTAAAAATGGTTTGGATATGCTCATTTTTCAAGCGGAGAAAGCTTGGAAGATTTGGAATAAATAAAAATATTACTCACTATATTGCTTTTAGAAAAATATCTGCTTTACAATTATAAAAGTATAGAACCCTCAAAACGGATAATCCTTTGAGGGTTTTCTATTTAATACCTGTCATTAAAAAAAGTAGTTATCAAAACTTCAAAAATTAATCCACAAACTAGAATCAAATCAAATAATAACCGTAAAGAAAGATTTTTCGCTAAAAAAAGACTATAAACAAAAGTTTTATTTTGTATTTTGACGCACCTTTAGTATCTTTCGCATTCAAAAAATAAAAACCTTATACATTTACAAAATGTTAGAAGAAAAGAACGATAACCTGTCTCTTCAAGAAAATGAGATAGATGGAAAAACAGCTAATGAATTGCAAGAAGCAGTTCAATCAGAAGCGTCTGTAGTAGAAGAAAGCGAAATCAGTGATGCTGTTGCAGAGGAAAACACGGTAAACCCAGTTTCTGAAACAGTAATTTCGAATGAAGACGAAACAGACGAAAAGCAAAATGCAATTGATGCCATCGCAGAGACAAATGCTGAAGAAAGTGAAGATGAAACGTTAAAAGAACGTCATGATATTCCGATGCTTGATTATGAAGCATTACCAATGGATACGCTTGTAAGCGAACTGAAGAATTTGGTTACCAATGAAAAAGTAATGTCTATTAAAGAGCATGTCGAAGAAATCCGCAAAGCCTTTTTAGCCAAATACAACCACCTCATAGAAGAAAAAAGAGAAGAATTCAATCAGGAAAATCAAGATCCTAACGAAGAATTCCAATATCACTCTCCTTTAAAATCAAAATTCGATCAATATTATACTATCTACAAAGACAATAAAAATGTTCATTTTAAAAGTCTGCAGTCAAATCTGAAAACTAATTTAGAAGTTCGATTAGCCATTGTAGAAGAATTAAAAGAATTAATCAATCCTCAAGCAAACATCAAAGACACCTTAAATCATTTTAATGAATTGAGAGAAAGATGGAAAAATGCCGGTGCAATTCCAAAAGACAAATACAATCACGTCTGGAACAACTATCATTTCCATGTTGAGAATTTTTATGATTATTTACACTTAGACAGAGAAGCAAGGGATATTGATTTCAAACACAACTTGGAACAAAAACAAAAAATTGTTGCCCGTGTTGAAGAATTGCTAAAAGAAGCTGATATCAACAAAGCTTTCAGAGAACTTCAGGATTTGCACCGCATCTGGAAAGAGGATATTGGTCCAGTTTCCAGAGAACACCGCGATGAGATTTGGAACCAATTTAGCGAACTGACAAAAAAAATGCATGATAAGCGTGAAGTTTTGTTCGAAAACTTAAGAGGAACCGAGCTTGAAAATTTGGAGAAGAAAAAAGAAATCATTGCCAAAATTGAAGTTTTAGCTACAGAGAAAGTAAATGCACATTCCCAATGGCTTGCGCAAATTGAAAAAGTAGAAGCGTTACGCACTGAGTTTTTCTCAGCAGGAAAAGTACCTTCAGATGTAAATGAAGCCACTTGGGCTGCTTTTAAAACTGCCGTTAGAAACTTCAACAGCTTTAAAAATTCTTTTTACAAGGACATTAAAAAAGATCAAAACGATAACCTGAACAAAAAAATTGCTTTGGTAAAGAAAGCCAAAGAATTACAGGAAAGTGTTGATTTTGCCAGCACTACTCCTATCATGAAGCAAATTCAGGAAGATTGGAAAAAAATAGGCCATGTTCCTAGAAAATATTCGGATAAAATCTGGAACGAATTTAGAGAAGCATGTAACCATTATTTCGACAAATTAAAAGAGCACAAAAATGTTGAAAACGTTGACGAAGTAGAAGCTTTTGACAAAAAGAAAGCCTATTTGGAGACGTTAAGAGAATTCCAATTAACAGGAGATCACAAAACCGATTTGGACGCTATCAAACTGCATATTGAAACTTGGAAAAACTTTGGTAAAGTACCTTTCCCAAGAAGACATATCGAAGGTAAATTCAACAAAATTCTGGATGCCTTATTTGAAAAATTAAGCTTAAGCAAAAAAGATACCGAAATGATGCGTTTCTCCAACAGAATGGATCATTTATCTGAGAGCAATGACACCAGAAAACTAGACAATGAGAAAATTTTCTTGATGCGTAAAATTGAGGAAGTACAAAACGAAATTTTTCAATTAGAAAATAATATTCAATTTTTTACTAATACAAAAAATGCAAAAAAAGAAAATTCAATCGTATTGGAAGTTCGAAAAAACATTGCTATCCATAAAGAAAGTCTAGATGTTTGGAAAGAAAAACTAAAACAGTTGAGAAATTTAAACCTAGAATAAGTTTAAATTTACAAATAGATTCTGAGCCTCAAACAAACTAGTTTGAGGCTTTTTCATTAAAAACATACAAATTTAACTTTCATTTACCATATTACTTTCTTAAACACAAAACGGATTCTCTATTTTTGCAACATGAGAAATTTTTGGAAATTTATCGTATTTATTGGACTGTTAGTACAGTTCAGCTTTGCTTATGGAGCAAATCAAGATGAAACGATTTCTTTTTCAAAGGGAAACAATCCTGAAATTAATAAAGAAAGTCTAAGCGCTTCAAATTTCGTTCAACCAAGTGTTGAAAGGAGCAATCCTGACCTCAAACACAACAACCGCATACCTGTCGGTTTAAATGAAAACTCAGTACTTCTATTATTTTCCGACTTCAAGGAAAGTAACCTAAAAATCGTTTTATCAGACCAAGATATTGACAGATACAATAGCGTATCAATCTTGCTTTTTCCTTTTCACATTTTTTGGTGATTCCATACTTGATTCCATCTTATAAAAGTTAAAACAACTTTTAATTCCTTCTTGATTCTGTCTGAACCAAGAAAATAAATCATTATATATAATCCCAAAATAAAAAATAAAATGGATACTTCCGTAACAATTATAGGCCTTGTAATCACAGTTTTGATAGGCATTCCGCTAACATTGCTCTTTCGCTCAAATATTTTAAACAAGAAAAAAATAACACAAATAAAGAAACAATTCAGTAAAAACGGTCATTATAGTTTTGACTTAACCGAAACGCAGAACAAAAAAATACTCTCCATCGACCAAAAGAATAAAGCCTTTCTATTTATTGATTTCAGTTATAAAAAAGAAACCGTTTATTTTGTGGATTTATCAAATATTCTTCTGTGCAACTTATTAGAAACCACTCAAAGTAAATTAGGTATCATAGCCAAAGTTGAAATTGAATTGGTTCACAAAAACACAATGAAGAAAGAAATGCTTCCTATTTATAATATTGAAAATCATTTTTTGGATCATAACTGCTTATTTGAAGATCATAAACTGGCAAAAAAATGGGTTCGTATAGTTAACGAAAATCTATAAAAATTCCGCAAAGAGGTTCTAATGAGCCTCTTTGCTTGTATTTGCCTGAAAAAGAATATGATAATTATCATTTTTATGTTAAAAAAGTCAGCATAATTTTGTTCTTCATATAAATACATAATTATGAAAACCTCACTTATTCAAAAATACAATGTTCCCGGACCACGTTATACAAGTTATCCTACGGTTCCTTATTGGAATGAGTCTGGGTTTACGAATGAAATATGGCTTCAAACGCTAAAAAAATCTTTTCAGGAAAGCAATGACAAAGAAGGTATCAGCTTATACATTCATTTGCCGTTTTGCGAAAGCTTATGCACTTTTTGCGGATGCAACAAACGTATCACCAAAAATCATGAAGTTGAAAATCCATATATAGAAGCTGTTTTAAAAGAATGGACACTTTACCGCGATATCTTGGGCAAAAAACCCAAAATTAAAGAAATCCATTTAGGTGGAGGAACACCAACATTTTTCTCTATAGATAGCCTTGAAAAATTAATAAACGGAATATTATCTCTTGCTGAAAAAGCAGAAAACTATGAATTCAGTTTTGAAGGCCATCCTAATAATACAACTCTTGCTCACTTGCAAAAACTGTATGATTTGGGTTTCAGAAGAGTGAGTTTTGGGGTTCAGGATTATTCCGAGAAAGTCCAAAAAGCAATTCACAGAATACAGCCTTTTCATAATGTTGCCAAAGTTACTTTTTGGGCAAAAAGAATAGGCTACACTTCCATCGGACATGATATTATCTTTGGTTTGCCATTTCAGGAAGTAGAAGATATAATTGATACCATCGAAAAAACAAACTCCCTGCAGCCCGACCGATTGGCATTCTATAGTTATGCTCATGTGCCATGGATAAAAGGAAACGGACAGCGTGGTTTTCATGACGAAGATATTCCAAAAGATGATGCCAAAAGAAAACTCTACGAAGTTGGCAAGGAACTACTTTTTGAAAATGAGTATCATGAAATTGGCATGGATCATTTTGCTTTAAAAACGGACAGTTTATACCATTCATTTGAAGACAAAAAATTGCACCGTAATTTCATGGGATACAGCTCCTCCAAAACGCAATTAATGATTGGTTTGGGTGTTTCGTCCATAAGCGACAGTTGGTACAGTTTTGCACAAAATGTCAAAACTATTGAAGAATATTATAAAATATTGGAGTCAGACCAATTACCGGTTTATAGAGGTCATTTATTATCCGAAGAAGATCTGATTATCCGAAAACACATTTTGAATCTAATGTGCCAATTTGAAACCAGCTGGGATAATGTCGATAATTATGTTCCCGAAATTCCTGAAATTCTAATTCAGCTCAAAGAAATGGAAAAAGATGGTTTGCTGATTATTAACGACAGCAAAATTATTGTCACCGAAAAAGGAAAACCCTATGTACGCAACATTTGCATGGCATTTGACCTAAGACTAAAAAGAAAAACACCTGAAACTGCGTTGTTTTCAATGACCATTTAGAAAAAGTTACTAAGATTCTAAGAGATACTTAGAATCTTAGTAACTCATTAATGACAATTGGCTTTTTCCTGTACAAACAAACTCATATTTGAAGGAGATACATACGGAATACCTAGTCCCAAACCTCTCAAAATAAACAATACGCCTATAATAACTCCAACATAAGGAATCACTTTTTGAATCCGATTTCGGATTGGAACAGTGAGAAACGAATTGATGTATACCACCAAACTCATCAAAGGAACGGTTCCTAAACCAAAAAGCAACATATAGAGCAGCCCGAAACCTGCACTTTGCATAGCAATAGCTCCAAACAAAGCCACATAAACCATACCGCAGGGCAAAAACCCATTAAGCAGACCAATAATAAAAAGAGATTTGAAACTTTTGTTTTTGAAATGACTACCTAGATTTTGCTTAATTTTCGAAATCCATTTATAAACCGGCCTCGAAAAATTATATTTGGAAAAAATCTTTTCTGGAATCAGAATCACCAAAATCATGGCAACACCAATAAAAATAGACAATTGTTGCTGTATTCCAGCCAAAAATAAGCCTTTGCCCAACAACCCAAAAAGCAGACCTATACTTCCATAAGCCGTCAACCGTCCCAAATGATATGTAATAATTTGGATTACTTTCTTTCCAGGATTATTCCGTTCTACAGGTAACATCATAGCAATAGGACCACACATTCCGATGCAGTGAAAACTACTGATTAAACCAAATAAAAAAGCGGTGTAAAGCATTGCGAAGTTAGAAGTTAGAAGTTACAAGTTAGAAGTTAGATTGCAAAATAAAGTCTTCGTGAAAAACTTCTAATCTCTAACTTCTATCCTCTAACCTTATTTTATATAAATCTCTTCTTTAGTTAAATAGGATTTTCCACTATATTTCCATTCCATATTGATATTCCATTCGCCAGCAATAAATTTGTCTTTTGGAATAAACAAAGAGGCAGAATCCGTAAATGAAAGAGGTATCTGAAAATCAAACTTTTTATTGGAAGCTCTATATAAAGCAACAGTTCCTTTGATGTCTTTTGCTTTAAAATCCGCAGGAAAAGCAATACTAACTCCATTACCATTAACAGTAACTGACGGTTTTTCTTTTAAATCATGAGCATTTTGAATACGTTCCATTTCATCCTGAAAATGCACATCATGTTTGTAATACTCTTCGACAACCAAATCATTATCATACTTACTGTCTGACTGTACTTTTAAAACAAAATACATAATAAAGCTTATAAACAAAGCGAAAGCTATCACGATATAAGTTCCCCAATTATTTTTTATTTTCATTTTTTTTAAGTTTTCTTCTAATTAAAAATTTTAATATTGCACCAAATCTAATCAAAACTGCGCGGGCTCAAAAAATTAGTATAGGTTGTCTCAATTTTTTTATCCCCTTCATAGAGATCAATTTCTAATTTAGTTCTGTCACTTTCCAGCAAAAACTTATTGATTTCAATAAACATCGTTCCGCTGGACATTTCGTGTTTGAGAACCTTCAATTCCTGAACGCCAACTACCTTTAGAGTGCCTTTGATTCCAACCAATTTAAAATGCAGATTGGTAATATCATGATTCGTTTTATTAATTATTTTAAAAGTATAAATATTACTAATATTATCACCTTTGTGCTGGAATAATTGACCTGGCAATCTTAGGATAGTAGCTTCGACTTCTGTTCTTAGAAACAATAAGCCTGTAAGTACACCAACCAATATAACCAAAACTGCGGTATACCCCTTCATTCTGGCTGTAAATTTGAACTTGGCTTTGGTTTCAATTTCATCTTCCGAAGCATATCGAATAAGTCCTTTCGGCAATCCTACACCTTCCATTATCGTATCGCATTCATCGATACAAGCAGTACAATTTACACATTCAAGCTGAACTCCATTACGGATATCAATTCCTGTGGGACAAACATTTACACATTGCTTACAGTCAATACAATCTCCTTTTCCCGAAGCTTCACGGTCTTCCTGTTTATTGTATTTGGCTCTTCCTGCTTCTTTCTCACCGCGAACAAAATCATAAGCCACGTTTATTGATTTTTTATCCAATAAAACCCCTTGAAGCCTTCCATAAGGACAAGCGATTATACAAACCTGTTCTCTAAACCAGGCGAAAACAAAATAAAAAACGCCGGTAAAAATCAATAATGAAATAAAACTACTCGAATGAGCCATAGGTCCGTCTTCAATCAAATGGAATAATTCATCACTACCAATAAGATAGGCCAAAAATACATTGGCAATCAAAAATGAAATCACAAGAAAAGCAAACCATTTTAAAGCTTTCTTTCTTATTTTTTCACTATCCCATTCTTGTTTTTCCAAACGGATCTGCGCTCCCCTATCGCCTTCTATCCAATATTCTATTCTGCGGAAAACCATTTCCATAAAAATAGTCTGAGGGCAAATCCAGCCACAAAATATTCGCCCAAAAATAACTGTGAACAAAATAACGAATACAACCCCAATTACCATAAAAAGAACAAAAATGTAAAAGTCCTGAGGCCAAAAAGGAAAACTAAAAATATTAAAACGGCGCTCCAAAACATTGAACATCATGAACTGATTCCCATTTATTTTTATAAAAGGATTGGCAACAAGAATAATCAATAAAAAATAGCTGACCCATTTTCTATAATCATAAAACTTACCAGAAGGCTTTTTGGGATAAATATATTTTCTATGACCTTCTTTATCAATAGTTCCTATGGTATCTCTGAAAGATTCGTCTAGATTATTCGACATTTTATTTATTTTTTATATTAAAAAAGAGCTTTCTCAAAGTAGTAAATTTTGACAAAGCTCTCTATATTCAATATTATATTATTATTTTACTTCTGTACTATCTGTAGCGGGAGCTGTTGCAGTAGTTGACGTTCCTTCTTCTACCCAAACATCACCTTCAGGAGCTTTTGGATCTTTTGGATTGCTTCCCTTTAAAGATATAATATAACTTGACACGGCCTGAATTTCTTTTGGTTTCAAAGTGCCTTTCCAGGCAATCATCCCTTTTCCGTCACGGCCTCCATTGGTAATCGTGTGGAATAAATTCTTGATTCCGCCACCCAATATCCAATTATCATCTGTTAAGTTAGGTCCAATTTGTCCGCCACCATCTGCTCTATGGCAAGCAACACAATTAGTGGTAAAAATTGCTTTTCCTGCATCTAAATCAGCTTGTTCCGTTAACAAAGTTACCGTTTTTTCATCCATCAAATCGGGAGCTGTTTTCATATATTCAGCCACTTCAATTTTGGCTTGAGCCAATTCATTCTTCAATTCTGTTTCCTGATCTGGAGCTCCCATAATCTCATAACGAACTAAATATATTACAGAGAAAACAATACAGGCATAGAATAAATACACCCACCATGGCGGTAAATTATTGTCTAATTCCTTGATTCCGTCATAATCATGATCCATTAATAGTTGCTTTTCGTCTTCGACTGGCACAGTTTTCGTCAAACGCTGCATTAATTTTTTATACCATTCTTTCTCATTCAGACTTAAACTTTCTTCATGAGCCAGTTTTACTTTCTCTTCTTCAGACAGCAAACTATAGGTAATTGTATTAACTGCTTTTAATGTTATTTCGATTGCAATCAAAAGAAAAAGCAACACGAACAAAAAGACTGACACCATAGGATATTTTATGAAAGCAGGCTTATCCCCTGAATCGATAAAATATTCCATCGCTCCCATGACGGAGAAAAATATGAAAAGTACTCTTATATAAGGTGGGATTAATTTTTTCATTATTTATATTTTTTGAAATTGTACAATTTAATCTTCTAATGGGATTTGGCTTATTTCGTCTATTGTCTCTTTTTTATAGGAATAAACCCAAAGACCTAAACCAACAAAAAAAGAAAAGAAAATCAGCAACGATAGTATTGGAAAAATTTCGACTCCAGAAATGGTTTCCATATTGTGTTTTATTTGCTCAAACATAACGTTTACTTTTTTTGTTATTCTTTTACTTTAATATCAGTTCCCAGTCTTTGCATATAAGCAATTAATGCCACAATTTCTCTTTCATTCATCGGAACGAATTTTTCACCTTTAGCCAAAGCTTTTTTCTTGCTATCGTCATAACTTTTTACAAAATCAGGATCATTTTTAAGACTCTCTTCGATGGCAATGGCTTGGGTTCGTAAATCTTTTAGTCCATTAGCAACTTGAACATCAGTGTAAGGAACTCCAAGAGTAACCATCGCTTTCATTTTCTTTTCAGTCATTGAAATATCCATAGCTTCATTGTCAAACAGCCATTTATAACTAGGCATTATAGAACCCGCCGATGTGCTTTGAGGACTCCAAAAGTGGTTAAAATGCCAATTGTCATTGTATTTTCCTCCAACTCTCAACAAATCGGGACCAGTACGTTTCGACCCCCATAAAAATGGATGGTCATATACATACTCACCTGCTTTGGATTGTGGTCCATAACGTTCCACTTCACTTCTAAATGGACGAACCGATTGGGAGTGACATCCCACACAACCTTCACGAATGTATAAATCACGACCTTCTAATTCTAAAGGAGAATATGGCTTAACACCAGAAATTGTTGGAATATTTGATTTCACCATAATTGTTGGAACTATTTGAATAATCCCTCCAATCAATATCGCAATCGTAGCAAATACAGCCATTTTGATTGGTTTTCTTTCCAACCACGAATGATATTTTTCACCTTTAAGTCTTCCTGAACTTATCGTTTGCAAAGCTGGCGCTTCTGCCAATTCATCTTCAACCTCATCACCAACTCTAACTGTTTGGATAATATTGTAAACCAATGTAAGCATCCCAACCAAATACATCGTTCCTCCAATGGCTCTCATCCAATACATTGGCATAATTTGAGTCACCGTTTCAAGGAAATTACCATAGGTTAAGGTTCCGTCTGGATTAAATTGTTTCCACATAGAAGCCTGAAGGAATCCCGCCAAATACAATGGCAAAGCATATAATATAATCCCTAATGTTCCAATCCAAAAATGGAAATTGGCCAATTTTGTTGAATACAAAGTAGTTTTGGTCATTCTTGGAATTAACCAATAAATAATACCAAAAGCCATAAAACCATTCCAAGCCAATGCACCAACGTGAACGTGTGCAACGATCCAATCCGTATAATGCGCAATAGCATTTACATTTTTAAGGGAAAGCATTGGCCCCTCAAAAGTAGCCATACCGTAACCTGTCATAGCAACCACAAAAAACTTCAATACAGGTTCTTCACGAACTTTATCCCAAACTCCTCTTAATGTCAGAAGTCCGTTAATCATACCTCCCCATGATGGAGCAATCAACATTACTGAGAAAACAACTCCAAGATTTTGAGCCCAGTTAGGTAAAGCAGAATACAATAAATGGTGAGGCCCTGCCCAGATATATAAAAATATTAAAGACCAAAAGTGGATAATGGACAATCTATAAGAGTATACAGGGCGATTGGCAACTTTAGGTACAAAATAATACATTAACCCTAAAAATGGTGTCGTCAAGAAAAAAGCAACTGCATTATGACCATACCACCATTGTACTAAGGCATCTTGAACTCCTGCATACACAGAATAACTTTTCATGGCCGAAACCGGTAATTCCAAACTGTTAAAAATATGCAATACCGCAACAGTAATAAATGTGGCTAAGTAAAACCAAATGGCAACATATAAATGACGCTCTCTTCTTTTTAGCATCGTACCAATCATGTTGATACCGAAAGCTACCCATATCAAAGCAATAGCAATATCAATTGGCCATTCTAATTCGGCATACTCTTTTGAAGAAGTATATCCTAATGGAAGTGAAATTGCAGCCGCAACAATAATTAATTGCCAACCCCAAAAATTTAGATTACTCAAGAAATCACTATACATTCTGGCTTTTAATAATCGCTGAAGCGAATAATAAACACCGGCAAACATTGCATTACCAACAAAGGCAAAAATTACTGCATTGGTATGTAAAGGCCTCAATCTTCCAAAGCTTAACCAAGAAATACCTTCGGTCATGTTTGGAAAAAGGAACATAGTGGCCAATATAAGCCCCACCAGCATTCCCACTACTCCAAACAGTATGGTAGCATAAATGAATTTCTTTACAATTTTGTTGTCATAATAAAATTGTTCCATTTCCATATTTATAATTGTTTTTAAGGTTGTTTAAAATTGGTAAAAAGATTAAAGAGTAGTTTACCTCTTAATTTCTGATTTCTTTTGGGAAGATTTAATCAATTCATCGTCAAAAAGCATTCTGACCGATGGCGTATAATCATCATCATATTGACCTGATTTTACCGCAAAAACAAAAGCGATAAAAAAACCTATGGCGACGAAAATACTAATGGCAATCAACAAATAGATAACACTCATAATCTTAATATTTGGTTAACAAAATTATCTTTATCACTTTTTATAAAAAATGACAATTATCATATTTAATCTAATATGTTAAAATTATGAAAAAAAAAGAAACATTTCCTTATTAAACTATTTTATTTTCCTCGAATAATAATTACTCATTATGGTAACAAAACTTACTATCGTAATGGTACTCAGTGGCATAATAATAGCCGCAACCAATGGCAAGAGATTTCCAGTAATCGCAAAAGACAACCCAACAACATTGTATAAAAGTGATAAAACGAAGCTCATTTTGATAGTCGTTATGGCTTTTTTTGATAATTTTAAAAAATAATGAAGTTTTTTAAATTCTTTTGCATCCAAAATTGCATCACAGGCTGGTGAAAAAACATTTACATTTTCTGAGATGGAGACTCCCACGTTACTTTGTGCCAAAGCCCCAGCATCATTAAGCCCATCGCCTACCATCATTACATTTTTGCCCTGTTCCTGTAAAGCTTTTATAAACTCCAATTTCTGCTCGGGTTTTTGATTAAAAATCATTTCCGTCCCCTTAGGCAGAATTGATTCTAATTGGCTTTGTTCCCCGTCATTGTCACCTGATAAAACTTTCAGTTGATACTGAGTACTCAGCTTTGTGAACAAATCGGATAAGCCTTCTCGGTATTGATTGTTAAAAATATATTTTCCAAAATATACTTTGCCTATTTTTATATGAACAGCAGTCCCCTCCCCAGCCCTCCCCGAAGGGGAGGGAGTTGTAACTGCCGAAAAAACATCTTGAATTACAAAATCTGCAGAACCAATTTTAACTGAAATTCCATCAATTTCGGCTTGAATTCCTTTTCCGGTTATTTCTTCGAATGTATCCAATTTTAATCTTTTGGTTTCCGGCAAAAAATCATAAAGCATTCTGCTCAAAGGATGATTCGAAGCACGAAGCACATTTTTTATCAGTGTTAAATCTGTATCTGTTAGCACAGCTTTTTGCTCCCCTCCTTTGGAGGGGCTGGGGGAGGATTCATAGGAAATATTCGACTTTGCATTTGTGGTAATCGTTCCGGTTTTATCAAAAACAATCGTATCGACTTTGGCTAATTGTTCGATTACCAAAGCATTTTTGAGGTAAAAATGTTTATTGCCAAAAATTCGGAGCATATTCCCCATAGTGAAAGGAGCGGTCAATGCCAATGCGCAAGGACAAGCTACTATTAATACTGCCGTAAAAACATTGAAAGCTGTATTGGCATCAAAAAATATCCAATATCCAAATCCTGCAAATGCTATTAACAAAAGAATTGGCGTAAAATAACGGCTGATGTTATCAGTAATCGTTTTGTGTTTTTGCTCTACTTTTTTCTGAAAAACATCATTGCTCCACAATTGCGTCAGATAACTTTGGGAAACCGAATGTAAAACTTCCATTTCAATAACTTTCCCAATTTGTTTTCCTCCCGCAAAAACTTTATCTCCCGATTTTTTGGTAATTGGAACGGCTTCTCCGGTAACAAAACTATAGTCAATCTCGGCTTTATCCGATATTAAAATTCCATCAACAGGAATCAGCTCTTGGTTACGGATTAATAGCCGGTTTCCTTTTTCGATTTCATAAACAGGAATGCTTTCCTCGGTAGAGTCTGTATTTATTTTGGTAATAGCTATCGGAAAATAAGATTTAAAATCTCTTTCGAAACTAAGAAAACTATACGTTTTGATTTGGAACATTTTACCCAACAACATAAAGAAAATCAAACCGGTCAGACTGTCAAAAAATCCTGGTCCATAATCCATTACAATATCAAATGTGCTGCGAATGAACATCACGACAATTCCCAATGCGATAGGAATATCGATATTGAGCATTTTGGATTTTATACTTTTAATGGCCGAAACATAATAACCGCTGGCTGAATATAAAAAAGAAGGCAAAGACAGCGCAAAAATCAATCCCCTGAAAAAAGGCTTGTAATTATCCAGCCAAAATTCTTTTACTTCAAAATACTCCGGAAAAGATAGCAACATGATATTACCAAAACAAAAGAATGCTACACCGAGTTTATAGGTTAAGCTTCGGTCAACATTATTTTTTCCGGTTTCATAATTTTCCAAGCTAATATAAGGTTCATAGCCTATAGAACTCAATAAATAGACAATGCTTTTCAGTGAAACAATTTCAGGATTGTAATTGATTCGGACTTTCTTTTCGGGAAAATTAACTTGGGATGTGTTTATACCTTTTTGAAGACGCTGTAAATTCTCCAAAATCCAAATACACGAGCTGCAATGTATATGAGGAATGTTAAGTGAAATAATAGCGGTTGAATCTTCTTGAAATTCCAACAGCTTTGAAACGATACTTTCATTGTCTAAAAAATCATATTTTCCGTTAATATCTTGTGGAGTTGCGCCTGGTGATTTTTCGAAATCATAATAACAGGTTAAATCATTCAGGCTGAAAATTTCATATACGGTTTTGCATCCATTACAGCAAAATTCTTTTTCATCAAAAAGTATTTCTTCTTCTTTTATTATATCTAAACCACAATGAAAACAGTTATTTTTCTCCATAAATAAAGCTTAATTAAGCGGGTGCAAATTTTACAAATTGATTGTATTAAAACAATGATATTTATCATATAAAAGTATAACTTTGTAGACGCAAATCCTATTTCGTTATGAGCAAATGTGAACAATGTATCGTTAGAGAGTTTAGTTCTTTGAAAGCACTAAACAAAGACGAACTTATAAAACTTTCCGATTGTAAAACCTCTAAAATAATCAAAAAAGGCGAAAGCATTTTTGAGGAAGGAGAAAATGTGAATGGCATATTTTGTATTAAAGACGGTGTTTGCAAATTGACTAAATTAAGTCCAAACGGGAAAGACCATATTGTAAAATTGGTAGCCAAGGGAGAATTATTAGGACAACGCTCGATGATAAGTGACGAGCCAGCCAACTTAAGTGCTGTAGCATTAGAAGATATGCAGGTTTGTTTTATACCAAAAGCTGAAATATTAGGTTTTTTCGACAAAAACAATCAGTTTTCGATGAATGTTATGAAATCAATTTGCGGAGATTTACGATTGGCAGATGATCATATGGTCAATATGGCACAAAAATCAGTAAAAGAGCGATTAGCCGAAACTTTGATTTATTTGCATGAAACTTTCGGCACCAACACGGATAAAACACTGAAAGTACAACTATCCAGAGAAGAATTGGCCAGTATGATAGGTACCGCAACTGAAAGCTGCATCCGATTATTATCCGATTTTAATAAATTAGGATTGATTGAATTGGTGGGTAAAAAAATTGTTTTAAAAGACATTAATAAATTAAAAAAGATTGCTGATTAAAGCAATCTTTTTACTGTGTTCCGAATACTGCTTGAACCTAAAGCTTTTTCGCTTCATTCCAAAAAACATCCATTTCGGCAAGGGTCATATCCATCAAGGGCTTTCCTAGTTCATCGGCTTTGCTTTCCAGATATTGAAAACGTTTTATGAATTTTTTATTGGTTCGCTCCAATGCATCTTCAGGGTTAATATTCAAGAAACGGGCATAATTGATCATCGAGAATAAAACATCGCCAAACTCGGATTCCATTTTATCCTGATTTCCGGCAACCACCTCATCTTGTAATTCCTGCAGTTCTTCCTGAACTTTATCCCAAACTTGGTGTGGTTCTTCCCAATCAAACCCAACTCCTTTTACTTTATCCTGTATTCTGCTGGCTTTCACAAGAGCAGGCAAACTTTTTGGCACTCCTTCCAAAACTGATTTTTTGCCTTCTTTTAGTTTTAGTTTTTCCCAATTCTGTTTTACTTCTTCTTCATCTTTAACAACAACATCTCCGTAAATATGAGGATGTCTGTGAATGAGTTTTTCACAAATATCATTACACACGTCAGCCATATCAAAATCGTTTGTTTCACTGCCTATTTTGGCATAAAAAACAATATGCAGCAACAAATCTCCCAATTCATTTTTTACTTCATTCAAATCATTATCCAATATAGCATCTCCCAATTCATAGGTTTCTTCTATAGTTAGATGACGAAGCGTTTGCATAGTTTGCTTCTTGTCCCAAGGACATTTTTCACGCAAATCGTCCATTATGTCCAATAATCGCTCAAAAGCCTGAAGCTGGTTTTGTTTAGTGCTCATCGTGTTTTGGTTTTGTGTAAAAATAACAAATCCTGTCAGGAAAATATCTTGACAGGATTAATATATTTTGAATAACTTTAAAATTACTCTTTTTTAGCTGATGCTTTCTTTGCAGGTGCTTTTTTAGCTGGTTTTGTTTCTTCAGCTACAACTGGAGCTTCATCAACAAGCAATCCTTTTGCTTGAAGTGTATTATACCAATTCACGATCTTTTTAACATCTGAAGCATATACTCTTTCTTCGTCATATTCCGGCAATACTTCTCTAAAGTAAGACAATAAAGTTGCATTATCTTCTTTGTGGGAAATTGTTTGACCTTTGTTTTCTTTTTTAGCAATGTTCTGCATAATTTCTGCCAAAGGTTTTTCGCCTTCATAAGTGTAAATTGAAATTTCAGACAACAGACTTACATTACTTTTTAAACTTACCGTGATTTTTTTTCCATCCAATAATGACTCAGCCACAAAACCTGTACGTGTTTGTACTTTTAAAACATATAAACCCGGTTTCCCTGAAATCGATAATATTTTCTCTAAACTCATTTTTATTTTTTTTATTTATTTTTTTATTAAAACGAACGTATAAATTATCTTCCCTTTTTGGCAAAAAACTTCATTCTATAATCTTGAAATGTTTTCCCCTCGGTGATGTTTTTTAATTTTTTCTGGATCAAACGCTTTTTCAAAGATGATATTTTATCGGTAAATAAAATCCCTTCTATATGATCGTATTCGTGTTGAATCACCCTTGCTATCAAACCATCGAAAACTTCGGTTTTCATAACAAAATCTTCTTCACAATATTCAATGGTAACTGTTGGCTTTCTGTACACGTCTTCACGCACATCAGGAATACTCAAACAACCTTCATTAAAAGCCCATTCTTCACCTTCTTCTTTTATAATCTTAGCATTGATAAAAGTTTTTTTGAAACCTTTCAATTGTTTTTGCTCTTTGTCTTCCAAATCCTCATCGTCACTAAATGGGGTAGTATCAATAACAAATAATCGCAATGACAATCCCACTTGCTCTGCAGCAAGACCAACCCCGCTTGCATTATACATGGTTTCATACATGTTTGCAATAATTTCTTTTAAATTTGGATAATCTGGAGTAAGTTCCTCCCCTATTTTTCTTAAAACAGGATCACCATATCCTATAATTGGTAATATCATTTGATTTATTTTTATTAATACCTAGCGTAAATAAAGGAAAAAATCCACTTTATTAAGTTGGCAAAAGTAGTAAAAAAATAGATAATGAATAATCTACATTTGATAATTAGCATATTTTTGTACAATTGTATTGATAGGTTATATAAAATCTTACGAAGCCATTTATAACTTATCTTTGTATTAAATGAAATTCCATGATTACCAAAATAGAAAAATTTACTGATAGCACTTATTTTACAAATGCATTAAAAGCAACTATATCAGCAGTTCTTCCCGTATTGGTATTTACTTATTTTGGCCTTTTCGAAATTGGTTTTGTCATTGCCCTTGGTGCTTTTTTGACTTATCCAAGTGATATCCCGAGCAGTTTAAAGCATAAGATAAACGGAATTATTGTCACTGCTTTTTTGATAGCAGGAGTCAATTTATTAATCAATCTTACCTACCCCATTCCTTTTATTTTCTATCCTTTTTTCTCCATATTGGTATTCATATTAGCGATGTTATCTGTCTATGGACAAAGAGCTACTTTCACTTCTTTTTCTGCTTTATTATCAGTATCGTTATCCTTTTCTAATTTGCATACTGGATTAGAAATGGTTCAACATTCGGCATTAATACTTGCTGGTGGTTTATTTTATTTAATCATTTCATTAATATTTCATTACTTAAGACCGTATCGCTACGCCGAATTACAAGTTGCCGAATGCATCAAATTAACATCCAAATACTTAAAACTAAGAGGCGATTTATGGAACAGCATCGCCGACAGAAAAGTAATTCTCGAAAAACAACTGCATTTACAAGTCGAACTCAATGACATCCATCATAATATTCGAAGAGTCCTTATAGGGAAACAAATCAATGCAGTTTCTTCCAATCAAAATAGAAAAATGCTCATTGTATTTATTTCATTGGTAGAAATATTGGAGTTAGCGCTATCAACTTCATTTGACCATAATCGATTGCATCAAAAGTTTGAAAAGCATCCTAAAACATTAGCCACTTATCAAAACTTGGCTTATAATTTGGCATCAACATTAAAACAATTATCCAAAAACATTGAAAAAAGAACCAATTATATCCCAAAACATAAATTATCCAACCATTTATTAGCTCTGGAAACAGCTATAATTGAATACGAAAATGAGTTAGGAAAAACAGAAGCTTCCGAGGGCGTTTTGATGCTAAAAACCATGATGGAATACGCAGAGAAGCAAATCGAAAAAATCAAAGTAATTGAACGCGCTTTCACGTCAGTATCGAATACTTACGATTTCAAAGGAAAAGATAAAGATTTAGAAAAATTTTTAACTCCCCAATATTATCCAATTAGTACATTTATTCAAAATATAAGCTTTTCGTCAACTATTTTTAGACATTCTCTACGATTGACAGTTGCACTTATTTTAGGGGGTATTGTAGGTGAATTTCTTCCGTTTCAAAATGTTTATTGGATCTTGATGACGATCATTATCATCATGAGACCAGGATATGGATTGACAAAACAGCGATCTATACAACGTGTAATAGGAACTATAATTGGTGGCATAATTGCTTTCAGTATTTTATCATTAATGCCTACTCATTTTCTATTGAGTATTTTGGCTATACTTTGTATGCTACTTGGATTTTCTTTTACGCAAACGAATTATACAGTAAGTGCCACTTTTGTAACCATGTATATTGTATTCTTACATGGAATACTATCTCCTGATTTTGTAAATGTTATTCAATTTAGAATAGCAGACACTTTCACAGGAGCTTTATTGGCTTACCTTGCCAATCATTTTTTATGGCCTTCTTGGGAATATATCAAAGCCCCTGTTTACTTAAAGAAATCTATTATTGCCAATCGAGATTATTTGAAGGAGATTTTTATTTTTTATACCCAAAAAGGAGACGTTACTACCTCTTATCGTTTGGCAAGAAAAAATGCATTCATCGAAATTGGAAATCTCATGGCTTCATTCCAAAGAATGTCGCAAGAACCTAAGTCCAAACAAAAGAAAATTGTTCTTCTATATAAATTGACAGAACTTAATCATTCCTTGCTTTCATCGACAGCCTCTTTAGGTACTTATACTCAATCCCATAAAACAACACCTTCTTCCAAAGCCTTGACTATCGTTGTCGAAAAAGTGCTTAAAAACTTAGAGCAGGCGATTGCCTATTTAAAAGGAGAGTCAGTTAATGATTCGAATGAAATTACAAAAGAAGAGTTAGCTAATCGTTTTATAGAATTAAAAAACATTCGAGAAAGCGAACTAAAAGAAGGAAATCCAATTGACGAAGAAGCTTTTGCCTTAAAAATGCAGGAAGCACAATTGGTAATAGAGCAATTAATTTGGCTAACCAATTTATCGGAAGGAATTTTAAAAAACACTAAAAAACTAATGGAGGATTGATTAAAAAAAATGACAGCTTTTGGTTCCTTTTATTCGAAACCAAAAACTGTCATTTTGTGTTTATCAACTTGAGCCTGTTCTAATTGAAATTCATTCCAAAAATTCCAAATCTTCATCTTTAGCCCTGATCGTAACGGCATCCTTTTCTTTTTTTCTTTAAAAAAGAAAAGATATAGTGTAGAGCAGGTTCTATGTGACTAAAAAAGCCTTATGCTGTTGCTCCAAAAATTAATAATCAGTTTAGCTTAATTTTAAAACTTCGGCTGTATTTTTTCTAATAGTTGCCAATAACTCTGGATTTTCATTTAAAGCCTGACCAAAAGAAGGAATCATAGCTTTCACTTTTTCCTGCCATTCTGGAGAACTAAATTGCTCTGGAAAACATTTACTTACCAACTCAACCATAATAGAAACCGCAGTTGAAGCTCCAGGAGAAGCACCTAATAAAACCGCCAAAGTTCCATCGTTTGTATTGATAATTTCTGTCCCAAACTCCAATTTACCAATTAGCTCTTCGTCTTTTTTAATAACTTGAACTCTTTGTCCTGCTCTTTCCAATTTCCAGTCTTTGGTTCTAGCACCTGGGACATATTCGCGCAAAGCATTCATTCTGTCTTTTGGAGATTGACGCACTTGCTCAATCAAATATTTAGTAAGCGGGATGTTTTTATACCCAGCAACAATCATCGGAATTACATTGTCTGGTTTTATAGACAAGGGTAAATCTGAATAAGAGCCGTTTTTTAAGAAGCGCGTAGAAAATCCTGCAAACGGTCCAAAAAGTAATGCTCTCTCTCCATCAATCATTCGGGAATCCACATGAGGGACCGACATTGGTGGAGCACCTACACTCGCTTTTCCATATACTTTAGCTTGGTGTTTTGCTATTACTTCGGGATTTGTACATTTTAGCCACTGTCCACTAACAGGGAAACCTCCGTATCCTTTTCCTTCGGGTACATTTGCTTTTTCCAGTAATGGTAATGAACCTCCACCAGCACCTATGAAAACAAATTTTGTATATACTTTTTTCTTTTGACCGGAAGCTAAATCTGTGATTTTTATTCTCCAAGATTTGTCTTCGCGTTGTTTTAGTTTTTTAACTTCATGGCTGTAGTTTATAGTCACATTATCCAATTTCGTTAAATAAGACAACATATTTCTAGTCAATGTTCCAAAATTCACATCCGTACCGATTTTCATTGAAGTTGCGGCAACTTTTTCATCTGGATTTCTGCCTTCCATTACTAAAGGCATCCATTTTTGCAATTCAGAAACATCAGTGCTGAAAATCATTTCAGCAAAAAGAGGATTTGACTGCAAAGCTTCAAACCTATTTTTTAGAAAGTCCACATTTTTATCACCCCAAACAAAACTAATATGAGGAATACTTTTTATAAAATCTTCTGGAGTTGGAAGTTTTCCATCTTTGACCAAATAAGACCAAAACTGTCTGGAAACCTCAAATTGTTCGGCAATACTAATAGCTTTATTTGGATTTATTGTACCGTCAGCACTTTCTGGAGTATAATTAAGCTCACAAAAAGCCGAATGTCCTGTTCCTGCATTATTCCATGCGTCAGAACTTTCTGCGGCTGCAACATCTAATCTTTCGTAAATATCAATCTTTAAATCAGGTTGTAATTCTTTTAAAATTAAACCAAGAGTAGCACTCATAATCCCTGCTCCAATAAGAACTACATCGGAATTGGATCGTATTGTTGTATCGGACATTTTTGTGTGTTTTTAAGAAGTTGCAAAATTAGTTCTAAAAATCACAAAAAAAAATTATTTTTTAGTTACAAAACACTCAAAAATTATAACAGTTTGTTAAATTAAGAGTATTATTTTCGATTCAAATAATCTTGAAGCATGATAGTGGCTGAAATTTCATCAATTAGAGCTTTATTTTGGCGCTGTTTTTTATTGAGTCCACTATCAATCATTGTTTGAAAAGCCATTTTGGAAGTAAAACGTTCGTCTACCCGAATGACCTTCATATCCGGGAAATGATTGGTAAAATGGGTCACAAATCCTTTAATTATGGATGCGCTCTCAGAAGGCTCCCCATTCATTTGTTTGGGTTCGCCAATAAGTACCGCTTCGACTTTTTCTTTGGAAAAATAATCTTTCAAAAAAGGTATTGCTGTTTGTGACGGAATCGTAGTCAACCCCGAAGCAATAATTTGCAATTCATCTGTAACAGCTATTCCTGTACGTTTTTGACCGTAGTCTATGGAGAGTATTCTTGGCATTTTATAGTGATTCTTTATATTTTATTAAACCGAAAACAGAAATACACTTTTGCTCTTCATCAATATAATAAACAGAAATATATCCTTTAAAAACATAATCTCTTATATTTTCATCATTATAATATCCGGATTTTTTAAAATTAAAAGGGTGTTTTAAATCTTTCTTGATATTTTTGATTAAATCAACTTTAAACTTCTTAGCTGCCTGAGGCTTGTCTTTTGAAATATATCTAATCTGTTCGTTTAAATCAAGTCTATAATCTTTAGTAATCTCAATTTTCATATTCAGAAATAGTAGCTTCAAGAAATGCATCTAATTCATCCAAAGAGCAACATTCGGCTGTCCCATTTTTAACTTTAGCCAAAGAAGCATCTAATTTTCTTTTATTTTCATCGAAATAAGGGTCTTCCTGAACAATTTTCAACTCATCAGAAGAAAATGAACTTAATAATTCCAATATTTTAGCTTTTAAATCGGGTTGAAATTCTAAACGTAATGTTTCCATGATGTATCCATTTATTATACAAATATACCACTTTTTAATCTAAAATTAATTTCACAAAAAAACCATTAATTAGTTAAATATATAACATATTCCATTCGATATCCCTTTTTAGCTTTTGCTTAAAAATGGTATCTTTGCAAAAAATTTATCAAAAATGAACGAACTACAATCCTTAATAGAACAAGCTTGGGAAAACCGTGCTTTACTTCAAGAAAAAACAACTACTGATGCGATCAGAGAAGTCATCGAATTATTAGACGCAGGAAAATTACGTGTTGCTGAGCCTGTTGGCGAAGGATGGCAAGTAAACGAATGGGTAAAAAAAGCTGTTGTAATGTATTTCCCTATTCAAAAAATGGAAACATGGGAAGCAGGAATCTTCGAATACAATGACAAAATGTTATTGAAAAGAGATTATGCCGAAAAAGGAGTTCGTGTAGTACCTGGAGCATCTGCTCGTTATGGATCTTATATTTCAAGTGGCGTAATCATGATGCCAAGTTATGTAAATATTGGTGCATATGTAGATGCAGGAACAATGGTAGACACATGGGCTACTGTTGGAAGTTGTGCTCAAATTGGAAAAGATGTCCACTTAAGTGGTGGTGTTGGAATTGGTGGAGTATTAGAACCTTTGCAAGCAGCTCCTGTTATAATTGAAGATGGTGCTTTTATAGGTTCTCGTTGTATTGTTGTTGAAGGTGTTCATGTTGGTAAAGAAGCTGTGCTTGGTGCCAATGTATGTTTGACAGCCTCTACAAAAATCATTGATGTAACTGGTGATGAGCCTGTAGAAATGAAAGGTTTTGTTCCTGCTCGTTCGGTAGTAATTCCTGGAAGTTATACCAAGAAATTTGCTGCTGGTGAATTCCAAGTGCCTTGTGCTTTGATTATCGGAACTCGTAAACCATCTACTGATTTGAAAACATCTTTAAATAACGCTTTACGCGAATATGATGTAGCGGTTTAAAATCACATTAAATTTTATAAAGAAAAGAGGTCTTATTTAACAAAATAAGACCTCTTTTTATATTCAACAAATATTTAAAACATCAACTATTTTTCTTTTGAATTTTAATTAGCTTAGCATACTTCATGTACGAAAAAAATGCCTGAATCATAGCAATGGACAGCCCATCTAATCCATTTAAAATTCCTTTTTTGAAAAAATAACAGCGTATGAATGACACTATTCCATTAAGTATCGGCTTATATGCCCCTATTCTTACTCCTTCATCAAAAAGCTGTTGTGCATGCCAGCCTGAATATTGATTCTTTTTGGCAATAATCTGATCCAGTGAATCCCATCCATAATGCAATATATGAACTGGAACATTTTTTTCATTGGTAGTTACAATAGTTTGATGCACTTTAGAATCAGAAGGTCTTGCTGTTTTTTTATTAAAAAAACGTACTTTGTGATCTGGATACCAACCTGAAAAGTCTATTAATTTATCTCCTAAAAAGTTTTTGACACGAAAGCTTAACCCATCAAAATTTCCTTTTAAATATTTTTCTTTTAAAATATAATCCTCAGCATCAGCATCCAAAAATTCATCAGCATCCAAATTGAGAATCCAATCATTTTTACAAAAAGGCAATCCATGAGAACGCTGTGGTCCATCACCAAGAAAAGGCTGTTCGATAACAATTGCCCCCTTTGCTTTAGCAATTTCTACTGTCCTGTCTTTACTCAAAGAATCGACAATAATTACTTCATCACAAACTCTAAAAAGCGCATCAATGCACTTCCCTATCATTTTTTCTTCGTTGAAAGTAATAATCAAACCACTTATCGCCATTGTACTGTTTATTTGCTACTACAAAAATATATTTTTTTAACTAGATTACTCCATTTATAATCCAGCTTCCGCAAATATCTATAAATACTTTGTATTTTAGCACTCAAATTAAGTTTATTCAATATGAGAATTTTGGTTATTCAACAAAAAAGGATTGGTGACGTACTCACAAGTACGATAATATGCAATAGTTTAAAAAAACAATATCCAAAGTATACAATTGATTACATGTGCTATACCAACAGTGTTGATGTATTAATCGGAAATCCAAATATTGATAATGTAATTCCACTACCCCATAAAATCAGAAAAAACTATTTTTCCCTGTTTAAGTTTATTTTTGAAATTAGGGCTAAAAAATATGATATCGTAATTGATGTATACAATAAATTAGAAACAAATCTAATTACGATGTTTACTGGTTCGAAAATTAAAATTGCCTACCACAAATGGTACACCACCGTTTTTTACACTCATAATTTAAAACGTTTTGAAAATACAGAAACACCAAAATATGGATTTGCCATTGATAATAGACTTCTCTTATTAGAACCGTTAAAATTGGACAAAAACTCAATAGATCCTTATCCCAAATTATTTGTAAGTCCTGAAGAAAGTGAAGAAACAATTTTACTTTTTGAAAAACACAAAATAAACAGGGACAAAAAAACAATAATGATCAGTCTGCTCGGGAGTGAAAAAAACAAAACATACCCGTTGGAATACATGACTAAAGTTGTTGAATACGTGGCCGATCATAAAGACGTAACAATCCTTTTTAATTATTTTGAAAATCAAATTGACGATGCTAAGGCTATATACAATTCTTGTTCACAAGAAACTCAGGCAAAAATTCATTTTGATATATTTGGGAAAGATTTAAGGTCGTACATATCCATAATGAATCAATGTGATTTAATAATTGGTAATGACGGAGGAGCTATCAACATGGCAAAAGCATTAAACAAACCAGCCTTTACCATTTTTTCTCCTTTCGTAGAAAAGAAAATTTGGGCCACTTTTGAGGATGGATTAAGAAATATATCTGTCCATTTAAATGATTTCAAACCTGAGCTATTTACTAATATTAATCATGATGAGATAAAGAAAAACCACACCTCTTTATACCAACTACTTACCCCTGAATTATTTAAGGACAAAATTGATTTTTTCATAAATAACAATTAACAATACAGCTGGTTTTTATTGGTTAAGTTCAATTTACGGCATCAAATTCATCAAAAACTTATCTTATCATATTAATGGATGTTTCAATTATTATAGTGAACTACCGAAGTTGGAAGCCATTACTTAACTGTCTAGAATCATTACTTTCGATAGATAAAACAAGCATAACTTTTGAAGTAATCATTGTTGATAATTTTTCGGATGATGGCGAGTTTGATTCATTTCAAAATAAATTTAAAGGCTTTATTTTCATCAGAAACAATACTAATTCTGGTTTTGCAAATGGATGTAACCTTGGCGCAAAAGAAGCAAAAGGAGAATATTTTTTATTTCTGAATCCTGATACCGTAATATCGCACAATACAATTAATACACTTTATACGACTTACAGAAAACATTCTGAAATAGGTATATTGTCGTGCTTACAGGTTGACAGAAAGAATCGCTTTTTTAATCAAAAAAATATTTTTCCGTCTCTAGTCCAGATTTTCGGCATAAGCCGGTTTCTATATAGAAAAACAAGTTCTCATTTTAACACCAAAGAGGAATTATTCTATCCCGACTGGGTTACAGGGGCTCTAATTTTTATACATAAAGATTGGTTTCACAAAGTGAATGGTTGGAACGAAGATTATTGGCTTTACTTTGAAGATGTAGAAATTTGTAAAAAAATTGCACAGAAAAATGGTAAAATTGCAGTGACTCGAAATACAATTATTTTACATGAACACGGTGGCTCTTCAAGAAATGATTTTGAAACAGAACATATCAGCAGAACTGAGGTAATTATTTCAAAACATGTATATATAAGCAATAATTTTAATCCATTGACCAAAATAGTAGGGCATTTGCTTTTGATTATTTTTACACTTATAGGAAAAACCTTTTTATCGCTTTTAAGTTTTGTTCTGTTTTTCAATTTGAAATTGAGAACAAATAAGTACATTCTCAAAAATCTTTGTTTTTATTATTTTAATGCTATAAAAGAACAAACTTGGTTAAGTAAAAGATCCGTAAACTATCAAAAAGTAAACTTATGACAAATAGCAATGCTAAAAAATTGTCAGTGTTGATCATAACATTAAATGAAGAAGAACATTTAAAAGGTTTATTATCTGATTTAAATTTTGCAGATGAAATAGTAATTGTCGATTCCTTTAGTACTGATGGGACGGAAATTATTGCAAAGACTTTCCCTAAAGTAAAGTTTATACAAAATAAATTTGAAAATTTTTCTGCACAAAGAAATTTTGCAATCTCGCAAGCTAAAAATGACTGGATATTATTTCTTGATGCCGACGAGATTTTAACACCTGAATTGAAGCAAGAAATCATAGAAACGCTACAAAATAACCAAACTTATTCTGCTTTCTTTTTTGAAAGAATTTTCATGTTTGAAAATACTGTTTTAAAATATAGTGGCAATCAAACGGATAAAATATTCAGGCTTTTCAATAAAAAATCAGCGAAATATGATGAAAAAAGATTGGTTCACGAAAAACTAATCGTCAATGGTGAAATTGGGTTTCTAAAAAACAAACTCATTCATCATTCCTATTCGAGTTATGATGATTACAGAGAAAAAATTATTTTTTACGGCAAATTTAAAGCCCAGGAAAAATTTATAAAAAAAGTAAAACCAACATTTTTCCATCGCTTTTTTCATCCAAGTTATAATTTTCTTTACAACTATTTCATCAGATTAGGAATTCTTGATGGTAAAAAAGGAATAATTATTTGTTACCTAAATGCTTATTCTATAGTTGTTCGATACAAAGAATTAAAAAAACTATGGAAACAGAATCAGCTTCCTATTTCCAAAACTTAAGTTTCTTCTTCAATCGTTTCTTTCTGTGAAATCTTTCTTGAAAATCAGCTGTGTATTTCCAAAGAGTCTCAAATATTAAATCCTCAGATTCACCTGATACTTTTGCATATTCATTGCTCATTACCTCCACCATTTCTTTTACAGGTGTTAATCGGCAAAGGTTTTTCATTCGTAATTCAAACGACATTTCTTCATGAAAATTCATTCTATTCAAATCAACCAAAAAGAAATCATACTGCCCTTCAGCACTCTTTTTTATTAATGTATTTCCAGGAGAATGATCTTTGAATTCAATTCCTTTTTGATGCAAAGAATAAGAAAAACGAGTAAACTGTCTCAATATGTTTTCATGATCTGGGTAATCTGGAATCTCTACCAACTCTCTATAGGTCAAATTACATTCTAGATGTTCACTTGCATAATAACTATCCTTCAACCCTATCCAATTGTAGTTTTCAAGATAAGCAAGTGGCTGCGGAGTCCCAATTTCTTTTTCCAACAAAAGCGTTGCATATTCAAAAGAACGTCTAGCCTTCGACTTTCTAAAATACCTATAGGCAATCTTATTAATCAAATTTGGAATTTTGAAAGATTTTATATTCATCGTGATCCCTTCAAGTTCAAATAACTTGATGATGTTTCTTTTGCCGTCACCAAAGAGTTTTCCAGAAGTTTTGAAATCAGATATAAAAAGTAAAATTTTATCTTCCATTAATTTAACAGAAGGGGCCAATACATATTTCATTGAAAAAATTGTTAGAAAGACAAAAGTAAGTATTGCATTCTAGACTTCAAATATTTTATGTAGTTTTGCTTAAATTTCAACCTATGAGTTACCCAAATTGTACTTTAGTTACACCCACATATAATTGGCCGGAAGCATTAGAGTTACTACTTCTTAGTATATTACAACAAACCGTTTTACCAAACGAAGTAATTATTGCAGATGATGGCTCATCTGAAAATACCAAAAATTTAATTGCCAAATTTCAAAAAACATTTCCTGTACCTTTAATTCATATCTGGCATGAAGATATCAAAAACAGAAAGCCAGCAATTATGAATAAAGCTATTGCAGTTTCAAAATATGACTATATTATCGAAATAGACGGCGATATTATAATGAACAAGTATTTCATAGAAGATCATTTGAAATATGCACAAAAAGGGCATTATTTATTTGGTTCTCGAGTTACCATCAAAAAAGGTTTTTTAGCAGAACTATTTTCAAAAAAAACAACTCATTTTAATTTGTTTTCCAAAGGAATTAAAAAAAGAGGGCGCACTATACGAATCCCTTTTTTAATGCGTTTTTCAAAAAGTATTTCTGAGCGTTCATCAAAATTGAGAGGCTGTAACATGTCTTTCTGGAAAACCGATTTTATAAAAATCAATGGATTCAATGAAAATTTAGTTGGATGGGGAATCGATGATTCTGAAATGATTCAACGAATACATAATATTGGAATACAAGGCAAAAGATTAAAAAACTGTGGAATTGCATATCATATCTACCACAAAGAACAATCAAGAAGTCAGCTTGACATCAATGATGAAATTTTAAAGCAGAGTACAGAAAAGAAATTAACTTTTATCGAAAAAGGAATAAATCAATATTTATAACATGTTTGACATAGCCATAATTCTAATTAATTATAATTCTAGTAAACATACTATAAACTGTATTCAATCCATAATAGATAATACTTCCAAAAAAATAAACTATCAAATTATCATAACCGATAATTGTTCTGAAAAAGAGGATTATTTAACTCTCAAAGCCTTTTGTGAAACCATTTCATTTCCAAATCTGGAACTTCACAGAAGCAATATCAACACTGGCTTTGGCGGTGGAAACATGTTTGGGGTGCAATACTCTAACGCAAAATATTATGCATTTATAAATAATGATACTCTCTTTTTAAATGATTGTTTGTCGATTCTAAAAAGTGCTTTAGACGATAATAAAAACATTGGCATTGCCGGAGCCCAAGCATATAAAGAAAACGGAGATTTCATGATTTCATTAGATCATTTTGCCTCACCTGCAAGAGAGATTATTGGGCGAAATTTTCTTGAATTTTTCAATCCAAAAAAATATCCCAAACGAAAGAAAAAGTATTCAACTCCTATACAAGTAAACTTCATCCCAGGTAGTTTTATGTTTTTAAGAGCAGCTGATTTTAATGAAATAGGTGGTTTTGATACCAATATTTTTCTTTATTATGAAGAAACCGATTTGTGTTTAAGATTAGCAAAAAAATCTCAATATGCCTATTTAATCCCTGATGCAAAATTTATTCATTTTCATGGCGCGAGTACAGAAAAATCTATCGCAATAAAAAAAGAACTAAAAATATCGTTATTATACATAATGAGGAAGCATTATGGTTATTTTGGCCATAAAGTTGTTTTAACTTACCTAATACTAAAGTATTTTATCAGTAGTATTTTTAAACCAAAAAATTGGGCGCTTTTTATTTTAGTCTTAAATGGAGCTCCTTTGACTAAATCTTTAAAACAAATTCAAAAAATTAAACAAATTCACTAATCCAAAAATGAAATTGTATGACTTTGATTGGTCACAAATCCCAATGAAGAATGCAAATTAGATTGATTCAAAAATAACCGATTACATATGAAAATAACAATTATAAGCTATGATAATTGGGGACTAAACAGCCACTTAATTAACGCCTTAAACCAAAAAGGGCATTCAGTAAATCATATTAATATTTTTGATATTAAATATAAATATCCCAATATAAAATCGAAAATTTACAATTTTGTTTTAAAAACTTTTTCCAATAAAAACATTAAAAACATTTATTATGGAAATGAAATCATTGAAAGATTAAAAGGAAATAATGAAATCCAAGATGTAATTCTAACCATAAAAGGGGACTTTATTGATCCTAAAGCCATTTTAGAATTTAAAAAATACACCTATAAATCGATAGCCTTTTTTAATGACAGTGTAACCAGATGCCCAAAAATCAAGAGGGTCATTCCTCATTTTGATGAAGTTTATTCTTTTGAAAAAGATGACTGTAAAAAATACAATCTAATGTTTTTAACCAATTGGATTTATCCTATTTCTAAGAATGAGAAAAGAAATGCCAAATCTCAAGTTTTCAACATCAGTTCCAAAGATAAGAGAGTTCCATTACTGGTGAAAATAGCCTCCATTTTAAAAGAAAAAAACATCAATTATAAAATAATTATTTTTGATAAAAAAAATAAAAGTCACAAGTCTAGCGTTGAATACATATCAAAACAAATTCCATTGGCTGAAGTCAATGATTATTTGCACAACACTCAAGTTTTATTGGACATCAATCGAATAGGACAAAAAGGGCTCACTTTTAGAGTATTTGAAAGTCTCGAGCTAGAAAAAAAACTAATCACTACAAATGCAGACATTAAATACTATGATTTCTACAACCCTAATAACATATTAATTATAGATGAGAAGAAACCCAACATTCCTTTGGAATTTTTCAGTAATGAATATCAAAAAATCCCAGAAGATATTCTAAAAAACTACACAATTGAGGCTTGGGTAAATCAAATTATATCTTAATACAAAAACTAAATGAAATTATCAGTTGCAATGTGCACTTACAATGGGGAAAAATATATTAAATCTCAAATTGACAGTATTTTAAACCAGACTATATCAATTGATGAAATTATCATTTGTGATGATGGTTCGAATGATACAACATTGGAAATAATATCCCAAATACAACAACAATATCCAACTACAATCTTTTTATATAAAAATGCCACAAATCTGGGGAGTTCCAAGAATTTTGAAAAAGCAATAACCCTTTGTACTGGAGATTATATTTTTCTAGCTGATCAAGATGATCTTTGGAAAGAAGATAAAGTAAAAAAAACACTAGCAATTTTCGATCAAAACCCAAAAGCCGAAGGTGTTTTTTCAAATGCAGACATAATTGACTCAAATGACAATCTCATTCCCAATTTAACAATTTGGGATTCAGTATTCTTTTTAGAAAAAGAGTTACCTAAACCCATAGACTTTTTTAATATTGTTTCCAAAAACGGAAATATTGTAACTGGAGCTACATTATGCATTCGAAATCATGTAAAACATTTCATTACTTCTTTTGAAGACAATGTTTTGCATGACGAAAAAATTGCCACGCTCTTAATCTTGCGAGAATCGCTATACTATTCGACAGAAAATTTAATATCCTATAGAATACATGAAAAACAGCAAGTTGGCATGAAAAATATCCATAAAATTGTTACCAAAAACAGATTAAAAAGGATAATTCTTGACTTAGAAAAACCATCGAGTTTTTTAGAATATCGACATTTATCCAAAAAAAAATATTTAAAATACCAAAAATCGAAAAAATACCAAAAATTCAATTCCATTAAGATTAACATACATGATTTAATAACAAAAAGTCATAGTGAATTACATAATTTAAATGTCAAAATGAAATTAAAATTCCCTATTCGGTATCGATTTGTTACGCTAAGTGATCAAATACTTGGGAAACGAAAAATGCTGTAAAAAACTATTATTAATTAGACGTCTTATATCAGTTTAACAAAACCATCATTGGAATTTTTAAGTTACGCCATACGGATCTAGAATTTGCCGTAATAAACGTTCTTTTTTACTTTTGTTAGTAATATGAAAGTATGATTTAAAAATATAAGACTAACTTTGCCTTTTTTTAAACAAGGCATGATAAAAACCTTGTAAAACATACAACTTATGAATATCAAATTTAGAATAATTATAGTTTTCTTTCTATTAACTAATTCCTTATTAGCTCAAAACATTCCTGTAGGATCTATTGACATGATAGAACAAAGAAGCAGAAACGAACAATTATTAGGTAACGGAAATCCATTTATTTCCTACACATTAAGACCTATAGCATTAGATCTTATTGATTCTACACAAACAAAAGCTAATGAAAAGCTAACTTTAAAAGCTCTTCCAATAAAGTTAACACAGCAATACAATACATTTGCCCCTTATGGTTGGAATGATGGCTCTATGATTCCTGCCAAAGGCTACCAAACGCTACTGACTGCTGGATTGTATGCACAGTATGGGATTTTGAGTGTGCAGTTAAAACCCGAATATGTTTATGCTGCGAATCCTGATTTTGACATTTTTCCTTTAACAGAACCAGATCCTGTTCGATTAGCAAATGCTTATTATCTCAACTACACAGATTTACCAACCCCTTATGGAGATCAATCCTACAACAAATTAAACTGGGGCCAAAGTAATATCAAACTTAATATCAATAAATTTTCTATTGGTTTATCAACCGAAAATTTGTGGTGGGGTCCGGGTACTAGAAATTCACTATTAATGAGTAATACGGCTCAAGGTTTTTTACATTTTACCTTGAATACAAAACAACCAATAGAAACTTGCATTGGAAGTTTTGAAGGGCAAATCATTAGCGGTAAATTAGAGGGTTCAGGTTTGAGGAGTCCAAAATCCCAATTCATAATTGGTGGAGTGGATTACGAGCTACCAAAATCAAATGATTGGCGTTATATAAACGGACTTTCCATAAACTATCACCCCAAGTGGGTTCCTGGATTATTTGTAGGATTAAATCGAACCATACAAGTTTATCGTGATGATATGGGTAGTAGTTTTTCAGACTATATGCCAATATTTGCTCCTTTCCAGAAAAAAAAGTTAAATGGAGAAGATGCTAAAAATAGAGATCAGTTGGCTTCTCTCTTCTTTAGGTGGGTTATGAAAGAATCCAAATTTGAATTTTATGGAGAAAGTGGATGGAATGATCATTCACAAGATGTAACCGATTTATTTCATTCCCCTGAACATTCCAGAGCTTATCTTTTTGGATTTAACAAATTATTTATGCTTAACAAAAGTAAAGACATATATTTAAAAGTAAATTTTGAAACTACACATTTGGAACAAAGTGCCGATCGTTTAGTAAGGCCAGCAGGCGCTTGGTACATGCATGGAATCATACTGCATGGATACACCAATAAAGGAGAAGTACTTGGAGCAGGCATTGGTCCAGGAAGCAACTTACAAACTCTAGATTTTAGTGTTTGGCAGAAAGATAAAGTATGGGGAATCCAAGTAGAACGATATGCCCACAATATGGACTTTTATTATGATACGTATACGGATTATAAAAACAAATGGGTTGAATTGATGTTAAATACATACGCTTATCATAAATATGGCAATCTAGGCATTAAAGCCAATTTAAATACATCTGTAAGCAATAACTACCAATATCAATATGAGAATAGAGAAATAAATATGCAATTTCAACTTAGTTTGCAATATCAACTATAAAAAATAATTTGATATTTAGTAAATATTTTCTTAAAAAAAACTAACAAAGCCAATCTTATTTTATCCTTTAGCAAAATATAAAATTTAATATTAAAATAATAATTCTCAAAAAACAACACTAGACAATATGAAAACATCTGTTGCAATGTGTACCTATAATGGTGAAAAATTCATTGAAATTCAGATTGAAAGTATCTTAAACCAATCATTGCCAATTGATGAAATTGTTATTTGTGATGATGGATCAAATGACAAAACAATTGAAATTATAAAACAATTTCAGCTAGAATACCCTAATAAAATCAATTTACATAAAAACCCAATTAATTTAGGGAGTAATAAAAATTTTGAAAAAGCCATTTCTCTCTGTAATGGTGATTATATTTTTTTGAGTGATCAAGATGATATTTGGAAAATGAATAAAGTTGAAAAAATAATTGAGTATTTTTCAAAAAATGAATCAGCAGAAGCAGTCTTTTCAAATGCAGAATTAACTAATGACAATAATAAAAAATTCACGAATATTAGTCTCTGGGATTCTAAAGGTTTTATGGAAAACCAATTAAGCAAACCAATTGATTTATATCATCATATTAAATTTAAATCTAATGTGGTAACAGGATCAACTCTTTGTATAAAACAGGAAATAAAAAGCTTAATTTTACCAATTCCAGATATTCAAAAATTTTATCATGATGAATGGATAGCGATTATTATTGCTTCAAGAAGAAAATTAGAATATTTAACTGATGAATTAATATCCTATAGAATACATAGCGAACAACAGATTGGAGCTAAAGGAAATTTAAATAAAAACAGATTAAAGAATCATCTAGTAATGGGTAACCATATTTTAGAGCATACTACCCCTAAAAAGTATCAAGATTATGCACGATTATCTAGAATATATTTTCGCAATTATTTAAAATTCAAAAAGGTTTCCGATAACACCAAAGATGACACCCCTATCAATTTTAAAGAAATAGCAGAATCTAATTTAGATTTATTCAAAAAATGTAATGAATCCCTAAAAAAAGCCAATCCCATTTTCTATTTTTTTAGAACTTTAACCGACAAAATAAGAGGAAAAAGACAATTGTAGATAAAATCACGAAGAATAATTATTATGCAGGATAATCAAAATTATTATATAAAAGGGGATTTTATAAAACTGGAACACGGACACTACAAACT
>NZ_MUNX01000060.1 GCF_002001005.1 Flavobacterium sp. A45
CCGTGTCTCAGTACCAGTGTGGGGGATCTCCCTCTCAGGACCCCTACCCATCGTAGCCTTGGTAAGCCGTTACCTTACCAACTAGCTAATGGGACGCATGCTCATCTTTTACCGTTGTGACTTTAATAGTTCAATCATGCGATTGTACTATACTATGAGGTATTAATCCAAATTTCTCTGGGCTATCCCTCTGTAAAAGGTAGATTGCATACGCGTTACGCACCCGTGCGCCGGTCTCTAGTCCCGAAGAACTATACCCCTCGACTTGCATGTGTTAAGCCTGCCGCTAGCGTTCATCCTGAGCCAGGATCAAACTCTTCATCGTATATTGTTTGCTTAATTAATTAAGCTATTAATTTTTGACTGAAGGTCTAGTGGTTATTCTCAAATCTTCCGATTCTATTACTCTTATTTTATTTGTTCCGATTTGCATCGGAACGGCTGTCAATTCAATATGTCTAGGAACGTGTTCTTCTTTATTCTTATACGCTAGTCTTTCGATTAGCGGGTGCAAAAATAGCTATTCTTTTTTAACTGGCAAGTAAATTTTGAAGTTTTTTTGAAAATTTTATTTTTCGTTTTCTTCTCTTTTTCTTGTCAATCTTTCAAGGAACGTTACGCGTTTTGCGGGGTGCAAAAATAGCTTACGCTTTCGAATCTCACAAGCTTTTTTTAATCTTTTTTTGAAAATAAATTTTCGTTTCGATTTCATGGGCTTGTCAGGATTTATAGGAACGTATGCGTTGTTGCGGGTGCAAAAGTACCACGTTTATTCAGTTAAACAATGGGTTTTTTTAATTATTTTGCGTTTATTTTTTAACAGACTGATAACTTGAAATTTACATCAAGAGCTTTTTGAGGAATTTGGGAGTTTACCGAAGTTCCGCTTGGTTATTGGGCTTTATTTTGACTTTCAACCCTTGTGAGGTTCGCACGAAATGCCGTAAACAATGCTTTATTTTCTCGCAGAGGCGCTAAGTCGCAAAGATTGGAATCATTTTCCGAGGCTTTTACATCTTTGCAGTTGCTGGATTTAGCAAACAATCCCTAACCAAATCAGAAGCACATATGAAGGAGGAAGTTTTCTTTGAATCATTCTTACCTATTATATAAAGAGTGAATTTTCTAGTTCACTCTTTATGAAAACTGATGCCCTAGCCCAGATGGAAACGACATCCTGCTGTCCCGGGGTTCGGGACAGCAGATATAGTGTACAGCTGGAAATAGCTCCTAATCATTCGGATTCCTCTTTTACAACAACACCTATTTAGATTTCATACATATATAGAACAAACCTCATATACCTATTGTATGTGTTTTGTTAATACTTTATATTTGCAATCTTAAAATATAAAAAACAATGATTAAGATTACTTTGCCCGATGGGTCAGTTAGAGAGTTTGCTCCAGAAGTAACTCCGATGGATGTTGCAAAAAGCATCAGTGAAGGATTTGCCAGAAATGTAATTTCGGCTTCTTTCAATGGTACAACTATTGAAACATCTACACCATTGACGACCGACGGCAGTCTTACATTATATACTTGGAATGATGCTGATGGCAAAAAAGCTTTTTGGCATTCGACTTCACACGTTATGGCACAAGTTCTAGAAGAAATGTACCCTGGAGCAAAATTAACTCTGGGACCTGCAATTTCTAACGGGTTTTACTATGACGTTGATTTTGAAGACCAAAAGATTACTGAGGCCGACTTTAAGAAAATTGAAGACCGTGTTCTTGAGATTTCAAGAGAAAAACATGAATTTAAAATGCGTCCTGTTACTAAAGCAGAAGCATTAGAGATGTACAAAGACAATGTTTACAAAACAGAGCTGATTACTAATCTTGAAGACGGAACTATCACTTTTTGTGATCATTCAACTTTTACCGATTTATGTCGTGGTGGACATATTCCTAATACAGGAATCATCAAGGCAATGAAAGTAATGAGTGTTGCTGGAGCCTACTGGAGAGGTGATGAAAAAAATAAGCAGTTAACCCGTGTTTATGGAACTTCATTCCCGAAACAAAAAGATTTAACTGAATACCTAGAATTACTCGAAGAAGCGAAACGTCGCGACCACAGAAAACTAGGAAAAGAATTGGAATTATTTGCTTTTTCTCAAAAAGTAGGCCAAGGTTTGCCGTTATGGTTACCAAAAGGAGCCGCTTTGAGAGATCGTTTGGAACAGTTTTTGAAAAAAGCACAAAAGAAAGCAGGTTACGAGCAAGTTGTAACTCCGCATATTGGTCAAAAGGAGTTATATGTAACTTCTGGACATTATGCTAAATACGGAGCAGACAGTTTTCAACCAATCAACACTCCTGCTGAAGGAGAGGAGTTTTTATTGAAACCTATGAACTGCCCTCATCACTGTGAAATCTATAATGTAAGACCTTGGTCATACAAAGATTTACCTAAGCGTTATGCTGAATTTGGAACAGTTTACAGATATGAGCAAAGTGGTGAATTACATGGTTTAACTCGCGTACGTGGGTTTACTCAGGATGATGCACATATTTTTTGTACTCCAGAGCAATTGGATGAAGAGTTTAAAAAAGTAATTGACTTGGTACTTTATGTATTTGGTTCATTAGGTTTTGAAAACTTTACCGCTCAGATTTCATTGAGAGACAAAGAGAACAGAGACAAATACATTGGTTCTGATGAAAATTGGGAGAAAGCGGAAAATGCTATCATCAATGCAGCAGCAGATAAAGGATTAAATACCATTGTTGAATACGGAGAGGCCGCTTTCTACGGTCCAAAACTGGATTTCATGGTAAAGGATGCTTTAGGCAGACAATGGCAATTAGGAACAATTCAGGTGGATTACAATTTACCAGAGCGTTTTGAATTGACTTACAAAGGATCTGACAATGAATTACATAGACCTGTAATGATCCACAGAGCGCCTTTTGGATCTATGGAACGTTTTATTGCAATTTTACTAGAACACACAGCGGGAAATTTCCCACTTTGGTTAATGCCTGAGCAGGCAATTATACTGTCTTTGAGTGAGAAATATGAAAATTATGCTAAAAAAGTTTTAAATCTGCTAGAAAATCACGAAATTCGCGCCCTAATTGATAACAGAAGCGAGACGATAGGAAAGAAAATTAGAGATGCAGAAATGCAGAAAATCCCGTTTATGCTGATTGTTGGTGAGGAAGAAGAGAAAAACGGAACCATTTCTATTCGCCGTCATGGTCAAGAAGGAAAAGGCAATATCAGCGTTACAATAGAAGAATTTGCTTCGATTGTTGACGAGGAAATAAAAAAAACATTAAAAGTATTTACAGTTTAACTTAAATTATAAAGTCATAGCAATAAGAAGCAACAGAGGTTACCAACCTCGCGTAGAAAAAAAGGATGCACACAGAATAAATAACTTTATTCGCGGTGTACAAGAAGTAAGACTTGTGGGTGAAAACATAGAGCCTGGAGTTTTTAAACTTGCAGAAGCTTTAAGATTAGCTGACCAATTTGAATTGGATTTAGTTGAGATTTCACCAAACGCAGAGCCACCGGTTTGTAAAATCATGGATTACAAGAAATTTGTTTACGAACAAAAGAAACGTGATAAGGCTCTAAAAGCGAAATCTACTCAAGTAGTAGTAAAAGAAATACGTTTTGGTCCTCAAACTGATGAGCATGATTACGAATTTAAGAGAAAGAACGCTGAAAAATTCTTAAAAGAAGGAGCTAAGTTAAAAGCTTTCGTATTCTTTAAAGGACGTTCAATTATCTATAAAGATCAAGGGCAAATCTTATTATTGAGATTAGCTACTGACTTGGAAGAATTCGGAAAAGTTGAAGCAATGCCTGTTCTTGAAGGAAAGAGAATGATTATGTTTATTGCTCCTAAAAAGAAGAAGTAATCAGTTTGCAGAAAGCAGATAAAAAATAGTATTCAGTTTTCATTGTTCAGTTTTAAACCTGAAGTCTGAAACTTTAAACAAAAGATTAAGTAAGTAATAATAAATTAAAACACTAGGAAAAAATGCCTAAAATGAAAACCAAATCTAGCGCCAAGAAACGTTTCAAAGTTACTGGTTCTGGAAAGATTAAAAGAAAGCATGCTTTCAAAAGTCACATCTTGACTAAAAAATCTAAAAAACGTAAATTAGCTTTGACTCACTCAGCGCTAGTTCACAAAACAGATATGAAAAGCATCAAACAACAATTAAGAATTATCTAATAAAAGTATTAAGTCTTGAGAATTAAGTATTGAGACAAAAACTTATAGATTTCTTTAGGTTAAAAACAATTTCAATAACCTTGGAGTATGGCCAATAAGTTCCTTTGATTAAATTCAGGACGCCTACTACAAAAAAACAATAAAATTATGCCAAGATCGGTAAATTCAGTTGCTAAAAGAGCAAGAAGAAAAAAAATAATGAAGCAAGCCAAAGGTTTCTTTGGTAGACGTAAAAACGTTTGGACAGTTGCAAAGAACGCGGTAGAAAAAGCAATGTGCTATGCATACCGTGACAGAAAAGTGAATAAAAGAAATTTCCGTTCATTATGGATTCAACGTATTAACGCTGGAGCTAGATTGGAAGGAATGTCTTATTCTCAATTCATGGGTAAAGTGAAATCTAACGGAATCGAATTGAACCGTAAGGTTCTTGCTGATTTAGCGATGAATCACCCTGAAGCTTTCAAAGCAGTACTTAATAAAGTAAAATAAACGTTATATAAACTCAATTTAGAATTACTTACTTATAAAAAATGCCCAATCTTACGATTGGGCATTTTGTTTTCATATACTTTAATAAACTTACAAAACCAATAACGGAGCTATAAATCCAAAGCCTAAAAGACCAGTTGTATAATCTTTGACCCCGAAAGCATTTTCAGCATAGTTTGTATATTCATATCTTCTAGCCGTATAGGCCACATAAAATTTTATATTGAAATCTTTGAAAGGCATATACTGTATAGTTGGGATAAGACCATAACTGGTAGATAATTTTGAACTGCCATTTGGATCTGGATTATCTTTCCATGAATGATTACTGTTCATCACAGTCAAAAGCAAATTAATCTTAGGAGCCACCAAATATTCTGCTCTTACCCAATTTTCCACATAAAGAGCCTCTTGTGCAGCATATGGGTATTGGCTGCTAATAATACTTGAGACAATTCCTTTGCGATCAAGGCCTTCATCACTGTATTGAAAATCATAATACAAAACAAAATTCTTAGCTTTAAATTTATTCCCAAGTGCAAAATAGTTCATATGTGCTCCTTGTGCTTCGTTGAAGAAACTATAACTATAAGTGGTTTCAAATTTACCATCAAAAAAACTACCTCTCCAATTAGCCACTAATGCCAACGGATATTCAGAAGGATTTATGCTTGGCGGAGCAGAGCTTCCATATTGCTCTTCATAGGTTTTTGTTCTGGAATTCAGTACTTGAAAAGAAAACGACTGCTTGCCCTCAGCAAAATCATGGGATATCCCTGCCCCTACTAAAAAGTTATCAGCATATTCTATAACATCATTATAGGTTAAGATATCAATTGGATTGAAATCAAATTCATAACCTCCCCAATCGGCACAAAGTTTCCCAAAAGATAGCTTAGTACTTTTAGACAAATCGATTCTCAAAAATGCGAGATCGACTGATCGACTGATATTATCCAAATTCCCAGGAATAGGCTCTCTAGTGTATCTGTTACGGAATCTAAAATACACTTTATCGTGTATTTTACCTTTTACTTCAAAACGAAGTTGGTTTACATTAAATTCGGAGAGCGTATGATTACCATCCATAAAATTACTATTGTAAGCCATGCGTGAATTAAAAATCACATCAACATCTCTTAATAAAGATTGTTTTGTAATTGGTATCAAAGATTTTAGAGAATCCTGTATAAAAAAACCTCCCTCATTGGTTTGTTTATCCATTTGATCTACTTGACTGAATGCTATAATTGGCAAAAAACCAATCATTAAAAAAAATAAATATTTTTTCATAATTATTTAATTTTAAAATTTACAATAAAAACGACCCTAATAAAAATCCAACAGCAATAGCTACACCAATGGCAACTATTCCAGGCAAATTAAAACTATGATTAATTACATAATTTCCGATTTTGGTACTACCCGTTCTGTCAAAGTTTATTGCCGCTAATAAAGTTGGATAGCCTGGCAAAACAAAGTCACTGTTTACAGCGGGGAATATAGCTATCAATGCCGATGGAGGAAGCCCCAAAGCAATTCCCAATGGCATCATTGTTTTAGTAGTAGCTGCCTGACTAAACATCAAAACTCCCATTATAAAAACGGCTATAGCGAAAGTCCAAGGATATGCATTAACAATACCTCCTAATGCTTCTTGTATTGTATCATTATTGGAATTCATAAAGGTAGAACTCATCCAAACCACACCAAATACGGACACTACAGCAGAAGCCATAGAAGTAAACAAACTGGCTTTAGTAACATCTGTTGTGCTTGTTTTAGTAATTAACATCATGGCCGCAGAAGCAGTAAGTGTTATTACACTAATTATTGTTACCATTGATAAAGAACCGTTAGCTGCAACCGCAAGAGTTTTTTCACCAGGATCAAAACTTGGAACTAAATTTGGGAATGCACCGGCTATTACAATCAGAACTATTGCAAACGTGAATATTAAAACTGAAGTTTTAGCCCCTGATTTTAAGCTCTTTTCTTCACCTTCAATATCTGCTTGCATGCTATTTGCAAACTCAGGGTCTTTCATTTTTTCAATAAAAATAGGATCATCATTCAATTCGATTCCCCTTTTAAAAACAGAAAAACAACCAATCAACAAACCTATAATACTAGCAGGAATACAAATCATCATGATATCTACCAAGGCACCCGGATAACCTAATATAACCACCATAGCAGCAGTTGCCGCACTCATAGGACTTCCTGTCAAAGCCAAATGCGAAGCTATAACCGAGATACTTAATGGTCGTTCAGGTCGAATTCTCTTCTTAGCAGAAACTTCAGAAATAATTGGTAATAAGGAATAAACAATATGGGCAGTCCCAGCAAATAGGCATAAAAAATAAACTGTAAATGGAGCTATAAATGTAATATTTGATGGGTTACTTCGAATAATTTTCTCTGCCAAATTTACAAGATAGTCTAATCCTCCCGATGCCTGCAAAGTTGCAGCCGTTGTTACAATAGCCATAATGATTAACATCACGTCTAAAGGTGGGTCTGTAGGTTTCATTTTGAAAACAAAAAGAAAAATAAACAGTCCAACCATACCCATGACGCCCAATCCAATTCCTTTCATTTGTGCTCCTATAAGAATCATTCCAATAAGAACAGCAAATTCAATCCAAATCATATAGTTATATTTAAGGTTACTAATTATTTATTTAAAGCTAAAAAAGCGAATCTCATAAAAGATTCGCTTTGTAATACATCAATATTCAAAGAAATATTGTTGAATTTTCCCTCTATCTGATGTAGTTGTCAACGCCAGCATTAATAAAACTCTAGATTTTTGTGGATTTAAATCATCAGAAACAACAAAACCAAGTTCAGCATCTTTTACTTCATTTTCTAAAGTAATTCTACCTGAACCCGCCCTTGCAGAACGACATACTAAAATTCCTTTTTTTGCAACATCAGCCAATGCTTTTCCTACAGGCTCACCAAAATTACCATTTCCCATTCCTGCATAAACAATCCCTTTGACTCCTGAATTTGCAATTCCTGTTACAGTCACAGGACTGGCATCTGCATATCCATAAACAATTTCAACTTGAGGTAATGAAGTCAAGCCTGTAACATCAAACTTTTTCGAAGGATTTCTTAATGATTGATAGTAAAAATTCACTTTACCATCATAAATCAATCCAATAGGCCCGAAATTACGAGATTGAAAAGTTTCTAAATTTGTTGTACTCGTTTTAGTCACATCTCTGGCATCATAAATCTTTTCATCCATAGCAACGATCACTCCTTTTCCTTGGCTTTTTGGACTTGCTGCAACCATTACAGCATCTAGCAAATTTCTATTTCCATCCTGACTCATTGCTGTTGATGGACGCATTGCTCCAACTAGAACAACTGGTTTGTCAGACATCACTGTTAAATCCAAAAAATAGGCAGTTTCTTCCTGAGTATCAGTGCCGTGAGTAACAACAATAGCATCTGCTAAATTTTCTTTGAATATTTGATTGATTCTATTGGACAACTTCAACCAAGTTACCACATTCATATCCTGACTACCAATTTGAGCAATTTGTTCCCCTGTTATTTTTCCGTAATCATGAATTTGAGGTACCGCATTTAGCAAATCATCAATAGGTACTTTTCCGGCTGTATAAGCCGCTTTTGTTGCAGATTCTCCAGACCCTGCGATGGTTCCTCCTGTCGCCAAAATAATAATTCTTGGTGATGTTTTTGCTGGTTTATTTTGTGCCTGAACTTGTAATGCAAAAACAGACAGCATTAATAACATAACAATTCTTTTCATATTTTTTTTCTGTTTGGTTAAATACTTATAGCTAAATTTTTTAGTCCCTAAACAACTACTTACGAAGTGATAAATTTAGGATTGATTAAATTTTCAATAGAATAAATTTCATCCCATTTGTCTTGAGTAATTAATTTTCGTTCCACAACTGCAATTTGATGTACGCTTTTTCCCGTTTTCAGAGCTTCTCCTGCAATGCTGGCACTTTCTTCGTATCCTAAAATTGGGTTCAATTGTGTAACAATCCCAATACTGTTCATTACCATATTATAACAATGCTGTTCATTGGCAGTAATCCCGATGATACATTTATCAATTAATGTTTGAATGGCGTTTGACAAATAATCCAATGAGGTAAACATTGCAAAAGCAATTACTGGCTCCATAACATTTAATTGCAATTGTCCAGCTTCAGCAGCCATAGTTACCGTTAAATCTTGCCCTATCACATAAAAACAGGTTTGATTGACCACTTCTGGAATTACAGGATTTACTTTTCCCGGCATAATTGATGAACCAGGCTGACGTGGAGGCAAATTAATTTCATTGAATCCTGTTCTTGGTCCTGAACTCAACAAACGCAAATCGTTACATATTTTTGAAATTTTAACCGCCGTTCTTTTCATTGTACCCATAATCTGTACATAAGCTCCGGTATCTACTGTTGCTTCTATTAAATCTGGGGATAAGGTTAATGGAATCCCTACTTCCTTAGCCAAATAATTAACACAAATTTCTGGATAGCCTTCAGGAGCATTTACTTTAGTTCCAATAGCTGTTGCTCCCATGTTAATATCTAACACTAAGCTTTGAGCATCTTTTAACCTTAAAACATCTTCTCCTATTGTAGTTGCATAAGAATTGAATTCCTGACCCAAAGTCATTGGTACCGCATCTTGCAACTGAGTTCGCCCCATTTTTAAAACTTCTTTGAACTCGTTTCCTTTAGAGGCAAATGCTTTTTCAAGATTTTCGACTGTTTTTATAAAATGGTCCATTTTTAAATACAATGCTATTCTAAAAGCAGAAGGATAAGCATCATTTGTAGATTGTGAACAATTCACGTGATTGTTTGGATGCAAGAAATTATACTCCCCTTTTTTATGTCCCAAATATTCCAAACCAATATTAGCAATTACTTCATTGGCATTCATATTCACAGATGTTCCTGCACCTCCTTGAATTAAATCACTAACAAATTCCTTATCAAATTTACCAGCTATTACCTGATCGCTTCCATAACAAATGGCTTCAGCAATTTTAGCATCTAGGGCTCCACAATCTTTATTGGCCAGTGCTGCAGCTTTTTTCACATAACCCAATGCTTTTATGAACAATGGTTCTTTTGAAATTGGAATACCTGTTATATTAAAATTTTCGACTGCTCTAAAAGTCTGAATTCCATAATATAAATGATTAGGTATTTCCAATTCACCTAAAAAATCATGTTCTCTCCTTGTTACTTCCATAATATTACTTTTTAATGTTTGTTTTTTTTATACTTGACTTAATATGTGGATAAAAATAATAAAAATAAACTTTTTACATCCATAAATAAGTTATATTAAATTTAATTACTTAAATAAATTGAAAATATTCAATGCAAATAAGTCAAATTTAATTCATCATTGAAACTAAAATTGGTCCCCAAGCCGTTAAGAGAATATTACCCAACGCATAAGGAATTGTGTACCCCAAAACCGGAAATTTACTGGCCGAAGCATCCTGTATCGCTTTTAATCCAATGGTTGATGTTCCTGCTCCTGTTTGCGCTCCCAACAAAATTATCGGGTTCATTTTGAGTATATATTTCCCAAAAAATAATCCAATGATATGAGGCACAATCGACACTACAAAACCAGCTAAAACAATACTAAAACCCATTTCTTGGAGTCCAGATATAAAACTCGGCCCTGCTGCCATTCCTACCAAACCGATAAATGTTGCCAATCCGACATTATCAAAAATCCATAAGGCAGGCTCGGGAATACTCCCAAATATTGGTGTATACGAATGCAACCAGCCAAAAATCAATCCCATCACCAATGCTCCTCCGCTGGTTGTCAAAGTGATATCTATTCCGAATACGTTAACCGAAAGCAACCCAAAAAATCCTCCTAAAACGATACCCAATCCTAGAAACACAATATCTGTAGCTGAACTTTGTCGATCTAGATATCCAATTTCCTTAGCTGCTTTTTCTATTAAAACCATCTTACCACTGAGCTTCAAAACATCCCCTCTTTCTAAAACAGTATCTAAATTAAACGGTATTTCCTGGTACTCTCTAGTAATCTTATCCAACATTACCCCACTACTAAAATGATCGCGTAAACTTCTAATTGTTTTTCCCGAAATATTTTTATTTGTGATTGTCACATCCATATGTGCCAATGGAAATTTCAACAATTCCTCATCTAAAACCTCAGGACCAATATTGGTAAGACTGGTCATGATGATGCCCTGTCGCGCCATTATTACCAAAATATCCCCCTCATGAATAATTGTATTGGGAGTTGGATCAATTAATTCTTGATTATGTCTTATTCGCTGAACCGCTAATCTTAAATCCTTATTTGCTTTTTCAAACTCGGATATGGCTAATCCAAACAATTTCTCATTAGTTATTCGATAGGCTCTAATAATCCAACTTTGATAAACTAATTCTAGACCAGGTTCCTGTTCAGTTTCGCCTGTCAAGGTTTCACTGAGTTTTTTACTTTCTCCAACCAAATTGATTCCTAATAATTTTGGAGCAATTGTTGTTAAAAAGAAAACAAAAGAAGTTGCCCCGATAAGATATGTAAGCGAATAAGCAACGGGTATACGATTAATTAATTTTGATTGTTCTGCTTCAGAAATTGGTAATTGATGAATGGCTTCAGAAGCAGTTCCAATTAGAGTGGATTCTGAGAATGCTCCAGCCAAAAGTCCTGCAGCAGTACCAGTATCATAATTCAAAAGTTTCGAAATTCCGAAAGCAATCAATAAACAAGAGACACAAATAACAAGTGTTAACATCAATTGAGGGAATGCATTTTTCTTTAGACCTTGAAAAAATTGGGGTCCTACTTTGTAACCAGTAGCAAAAAGAAAAAAATCGAAGAAAATAGTTTTGACAATCGGAGGGATTTCTATGTTTAATTGGCCAATAATCACTCCAGCGAACAAAGTTCCCAAAACTACTCCAATTTTAAAAGTACCAATTTTTATGTGCCCTAAAGCAAAACCCAGAGATAGTGTTAAAAAAACAGCTAGCTCAGGATGATCCCGTAAAATATGTGCAAAACTTTCCATTAACTTCAGATTACAAATCAATTAACAAAATACACTCTATTTTAAAAACTGGGGCAAGCTTTTAAATTAACAATAAAGTTAATACATAAATAAGCATAACAAAAAATATCATACTATTTTTTGTTAATTTATACTGAATATAATTAATATTGGCAATTATATTCAATAATAAATTAACATTCATGATAACTTAACAATCACAATATTTCAATTTTTCTAATTTACTGGGAACAAACATTCCAAAACTAATTGAGTTATTTGTATTTCGGAATGTACATTTTACCTTTGATAAAATCACTAATGTTTTCTGGTCTATCAACACCTGCTAAACCTAAATTAAAAATATCTTCAGCAATCTTTACAGCAACATTTACAGATACTCTCAAAATATCAGCAACATTAGGATAGATTAGTCCTTTCTCAAAATCGGCCAAACTTACTTGCTCAGCCACAGCTTCTGCAGCTGTCAATAATATATCATCAGTAACCCTTGTCGCTTCTGTAGCAAAAATAGCGAGCCCTAATGCTGGAAAAATAAAAACATTATTTCCTTGACCTGGCGTAAAAATTTTACCTTGATATTCAACTGGGGCAAATGGGCTCCCACTAGCAAAAATGGCTTTCCCTCTACTCCAATTATAAGCTTGTTCGGCAGTACATTCAGAATGTGAAGTTGGGTTGGAATATGGGAAAATTATTGGTCGTTCATTTACGGCACTCATATTTTCAATCACCTGCTGATTGAATGCTCCCCCAACCGTACTAACACCGACAATAGCTGTCGGTTTAATTCTAAGGACTGCTTCAGCAAAATCAGTGCACGGATGAGAATCATGGGCAAATTGAAATTGATGTTCGACAAGATCTTTTCGACTTTTTACCAATAAGCCATTTACATCAAACATCCAAATCTGACTTAAAGCTTCTTCCTTAGTCAAACCATCTCTCTGAAATTTTTTGACCAGCATATCAGCAATACCAAATGCCGCCGCACCTGCACCTAAAAACAAAAAATGCTGATCAATAAATCTTTTTTTCATCAAGCGACTTATGGAAATAAATCCTGCAGTGGCAATCGCAGCCGTCCCTTGTATATCATCATTAAAAGTGCAGACTTTCTCTTTATAGGTATTTAAAATTTTAATCGCGTCAACACCCGGGAAATCTTCCCATTGTATGCATATTTTAGGAAAAACTTCATTCATCGCCTCAACAAAAGCGGCTACGAAATCATCAAATTCCTTTCCTCTAATCCTTTTGCATTTTAACCCTGGATATAGTGGGTCATTCAAAAACTCTTCATTATTGGTACCCACATCCAACACAATTGGAAGTGTACATTCTGGAGGAACACCTCCGCAACTGGTGTACAAAACTAGTTTTCCAATGGGAATTCCTAAACCAAAAACACCCAAATCTCCCAATCCTAGTATGCGTCCGCCATCTGTGACAACGGTAAATCGCACATCTTTTTCAGGCCAATTTCTCAGAATTTGTTTTAGATTGTCTTTTTCTTTGATAGAAAGATACAAGCCCCTTGGTCTTCTGGATACCTGACCAAATTTTTGACATGCTTCACCAACTGTAGGCGTATAAACCAAAGGAAGGTACTTAGCTGGGTCACTGCTGATTGTTTTGAAAAATAAGGTTTCATTATTTTCCAGCAACTGCATTAAATATATATATTGATTTATGGGCTTTTCAAAATTATCCAGTTGTTCGTGAATACGTATTGTTTGCGTTTCAATGGTTTCGACCGCTTCTGGCAACATTCCGAGCAATCCAAATTTTTCTCTTTCTTCGTGAGTAAATGCTGTTCCTTTATTTAATCGAGGATTTCGCAATAACGAATAACCAGTACAATCTTCCATTTTAGTAAGTTTTATAAATTATTTATTTTTTTAAAATCAACAAAATATATTTGAATTCAGAAACGAATAGTAATAAATTCATTTCCTTCATTTAACCAAAACTTTAAAAAAATAACAATTCAAAAAAAGTATTCGTTTTTTGAATTTTAAAACATAAACTTACAAAAATATTTAACACTAATACATTAAATATCAATTAAGAATGCCTCATTTGAAAATTATCAACTCTAAATCATTCGTCGCCTGAATGATGATCTGGTGGCTTAGGTATGCTATGCTTTATCACTGAATTCAAGTAAAAAAACAATCGAATGGTATGGTTCATATCATATTGGTAGCCTGAATATTTTTGCTGATAAACATTCATATAACCAAAATCAAAACTCAACTTGGGATTTATATTTTGTTTGATTCCAATAAACAATCTGTTTTGATCAAATGTATTATAGACTACTTCCTTGCCAAAATGAATCAATAACTCATCGGCTAAAACCAAAGAAGGCATTTTTTTATTATTGAAAATTGGAATATTAAAACTAGCCAAATAACGCACTCTATTTGTAAAACGGAGTTCTCCTGTGGGTTCATCATTTGCCATTTTTTCCTGCCATCTCTGCTCATTTCGAAGCCTTTGGAGAATACTGATTTTTCCAATTTTGGTAATTAACTGTGCTTGCTCATATATTCTATTTTCATTCGAATAAGTTGACCAGCCATCACGGGTTGGAGCCAACCACATATGTGCATACCCCCCCGTTATTGAAACAGATGGATTGGGTATATATGCGACACCACCCCTCAATAAATAAAAATTATTACTTTCAAAAAAACCATTTTCACGAATATGTGCATCGGCTGCAATTCCCCAGTGGTCACTGAACTTTGTAACAGTATTCAACGAGACCCAAGTTTGAACTTGTTGATTTACTTCTTTTTTTGTGGCCGCTTGAGCGAAGATTAAAAAGGGAAACAATACAGCTAAAACTTTAGATAAATTTTTCAAAATAATATACGTTTTAAATCGGGAATAAATTTGTAATAAAATTAATTAAAATATCATTACTTTTTTACAGTAAAAATACTTTTCCAACTCCTATATTAATATGACATTTATCAGTATAAAGGCAGAAAAATGGATTTTAATTAATCATTAAAAAAAGACTCGAATTCAATTTTCTGATAGTTTCGAATCACTTCATTTTAACAGAAGCTTATCTCCAAAAAAAGGATACATTTGCAGGCGAAAATATTTACCCCAAAATGAAAATAAAATTTCTTTGTTTATTTTTCTTCTTTACTTTAACGACCATTTCCCAAACCAAATTCCTTTCCTGGAACCTACAAAACTTTGGCAAATCCAAATCCAATCAAGAGATCGCATTTATTGCCAATACAATAAAAGACTTCGATATCATTGCTGTACAAGAAGTTGTAGCGGGAAATGGAGGGACGCAGGCTGTAGCAAGATTAGCAGATGAACTTAATCGAAAGGGGACTAAATGGGATTATCGAATAAGTGAACCTACTTCCAGCAGCGCTTATAAAACGGAACGTTATGCCTTTCTTTGGAAAACAAGCAGTCTAAGGCTAAAAGGAAAACCTTGGTTAGAACAAAAATACCATCTTGAAATAGATCGCGAACCGTATTTTGCCACTTTTGAAATCAAAGGAAAAAAAATAACCGTTGCTACTTTTCATGCTATCACAAAAAGCAAACAACCCGAAACCGAGATTAAATATTTCAAGCTTCTACCACAAGAATACCCTACTTTGAATCTACTGTTTGCGGGAGACTTCAATTGTCCTCAATCACATTCGGTTTTTATTCCTTTGAAGAAAATGGGCTTTGCTCCTATTTTGAAAAATCAAAAAACATCATTAAAATTAAAACCAAAAGGGGATAATTACTTAGCATCTGAATATGACAATATCTTTTACAAAACCAGCTCCATAAACTATTTAAGATCGGATGTAATTTTGTTTCATAAAAAATTCACTTCCTTAAAAGACGCCCGTAAAATATCTGATCATATTCCTATTTGGTTTGAATTTTCTTTGAATTAATTATCCAAAAAAAATCCAAATTTCAATATTAAAAATTGGAATTTGGACTCGAGCGGTAGCGAACAGGCGTAGCAATTTTCAGTTTTAGATTCATTCTTTTTTATGTTTTCTGCTTTTTCTTTCTAGCCGCTGGAAACAACACATTATTCAAAATTAATCGATAACCAGGAGAATTGGGATGCAAATCCAAAACAGTAGCAGGATCACCTACCTGATGTTGATAATCCTCAGGATCATGACCTCCATAAAAGGTAAACATACCTTTTCCTTTTTCTCCATGAATGTATCTGGCTTCACCATTCAATTCACAAGTTCCCATTACCAGAACATTCGATTTTACCAATTCGGAATCAAATGAAGTAGTTTGTCCCATAAAACCTTTTATTAATTGTGTATGATTTTGGCACAACATACTGGGGATAAAATCCCATTTGGCCGAATATTCCATTAAAGTAAAATAATCTTTGTCCATAGGAATCTTTCTTTTTAAGGTCATATCAATATCCGAAAACTCATATTGTTCAGGTCTTCTCTCCAAAGTAAAATTTTTGAAAGCAAAAGAATTTCCAAAATTCAATTTGGATTGATAATTGGCTTCGCTTGGATCTCCATCAAACATGGATTCACAAATATCAACACCATCTGCTGCCAACGCAATATCAAAACTATCCGTAGCTGAACACATTGCAAACAAGAATCCTCCTCCAATTACGAAATCCCGAATCTTTTTGGCAACTGCTCCTTTTTCTTGAGATACTTTGTTGAAGCCTAATTTTTTGGCCAAGGCCTCGGAATCTCTCTTTTGGTCAATATACCAGGGAATATTTTTATACGCTGCATAAAACTTACCATACTGTCCCGTATAATCCTCGTGATGCAAATGCAGCCAATCATAAAGCAATAATTGATCACTTAACACTTCTTCGTCATAAATGGGTGTAAAAGGAATTTCGGCATAAGTCAACACTAAAGTTACTGCATCGTCCCAAGGCTGTTTTCCTTTGGGGGTGTAAACCGCAACTTTGGGAGCTTTTTCTAAAATAATCGCTTCCATATTCTGGGAAGGACTTGAAATTTCATTCAATATCGATGTTTCCTCAGCATCCGAAATGACTTCAAAACTCACGCCCCGTATTTGGCACTCCTTCCTAATTTCTTCAGCATCAGGCAATAAAAAAGAACCTCCACGGTAATTAAGCAACCAGCTGGCTTTGTAGTTTTTGGCTAAACACCAATAGGTAATCCCATACGCTTTGAGGTGATTTTGCTGTGTCGTTTCATCCATTGGCAACAAAATAAAAGAAGCCTTAGAGGAAATAGATACTAGAAAAATAAATATAAAAAGAATTCTTTTACACATCATTGAAAACTATTTTAAAGCAAAGATAATTGGAAGTAATTAAAGTACTCTTTTTATCTTTTATAATCATGCAAAAAAATATTTTTAACATTCAGCTATTAAATATCCAAAGACACGATACCGTTTTGAATAGCATAAACCACCAATCCTGCAATATTCTTGGATTCTGTTTTAAGTAATAAATTGTTTCTGTGTCCTTCAACAGTTCTCGGACTTATGAATAATTTTTCGCCTATTTCGATGGTACTTTTTTGCTTGCAAATGAGTTGCAATACTTCTAATTCACGGGAAGTAATAAAACTAGTATCAAAACTGCATTTCGTTTTTTTATTAGCAATTAAATCATTTTGAATAATACCCATTACGTAGTCTGAATAATAAAATCCTTTTGTGGCTACTTCATTTATAGTGGCAAATAATTCTTGTGGTGTCGCATTTTTTACCAAATAAGAAACAGCTCCAACATCAATCATATTGGCTATAAATGATTTAGAATCGTAACTCGTCAATGCAATGATTTTTATTTCCGAAAAATCTCTATGGATAATTTTGGTAGCTTCAATACCGTTTAGCAATGGCATTTTCAAATCCATCATTACGATATCAGGCTTAGTGTTATTTCCTTTAAGAAAATCAATTAATTCAACACCATCCGAAGCTTCAAAAATCACTTCAATATTTTCTTCCCTAGATAATAAAAACGAAATTCCTTTTCTGAATAGAACCTCATCATCCACTAGAATTATTTTTATAGTTTCTTTCATAATTTAGAAATTAAAAACAACTGAAATTCCATTATTTATTTGAGACTCCATCGAGAGACTCCCTCCTAAAACTTCAACTCTACTTACAACATTTTTTATTCCAAGACCCTTATGATTTTTCAATTGATTCATATCAAAACCGATTCCATTATCTAAATATTTACAGGTTCTTTTTCCATCTATTATGTCAAAAAAAAGAGAGATTGAAGTTGCCTTTCCATGTTGTATCGAATTAGCAAACAACTCCTGTAAAATTCTAAAAACATGTATATGATTATCATTCTCTTCAAAATCAAATTTTAAAGTATTTTCATATTGAATAGCAACGGTTCCATCGTCAATTAACTGAGCACATAATTCCTCAATTCCAGCATGAAGTCCAAATTTATCCAATACAGGCGGAAGTAAACTGTGTGTCATTTTTTTAGAACTATTCAAAGCTTTTGACGTGTATTCAATAATGTTTTTGGTTATTTCTTCAATCTCTTTTGGAGGTAAATTAGGAATTTTCAGGAGATGACAATTCAACGAAATCACATTCAGTTTTGAACATATATCATCATGCAGACTCTGCGCAATTCGCTTTCTATCCGATTCTAATGTTTTAACTAAGGCCGATAACTGAGTGCTTTTTTGGAAAATATCTAAATCATCAAATTCTAATTTCTTTTCCATAACTATTCTATTGAAGTGTTTAGTAACTTTCACTTATCGCTTTTGCATATCTTCACATTATTTATCTTACTTTAAATAAATAAACATGTATTTTGGCTAATTTTAATGATTATAAACGACAAATATAATCACATTTAGCTATTTTCCTAATAAAATACAACACTATTTTATCAGCACAAACATAATAAAAATTCTCTTTTGTGAGGAATTAAGAAATTCAAATCACTACAAACCAACACAATAACAATATTACAGAATTCTAAATCATAAAAAAGGAGGATATTTTATCTTCGTAAAATATCCTCCTTTTTTGTGAAATACAATTTTTAAATTTTAAAATGGCACGTCACCATCATCGTCATCATTATTAAAATTGCTTCCAAAAGCCTCATTTGCCGATGGAAGATTTTTGGTTATAAATGAATTTTCATCATGATTCATACTAGATGGCAAATCATCATAACCACCACTGTAATCTTCTAAATTATCGAATCGTCCTAAATGACCAATGAATTTCAAACGAACATTTTCGATACCACCATTCCTGTGTTTTGCAATCATGATCTCTGCTTGACCTGCAGTTGGAGATGCTTCTTCATCATCCCATTCATCAATTTTATAATATTCAGGACGGTATAAAAATGAAACAATATCCGCATCCTGCTCAATCGCTCCAGATTCACGAAGATCCGAAAGCAAAGGTCTTTTGCTCGAACCACGAGTTTCAACAGCACGCGATAATTGTGAAAGTGCAATTACAGGAACATTTAACTCCTTTGCCAATGCCTTTAAATTTCGGGAGATTGTCGAGATTTCCTGCTCTCTGTTTCCTCCGCCTTTTCCATTTCCTCCGGCAGTCATCAACTGCAAATAATCTATAATAATAATCTTGATGCCATGTTGTGACACCAAACGTCTTGCTTTTGCTCTTAAGTCAAAAATAGACAACGATGGAGTATCATCAATAAAAAGTGGTGCTTTTTCTAAGTTCTTAACTTTGGTACTAAGCTGTTCCCACTCGTGTTTTTCTAATTTTCCGGTACGTAATTTCTCTGATGACAATCCAGTTTCGGAAGATATCAACCTGGTAATCAACTGTACCGATGCCATCTCCAAAGAGAACAAAGCCACAGGATGCCCAAAATCGATGGCAATATTTCTAGCCATCGACAAAATAAAGGCTGTTTTTCCCATCGCAGGTCTCGCCGCAATAATAATTAAATCACTTGGCTGCCATCCAGAAGTCAATTTATCCAGTTTATCAAAACCAGTCGCTACACCTGAAAGTCCTTCCTGTCCTGCAATTTCTTCAATACGCTTTTTTGCTTGTAGTACTAAACTCTGAGCCGTTTCAGAACTACGTTTGATATTTCCTTGAGTAACTTCATAGAGTTTTGATTCGGCCTGATCTAATAAATCAAACACATCAGTAGTTTCATCATAGGAAGCTTCAATAATTTCAGATGAAATACGAATTAAACTTCGCTGAATAAATTTTTGAAGAATAATTCTGGAGTGAAACTCGATGTGAGCAGATGAGGATATCTTTTGCGTAAGCTGAATTAAATAAAAATCACCTCCGGCAAGATCTAATTTTGCATTTTTTCTAAGCTGAGCCGAAACGGTCAATAAATCGATTGGCTGTGTATCGTTGAATAATTGTATAATGGCTTCAAAAATATATTTGTGAGCATCTTTATAAAACGCATCAGGCTGCAGAATATCAATTACCTCATCTACACCTTTTTTATCAATCATCATAGCCCCAAGCACTGCCTCTTCTAAATCTAATGCCTGCGGGGGTAATTTTCCTTTTTCTAGGTTAATAATTGTTGTTTTGTCCACTTTAACTGGACTAATATTTTTGAAATTTTCCATGTAGCGAAAGTAACTAAAATTAAAAAAAAATCACAATTGAGTTATTACGATTTTTTGTTTATAAATACTTCTTTTTTGTTTATAACCAAAAAAAAATCCGAAACTGTAAGGCTTCGGATTAAGATCTTAAAAATGGCGTTTATTCTTTGAACTCTCCCATTTTACAGTATTTATCCATTCTCTGAGCGATTAATTCCTCTGTTGATAAGTCTTTCAGCTCATTGTATCCTTTCATGATATATTGCTCAACTGTAGTAAAAGTAGTCTCTCTATCATAATGAGCTCCACCTAGTGGTTCTGGAATAATATCATCAACTAATTTTTGCTTTTTCATATCAGCAGAAGTTAACTTCAAGGCATCTGCAGCTTGTTCTTTATAATCCCAACTTTTCCATAAAATGGACGAACAAGACTCTGGTGAAATCACAGAATACCATGTGTTTTCCAACATATAAACACGGTCTCCAACTCCAATTCCTAATGCTCCACCTGATGCTCCTTCTCCAACAATAATTGTTATGATAGGCACTTTCAATCGTACCATTTCAAAAATATTTCTAGCGATGGCTTCTCCTTGTCCGCGTTCTTCCGCTTCCAAACCTGGATATGCACCTGGAGTATCAATCAAAGTAACTACTGGGATATTAAATTTCTCAGCCATTTTCATCAATCGCAATGCTTTTCGGTACCCTTCAGGATTTGCCATCCCAAAATTTCTATACTGACGCGTCTTGGTATTGAATCCTTTTTGCTGACCGACAATCATAAAAGATTGCCCTCCAATTTTTCCTAAACCGCCAATCATGGCTTTATCATCCTTAAAACCTCTATCCCCATGCAGTTCCAGAAAAGTATCTCCACAAATCCCTTTGATATGATCCAAAGTATAAGGCCTGCTTGGGTGTCTTGATAACTGCACACGTTGCCAAGCAGTCAAGTTTTTATAAATCTGTTTTTTGGTCTCCTCTAATTTTTTGTTGATTTGTTTACAAGTATTGGTAACATCAACATCTGATTCTAAACCAATAACAACACATTTATCTAATTGTTCTTCAAGTTCTTTTATTGGAAGCTCAAAATCTAAATATTCCATAGGATTTGTGCGTATTTATTATTGTTTTTAATTTTTCGATTTGGAACTGCAAATATAAAATTTAATATCGTTATACACTTATTTTTTTGTTCAAGTAGAAAAAAATAGATTTTATAGCAACTAAAAACCCTACAATTCATCTTCTTTTCTATAATGTTTTATAATTCCGTTTAAGAGTACCGTAATTACAATTACAACAGCCCCAATATAAAATTCAGTACTCATTTTTTCTTTTCCGCCAATAATAAAAAAAGCTAGAACAATACCGTAAACAGGCTCTAAATTAGTCGTTAACATTACGGTATATGGCGATAATTGTCGCATTACTTTTACCGAAGCCGTAAAGGCATAAGCAGTACAAATGGATGCTAAAATTAAAATCAAAATCCAGTCATTGGCTGTCAATACAAAAAAATCTGCAGTGAAAGAACCATTAAATAAAAAATAGATTGAAATAAAAATAAAGCCTGCTAAGAACTCATAAAACGATATCACAGAAGGATCATGGTCTGCAATTAATTTTCCGTTCATCAAAGTAAACAACACCCCTAATATTATAGAAACTAAAGCTATTAACATTCCGTTCCAATAATTAATCTCCACCTGCATGATTAACCCTAGGCCTGCAATAATAATCAATCCAAAAAAAACTTCATACCAAAGTACTTTTCGGCCGTAAAATAATGGCTCCAATAATGATGCAAAAAAAGCACCTAAAGAAAAAACCGATAAGGTTATGGAGACTGTAGAGACTTTGATGGCTTCAAAAAAGAAAATCCAGTGTAAAGCGATCAAAAGACCAACAATTATGAACTTAAATAATGACTTGGGAGCCACTTTAAACGATTGTTTTTTGAACGCAATAAAAACAGCAATAAAAACCGCTGCGAAAAGCATTCTATACCAAACCAAAAAATCAGACTGTATTGTAATTAATGCCCCTAAAATTGCTGTAAACCCCCAAATAAAAACAATTAAATGTAAACTAAGGTAACTTTTTAAATTATCGTTTCGCATTTCGTAATAAATAAACAGCTAATATTCCAAAAACAATGTTAGGCAACCAAACCGCCAGAAGTGGTGAAAATGAAGATTTTTCGGCCAATACACCAAAAATTTTATCAAAAAAGACAAATGAAAATGCCACTGCAATTCCGATAGCCAAGTTGGCTCCCATTCCCCCTCTTCGTTTCATTGAAGATACAGAAACCGCTATAATAGTTAATATAAAAGCCGAAACGGGCACACTATATTTTTTATACAAAACAACCAAATAAACATTGATATTGGACGATCCTCGTTTTTTTTCCTTTTCTATAAAAGCTTTCAAATCCCCTAAACTTAATGTCTCGGCAATATAAACCACAGGGGCTAAATCCTCTAGATCAAAACTAAATTTCATCTTCTTTTCGGGTGCTTTTTCAATCACATCCGATTCTTTTCCAACGATTCTTTTGGTGTAATCAAATAAAGAATAGTTCTTTTCCTTAGGATTCCATTTGATTCTACTAGCCGTAATTTTGTATTCTAATTTCTCTTTTTTGAAGTGCTCCAACGAAAAATTAAAAGCCATTTGGGACTCATTATTAAAGCTATTCACATAGATAAACTCATTATCACTTATCTGCCTGTAAACATCGGTATTATCGCCACGCATGATTTCCTTCCCTCCACTCTTGAGATAGGTGTACCTAAAATTATTGTAGCCTTCACTAGATGCGGGTACCACATAGAATCCCATCAGTAAAACTATTACAGATACAATCGCAGCCCCTATAATATAGGGTCTCATAAAACGCGTAAAAGAAATTCCCGAACTTAAAATAGCAATAATTTCTGTATTGTTTGCCAATTTTGAGGTAAACCAAATCACCGATATAAACAAAAATATCGGAAAGAGATTATTCATAAAGTAAATTGTAAAATGATAATAATAAATGGCTATTTTAAAAAACGGCACTTTATTCTCAATCATTTTATTGATTTTCTCCGATATATCAATAATCATCCCAATAGGTGCAAATAATAAAAGCATCACCGCAAAAGTGGCTAAATATCTTTTTAGAATGTACTTATCTATTATTGTTAACATACTTATGGTTTAAATGTTTAATCGTTTAAATGTTTAAAAATTTAAGGGATAATAAAAACAACCTGATACCTTTAAACACTTAAACCTTAAACTTTTTTTACAATCGCTGGCTCATATTTTTCACCATCATTTCTTTCCATGGCTTAAAATCGCCGGCTAAGATATGTTTTCTCGCCTCACGAACCAGCCACATATAGAAACCTAAATTATGTATGGTAGCAATTTGTTTTCCCAAATATTCATTGGCTGCAAACAAGTGACGCAAATACGCTTTAGAATATTCCGTATCTACAAAGGTATATGCCATTTCATCAATTGGAGAAAAATCGGCTTCCCATTTCTTGTTTTTGATATTGATCGTTCCATTTGCAGTAAATAACATACCATTTCTGGCGTTACGCGTAGGCATTACACAGTCAAACATGTCAATTCCAAGAGCGATATTTTCCAAAATATTGATTGGTGTTCCCACTCCCATCAAATAACGCGGTTTATCCTCAGGCAGAATTTCGCAAACCACTTCGGTCATGGCATACATTTCCTCCGCAGGCTCCCCTACAGATAGTCCGCCAATCGCATTTCCTTGTTGGTTGGAATTGGCAATATATTCTGCCGATTGTTGTCGCAAATCTTTATAGGTACTTCCCTGTATAATTGGGAAAAAAGTTTGCTCATAACCATATTTAAATGGCAATTTATCTAAATGATTGATGCAACGATCCAACCAGCGGTGGGTCATGTGCATCGAGCGTTGCGCATAACGGTAATCACATGGATAAGGCGTACACTCATCAAAAGCCATGATAATATCGGCTCCGATGGTACGCTGAATTTCCATCACATTCTCCGGCGTGAAAAAATGGTACGAACCGTCAATATGCGATTTAAACTTTACTCCTTCTTCCTTAATCTTACGATTTGCCGAAAGCGAATACACTTGATATCCACCAGAATCGGTCAAAATATTACGATCCCAATTCATGAATTTATGCAGTCCGCCTGCTTTTTCAAGAATTTCAGTTTGCGGACGCAAGTATAAATGATAGGTATTTCCAAGTATAATATCAGGGTTTATTTCTTCTCTCAATTCCCTTTGGTGTACCCCTTTTACCGAGGCTGCAGTCCCAACAGGCATAAAAATAGGCGTTTCAATAACACCGTGATCAGTAGTAATACTTCCCGCACGCGCTTTCGATTGGGGATCTGTTTTTAATAAATCAAACTTCATATAGGCTTTTTATCAGTCGGCAAAGATAGTCTAATTTAAAACCAGCATCAAAAAAATATTTCCTTACAAATGAATGAAAAGTGAGCCCGCATTTAACTTACCACTATGAAGCAAAACGAGAAACAGCACTCATAGAACAATTAGCTGAAAAATCTCGCATCTTTAATCCCCAACCTCGCCAAGTGCCAGAACGTTAGAATTGTTTGACAGCTATACTATCACAGACAATCTCGAACTATTTAGAACTTCTACTTCGCATTTAGACTTTGCCAACTTATGTTAAGTCGCTAATTTTAATCAATTACACCACTGGATAAATAAATGAATTTTTATTGTAAAAAAATCATAATTTATTGTTTATTAATAAATATTTATTATATTTGACATATCAACTTTAATTTAAATAATGATGTCAAAAACAAACAACTTCGTATTTTGGGGCTTATACATTGTAGCTTGGCTTATTTTTGTCGGCTTGTGTATTGAAGCAGGAGGCTTACTAGTAAATTTCTTTTTCAGTCTGTATAACCCTGAATTTGTCCAAAATCTTTATCAAAAGTTGGACTTAACTGAAATGTATAACGACAGTAGATTAACTTTTTTCGGTGTCTATAGCTTTATTCTAATCATTTCAATTTTAAAAGCCTGCCTATTTTATACGGTTATTAAACTAATGCACACAATGGATTTATCAAAACCGTTCAGCAATTTTGTTGCGACACAAATTTTACAAATTAGTTACTTCACCCTTTCAATTGGAATATTAAGTCACATTGCCAGACAATTAGTTGAAAATTTAATGCACCATGGTTTTGTTCCCGACAACTTAAACCAATTTTGGGCAGACAGTCAGGCATTTATTTTAATGGGAGCAGTAATCTATATTATTGCGACTATTTTCAAAAAAGGAGTAGATATTCAAAACGAAAACGATTTAACTGTTTAAGTTATGGCAATTATAGTAAATTTAGACGTTGTAATGGCTAAAAGAAAAATGTCACTCAATGAACTTTCTGACAAAGTTGGATTGACTTTATCGAACCTTTCCATATTAAAGACAGGAAAAGCAAAGGCTATTAGATTTAGCACTTTGGAAACAATTTGTAATGTATTAGAATGCCAACCAGGTGACATTTTAGAGTACGTTAATGATAAATAAGAACAATCACCGCTAACTGCTTCAACTGATTTGGGGCAATTGCCTTAACGAGAAGTTGGTTTTGTATTTGGGAAGATTTGCTTCACCTGTTTGCTATGGCTCGGGTGGCAAATCCGAAAATAAGGATTAATTTAATCCCAAACCAATTGTAGAAAAGGAACACAGCATGAAACCACAACCAAACTGAAATCGAAATGATTAAATTGAAATTTAAATTAATAATTATAATCACAACAACTCTATTCATTTCATATTATCTAATCTCATTCTTTTCTACTTTCCACTTTTATGCTGCTGGGACTTATCCTTACGCAGAAACATATCACCTCAAATATTCTGAAAAAAAAATTATCAATGCACTGGAAATACTAAAGCTCAAAAACGCAGACTTAAAAGATAATGATACTACAGACTATTGGCATGACATTTATTTTGATTTAGGAGACAAAAAAGTACAAACATGGACGAGATCATCTAATGAAAACGAAACAGATTTTGCTTTTGTTGCTATATCTAAAAATAAAAGACCACAGTGGCAATTAATTAATCAAGACCTAGGTTTACTTGAAAATATAATAACAAAAAGGAAATTTGAAAAGGAAATAATACAAAGACTTAAAATTCAATTAGAAAAATAAATAGCTTTACCCAATCGAGTAGACGCCTCCACCAGCAACTGATGGACTGCGCCTCTCACACTACCAAGTATACTAATCATCTCCTTTTACCAACGAGAGCGGTTCCCAAAGTGATGATTTAAGTTCAAGCATAACAAATTCCAATAGACAATTAACTAATCTAATAGTATTAAAAAAAATGACTAAACTATCTTCAAACGACTCAACAAATAAGACTGACACAATTGAACATGCCCAAAAAGATATGTGCAAAGGTTATGCAAATGGTTCCCTCGGGATAATTGTTTCAGGACTTATGTGGCTGATTTCGGCAGCTGTAACTTATCAATATTCTGCCAAACAGGCAGTTTGGGCACTTTTAATTGGAGGAATGCTTATCCATCCTGTGAGTGTGCTTTTCTACAAAATAATTGGACTAAACGGCAGTCATACAAAGGGAAATCAATTAGGAAACTTAGCGATGGAAGGAACTATTTTTATGATTATGTGCTTACCTATTGCTTTTGGTCTTTCATTACAGCATACAGAATGGTTTTTTCAAGGCATGCTTCTCATTATTGGTGGAAGGTATTTGACATTTTCCTCTATTTATGGAATCAAACTTTATTGGATTTTAGGAGCAAGTTTAGGAGTTGCGGCATACTTATTATTTTACAATAGCGTACAATCGTTTGGCACTTTGTTAGCAGGTTCACTTATTGAAATTTCGTTTGGGATTTTTATGTTTTTATCTTTTCGAAGAAACAATAAAAACGCATAGGACTGTTGTATTTAACCAAAATATCAAATCTCCACAGTCTAGTTTTAAAAGAATAAAATAAGTGCTTTTTCATAACTTTGAATTTAGGATAAACAAAAATGCTAATCTTCTTTAAAGCTTTTATTAGACCGCTATTTCTATCATTCTATTTGGATCAATTCAATGGGATTCAATGAGAAAGCAGAGGACTAATACACGATTTAGTTCTTAACTAGCAAAGTCTATAGTTCAGCTCGCTTTACTTTAAATATTTAAAGTTTTTATAAACATTAAACCCAATAAAAGTCCCGCACCTTTTTACAGAATAATAGAAATTGGCATTTAGTTTCGTGTACAATAGCTAAAATGAAACCCTATGTAACAAAAGTTACTGTGCAGCTTTAATTTCTATTGTAATTTTGCACTATAAAACAATATACTTTAAAGCAAACACTATGACTTTAGAAAACATAATAAAAGAAAAACAAGGCACAATTGTAGATGTACGAACACGAGAGGAATACAGCGGAGGACACGTTGCAGGCTCTATTAACATTCCCCTAAATGAAGTTCAAGACCGATTTGAAGAAATACAAAACCTAAAAATGCCATTAGTACTTTGTTGTGCATCTGGAAACCGAAGCGGGCAAGCACAACATTATCTTTCACAGAAAAAAATCGACTGTTACAATGGCGGCTCGTGGTTAGATGTCAATTATTATCAATCCAAATAATACTTCAAATGATTAAAATACTTCAAAAATTATTCGGTCTCGGAACAACTACTGACTATGCCGAACTTGTGAAAAAAGGCGCAATTATCCTTGATGTTAGAAGCAAAGGCGAATTTGCAGGAGGACACATCAAAGGCTCTATAAACATTCCTGTTGATGTTTTAAAAAACAGTTTGACGCAACTAAAAGACAAAAACAAAACCATAATTACCTGTTGTGCATCGGGAATGCGAAGCGCTTCGGCCAAAAGCATCCTAAAAACACACGGATATACCGATGTTCATAACGGTGGTGGATGGAACAGTCTTAGAAATAAAATACAAAACCATTACAACGGTTAGTGAATTTCATTTGAAGCTAGCAACCAAAGTAGCGGATAGCTCGACAGCATTATAAAGAGGGGCGACTAGGCAATACTAGTCAGCCCTTTTTATAATGGTGGCATACCCATACGAGCATTACAGAACTGATGAATTAAACGATTTGAAAATCAAACAAAAAAATCTAAATTTGGATAAAACTGACTAAAAATGAATTTAGCACAAAAACTAGGATACCCAAAAGATGCCAAATTATTAATCATTCATGCCGATGACGCAGGATTATCACATTCTGAAAACCGAGCCACTACGCAAGCACTCAAAAACGGAACAATCAATTCATACAGTATAATGGTACCTTGTCCAGGTTTTAACGAAATAGCAACGTTTGCTAAAGACAATCCGCAATTTGATAATGGAGTACACTTAACACTAACCTGTGAATGGGAAAATTATAAATTTGGTCCCGTTTTACCCATTTCCGAAGTACCGAGTTTGGTAGATCAAAATGGTCATTTTTATAAAAACAGAACCGACTTTAAAAACAACGCAAAAGCAGAGGAAGCCAAAAAAGAACTTACGGCTCAAATCGAAACAGCATTGCAATTCGGGTTACAGCCAACACACCTCGATTCGCATATGTGCAGCGTAGGTGTTACGCCCGAATTTTTAGAAATCTATATCGATTTGGGAAAGGCCTACGATTTACCTGTTTTTATAAACAAATCATTTATTGAATCTATAAGTTTATCCGAGGAGCCATATGATTTTAAGGATTCTATTTTATCCGATACTCTTCTTATCGGTAATTTTTCAGATTTTAAAAAAGGAGAACTCAAAAACTCGTATGAAAAAGCTTTAGACACTATACAAGCCGGTTTCAATGTTTTTTTGCTTCATCCCGCATTTGATGATGAAGAAATGCAAAATATCACAATAAACCACCCCAATTTTGGATCTGAATGGAGACAAATCGATTTTGATTATTTTACAAGTCAGGAATGCAAATCAAAACTCGAAGAAAACAAAATTCAGTTAATAACTTGGGAAGACATAAAAAATATTAAAAAATAGATTTTCTAAGGTTTTATTGCCAATGAAATTGAAATTTCTCACTAAAATTGCTTTTGTCATTGAAATTGCTCTTAAAATCATTTGCCTCCCCGCAAAATAAAAATTACTTTTGCAGCAGTTTAACTTTTACACACAAAATGAAGCCTAACACACAACAATTAAACGATTTAACTATCCAAGTAAGAAGAGACATTCTTCGAATGGTTCACGCTGTCAATTCAGGTCACCCAGGGGGATCTCTAGGATGTACAGAATTTTTAGTGGCCTTGTACCAAAACCTTATGGATCGCAAGGAAGGATTTGACATGGACGGAATTGGAGAAGATTTATTCTTCCTTTCAAATGGACATATTTCGCCAGTATTCTACAGCGTTTTGGCCAGAAGCGGTTATTTTCCAGTAGAGGAATTAGCTACTTTCCGTTTGATCAACACAAGATTACAAGGGCACCCAACGACTCATGACAATTTACCTGGAGTACGTATTGCTTCTGGTTCATTGGGACAAGGATTATCTGTTGCAATTGGTGCGGCTCAGGCTAAAAAACTGAACAATTGTAATCATATCGTTTACACCCTTCACGGTGACGGTGAGTTACAGGAAGGTCAAAACTGGGAAGCGATTATGTATGCATCTGCTAAAAAAGTAGATAATCTTATAGCTACTGTTGACCTTAACGGAAAACAAATCGATGGTACTACTGACGAAGTTTTGGCAATGGGAAGCATTCGCGCTAAATTCGAAGCTTTTGATTGGGAGGTTATTGAAATTACCAAAGGAAATGACATTGAAGCTATCATTGGAGGAATGAATGAAGCAAAAGCAAGAACTGGAAAAGGAAAACCAGTTTGCGTATTACTTCATACTGAAATGGGTAACGGTGTAGATTATATGATGTACAGTCATGCTTGGCATGGTAAAGCGCCAAATGATGCACAGCTTGCAAATGCTTTGGAACAAAATTATAATACTGGAGGTAATACAGATTATTAATTAGTTTGCAGTATTCAGATTTTAGTATTCAGTAATGAATGCATTCAACTTTTTAAAATAAGAAATGAAAAAATATACAAATACAGGAAGTAAAGATACTCGTTCGGGTTTTGGAGCGGGAATGACTGAATTGGGTCAAAAGAATGAAAACGTTGTGGCACTTTGTGCTGATTTAATTGGATCATTGAAATTTGATGATTTCAAGAAAAATCACCCAGAGCGTTTTTTCCAAATTGGAATTGCAGAAGCAAACATGATTGGAATTGCTGCAGGATTAACTATTGGAGGGAAAATTCCTTTCACTGGAACTTTTGCTAACTTTTCTACAGGAAGAGTTTATGACCAAATTCGTCAATCTGTTGCTTATTCCGATAAAAATGTGAAAATTTGTGCTTCTCACGCAGGATTGACTCTTGGAGAAGATGGAGCAACTCACCAAATCTTGGAAGACATTGGATTAATGAAAATGTTACCTGGAATGACTGTAATCAACACTTGTGATTACAACCAAACCAAAGCGGCTACATTAGCTCTTGCTGATCACCATGGCCCAGCTTACTTGCGTTTTGGTCGTCCGGTTGTGCCTAATTTCATGCCAGCTGACGAGCCTTTCGTAATTGGAAAAGCGATTCTTTTAAGCGAAGGTACTGATGTAACAATTGTTGCTACTGGACATTTAGTTTGGGAAGCTCTTATTGCTGCTGAAGCTTTGGAGGCTAAAGGTATTTCTGCCGAAGTAATCAATATCCACACCATTAAACCATTGGACGAAGAAGCGATTCTAAAATCATTGGCAAAAACCAAATGTATCGTTACTGCCGAAGAGCATAACATCCTTGGAGGTCTTGGAGAAAGCGTTTCTAGAGTTCTAGCATTGCACCAACCAGCTCCACAAGAGTTTGTTGCCGTTAATGACAGTTTTGGAGAGTCTGGAACACCAGATCAATTAATGGAAAAATACAAATTGAACAATCAAGCGATTGTTGAAGCTGTAGAAAGAGTGATCAAAAGAAAGTAATTCTTTCCCTAATAAATTACAAAATCCCATCTCGTTGTAAAAAATGAGATGGGATTTTTTTTATAAGTCTGTCTAGTCCTGAAATAGTTATCCTTATGCAAAAACATGAAAAGACACGTTAAATCCATTCTAAAAAAAAAAAAAAACCATTTGCCTGTTTTTGACAAATGGGATTTTGTTTACTATTTTGTTATTGACTCATTTTGATGCAATTTTTATCCAAATGCCTTTTAATTCTGTCTGGATTTGTTTGATTACCTGAACAATCTGGAATTAAATCAAAGGGGTAAATTTTACCAAAAGCATCTTTTACCTCTCCTTGAGTCGCATAATCATCACCATCATCATCTCTATCCAAAAAGTCTGGAATTTCATCTCCATCTGTATCGTCTGGATTGGAAGTAGCTCCAGTTTGCAATTCCCCCTTAGTCCACATATACCCATCTCCATCTCTATCTTCTTGAAAAGACTTAACACCATCAGGCACAGCAACAGATTCTATTCCCGACATATAAAACTCATGATCCAAACGTTCAAGAGATAATAATTTCACATTAAAAACCATAGGAGAATAAGCTGGAATACCTGTTCTAGCTACATTATAATAACCCAACCCTGAAGGAATAAACATTACAGCTGCACCAAAATCACTGTAAGAAACAGTTCCATCTGGATTTGTTTTATATGTTCCGGCTTTCAATTGCGGAAAAATTTCCTTCCAACCCCTTACAGTACTATATAAATCATAAATTTTATTTGGCGATTTAACCTCCTCAAATAATGTTGATTTAATTGTAGTAACACTTGAAACCGTTTCACTTGACAAATATTCACCTCTATAGGCAGCCCATACCCCATCAACATTACAGGGAGATTCTCCAACACCTTCTCTCAATACTAAATAATACAAAACATATTCAATTCCGTGAACCTTAACTATCCTACTTTTCAATGGGTATGTATTTTGATCCCAAATTGATACTGTATGATCAGCATCTAATTTTGCAATAGTAATATCCTGATCATTTACAGCACCCGGATTATTCACAACAGTTATATAGTTTGCTTTCAAATAACTTTCAATAGTAGCAATGTCTATAGGATACTGCTCAGCATAAGGTTTTGGCGGAGTTACTTCTACATTATTATCATCTTTATTACATGAAATCATTGTAATGGTAGCAATCAATAAAATAAAATAAAACTTAATTTTGCTCATTATTAGGTATAGTTTAAGTCGCAAATATACATTAATGATTTACTTTTGTAAAGTATTTAACTCCGATTTTAGAAAATTCATGAGAATAGACAAATATTTATGGTGTGTTCGGTATTACAAAACCAGAAATATGGTAACCGAGGCTTGCAAAAAAAATCACATCACTGTAAATGGCATGGTAGCCAAACCATCTAAGGAAGTTTTTCCTACTGATAAAATTACTTTTAGAAAAGATCAAATCACACAAATTATTACCGTTCTTGACATTCCCGATAATCGTGTGGGTGCCAAACTCGTTGATATCTATCGAAAAAATGAAACTCCAGCCGAAGCTTACGCTCATTTAGAATTATTAAAACTATCCAAAGAGCATTATAGAAAAAACGGAACCGGAAGACCCACCAAAAAAGACAGAAGAGACATTGATGAATTTGGAAATGAAATAAAAGACGAAGACGAAATAGACTAAAATATTCAGTTTCTCTTTTCAGTTTTGAAACTGGATTTAATGATCAAAATTCGTCTAACTTTTTTATCTTTGAAAAAAATAACAATACGCCATGAGCAAAAATATTATTCTCACCAATCAACAAATTGAACACACCACCAAAAGAATAGCCTACCAGATCTATGAAACTTTTGTGGAGGAAGAAGAAATTGTGATAGCTGGAATTACCACAAATGGCTTTATTTTTGCCGAAAAAATTGCTCAAATATTATCTACTATCTCACCTACAAAAATTTCGCTTTGCGAAGTTCATATCAACAAACAAAATCCAGAACTACCAATAACCACTTCTTTAACAAAGGAACAATACAGTAATAAAGGCTTAATACTTGTAGACGACGTATTGAGTTCTGGAACAACTCTAATATATGCGGTAAGACATTTTTTGGATGTTCCTTTAAAAAAGTTCAAAACAGTTGTTCTTGTAGACCGCAATCATAAAAAATTCCCTATCAAAGCCGATTTTAAAGGAATATCACTTTCTACTTCCCTATTGGAACATGTAGATGTTGTTTTTGACAACAATGGCGACAGCTATGCCAGTTTAAGCTAATATATTTAAAATATCATTTACCGTTTCCTCTATAGATTTATCATCAACATTCACTTTGTGCTGCGCTTGATTGTAATAGAAGCTTCTGTCAAAAAGATGCTTGGCTATAAATTCTCTCATTTCCTCTTCGCTTTTATCAGCAATAAGTGGTCTTTTACTCTTATTAGACACCAATCTATTGAATAATGTATCTATCGATGCTTTTAAATAAATAGAAGTCACATCATCACCTATTAACAATTCATGATTATTAGCATAACAAGGTGTCCCACCTCCTAGTCCAATAATAATTTGCTTCGGAGAATTCAACAATTCAACAAAATAAGTATGTTCTAATTTCCTAAAATAGATTTCACCATGATCTTCAAAAATCTTTTTGATGGACATTTTTTCATTTTTTTCGATATATTCATCGAGATCAACATAGGGAATAGACACCATTCCCGAAAGCTTTTGAGCGATTGTAGACTTACCACAACCCATATAACCTAATAATATAATTTTTTTCATTTGAATAAGCCCTTACAAATTAAGGCGTTAAGATTATTTATTTAAAAAAGACAAATTTATAATAAAATAGCTTGGAAACTTCGAAAAAAAGTCCTTATATTTGCACCCGCATTCAAGGAAAGAATATGACTCGATAGCTCAGTTGGTAGAGCACATCACTTTTAATGATGGGGTCCTGGGTTCGAGCCCCAGTCGGGTCACAATTTTAGTGATCAACACATAATTTCCTTGAAGCAATGACTCGATAGCTCAGTTGGTAGAGCACATCACTTTTAATGATGGGGTCCTGGGTTCGAGCCCCAGTCGGGTCACAAAAGGTCGAGTAATTTATTACTTGACCTTTTATTTTTTATGGCCACGTGGAGAAACGGTAGACTTGCCATCTTGAGGGGGTGGTGCTCGTAAGGGCGTGTGGGTTCAAATCCCACCGTGGTCACTTGATGGGACAAAGAAGAAATATTCTTCTTTGTCCCATTTTTATTTGGGTCTAAACCGCTATTAATTATATAAATAATCTTCACAACTTCATTTATCCTAGTGGTTCGAAACTCATTTTCTTGAATTGTGAAGTTTTCGGGGAATATCGAACCAATCAAATCTCTAGATTTCATTAAATCTTCGGTATTCCAGCACTTATCAAGCTTTAGGAGGTTTTTGATTCCAACTTTAAGTAAATCATTTAAATCTACCTGATTTTCATTTAAAGCAGACAATTTTAAATCCAATCTATTTATTTTAACATCATAGTCCTCTTTCATTTCAATATAATCTTTTACCCCTAATTGTTGAGAAGCCAAAAGATCCCTAATGTATGAAAGTCGCTTCTCGTATTCTTTAAGCTCTGAAATTACTCTTTGTTTTTCCTCTTGACTCTCTTTTGTGTTTTCCTTGAAACACTCGTTCATTATTCGAACATAGAGTTTTTCAAATTCAACTTTAGGAATATAGATATTCAAATTCTCCAAAAAAATATTATTTGCCGTTATTGAACTAATACGATAAGTACAACCTTTACGGCAGTGGTAATAAGAGTAGTAATTGTTTCTCCCTTTAGAAATACTTGCAGTTAACATATTCTCGCATTTAGGACACTTAAAAAAGCCTCTCAAAGGAAATGGTTCATTGGTCACTACTTTTGTTCTAAAGTTCTTTCTTCGACCATCAAGAACATCTTGGGCAAGATAAAACAGTGTTTGTGACACTAATGGTTCGTGTGTGCCAATAACAAAACGTTTTTCTTCATCTTTATACTTAGGAATTAAGATCTTTCCGCAATAAAGCGGATTACGAATCAATCTCCAAAAATTATTCTTACTCGCCTTGAGTCCTTTTTTCTTGGCTTGAATAAAAACTTGTTCAGTATTAAAAACACCTTTGGATATTTCATGGAAAGCCCATTTAATAATACTTGCCTCTGGTTCATCAAATGCAATATACTTTTTGCCATCCTCAGTTATTTTATTTACATAACCAGAAGGAGCCAGTCCCATATATCTACCTTCTTTCCTTGCTCTTCTCATGCCATGAAAAGTATTTAAGGCTCTTCTATCATTCTCAACTTCGGGAGCTGCAAGATAAAATGCCAGCATCATTTTATTCTCAGGAATGGCAAGATCCAAAGGCTGTTCTATTGCCTGTGGCTCTACCCCTAACTTTCTTAATATACTTATCATTTGATAGGCATCACCAGCATTTCTGCTAAATCGATCCCATTTGGTAAAAAGTACTAAATCAGACTTGTTTTTCAACTTTTTCAAATTAACCAATAGTTTTTTCCATTGTGGTCTATTGAATGTCTTTGCTGAATGATCTTCGTAAATAACATCCCTTATCTCAATTGCATGTATCTCACAGTACTTTACGAGCATTTCTTCTTGATTTCTTTGGGAATATCCCCTGTCCGCCTGTTCGTCCGTACTTACTCTGACATATAGATCTGCTATCTTTCTCATCTTTTTGATTTAAATAGTTGGAAATTGTTAGGTTTGCTAGTTTTCTTAAAAACTCCAAGATTAATCCTGCTTGGCCAAGTGTTACATCTACATTCTCTTTTTTTAGCATTTTCACAGCTTGCTCCGCTGTTAATTTTCCTCTTTCATTCTCATCGTCATTTCTCATTTGTAAAGTCCCCTCCATTAAAAAAAGACCATTACTGGTCTTTTTTGTTCAACAATCATCTATCGCTATAAAGATAAGATCTTGATTTGTAATGATCATAAGCAAAATATAGCTATGATGGCTGTGGATTGTTATTGCTTGGGAATATTTCCGTCTTCATTTTCACAACCTGCAGGAAACAATATGCTGATTTCATTTAAAAGTTCAAATTCATCAATTGGAAATAACTGCAAGGCAATCCCCAAAATAAGCCCGACATCAATCGACCTGTTTTCTATTGTAATGGGAAGTTCAGCACTATCATGATCCAGAGCTACAATACATAACCTCATCAGGTTTCTTATTACTGAGGCAAGCTCATAGTAATCATACACTTTAATTTCAGCAGTGTGCATCCTGTTTTTATTGTCAACTGGTCTCAAAGTATTAAGACAACTGGAGGTCAATCTCTTTATAGTTTCTAGCTTTTCAATTTCATCTGTTTCCATGATCTTTATTTTTAAATCGATTAATTCATTTATCAATCTTGCTCAAAACTCAATAGCAATCTGCCCTCAATAACCAAATTATGCAGTTCGTACATCAGTTTCTCAACAATAACATTCATCTGATCAACTTCTTCTTTGTTGAGCCTTGTCAGCTTATGATGAAGGGTCATGTGTCTATCTAAATAAGGAAAGAAATCAGTCCAGAACTGCTCTATTAAATAATTATACTTTCGTATGTCGGCATCTGCATAGATACATAATTGCCATAATGTTTGATTAGACAAATAATTAGGGAGGTAATAGGTTTTTACAAAAATGTATGTCCTGCAAAAGGATATAAAAAATAATGCAAAAAAATATTCTAAACCTTGGTAGTTTTCTTCAGCATTATTGACTATCGTAAAATATTGCAAACCAATATCTTTGGTCGGCTTATAATAAAAATGTAGATCGGCGTAATAAGGATTGTGAGGTATCTCCCAATGAAATTCTGAATGGTAATTGCTGGATGAATATATCAGGTATTTATCTTGTATAATATTGGAAAAGAAATTTTGATGTTGATATAGGTTAGTTTGTATCCAGTAACGGCTGTGGCTCAACAAAACGAAATCATATTTTTCACCTATTTTGCTTTTTAGAGATTGAGTGATTAATCTTAATTTTTCATTACCCGCACCCGTAGCTATTAGCAAGAGATAATAGGTCGTTTTCTCACCGTAGGTAATTTGATGATACAAGTAGATCTGTTCGGCTTCAACCGAGTTTAATATGGTTTGTATTGCAATCTCTAGAATTATATCTTTCGGCTTGTCGTTAGCTTCACATACTACTTCGTGCCTTTCAAATGATCCTTTTTTTATCAGCTTTTTTAATTCGTCAAGCCGTTCTTCGATAAGACGATAGAGACTTTTTTCGGCAATTCCAACTGCTTCATACATTTCTTCTTTATAAACTGCATCATCGTCAGCAGACGCTTCTTTTGCTTTTACAAATAAATCCGTCAGATAAAATTTATTATTGCTGTTTCTCACAAAGTATTTTTGAATCTCAGGAATGTATTCTATAAGATTATTGATTCTTTCACCTAAACTTAGCAAAGCAGATTTATTTCCTGAATACAATTCTTCTAAATATTCAAGATCATATTCAATCAATCTTGCATACGATGTAAAAACACTGTTTGAAGAACCTTCTGAAATCAGATTTTGAACTTGTGACTTGTAAAGATCGTGATCGTGATAAAAATGGTCTTGAAACACGGCAAATCTCTTATTGAATTTCTTCCAGTCCCTTGTAATGACAAGCGAATTTTTACATTCTTCATCTTTGTAAATAAGAGCCGAAGGCTGACAGTAAAATTCAATAAATGGATGTCCTAAAGAAAATCGATGATGAAGCTTGTGAGAGTAGATAAAATAGACATCGATCTGATAGAGGTTTCTAACTTTTTTTACCCATTTGTTTTGCTTTAGTTGCTCGGCATCTATATTTTTTTCGATATGGATAATAAGATAGGAGAACATGGACAAGGGCTGTCTGGTAAAAAACATCTGAATGATAGTATGCTGGTTGACCAACTGTCTGAGGATATTTTCTAAAAACTCGTTTTCGAGTTTTGGAAATGAAAGTTTTTCTAGAGTTTTCATAATACTGTGTTTTTGAAGATTAAATAAAGGATAATTTATTCCACTGAAGGTTCAACCTGCTCATTTTTCTTTATTCTCTCAACACCTCTTTCTCTCATCAGCTCCCCTGCATCGAGCATTTTGATTAAATGAATATAAGGTGTCGTAAGGTCGGAATCAGGATCTACATAATATGGAGACAATGAAAGCTCTGTGATTTCACTTAAGAAAAATTCAAACTGTTGAAGTGTTCTCTCTTCAAATGCACTTTTAAGCACCAAAAAAGGATTGTCGTATTCTTCCTTGGTCAGAGAAGAAAGATGAAATACCGTTTCGGAGCGGGAAGACTCTTTCACTTTCCATTTCTTGTCTTTCCCTTTCAGGCAATAACAGACTTTGAGAAAAGAGCATATAGCAGTATAAAAGACAAAAGCATTGCAAGGAGCATCCTGCTTGTAGACTTCTCTCTTATAGCAGTGAAGTACTACTTCACTTAAATTCTGTTTATAATAATCAAGATGTGCAAAGTCAAAAATGGCGTCAAATGCCTCAAATGGATTTCCTGCCACAAACCCTGCCCAAAATCTTGTTTCGAAGGATAATTTATTCTTTTTCATACTGGGAAGATTTTAAATTCACAAGCGAAGTTCCATTCTTTAAAAAGGATAATCTATTCGAAAAGCGGATATAATATCTGATAAAAAGGATATTTTACAGGATATTTTTTTATCTTTGAAACTCAGAATTTTTAATCCAAATGGCTTTATCTTTGAGCCTTCAGAAAATTGATACTCATTATGGAACAGAAAATACATCAGGGAAGAAACGTAAAACGCTTCAGAGAAATGCTTGGAATCAAACAGGAGGCATTGGCTTTTGATCTGGGAAATGACTGGAATCAAAAGAAAATTTCTGTTCTAGAGCAAAAAGATGTAATTGAAGATGATTTGCTTAAACAAATCTCCGGAGCGTTAAGAATTCCTGTGGAAGCGTTTCAGAACTTCGATGAGGAGCAGGCGGTAAATATCATATCTAATACTTTTAACGACCAATCCAATGGATACAATTATTATCCAACTTTCAATATAAATCCAGTAGAAAAATGGATAGAAGCTTTAGAAGAAATTAAACGATTGAATTTAGAACTTTTGAAAGCTAAAGATGAACAGATTAAGGTATTGGAGAAATTATTAAACGTGAAATAATCATTTATAAAAGATAAATTAATTCCACAAAGAGACTTTCGAGTCTCTTTTTTGTTTTGGAATATTATTTGATCCACTACATTACATTACCAAAAACTATCACACATGAATAAAACTATAAACCTCCGAGTAAAAAGGGAAATTGACAGAGATATTGAACTTAAGATATTAAAATTAAAAGGTTCTTTAATTACTAAAGGCTTTACCGAAATCATTCACATTGCAGATGAAAATGAAGATTTTTATCTCAACTCTTTTTCTACTTCTCCTGAACACAAAAAAGAAGCGGAAGATTTTATATTAGATTATATTTCAAACCATAATCTTACAGGTACTATTGCTTTAGTTAACACAAAAAATTAAATTGTTTTTGACTGCCATAATTCCCCCAAGATATCCACAAAAATCTTCCTAAAAACAGTCAGAATTTTGTGGATTTTAAAAATATATTGTTTTGAAAAAGTACGCTTCTTTTTTTCTATTATTTTTCATTTGCTTTTAAGAAGCGTACACTTTCAAAAGACATTAGAAAATAACTATTTGAGCTTTTTAAAAGTTTAAATAATTCTCTACCCAAAGGAGAAAAAATCAGCCAAGGTATTGGACATCGGCAACTACGTGCGCATAATGACAATCCTCGTTCCTCGTCCTGTCACCCTTCGGGACTTATAGCACTTCGTTTGCCTAACTGTCCAATTTCAAATCTGCTTTCTTTTTTTCCTTTTTCTTTGGGAAAGTGATTTAGGCTGTAGCGGTTTCGACTACTTCTTTGCATAAAGCACAACTCCTTCAATCCTAGTAGAAATTTAACTATGATAGGATATATCTTTTTTTCATTTATAAATTAGTATCGGACTTTTAAAAAATTGGAAAATTGCAACGTTCCTGCAATTGGCAAGATGTCCGGTTGTTAAACAACCGATATCTTGCCACCTATTACCTCGGAACTCGGTGGTGGAGACACTAAAAGGAAAAGAGTTTGAAAAACAATGCAAAATGAAAGATGATGAAAAGAGAAAATTCAAACAGAACACGTATTGTGGGGTTACGTTTTACACCCGAGGAATTTAATAAAATTGAGAGAAAATGGAAATCAACTACCTGTCGAAAACTGAGTGATTATATTCGCAAACACCTATTCAACAAACCTATCACAACCTATTATCGAAACCAATCTCTTGATGAATTAATGTATGAGCTTATCCGATTACGCAATGAGCTCAATGCCTTGGGAAACAACTTCAACCAGGCGGTTAAAAGGCTTCATACCCTCGACCAAATTCCGGAATTTAAAGTTTGGATCTTGCGCCACGAACTGGAGAAAAAAATCCTTTTCAACAAGGTGGAAGAAATCAAAAATCACATCCAAAAAATGGCCGAAAAATGGTTGCAGTCATAAAAAGAAAGTTATACTGGAAAAACCAATGTAACTAACCAATCGCATTGGAATTTGCATTATGTTTGTATTATAGTATTTTTTATTTTGCAAATAATAAAAGAATACCTGCCAAATGGGAAAAAACTGAAAAAAATAGATGACATCACAATTCTCTTTTTTGAAAATAAAGTACCCTCAATTATTTACTATCAGTGAATTGTCAGAGAAACTATATTACGTTGATCCTAGTTCCTCTCTCTCAAAATCTCGTTTGTTTTCTGAAAAAATGACAATCTTAATTTGGCAATTTGAAAATTTAGGTTTCTTTGATGGCAATCAAGTAGAGCGCATAAATCAATATGACTATCCGTAACTAATACCATGTTGTTTCTAATGCAGCAATAATAAGTCTATCTGATAGTTTGTCTCCAAAATATCTTCTGTTAAATTTATAGCAGAACTCGTCGAGATAATTTTGTACATATTGTTGATTTATACAATTGTGGTGGATTCCTAAAATCACTTTCTTTGCATTACTGATTGTGCTATTTACCCAAGGAAAAACTTTCGCAGATTTATTCTTGTCAGGTTCTACAATAACCTGATGTTTAGCTATTACTTCTTTTAGTTTAGAATATCCTGTGTAACCATCTGAGATTACAGAAGCTGTTTTCTCAACTGACTTTTGAACTTCTTTATTAATTGTTTCGGATTTCAAATCCTCCATAACAACCATTTTTAAGTAGCCTACTTTTCTATTTGGTTTCCCCTTTTTGGGTGCAGAAATACTAGGTTCGGATTCTACCATCACTAGCACTTTTGCTTGTCTTTCACTCCCACGACCTCTTTTTCCTGGTTTAGGGTCATCTTTATTGTTATCATCTTTATCTTCGATAACATCTTTGTTGTCAACTCTTTCAAAAAATCCTTCATCAAATTCAATGCAACCGTCCAATTTATATTTTTCATCGAGTTTACTCATTACACGACGTATTTTGTGCATCATTAACCAAATTGGTTCATAGCGTTTGTGACCTAACATACGTTGCATTTCTAATGCCGAAAAACTCTTTTTCGAGAGCGTCATTAGCTCAATGCAAAGCATCCAATATTGGAAAGGTAAATTCGAATTTTCCATTACAGTTCCAGAACGAAGACTAATTCGACTTCCACACTTTTTGCATTGAAATTTCAAATCAGTTTTACGAAAAGAATGTTCTAAATGTCCACATTTTTTACAAACAATTCCAATTTCTAGACGTTTTTTCTTAAAGCCTTCAATGCAAGAAGATTCATCAGGATATTTTTCAAAAAATTTACGCAAATTCATAACTGTTTATTTTTGATTCTCTTCCAAATATAAGACAATAGAACAAAAGGTACAAATAACGGATAGTCATATTATAAATTATAAACGTTAATTCTGCCAAATTGACCGTTAACTACATTTGCTTTTTTTTAGACTACGAAAAAAGCAATTTTGTACTAAAATAAGACTCTAAACAATTACCGATGAAAAAGGTATTCCATTGGAAGGACTTATATTACTTATGGAAAAAGCAAAACTAGTTGAAACAAGCTAGTAAAATATCAATAGAGATTTTAAATATAATTTTTAAAAAAAAATATAATAAGCTCTTTAATTTTAAAATCAACTAAATTATTAACATAACCAATTTACCAATGAAAAAAATCAAACACAACCTAATGCTTTGTTTTAGCATAATTACTTTAGGGCTTAATGCGCAAGAATATAAGAGTATGATGTACGATAATAACGTTAATTTTTATGATGTTGTAAAAGAAGCCGAAAGGTATTTTGATGGATTGGGGCCTGGAAAAAAACATGAAAAAGGCTCAGGTTATAAACAATACCAACGCTGGGTTTATGAGAACGAAAGTAGCTATTACCCAACGGGAGTGAGGAACAATGTCGATTTATATGCCGTATTTAATACCTCTGCAAAAGCAAAATCCCAATCAATATTTTCAAAAAGGTCCAGTTCTAATAAGATAATGCAAAGTGAGCCTTGGGTAGCTCGAGGACCTGATAGAATAGGTACGGTAGGTTCTCATCAAAGTGTTGGCTTAGGTAGGATTGAAGATTTTTATGTAAGTGCCAATGAGCAGACCATGTACGTTTGTTCAATAAGTGGTGGTTTTTGGCGCTCAATAGATAGTGGTGATACTTGGGCGTGTACCACAGATGCATTGGTAGCAACAGGGGTTAATACCATAGCAGTTGACCCAGACGACATCAATCATATTTTGATTAATGTACAAAACGCCAAGAACTATACATCGGAAGGTATTTATGAGTCTAGAGATGGAGGGCTTACATGGAATGTAACAAATTTTAATCCCAATAATTTAAACTGGGCCGGTTTAGGTAATAATGGTAAGGTATTTAAAATAGCTTTTCATCCTGATAAAGACAACCTAGTTTTTGTAGGAACAACCGAAGGACTTTATAGATCAACCGATTGTTTAGCAACTACAGCAGGATATAGTGTTATTGGTGTTGGAGCTGCAGGTATTGATGTAAAAGATATTGTTTTTCACCCAACAGATGATGAAGTTATGTATGTAAGCACACCCTATAATACTGTTCTTTATCGTTCAGACGATAGAGGGCTAACGTTTAAACAAATGAAGGGTAGGTTGGATGGAAGTAAATCAGAACCGTCTATTGATGTAAGTGCTGACTGTGCTGATTGTGTCTTTGCTTATAGTGAGGAAGGCTTATGGAGATCAACAGATAAAGGAGACACTTGGACAAGGCAACGAAAAGATATGCCAGAAAAATTATTGTTAGGAGGTGTTTGTGTAAGTGATGACGATAGTGAGAAAATGATTGTTATGGGACAAAATGTGTATTACAGTGACGACAAAGGGGTTACTTTCGCTGAGAATACAAAATGGGACAGGGGAGATGAAGATTATGCAAACAATAAAGATTATGTACATGCCGATATAAGAAGAGGTAAATTTATTAATAATAATTTTTGGGTTAGTACCGATGGCTTTTTAGCTAAAAGTACGTGGAACAACAACAAATTAGAATGGAAATTATTTGAAGGGCAAAGCATAAGGCAAAACTATGCGCTTTCAGTTAGCCAATCCAATGCAGATGTTACTGTTTGTGGCGCCCAAGATGCAGGTTCTAGTTTAAGGGATGAAAACGGATGGATAGAGTTTTCACAAGGTGATGGCGGAGCATCTGTTATTCATCCATTAAATGATAAGTGGGCGATTGCTAGTTCTCAATATGGGAACCGATACAGAACAATAGACGGAGGAAAAAACAGGAAAAATGTTACCCCGGAAGGTAAGGATAAAGATGGTGATTGGGTGGCCCCATTGCTCATAGATCCTCATGATCAAATGACTGTTTATAGCTTTACGGACGACATCCATAAGAGCAATGATTTTGGCGAAACTTGGGAGGCTGTTAGTACCAATATTTTTGGTGAAGGAACAGCAAATGCTATTGATGTTGCGGCCATCTCAGAATTTAACTCTGATATTATTGTTACTCATAACGAGAAAATAAGATTATCAACAGATGATGGAGTTACATTTGAGGATATTAGAAATGGTTTACCCACCACGGCCATTACAGATGTGGCATTTTACCCAATGAGTCCAGGTAGGATTGTTGTTGTTTATGGGAATCATGAAGATGGAAATGATAAAGTCTATAAATCATCAGATAATGGAGTTACCTGGACCAGTATTACGCATGATTTAAACCAAATGCCCATTCATAGCGTGGTTGTAGATAGGTATTTGAATATTTATGTGGGGACCGAGCGAGGAGTCTATACAAGAAATTGGGAAAGTAATGATAACTGGCAAGTATTTGATAATAATCTGCCCAATGTTGCTATTAGGGATTTGGCTATAGTTACAGGTGCAAATACTTTAAGAGCAGCTACTTGGGGTAGGGGATTGTGGGAAGTACCTCTTGCTGAGAAAGAAGATTACCCTAAAATAATAAAAACAAGCATTACCAATACACCAACAGATGTTTTTCCAGCCGTAGGGATGCCTCAGCGCGTAAAAGCAAAAATTGAAAGTGCAGTATTCGCCATAGATAGTGTTAACGTGCAGTACTCTATTAATAGTCGTACTTACAACAATAATATTAAAATGACCATATTGGGAAATCCAAATAATAATGAATGGATGTCAGATACTGCTCTGGCACCAAATGCAGTTATAGGGGATAGTATATATTTTAAGGTAAAGGCATATTTTACTGATAATAAAGTTGTTGAATATAGTGAAACTTATGGATTTATGTATAAAATACGTGCTTCAAGCTATTGTGTAGCAAATGGAGAAAGAGAAGCCAATATGGCTTGGCAACCATATATAACAAAAGTTGAAATAGACAATGTTAATGACTTTAGTAACGATTCTCAGTATAGTCAAGGAGAATATTTTTATTATACAAATGCTCCCATAAAATTAAAAAAGAGAGAAACTAACACCTTAGGTGTAACAGTACGTTTTTTTGGGTTTGGTACTGCTTATGACCATCAAAAAGTTGGAGCTTGGATAGACTTTAATAGAGATGGAGATTTTACCGATGCTGGTGAAGAGATTGTTATGGAAGATCTTCAGGGAGCAGGACAAGTTGATAATTGGAATGGTTTTAGTTCCGGAATTATTGTTATACCTGAGGGAGCTGTGGAAAATGAGTATTTAAAAATGCGTATAAGAAATGTTGCCAATGAGGATAATGTTATTAATCCAAATATTTGTGATACGCAGGTAGGGGAGGTAGAAGAATATGATGTAATTATATTACCCGATTACTGTGATGCCAATGGTGAACTAGCAGCAGCTCCCAATCTCTATTCTGATATCAGAAAAGTTGATATAACTAATAATGCTACTGCTAAAAATATCTTTACTAAAGAAAGTAGTTATAATAGTTATATATCAAACCAGTATACCCATTATAACGACGAAATAGAGTTGCAAGCGGATACTAATTATAATATTAAGATAACAACCCCTTTTTATAATTCATGGAATGACCATAATGTAGCTGTGTGGATTGACTTCAATAAAGACGGAGATTTTTATGATGCAGCAGAAGAAATCAATATGACGGCATTCGCAGCTCCTAATAATTATCATACAGGGGAATCCACAGGAACAATTAATATTCCTGCTAGTGCCGTAAAAGATAAAACATTAAAAATGCGCATAAGAAAGAATTATTCTAATACTGGAGTAATTAATCCTGAGACTTGTGGTACACAACAAGGAGAGGTTGAAGATTATAATATAACAATACCCTCCAATAATCTAGCGGCAAAGAATGTAAATGATAAAAACAAAACTTTAGAAGATTCCGTAGAAAATCAAGTATTACATAATATAGTAATAAGCCCAAATCCAGCATCTGATATATTGTACGTTAGTTATAATTCAAAAGAATGTGATCCTGCCAACTACTATTTATATGATACATTAGGCAATTTGGTTAAGCATTCAAATTTGGAAACTATTGAAGAAAATAAAAAAGTAATCAAGTTAATGAATCAATCTAGTGGTTTATATCTTTTGAAGTTAACCAACAAAGAGGGGATTACTATTGGTTTAAAAAGTCTTATTATTAAGAACTAATCCAAAAAAAGGAGAAGATGGTATTCTTAATGACTGTAATTGAGAAGAATATGTAACAAATAAATATTCTTACCAAAAATAAAAATGCAATTAAATTGCTTAGCTGTGAAAATAATATCTTAAATATTAGGAATGTTATAATTATTTATGATAGTAATGTTAAAAATGATATATTTTATTAAAATTTATGAGAAATTACGATCAATTATTGAAAACGATTTCGTTGGAAAACTATGGAATCAAAAATGCAAATGTACAATATCAACTTTCGCCAGAAGAACTTCATGATTTATCTATTGAAAAAGAACAAGCTATTGAGGCTTCTTCAGGCGCCTTGGCTGTAAATACAGGAAAATTTACTGGTCGCTCACCAGAAGATAGATTTATCGTTAAGGATGCTATTACTGAAGATTTAATTTGGTGGGGAAAAATAAACATACCTTTTGATTCTGATAAGTTTAAAAAACTTTATGACAAGGTTATTGCTTATTTATCTAATAAGGAAATTTTTGTGAGAGATTGTTATGCCTGCGCAGACAAAGATTATAGATTAAATATTAGAGTTATAAATGAATTCCCATGGAGTAATCAGTTCGCATATAATATGTTTCTGCGACCTACAGAGAACGAACTAGATGATTTTATTCCAGAATGGACTGTTATTAATGCACCTGGTTTTATGGCTAATCCAGCTGAAGATGGTACAAGACAGCCTAATTTTGCCATCTTAGATTTTACAAGAAAAATGGCCTTAATTGGGGGGACGGGATACACAGGAGAAATAAAGAAGGGTATTTTTTCAGCACTAAATTTTATTCTTCCGGTTTATAAAGAAACTCTCCCAATGCACTCCAGTGCTAATATTGGTAAAAATGGAGATACAGCTATTTTCTTTGGACTTTCTGGTACTGGAAAAACAACATTATCTACAGACCCTAACAGAAGTTTAATTGGAGATGATGAGCATGGTTGGACAAAAGATAACAAGGTTTTTAATTTTGAAGGTGGTTGTTATGCCAAAGTTATTAATCTATCGAGAGACCATGAACCAGAAATTTATGATGCTATTAAAAAAGGAGCCATTCTTGAAAATGTTATTTTAGATTCTAAGGGACACGTAGATTTTGAAGACACATCTATAACTCAGAACACCCGAGTGAGTTATCCTATAGATTTTATTGAAAATATTAAAGTCCCCTCTATTAGTGAAAATGTGAAAAACATTTTTTTCTTAACGGCGGATGCGTTTGGGGTGCTGCCTCCTATTTCAAAATTGACACCTAATCAAGCCGCTTATCATTTTATGTCTGGTTACACAGCCAAAGTTGCTGGAACCGAAGCAGGGGTTATAGAACCACAACCATCATTTTCAGCTTGTTTTGGTGCTCCATTCATGCCATTGCATCCAGCGAAATATGCCGAAATGTTAAGCGAAAAAATGCTTTCTTCGGGTGTAAATGTTTGGTTGGTAAACACGGGTTGGACAGGTGGGCCTTATGGTGTAGGAACTCGTATGAAGTTAAAATATACCAGAGCGATGATAAATGCGGTTTTAAATGGAGACTTAGGATTGTATAGCTACGATACTTACCATATTGATTCGGTATTTGGTGTAGCACAACCTAGGTCATGTCCAGGTGTACCAACTAATGTCTTAAGCCCAAGAACTACATGGAACGATGATGAAGCTTATTATCAAATGGCTTTTAAATTATCTAATGCTTTTAGAGAAAACTTCAAAAAATATGAAACAAATTGTAGTGAAGAAATAAGACGTGGTGGACCACAACGTTATGCTTTTTAATTTTTTAGAGGTCATTATTTAGTTTCATATCTTTAGATTCAATAAAAACGTTTATTTATGAATATTTTTAAAGGTCAAAGCCTCATAGAGTTCGCTTAACGCTTTAAAACAGATGAAGATTGTAAAGAATACTTGTCTATTTTGAAGTGGGAAGAGGGATATATTTGCAGAAAATGTGGTCATAAGAAAAGCCAAGTTCGTAGGGATTTTTCACGCACCTGTAACATTTGTAGTGATACAGAATCTAGTACAACCAACACCTTATTTCACAAAGTAAAATTTGGTTTAAGAAAGGCATTTTTCATTTGTTTTGAAATGTCAACTACTACAAAAAGTCTTTCGGCGATGCAAATAAGTGTTCGTTATGGGGTTCAGGAAAATACCGCAAGATTATTTATGCATAAGGTAAGAGAAGCGATGAAATCTAGTAGAAATAATCCTATCGATGGCATTGTGCATGTAGATGAATTTGTAGTTGGAGGACATGAGGAATCTAAACAGGGAAGAAGTTACGATAGTAAAAAGAAAAAGTCTGTTTGTGCAGTAGAATTAACTGATGATGGAAAAGTAAAACGATTTTATGCTTTGAAAATAAAGAACTTTTCGGCAAAATCACTAAGTGGAATATTCGACAAGCACATTAGTAAACAAGCAAAAATAACCACAGACAATTGGAAAGGATATAGACCAATTTCTAAAGATTATAATATTACACAAATCCCAAGTGAATCAGGAGCAAACTTTAAGGCTTTGCATACGATGATTTATCAAATCAAAACTTGCATAAGAACAACATATTCATGGGTAAGTGAAAGGAATATTGAACGCTATTTTAATGAGTTCTCATATAGAATAAACCGTTCTCAAAATAAAAACACGATTTTCAATAACCTAATAAAAAAAATGGTTAAGTCTGAAAATATTTCACACAAACAAATTATATGTAATTAAATATTGACCTCTATATTTTTATAATAATAATAATATCAATAAATGAGAAAGTTATGCATTTTAACAATGTTCTTTATAGGCATTAAATCTTATTCACAAGAAATTGCCGATACTACAGAGGCACGAAAATTAAAAGAAATACATATAATCACAGAACGCTACACCAAGTCCACTCAAGATATTGAACACATTTCGCAAAAGGAAATAGAATTTCAAAAAAGTCAAAATACTGCCGATCTACTAGCCAACACAGGTACAGTATCTGTTCAGAAGTCTCAACAAGGGGGAGGTAGTCCTGTGTTACGCGGGTTTGAAGCCAATAAGATTCTGCTTCTTGTCGATGGAATCAGAATGAACAACCTTATTTACAGAGCAGGACATTTACAGAATATAATTACGGTCGACGAAAACTCGCTGAAACAGATTGATGTGCTTTTTGGACCAGCATCTACTATTTATGGCAGTGATGCGTTGGGTGGTGTTATTAATATGAAAACAAAAAATCCCATGTTTCTGTCCCAAACAAACAACAAAATGTTTTCAGGAAATTCAATGGTAAGATATAATAGTTCCAATAAGGGTTTAACACAATATTTTGATTTTAATATTGCAGGTAAAAGATGGAGTTCTCTATCGTCTTTCTCTTACAATAGTTATAACGATTTGAGAATGGGAGGAAATTATAGTAAAAGGAATGGATCCTTTGGCGAGCGTCCTCAATATGTTGAAACTTTGAATAATGTCGATTATCTGGTAAAGAATGGGAGTCCGCTTATTCAGAAATTTTCGGGATATAAGCAATATAATGGAATGCAAAAGATAATTTTTCAACAGGATGAATATATTCAGCACAGCTTGAATCTGCAGTATTCGATTTCTTCAGATATACCAAGATATGATCGTCTTACAGATCCATCGGGTTCGGGGCTGAAATATGCTGTTTGGAATTATGGCCCGCAAAAAAGATTTCTCTCAGCTTATAAATTTTCGAAACAAAATTCCTTATTTAACAGTGATATGAATCTTGGAGTGAGCTACCAAAACATTGAAGAAAGCAGGATCTCAAGAAAATTTAACGATGATAAAATCAAAAATCAAGTTGAAAAAGTAAACGTATTTGCTTTTAATGCAGATTTCAGAAGAAAATTAGTTAAGGGTGATTTTCTTTACGGAGCAGAATTCTTTTATGATGATTTGAATTCGACTGCTACTAGTTCAAATCGAATTACTGGCATTGTAACTCCGACAGATACTCGTTACCCAAACGGTATAAATCAGACTTTAAGAACAGATATTTTTGTAACTTATAATGAAAAAATAAACGAAACTACTTTCTATAATTTAGGAATGCGTACAGGTTATTCTTCCTTAAAAAGCACTATTTCTAATAATTCTTTTTTTCAACTTCCATATGATATTATACAGCAGAATAACTTCACTTATAGCGGTTCTGCCGGAATTTCGAAGGACATTAAGAGTACTAAATTGGTTTTCAATTTGGCTTCTGGTTACAGAGTTCCAAACGTGGATGATTTGGGAAAGCTTTTCGAATCAGTACCTGGAACTTTGATTGTACCTAATCCAGATATTGCTCCAGAGAAATCAGTAACAGCTGATTTGAGTTTAAAATTTGGACAGGGAAGGGGAATTCAGTTCGATAATACTATTTATTACACTCGCCTTTTTGATGCCATTGTTACAGATCATTTTTTGTATAATGGAAAGAATTCAATAATTTACGAAGGAGTTGAAAGCGGGATATTTGCTATGCAAAATAAAGGAAATGCTTATATAGGAGGTTTTTCTTCCACCCTGAATACGGCTATCACAAAGCCACTGATAATTTACGGTATGGTAACTTTTACCAAAGGGGAAATACTAGATCATGCGGGGAATACTCCGTTGGATCATATTTCTCCAATATATGGAAAAACAGGACTGAAATATGAAAATAAAGTGATGCTCCTGGATTTCTATATGTTATTTAATGGCAAGAAAGATATTAGATATTATTCCATGAATGGGGAAGACAATGAAAAATATGCCCCAAAAGGAGGTATGCCATCATGGCAAACCATTAATTTCAAAACATCTTTTAATGTCGATAAAAATCTGTCTGTTTATGCCGGAATTGAAAATATTTTAGACCTACAGTATCGCGTTTTTGCGTCGGGCATTAATGCATCGGGAAGAAATGTATGTATTGCAGCAAAATACCACTTCTAATATAAAATTCAGATTTTATTTTTCTAAACAAGAAATAATGATCTACTTCAAAATTGAAATAAGGATAGTAAAAAAATAGTTTTTAATGACAAAATAGTTCCCTTTTTAGGCGTGCTATATCGAAATCAAACTTAGATAAAGTCAATTCAATAAAAGTAAAGAGGAAGTCTGAAAAAAACTGATTATATCTGGTCTATCTGATTGGCTATCAATAAACATTAATATAGGAATAAGATCTCTAATTGTTACCGTGGCTATCCCACAAATTCATTTTCAAATCAAATCAAAAGTCTGTAAATCTTAACATTTACAGACTTTTTTATTACATTCTACTCTCTAAAATAATCATTAAATTATAATAGCATCTACAAGACTCTTTTTTACTTTTAAATTTAAGTCCAAAAGATTAAACTTTTTATAAAGGAAACCTTGTGGGGTCTATTACTTAACTATAATAAATTCACTTCTTCTGTTGACTTGATGTTCAGCTTCCGAACATTTAACACCATCAGAACATTTATTAAGCAACTGGGATTCTCCGTATCCTTTTGCAGTCAAGCGCTTTTTGTTAATTCCATTTTTTGCTAACCATGCCATTGTTGATTTTGCTCTTCGATCAGACAGCTTTTTGTTATAATCCGCAGTATTTCTGCAATCAGTATGGGATCGAATATCTACTTTTATGTTTGGATTTTGTTGCATTACATCCAAAATTTTAGCTAATTCTATAGCTGCGTCAGGTCGAATGTTAGATTTATTCAAATCAAATAGAATTGTTTTTAATTCTAATACTATTGCTAAATCATCACCAATTTTTAATTCCTTAACTGATTTATCCAACATCAATGGCACGAATGTTGTTCCGGATTCACCTGCAATAACCACTGGTACTTCAATAGTATTGTAGGCTTCCTTTTCTGCTTTAATGTAATATTTGGTATTACATCCAACTGGTCCAAAATCAAATTCTCCCTTGTTATTAGCCATGACTACTTTTAGCATTTTATACTCGCTATCAAACAAAGTTACTTTTGATCCATCAAGTGATATTCCCGATGCTTTATCGGTTACTTTTCCAGCTAAAAATTGTTCACAAGGATATTGTATTTTTTTAAGTTCTTTGAACTTATAAATGTCATCATTACCCACACCTCCGTCCCTATTGGAGGTAAAATAACCAAGTCGTGTAACTGAATTAATCAAGAAACCAAAATCATCTTTGGGACTATTCAATGTTTCACCCACATTTAATACTTTTTTATACCACTTTTCATTTTCTACTTTATAGACAAATACGTCAAGGCCACCTAGACCCGGATGTCCATCTGAAGCGAAATAAAGTTCATTGTCTTCTGTAATAAATGGAAATGTTTCCCTCCCTTCCGTATTAATGATATCGCCTAGGTTTTCGGGTGTTCCAAAACTGCCGTCAAGATTAATGGCCACTTTAAAAATATCCGATTGTCCTAAAGTACTTGGCATATCAGATGCAAAATATAAATATTTCTCATCTGGGCTTAAAGCAGGATGTGCCACATTGTAATTGTCACTATTAAACGGTAATTCCGTTATATTCTCCCAAGTCCCTTTCTTTAATGTTGCTCTATATATTTTCAGTAATATGGTTCCGTCTTTATCTTTTCCTTTTTTTTCTAAATAGTTGTTTCTGGTAAAATAAACAGTTTCGCCATTTTTTGTGAAAACAGCTGTTGATTCATTGAACTTAGAGTTAATATTTCCAGAAATATGTTCAGCTGTTGAGAGTGTTTCATACTCGTTTTTATCGGCCATATAGAGGTTTGTGTAACCTTCACCTGTCCAAGAATCCTTTCTTTCGTATATTCTTCCATTGGGTCTGGCTGAGCTAAAAACTATTTTGTCTCCAAAAAAAGAACTTCCAAAATCAGAATATTCAGTATTAATTCCGGCATTTTCTATAGTATATCGTCCAGAATTTTTCTTGATTATAGCCAAATAGTCTTTTTGTTCAATTGCTAATTTTGCTCTTCGCTCATTAGTATTCATTTGACTGAATTTTGCCATCATTTGATCAGCGGTATCATACTCTTTAATTGCTTTTAAGGATTGTGCATAACGATAATAATATTCTGGACTTAAATCGGGAGCCAAAGAATATAATTCGCCGTACCACTTGGCGGCATTCTGCAAATCTGCTTTAAAATAATAGGAGTTTCCTAATTTTTCTATAATATCTGCTGATTTGTATCCTTTCTCAAACAGTCGTTCATACGTTTTTATGGCATCAACATAGGCAAATTGGCTGTATTCTTTATCTCCTTTAGCTAAACTTGACTTTTGCGAATATACATTCACCACACAAATGATAAACACAATATAATAGGTAGTTATTTTTTTCATAATCGTCTCGTTTTTTAGAAAAATCTAGGTGATACAACTCTCTCTTGTTTTTTGAACAACTCAAATCGCAAAAATATTTCATGCGAACCCGAATTGTAATTGGCTAATTTGGTTGTCTCTAAATCATAACCATATCCAATATACAACCCCTGACTGACTTGAAAGCCGGCCATAAAACTCACGGCTGCATCCCACCTCCATGCTGCACCCAAAACAAATTTTTCATTAAATAAAAAATTTGCTGATAAATCTACTTGCAATGGAGAACCCGCAGTTGTTTTACACATAAAGGCAGGTTTGAATTGAATGCTGGAACTTAAATCAAAAACATAACCTCCTATCAAATAATAGTGCATACGCTCTAATGAAGTCGCCGAAGCATTATCGTTATAAAGATTGGTTTCCAGAAAATTAGGAACTGACAACCCTAAATAAAGTTTGTCTGAGTAAAAATAAAGTCCTGCACCGATATTGGGTGAAAATTCATTGTCAATATTATTTTGAAATTTTGGATCATTCAAATTGTATCGATTCAGTTTTGTATAATCTACATTCAACAAATGGGCTGTTCCTTTCAGTCCTACTGACAATCTATAAACACTCGAAGTTTGAATGGTATAAGATACATCGGCAGAAATTGAAGACTCGTCTGATGCCCCAATTCTGTCATTTACAAAAGACAACCCAACGCCTATATTTGAATTTTCGATTGGAGTATTTACTGAGAGCGTATTGGTTACTGGGGCTCCATCAAGTCCTACCCATTGGGTTCTATGCAAGCCGAAAATGCTGGTCACTCCGCGACTGCCTGCATATGCAGGATTGATATTAATTGTATTATACATGTAATTTGTATATTGGGCGTCTTGTTGTGCATATATCGATATATTCACTAACAATAAAATAATTACTAGGTTTTTCATATGTAGATATTTATTGTTTTTTTTTATCTGAAGAAATAATAATGATGACTCGAAAATTTTTAAATTAATCTCTGCTTAAATCCAAATAACCCGATTTATCAATTCCATTACCACTAAAATCTTCGTACTTAACAATATAAAAATATGTCCCGCTTGGTAACCCTTCCGATTTATTGACTGTTACCCTCCCCTCAGAAATACCGCTAAAAATTACAGTATCGTTATTATACCCTTCGGCCTCATATACCTTAACTCCCCAACGATTAAAGATTTCCACTGTGTTTTTTGGATAACATTCTATGCCTAGAATGCGGAAGAAATCATTTAAACCATCACCATCAGGAGATACAGCATTAAATACTTCCAGACTACAACCATCAATGCCCAAAACTGTAGGTTCATCTTGTAAAGGACTATCATCATCTGACATATCGACAACTTCTACTCCAGACGGGGTTGTTCCTTTCACTAAAGCCTGATTGCTTACAGTTCCTTTGATAATGTCTTGCAGAGTTAAATGATAAAGGCCATGAAACGATGCACCATCTGTTGCTCCTACTGCTAAGTCTATTGGCCCACCCATAATTACAATTCCTGGTAAAGCATCAGTAAGGGTGACATTTGTAAGAGGTAGATTTCCAGTATTCATAACTGTGAAGGAATAACTTATTGTTTCTCCTATTTCTGCATACCCATCTCCATTATTATCATCAAAGACCGCTTTTTTTACAATTGCTATAGAAGGCGCTTGAGGGATAGCGGTTATTGTACAAGTCGGGCAATTAGAGTTTGTTGGACATACAATACACGGAGTAGGATCTTCTGAAAAAGCTGTAATTGTTGCGTTTGCGGAAGAAATCGCTGATGCTAAAGCTGAGTTATAAACATATCCTAATGCTATATCTGTATTTGTAATTGGATACACTGCCGTGAAAGTGATACCATCAGAGGCACCAGCGGCCAATATGTTCAAAATCCCTCGAACTGTAGGTACATTATCATCTTTTATTGTAATGTTTCGTATAGCAGTATTAGCTGTGTTACTTATCGTAAACGTATAGTTTACAACATCGCCTATATTTGCTATGCCATCTTTATTCTTATCTTCATAAACACCCTCTTTCATGATTTTAATACTACTCTGTGCATTCAGTGTTGTTACTGTTGGGGTGTCGTTGGTAATTGTTGTCCCTGAAATATCCGTAACTGTTCCGTTGGCTGGTGTAGTTCCCGCTACCGTGGCACTATTGGTCACTTGCCCAGCATCAATATCGGATTGTTTGATTGTATAGGTTACGGTAGCAGTTCCCGTGGCATTTGGTGCCAATATGCTTGGGGTCACCGCTAAATTTACACTATTGGTCAAAGCATCATTGACAATGATATTACTCAAAGTGATATTTCCAGTATTGGTAACAGTGAAGGTATAGGCAATCAAATCACCCAAAGTTCCGGTTCCTCCTATGGCGCCCACTTTTACCAAAGCGATGCTTGGATTTGGAGTAAGCGGCGTTACTGTCGGGGTGTCGGTAGTAATTGTTGTTCCCGAAGTATCGGTTACAGTTCCACCCGTTGGTGTAGTTCCCGTTACCGTGGCACTGTTGGTCACTTGCCCAGCATCAATATCGGATTGTTTGATTGTATAGGTTGCAGTAGCAGTTCCCGTGGCATTTGGTGACAATATGCTCGGGCTAACCGCCAAATTCACGCTATTGGTCAAATCATCATTGACAATGATATTGCTCAAGGTGGTATTTCCTGTATTGGTAACAGTGAAGGTATAGGTAACCAAATCACCTACAGTACGGGTTCCTCCTACGGCGCCCACTTTTACCAAAGCGATGCTTGGATTTGGAGTAAGTGGCGTTACTGTCGGGGTGTCGGTCGTAATTGTTATCCCCGAAGTATCGGTTACGGTTCCACCCGTTGGTGTAGTTCCCGTTACCGTGGCACTATTGGTCACTTGCCCAGCATCAATATCGGATTGTTTGATTGTATAGGTTACGGTAGCAGTTCCCGTGGCATTTGGTGCCAATATGCTTGGGGTCACCGCTAAATTCACGCTGTTCGTCATAACATCATTGACAATGATATTGCTCAAGGTGGTATTTCCAGTATTGGTAACTGTAAAACCATAAGTGATAGCATCACCTACTGTACCTGTTCCTCCTACGGCGCCCACTTTTACCAAAGCGATGCTTGGATTTGGCGTAAGCGGCGTTACTGTCGGGGTGTCGGTAGTAATTGTTGTCCCCGAAGTATCGGTTACAGTTCCGCCCGTTGGTGTAGTTCCCGTTACCGTGGCACTATTGGTCACTTGCCCAGCATCAATATCGGATTGTTTGATTGTATAGGTTACGGTAGCGGTTCCCGTGGCATTTGGTGCCAATATGCTCGGGCTAACCGCCAAATTCACGCTGTTCGTCAAAACATCATTGATAACAATATTACTTAATGTGGTATTTCCTGTATTGGTAACAGTGAAGGTATAGGTAATCATATCTCCTGCCGATCCTGACCCTTCAACCGATCCACTTTTCACCACTGCAATGCTAGGATTTGGAGTCAGTATAGTTTCAGTTGGGGTATCGTTGATAATTGTTGTGCCAGAAGTATCGGTCACCGTTCCGCCCGTTGGCTTAGTTGCTGTTACAGTGGCGCTGTTAGTCACTTTGCCGGTATCCATATCCGATTGTTGAATAGTATAACTTGCCGTTGCAGTTCCTATTCCATTTGGTACTAATGTACTTGGAGTCACCATCAGATTCACACTGTTTGTCAAAGCATCATTAATGAAGATATTACTCAAGCTGGTATTTCCTGTATTGGTAACCGTAAAAGTATAAGAGATTATATAACCTACTTCACCGGTTCCACCTATTACTCCAGTTTTCACCAAAGCAATACTTGGACTTGGTGTCAAAGTGGTTACTGTTGGGGTATCGTTGGCAATCGTTGTGCCCGAAGTATCGGTCACCGTTCCACCCGTTGGAGTAGTTCCTGTTACCGTGGCGCTGTTAGTCACCTGCCCTGTATTCACATCGACTTGCTGGATTGTATAAGTAGCAGTTGCGGTCCCTACAGCATTTGGAGCCAATGTGCTTGGAGTTACTGCTAAGTTTGTACTTGCAGTCAATGCGTCGTCAATAAAAATGTTAGTCAATGTAGTATTCCCGGTGTTTGTCACCGTAAAAGTATAAGTAATCACATCTCCTACTGTTCCAGTTCCGCTAACCGCTCCAGTTTTTACCACAGCAATACTTGGGCTTGGAGTCAAAGTAGTTATTGTCGGGGTATCATTTGTAATCGTTGTTCCCGAAGTATCAGTCACCGTTCCACCCGTTGGAGTAGTTCCTGTTACCGTGGCGCTGTTAGTCACCTGCCCTGTATTCACATCGACTTGCTGGATTGTATAAGTTGCAGTTACAGTACCTACAGCATTTGGAGCCAATGTGCTTGGAGTTACCGCCAAATTCACACTATTGGTCAAAGCATCATCGATAACAATATTACTTAATGTGGTATTACCAGTGTTGGTCACTGTGAAAGTATAGGTAATCAAATCTCCGGCCATTCCGCTACCTCCCACTGCTCCAACTTTTACCAAAGCGATACTTGAAGAAGACACAAAAACTGTAACTGTAGCTGTATCACAATTTGCAGGATTTATTTTTTCACAAATAGTATAATCTATAGTATAAGTTCCTCCTGGAGTATTCGGTGCTACCATTACACTTCCGTCAGTATTTACCGTGAGTGGTCCATTTAGAAGAGAAGTCAAAACAACATCCGATGGATTTACCGGATTCCCGTTTAAAGTATCATTAGAATAAACATTAATACCTGCATTACCTCCAGTTGCTCCATAAATTGTTCCTGTGTTGGTGTCATTTACTGCATCAATTACCGCTGCAGTTACATTTACTGTTACTGTAGCCGAATCACAAGTCAATGAATTTAATTTGTAGCAAATTTGGTAAGTAATAGTATAATTACCCGCAGGAGTTCCCGCAGGAATACTCACCACACCAGTCACAGGATCTACAAAAGGTACTGGTGCTCCAACTGTCATTGGTACAGCGGGAGTAATTACTGTTAAGTCAATGTCACTTATTGCGACTGGATTTCCATCTTTAGTATCATTTGTCAATACATTCCCTAAATTAGGGTTACCAATAGATCCAACAATTGGCGAAAAAGGATCATCGACAGCATCGATAACGGCACAAAATAATGTCCCCCCACTAGTACTTGCCGTGTTAATAAATGCTCCATATACATTAATGTCATTGATAACACTTGCAAGAGACCCAACACTAATCCTGATTTCATCAAAAGTTTGAGACGCTTGGAAACCTACATTATAAATACCCGAACCTGAGCCATAAGGTGTCAATAAAGATAGATTCAGTAACTGTAAAGCACTTTTTGATTCTCTTAAAGCCCCATCCAAATATGTGGAAATAGTCAAAGAACTAAATAAATCCAACTGAATTAAACTATTTAAATCTTTTATGGTAAATCCGGCAAAAGTTCCCACTGGATATGTAGATAGCTGATCCAGAACAGCGATGGAAGCAGGTGTTATTACTCCCGCCGTAACCAAAATAGTAGCAAAATCTGTATTGCTTGCTGTCAATACATTATTGGTGTTATTCACGGCACAAGCCACGCAGGCTACTCCATCAACACCTGTCTTACCGCTATCAATGACTACAGGAAATGTTGGATTTGTCAATGCATAAGTCTTGTTACATTCTAAAGTTACCGGACACAATTTTTGAAAAACAGCATTATAAACATTTACGACACCTAAACTTACCGTTGCTGTATTTGCTATAGTAATGCGAGCTTCATCAAAAGATTTAGTCGTTACAAAACCAATAGTCTGTATACTGCTTCCCACCAAAAGATCGGTTCCCACTGCGGCCAATGCAGAATTTCCAAATTTAGTTTCCTGAAGTACTCCATTGAGGTACGTTCTTATAGTAAGAGCATCTAAGGCATTTACATTCAACAATGAAGGATTCTCTAAAGTAAAACCAACAAAAGAACCGATAGGGTAATCTGTTATCTGATCCTTTACCGAAATACTGCCACTGTTTCCGACACTTGCCGTTAAATTAATTTGAGCAAAATTTGATGTATTTTGATCAATTAAATTCTCCGAATTATTTATAGAACAAAGCGCACAAACCAAACCATCAATACCTGTATTTACGCCGTTAATATATACGGGATAAGTTGGAGCCACCATCCCTGTTTGTGTATTACAAACCAAATCTGGTCCGGCACAGAAATTTTCAAAAACTGCACTATAGACTCTTGTTGAACCCAAATTCAAAGCCAATGTTTGGTTAATTGAAATCTGAACTTCATCAAATGATTTAGTCGATACAAAACCTACTTTATATCGACCTGAATTATTTAGCAAAGTACCATTGACAACTAGATTATTCCCAGAGAATTGATCTTGTGGCGCTCCATTTAGATAGGTTGTTATACGTATATTCCCTAAAGCGGAAACATTTAGCAAATTAGAATTTTCGATTTCAAAACCAGCATAAGTACCTGCTGGATAATCCGTAAGTTGATCTTTTACCGAAATACTGCCTGAACTTGCAATACCTGCCGTTAAAGTTATTGTCGCATAATCTCCTGTACTGGAGCTAGTCACATTTTCAGCATTAAAAATATTGCCTACAGTAACACCCGAGACGCCTGTATGGGAAGCCTCTAAGCTCACAGGATAAGTCGGAAGATTCATTGGAGATGCAGTATTGCAGCTTAAGGCTGGGCCTGCACAATAATTTCTGATTACAGGATAATAAACATCAAGAATATTCAATAAGCCAACTAAGCTTCCCACGGAAATTTCAATCGCATCAAAGCTTTTTGTCGTATTGAAACCTAATACATAATTATTACCGGAACTATTGAGCAATCCTACGCCCAAAAGCGAAGACCCTGTAGATGTCTCTCTCAGGACACCATTCAAATAAGTTCTGATTGTAATGGAGCCCAATAAATTTACACTCAACAATCCACTAGTGTTAATCCTGTATCCTGCATAAGTACCTGCAAGATAATCCGTATCATTATCAGTAACTCTATAATTTGCGGAGCCAGCAACACCGATGGGAACAGACGCAGTAGCAAAATTATTCAGATCAGCATCTATAAGTCTTGATGCATTTGAAGCTGAACAAAGCAAACATACACCACTAAGACTACTTGTTGCCGACAAATTGCCAAAAGTGCTGTCAATAAAAGGAAGTGGAGTTTCGGTATTGCATTGAGCCGATATAGTCGTCGTTGCAAATACATAAAATATCATTGAAAGCAATATTCTTCTGAACACTCCTTTAATCAATACTTCTAATGCAATGGATTGATCTAATTGATTAATCGAAAAGCTTGGGTATTTTTTTCTCATAGAATAAAGAATTAAACTTTTTAAATAAGACCAGATTCCTAACTCTTTTTTTTAACAACAAATCGATATTAGGACATAAAAAAACTTTTAACGAACATTTATTATATGTGTATTTTTCGCATATAACATTGGATAGTGACTCAAAGAACTTATTACTACAGTAAATTTATTGCATTATAAAAGAGTATGGTAAAAATTCCCACAAACAAAAACCGATAATTGCATAGAATTAGTACTAGAAGAAAATTAAATTAGTACTATATTTTTGTCAGAATTAATCTAGTTTTAAAATACAGTTCATTCTTACTATAAAAAAGCCAAAAAAATTAACTAAATTTCTTAAATTTCAATTCCAAAAAAACATGAAAGGAAATGACAGAAACTAAGAACAATCCAAAATCAAAAAACCACAATATAATCCTACTCTATATTATACTGTTTTTTTCATGCACATCATTAATCGTCATAAACTACATCACAATTAGAATTTTATCCGCATCAAGGGCATATATAAACGGGGAATCCCATTATTCCAAAGGACAGAATAAAGCCTCTCGCCATTTAATTACTTATTTATACACCGAAAACAACAAAAGTTGGGAATCGTTCAATAAAGAAATAAGCGTTCCTTTGGGAGACCAGTTTGCAAGAGTCGCTTTAACTAAAAACTTAAATGACAGCATCACAAAAATAGGATTTAGAGCTGGGAGAAATAAGGAAGGTGATTTGGATGATTTAATCTGGGTTTTTAAGAATTTTAATTCCGTTCCATTTCTAAAAAAAGCAATTTTAGAATGGACAAATGCTGATGAATCAGTAAATCAACTTCATGCAATGGGTATTGAAGTTCATCAAAAAATTAAATCAGGTAAATTAGATGAACAAACGAAACATAAGCTTTCATCAGAAATCAGTTTAATATGTGAAAGACTAGGTGCAGCAGCAGATAGATTCTCTAATATTGTTGGTGATGGTACCCGGGAAATTAAAGACAATTTAATTATTATAAATATTTTTTTTATATTAATAATAATCAGCACCGTAAGTATTTATTATGTCATCACATTAAAAAAAATAATTGCTTCTGAAAAAGACCTTAAGAGTAAAAAGGCTCAATTACACGATATTATAAAGGACTTAGAAAAAACTAAAATCGAATTGTCTACAGAGATAATTCAACACAAAAAATTAATAGGTACCATAAGCCATGATATAAAGAGTCCATTGAAATATTTGGCAATGACCAATAAATATATTTATGAAGAATCTAAAAGTTATGATGATGAAAAATTTAAGAAAATGACAAAATCTGTTTATTCATCAACGCTCCAATTATTCAATTTCATAGATAGCCTATTAACCTATTCCAAAATATTCTTTGGAGGTAATTCTTCAGAGAATTCAGATTATTTTTTAAAGGAATTGGTGCAGACAAAATGCAATTTATTCCATGAAATTGCGGAAGCTTCCAATAACATTTTAATAAATGAGATCGACAAAAATGTTACCACCAAAATAAACAAGGACATATTATCCGTTATTCTTCATAACATTCTTGACAATGCAATAAAAAACACGGAAGAGGGCGTAATTAAAGTATATAGCCATATTAAAAACAAAAAACTATATGTGGTTGTGGAAGATTCAGGAAAAGGCTTTAAAGAAGAAGACTTAATATATTACAATCAATTAAGCAATCAACAATCTACAGAGAAACTAATGCTTAGAAACAGTGGAATCGGACTACATATGATTGTAGAACTAATTCATATACTTCATGGTGATTTAAAATTTTATAGCGAAGATGGTAAAGGCTCTAAAATCGAAATAATAACGGATTTGAACTAGTCAACCTTTGAATTTTTTAAAAAGCTCAGATAATTCTATAATATTGGTTATATGTGTCTTTTTAAAAATATTTAATTTGTGGGTGCTTACTGTGGTCATTTTTATATCCAATTCATTGGCTATTTCAAGGTTTCCATATCCTTTTACAAGCAGTTCCGCGATTTCAAATTCACGATGTGTAAGATCTTCCAAAGGATTATTACTTTCTCTTTTGTGCTGGGAAAATGCAATAAATTTATCCAAAATATCAGTTGAAATATATTTTCCTCCTTCCAAAACTGTTTTCACAGCTTTAACAATGGTATCACTATCGCTCAACTTGTTCAAATATCCATTGGCTCCGGCTTGGATATAACGAAAAGCATAAATTTCCTCTTCATGTGCAGAAAAAATTAATATTTTCACATCGTTTTGCAGTTCTCGTAAATCATCAACCATATAACATTTTTTCCCGCCAGGCAAATTAATGTCCAATATCACTAAATCGAAACTAGCCTTTCCGCATTCAGCAAGTGCTTCCTGAAAATCATTGGCTCCAAAAATTTGAACACTATCTATTTCATTTTCCAATAAAAGAGACATTCCGGATCTTACAATAAAATGATCATCAACAATAAGTATTTTTTTAATCATATTTAAAAACTAAATTTAAATCAATAAAAAACTATCACAAACGAAATAATAAAACCATCAACAATAGTTTCATTAAAAAAAACTGTAACAAAACAAAGTCCTTCAAACTTTATATCAAAAAATGAAACTTATAAACTACTAATATAAATAAAATTTAATAATATAACTCTGAATATATTAATTTTATTCACAGTGTCAAAAAGTACTTTTTATGGAAAAGACATATTCACTTGACATTCACCCTCGCACGCATATTCTTGCTTTGGCGATGTCCATGAAAGAACAATTGGCGACTGAAGTGGGCTGGTTCACCATTAAAAATTCCTTGGACCATATTACCATCTTCGAATTCAATGCAACAGAAAAAGGAATTGAAAAAATCAAAAATCAAATCAGTAAAGCGTGTGACACGCAGTCAATTTAGATTACCAAAATAGGTGAGATTTGTGATATTTAAAGGATTCTAAATTTGAATTTTTAACAGATCTATCGATTAAAAACTAGAAAAATATAAATTGCATTTGAAATATAAAGTTTTGTAATTTATAAGGAATTCACTTAGTAAATTTCTTTAAATCATTTAATAAAAGGTTCGAATTCTGT
>NZ_MUNX01000064.1 GCF_002001005.1 Flavobacterium sp. A45
GAAATGTAATAAAGGAAGTCTTGAGACAATATGATAGTAACCAACATTCGGAAGTTTTTTATGAAACCATATCATGGTTCGGACTAAAAGGAACAACCGCATGGAACAATCTTTTACAAACAGAAAGAGACAATATCAATACATCACTTCAAAATATCTATAGAAATGAACCGTATTTTAATTAAAATCTATCTATTATTTTTTGTTTTCATGGGATATGGACAAAAAATTGAAAAAAAAATAATATATATAAAATTTGAAAAAACGGAAAAATGCAATGAACTATTGAAATTTTATTATCAAGAAGAAAAAGGGATTGTTCTTACTTTTTTTTGTAGTGGAGGGAATAGTTTTTTGTATAAATCTAAATCAGACACTTTGCCAATATCTAAAATAGCAAAATATAAAATTTCAACTTTTGAAGAAATAGAAATACTAGAAAAACAATGGAGAAAAAAAAGCAAAAAAGCTTTGATAAAAAAATATGGAAAACTCTATCCGCCATTTGATAAAAATGGAATTTTTCAAACCTATCTTATTGAGATAATCAGTGATAAACAATTCGTTATATATCCCGTGAAATGGAGAAATTTAGAAATTGAATCTGATGGCGAAGAACCTCCAAAAAGGTAGATGATTTCTTTAGGGTTTTATTATGCTGAGCATGAAAAATTTGGATTAATGTTAAAGTTTTAGTATGGTTTTTCATTAAAATAAAATCCTGAGAGTTTATATGAACTTTCAGGATTTTTTGGTTTTAAAATATTTTTAGGATCACACCCAAAAGGGCTTAATTATAAATACGAATAAGCGTTTCGCTGACTACTTGTACGCGGTATTGTTTTAACGGATAAGGCATATTTCCCTGGCCGGTGAATAAGCTATATTCTTTTTTGTCACAAGAACAAACGGCATTGATCCCATTGATAGTCATTGTTGAGCAAGAACTTAATTCTTGATTAGGGCAAGCGGCATCAAAAGCATTGTAGCCACTTCCTGTATACATGACAATTATGCCCCTAGCACCCACATCAGCATAATAAATTGGATTACTAACATACTTTAAGTTTGAATAAAGAGGAAGGTTCAGATTCAAGTCTACTGAGAAAGAGTAATTGGGTATATATGGGTTTTTATTGGAGTTTTCATTGTTGCTGCATCCCAGGAAAAAAAGCGAGATAATAATTATAAGGAAGTATTTTTTCATGTCAAAAATTAAGTGTAAAGTATTAGCGAAACAAATTTAATTTATTTAACTTTGAATTTGTTAGGATTAACATATAATTGTAAACTAAAAACAAAAATATACTATCTTTGTGGAAAGAAATCCCGTCCTGATGGGATTTTTTCTATTTTATATAAATGACGAAATTATGAGCGCAATATCTTATTACACAGCGGAAGGATTAAAAAAATTAAGAGAAGAATTAGATTATTTAAAAAGCGTGATGCGTCCAAAGGCATCTCAAGATATAGCAGAAGCAAGGGATAAAGGAGATTTATCTGAAAATGCAGAATATGATGCAGCCAAAGAGGCCCAAGGAATGCTGGAAATGAGAATTGCAAAGTTGGAAGAGGTGCATTCTAACGCAAGATTAATTGATGAAACACATTTGGATCTCTCTAAAGTGTTGGTTTTGTCGATTGTGAAAATTAAAAACCAAACCAATGGAATGGAGATGAAATACACATTGGTAGCCGAAAGTGAAGCCGATTTGAAAACGGGTAAAATATCGGTTACTTCTCCTATCGGGAAAGGTTTGTTGGGTAAAAAAGTAGGTGAAGTTGCTGAAATTACTGTTCCTAACGGTGTTTTGAAATTTGAAATTCTTGAGATTTCAAGAGAGTAATATTCAGTATTCAGTTGGCAGTTTTTAGTGTTCAGATTGCAGTTTCTACAATCTTTTTTCTTTCTCAATTTCTAACTTCTAATCTCTAACTTAAAATGAGTTCTGTTTTTAAAAAAATAATCGACGGAGAAATTCCTTGTTACAAAGTAGCAGAGGATGAAAATTTCCTGGCTTTTTTAGATGTAAACCCAAATGCAAAAGGGCATACACTTTGTATTCCTAAGAAAGAAATAGACAAGTTTTTTGATCTTGAAGATGATTTGTATCTTGGTTTGATGGCTTTCTCCAAAAAAGTAGCCATAGCCTTGGAAAAAACGGTTCCATGTAAAAGAATAGGGATGGCTGTAATAGGACTTGAAGTGCCTCATGCTCACGTTCACCTAATTCCTTTGAATGAAATGGGAGAAATGACTTTCAGACACAAAGTGAGTTTGACAAAAGAAGAATTTGAATCTTTGGCGAAAAGTATTCAAGCGAATTTATAAAAGTTTAAAGGCTATGAACACGAATCTTTTAATAAGTAATTTAAAAGGTTCGTGTTTTTTTATGCTCAAAAAAAGATAGTATGAAGAGTGTGTTTTTAATTTTAATATTTACGGTTTTCAGTTTTGGCCAAAACAAAAGCAACTTTGCTTTGGTCGATGCTAAAATGGACAAAATTCCTGCTGATTTAAGTTCCTCTACTGATGGAATTGCTGAATTTATTAATGCTAATTTCAAATCGGAGAATGACAAAGTAAGAGCTGTTTTTTATTGGACAGCCTCAAATATCAGCTACGATATCGAGAATATAGAATCGATTGATTACAAAGAAATCTCTCAGGATAAAATAAAAAATGCAGTGCTCTCCAAAAAAGGAGTTTGTATTCATTATGCTGAGGTCTTTAATGATATTGCCAAAAAAGTGGGAGTTAAATCCTATCTCGTTTTCGGATATACCAAGCAGAACGGAAAAGTAGATGTACTGGCACATGCTTGGTGTGCTGCTAGAATTGATAATGTTTGGTGGCTTTTTGACCCCACTTGGGGAGCGGGTTACGTTGATAAAAAAAAGTTTTTCAAAAGAATAAACAACCTTAATTATAAAGTCGACCCAAGTCAATTTATCGCATCACACATGCCTTTTGATTATTTATGGCAGTTTTTAAATCAGCCAATTACAAATCAAGAATTTATTGACGGAAAGATACAGTTGAATAAAACTAAAGCCAATTTTGATTTCGTTACTCAAATTGGGGAGTATGAAAATATGTCGGATTTGGATAAAGCAAAAACGACTTTAAGTCGAATGGAGAAAAATGGAATCAAAAATAAATTGATTCAAGAGAATGTTCTTTCAAAAAAGAATGACGTTGATGCCTTGCAGAATAATCAAGCAATGGATAGAATGCAGAAAATCAGTGACGATTATAATCAAGCGATTGCAATGTTTAATGATTTTATTTATTACCGGAATAATAGATTCAAACCAGTCTTGCCAGATGAAGAGATTAAGGCGATGATTGAATCTCCAAAACAGAAAATAATGGATTGTCAAAGCCGTATTTATAAGATTGGTGCTTATAATGACAGTAATACTGCTAATGTAAAATCATTAAAGAATTCTATAATTGATGTTCTTAGGCAAATCGAAGTACAAGAAAAATTTGTGAACGATTATTTAAGCAAAAGCAAATCTGGGAGAAAATCAATGTTTAGCACGACGACTTTTTTCGGAATTCCGGTTAGATAAGAGCGCTTGCTGCTTCAGGTGACAGTATTTTGTCAAACGAATTGTTAAACATATAAGTCATATAAGTTTTTAGTCGAAACAAATGAAGTAAAATCAAAAGTTCATTCAAGTAAAGATATTTGACTTATATCCTCTTTTTAGCGACTAAGCGAATAAACAGTTTTAAAAAACTTATGTGACTTACATGTTAAAAATTAAATATAGCGGATAAAATTTACGTTTTCCTTAAGATAATTTGCATCGTTGTTCCTTTTCCTATCTCAGAATGCAATACTTTGATTGTGCCTTTGTGGTATTCCTCAACAATTCTTTTGGTTAAGGAAAGCCCAAGTCCCCATCCTCTTTTTTTGGTGGTAAAACCGGTTTCAAAAATACGATGGAATTCTTTTTTGGGAATGCCACTGCCAGTATCGGTTACATTTATTTTTACATGATGATTATCTTCTTCCATTTCCATTGACAATTTTCCTCTTCCTTTCATCGCATCAATGGAATTTTTGACCAGATTTTCTATGGTCCAACTGTGTAATGTGGGGTTCAATAATATAGGAATGGGCTTGGAAGGTGCTTTAAAAGAAAATTCGATTTGGTTAGAAAAACGGGAAATTAAATAATTATAAGATTGTTTTGTTTCCTCGACTGCATCTTTTAATTCTAATTTAGGTTCTGAGCCAATTTTGGAAAAACGGTCAGTAATAGTCTGTAAACGTTCGATATCTTTTTCGATTTCAACAGTTATTGACTCATCAATATTTTCCATTTTTAAAATTTCCAACCAACCAATTAATGATGAAAGCGGTGTTCCTATTTGGTGAGCTGTTTCTTTAGCCATTCCCGCCCATAGTTTGTTTTGGGTAGACATTTTATGGCTGAGGTAAAAATTGTAAATAAGGATGCCGCACAAAACGATGATCAGAGACAGGGCAATTGGGTAATATTTCAGTTTGTCTATCAAGGAAGAATCACCATAATACAGTTCTTGTGATTTTCCAGGCGCATAAATGATTTTGATAGGCTCATTTTCACTTTTTAGTTCGTTTAAATATTCGGTGGCTCTCTTTTTGTTTTTTATGATTTCCTCATCAATATTAACGGAGTTTATAATGCTGTCATTTTCGGTTAGTATCAGAGGAATAGTGGTGTTGTTGTTGAAAATTTGAAGTGGTAAATCGACCTCGGTATTTTCTTGTGCATTGATTAAGGTTTTCTCGGCTGTAGCCCAAAGATTCATTTTTATCCTTTCTTCGTTTTTAAATATCTGAAAAAAAGTATAGGTATTCCAAAGGATAATGGCAATTATGGAAAAAGATATAAAAATAATAATCCAACGAATGGGGTTGCTGTTTTCGGAAAAATTCATAAAAGTAAATTTGTGGTATAAATATAACGAAATAATGGACTTTGGATTGTGTAGGTGCGAAAAATCATTGTATTCATTTTATCGATCATAATTGTTCTTTGGAGCTAATTCCTGCTGTTCACTATATCTTTTGTGTCTCGTCCAAAAAAACGAGACACAAAAGGATGTCGTTTCCATCAGGGCTAGGGCATTTGTTTTTATAATATAATTTTTGAATTATCGAGAATCTAACGGCTATTTTGTTATTTTTGTCCAAATAAAAAATATATGATTAGCATTGATCCAAAAAGCATTGAAACCGTAAAATTGCAGGGCTATCTGCAAAGTTCAGTCGGGCCTAGACCTATTGCTTTTGCAAGTACTGTTGGCAAAACTGGAATTCCAAATCTGTCGCCTTTCAGTTTTTTTAATGTCTTCAGTGCCAATCCGCCAATACTGATTTTTTCGCCCGCAAGACGTGTGAGGGATAATACGGTTAAACATACTTTAATCAATGCTGAAGATAATGGTGAAGTCGTTATCAATGTCGTAAATTACGATATGGTACAGCAGACTTCGCTGGCCAGTACAGAATATGCCGAAGGTGTTGATGAGTTTATAAAAGCTGGATTTACTCCTGTTCCATCTGAGGTTGTAAAACCTTTTAGAGTAAAAGAATCACCAGTTCAGTTTGAGTGCAAAGTAACTCAGATAATTCCGTTGGGGACAGAAGGCGGAGCAGGGAATTTAATCCTTTGCGAAGTGGTTCGCATTCATATCAGCGAAGCGGTTCTAAATGAAAACGGAACAATCGACCAGCACAAAATTGATTTGGTTTCCAGACTTGGAGCCAATTGGTATTCCCGATCGAATCAAGGATTGTTTGAAGTGCCAAAACCGCTTACAACGCTTGGTGTTGGAGTAGATGCCATTCCGGATTTTATTAAAAACAGTTCCGTTTTTGATGGAAACGATTTAGGGATGCTTGGGAATATTGAAGCCTTGCCTACAACTAAAGAAGTTAGTATATTTGTAAACCAAAATTTTTCAATAAAAGCAGTTTTGAGCTCTGATGATCTTGAAAAACAGCACTTGGAAGCCAAAAAGTATCTTTTAGAAAATGATGTTCTTTCAGCTTGGAAAGTGCTTTTAGCCAAAAAATAAATTCAAAGTAACAATAATAAAACAAAAAGAAGATGGAAGTATTAGGAAAAATTAAAGTTGTTAATCCAGAGCAACAAGTGAGTGCAGCATTCAAGAAAAGAGAATTGGTTGTTACTACAGATGAGCAATATCCACAGCACATTCTGATTGAATTTACACAAGACAAATGTGATTTGCTAAGCAGTTATAATATTGGTGAAGCAGTAAAAGTTTCTATCAATTTGAGAGGGAGAGAATGGGTTAATCCACAAGGAGAAACAAGATATTTTAACAGTATTCAAGGTTGGAGAATCGAAAGATTAGCTGCCGATGCACCAGCTCAGCAAGCACCTCCAATGCCGGCTGCAGCAACTTTTGCACCAGCAACTAATTTAAATGAAGAAGAAGCAGACGATTTGCCATTCTAAGAAAAAAGAAGTTAGATATTAAAGATAAGAAGTCAGAAGTTTGAGTTTACTTGAATTTCTGATTTTTTTTTGAAGTTGTTGTTGAATTTGATTTTTGCCATTGCCATTGATTTTTGTAATTGAAAATGTATTATTTATCCAAAGATTTATTTTTTCCTCCAGTTTCTCACGCCGATAGCGATGGGATTCTTGCCGTTGGCGGTGATTTGTCTCCAGAGCGTTTGCAGTTAGCCTATACCAGCGGTATTTTTCCTTGGTTTAACGAAGGAGAACCTATTATCTGGTGGTCACCAAATCCAAGAATGGTTTTGTTTCTCAATGAATTGATTGTTTCCAAAAGCATGCGGAACATTCTCAACCGAAATATTTTTAAGGTAACTTTCAATCAAAGTTTCAGGGATGTTATTTCCAATTGCCGACAAGTAAAACGCGACGGACAAACGGGAACTTGGATTACCAATGAAATGATTGAAGCTTATTGTAAACTCAATGAACTTGGATTAGCAAAATCAGTCGAAATTTGGCAAAACGATCAATTGGTAGGCGGATTGTACGGTATCGATTTAGGACATGTTTTCTGTGGAGAAAGTATGTTTTCGTTGGTTTCCAATGCTTCCAAAGTGGCGTTCATTGCTTTGGTAAATCAACTAAAAAAAGACAATTATCGTTTATTGGACTGCCAAGTTTATAACGAACATCTCGAAAGTTTAGGATGCAAGGAAATTGAGCGTGAAGCTTTTATGATAATTTTGAAGAGTAAATAGTTAAAAAAAAGAGTAGTGTTAAGAAAAGGTTTACCATATAAGAAATATAACGGCATATAAGAGTTTAACGTTCTATCTTAAATGAACTTATATTTCTTATATGGTTAAAATTTTATTTTTGTAAAACTCCAATTCAAAGTGCTGAATAATACCAATTCATTTTCTAAAGTTGGTAAACCCATTATTAGTTTCAAGGTTTCGTGCGCCATCATAGTTCCAATCATTCCAGGCAAAGTGCCTAACACTCCATTAAAACTGCAATTGGGCACATCCATAGGATTGGGCGGTTCTGGAAATAAATCCCGAAGATTTTTTGTTCCGTTATGATTGAAAACGGCCAATTGCCCTTCAAAGCCTAAAATGCTTCCGTAAACCAATGTTTTTCCCAAAGCCACACAAGTGTCATTTACTAAATAACGAGTGGCAAAATTATCTGATCCATCTACAATAAAATCAAAATCCTGCACAATTGTAACGGCATTTTCAGAAGTTAATTTTTCTTCGAATGCCACAATTGAAATCAAAGGATTCATTACTTCCAATGTTTCTTTTGCTGTGATGACTTTGCTTTGGCCTACTTGATTTTCAGTATATAAAATTTGGCGGTGCAGGTTATGAATCTCAATTTTATCAAAATCAACAATCCCGATCGTACCAACACCTGCGGTAGCAATATATTGCAAAATAGGGCATCCCAATCCGCCGGCACCAATTATCAAGACTTTGGCTTTTTTTAGTTTTTCTTGTCCTTCATCGCCTATTTCAGGCAACATCATTTGGCGGTTGTATCTTAAATATTCTTGAATTACGCTCATTGGATTTTAGATTTTTGATTTTAGATGGAAATCTAAGCTAAAAGTTTGGTTATTATTGTTCGAGTTGGATTTGATATTTAATATAATTCTTGATTTTAGGAATAGATCTGAAATCAAAAATCGTTAATCAAAATTCTGCCATCATAACTTCTGTCCCAATCTTTCCAAACGGGTTCATATCCTCTATCGCTGATTATTTTGGCTATTTCTTGAGCAGAACGCTCATCGCTAATCTCAAATTGTTCCAAGGATTGTGGGTCAACAACATAGCCGCCCGGATTGGTTTTTGAACCCGCACTCATACTGGTCACCCCAATTGGAATGATATTATTCCTGAAATTTTCGTTTTCCCGTGTCGAAATTGAAATCTCCAGATCTTCATTCCACAAACGATATGCACAAATCAATTGCGTTAAATCTCTGTCGTCCATAATAAAGTTGGGTTCTATAATTCCTTCTGCGGGTCGCAATCGAGGAAAAGAAACCGAATATTTTGTCTGCCAATACGTTTTTTGCAGGTAATCTAAATGCAGGGCATTGAAAAAACTGTCTGTTCGCCAATCTTCCAGACCCAATAAAACACCCAATCCAATCTTGTGAATTCCCGCTTTCCCTATTCTGTCTGGAGTTTCCAGCCTAAAATCAAAATTGGACTTTTTGCCTTTGGTATGATATTTTTTATACACTTCCTGATGATAGGTTTCCTGATACACCAAAACCGAATACACTCCAGCTTCATGTAACTTTTGGTATTCTTCGGTGGAAAGGGGTTGTACTTCTACCGAAATGGTTGAGAATTGCTCTTTTATTTGGTTAATCGCTTTTAGAAAATAATTGATGTTTACAGTATAATTGGCTTCGCCGGTAACCAATAATACATGATCGAAACCTACTGTTTTTAAGGCTTCTACTTCCAGTTTTATTTCTGTATCTGATAATGTTTTGCGTTTGATTTTGTTGTCCAGACTGAATCCGCAATACGTGCAAATATTTTGGCATTCATTGCTCAAATACAGCGGCGCATACATCTGAATGGTTTTTCCAAAACGTTTTTTTGTCAATTCGTGGCATTCCTGCGCCATTTGCTCCAAATAGATTGTGGCAGCCGGCGAAATCAAAGCCGTAAAATCGTCCAGATTTCTTTTGCTTTTTGCCAATGCCTGTTCAACTTGTTTGGTGGTCGTTTGGTATATTTTGGTTTGAATGGTGTTCCAATCATAACCCTCAAAAACCGATTTGAATGTTTTCATTTTTCTGTTTTGTATTTTACGCGAAATCAAAATAATTTTTTGCACGCAGATTTTGCAGATTTGCGCAGATAAAAATTGAAAAAATTTGCGTGTCACTTTTTATATTTTATTAGCAATTCTTTTAATGTTGTCCAGTATATTGACAGTGTTGAAATTGACTAATATTCCTAGTTTTATGTTAGTGAGCTTTAAATAGTTTGTAATCTGTTTATAATGTATTGGAGATAAATCTTCAACAGATTTTAATTCAATGATTACCTTACCTTCTACCAATAAATCAATTTTAAAGGCAACATCTAATATGATTTCTTCATAAGGAATTGTAATTTCAATTTGTCTTTCAACTTTTAAATTTATTTTAGTTAGCTCATAATATAACGCACTTTCATAAACAGATTCAAACAAACCTGGCCCAAGATTATTGTAAACTTTAAAAATTGCTCCTCTTATTTTGAATGAAATGTCATTTTCTGTCATTTTATAAAATTTAAAATTAGTACTAATTAAATGTAGTTATTTTATTTCAAAAAAGGGAGCTGTTAATCTCTGTTGAAGATGTATTCTAGAATATTTTACTATACTTTTTAATTCTTATCTGCGTAAATCTGCAAAATCTGCGTGCCAATTAAAAATATTACTCGTAAAGAAAAGCAGTCAAAGGACTAGAAGCAATCGCATGTTTAAATTGCTGTCCCAGTTTTGCTTCAAATGCCTTTCGCCCAGCGATTACCGCTTCCTTAAAAGCTTCAGCCATCAATTTTGGATTTCCGGCTACGGCAATTGCAGTGTTGACCAATACTGCATCGGCTCCTATTTCCATAGCTTTTGCGGCATCTGATGGTGCGCCAATTCCAGCGTCAATTATGACCGGAACCAAACTTTGTTCAATGATTATTTCCAGAAAATCAATTGTTTTTAATCCTTTGTTACTTCCAATAGGAGAACCCAATGGCATTACAGCTGCAGTCCCCGCATTTTCCAGATGTTTGCACAAAACCGGGTCGGCGTGAATGTAGGGCAGAACAATAAATCCTAGTTTTGCTAATTGTTCTGTTGCTTTCAGAGTTTCTATCGGATCTGGCATTAAGTATTTTGGATCTGGATGAATCTCAAGTTTCAGCCAATTGGTTTCCAAAGCCTCTCTAGCGAGTTGCGCGGCAAAAATCGCTTCTTTGGCATTTCGTGCTCCGGAAGTATTGGGTAATAAATTGATTCTGGGATGCTTCAAGTGATTTAAAATAGCATCGGTGTCAGTTTCCAAGTCGATTCTTTTTAAGGCCACAGTTACCAATTCGCTTTCAGAAGCCAAAATTGCTTCTTCCATTTCTATATTGGAACCAAATTTACCAGTTCCTAAAAACAGTCTTGATTCTAGTATTTTGTCTCCAATCTTAAACAATGACGTTGCCATATAATTTTTCGTTAAGTTGCGTAATGAGTGCTTGTTTGTTTTCACTTTTGGTAATAATACCGGAAACTGCAATTCCATGAATTCCTGTTTCCATTAGAGGATTAACATTGGCTAAAGTGATGCCTCCGATGGCATAAACGGGTATGTCAACCTCGGACTGTTTCATTTTGGATAGTATGGAGAGATATCCCTCCAGTCCCAGTATCGGACTGAGATTAGCCTTTGTTTTCGTATGTTGAAAAGGGCCTAATCCTATGTAATCACAGCCATTATTTGTTTGACGGATAATATCTTCGAAGGTATTTGCCGTTGCTCCGATGATTTTTGTCTTACCGAGAATGGTTCTTGCTTCTGAAACTTCCATATCCGAAAGGCCAAGATGCACACCATCAGCATTAATTTTTTCGGCTAAATGAACATCATCGTTAATGATGAAATTGGCTAGGTATTCTTCACACAGAAATTTTGTGGCTTCTGCCAAAGCCAATGCCTTTTTAGGTTTTTGATGTTTGAATCGCATTTGTATCCAATCGCATCCATTGTCCAAAGTTTGATGGATGTTATACAGTTGTTCTTCGACGCTTTCTCCCTGAGAGATGTATTGTAGTTTGTTATACATGATGGAATCCTAGTTTAGATGAGTTCGACAGTAAGTAGTTTTCTGTATATGTTTTTGCATTTGCACAAGCCGTTTTCAGGTTTTGTCCCAATGCAAGATTGGCTGTAATTGCAGCAGATAACACACAGCCTGAGCCATGTTTCTCAAAACAGTTGACGTTTTTGGGCAAATGCTTATGAATGCCATTTGGAGTATATAAATAATCGACTCCAATTTCATCGGAGTTATGTCCGCCTTTTAATAAGATTGAACAATAATCAGAATAGAATTTTGCATTCTTTTTCGGGTCTATTTCCTCTCGGTTAAAGTGCTTGATTTCATTGTAATTTGGGGTAATCAAATCAATTTTTTTTAGTATTTCAATTAGAGCTATTTGGTTTTCGATACTTAAAAAATCAAATTCAGTAGAGGATTTTAGGATTGTATCCCAAACAATTTTTGTTTTTGGCGAAAGTTTTTTTAGAGTAAAAACAATTTGTTTTAAATAGTCTAATGATGGGACAATGCCAATTTTTACTGCTTTGATTGTATAATTGCCAAATAATTTTTCTAACGATTTTAAGACAAAAGCCAAATCAGTCCATTGCATTTCAAAAAACTCATTTTCAGTTTGAATGGTGTTACCTGTGTTAATGGCAAAACCATATACTTTATGCTGCTCAAATGTTTTGACATCTGCCAAAACTCCTGCTCCGCCCGAAGGGTCAAAGCCTGCAATAGTTAAAACGATTGGACGATTTGCTGACATAGTTTAAAATTTTCTATTGGATTGTTTTGATTCCAAATGGTTCCTAATGAGGCTACATTATCAAAACCATTTTCTAATGCTTGTGTAATGTTTTTTGATTCTATTCCGCCCAAAGCGATGAGTTTAGTTCTAAAATTTGTCCTGTTTTTAATAGCTTCAAGTAAATTGGTTTTTGAGGAATAATTTTCTTTAGAAATACTTGGAAAAAAAGGACTCAAAAATGCATATTCAAAAGCGCAGTTCAAATCATTAAAATCTTCTATAGAATGAACCGAAGTCGATAAATGAAAATCATTTGTTTTGTATTTTTCAAATGGGGATTTTCTGGGTAACAGCTGCATTGTTTTTCTTTTGCTTTCGCTAAAGTGGATTCGATTCATACCAAATATTGCAGCTAAATGATGATGACTGTGCAAAACTAATCGTCTTCTTTCCTCCAATTTTATTTCCGATATAAACTGTTTCATTTCTGAGTCAGAAAAGTTTGGTTTCCGAATGTGCAGCAACTCCAATCCGTTCTCAAAAAGAGAATGAATAGTGCTGATTTCATTGGCTATCGGAATTGGATTTGTGATTACTATCATTGTTAGGTAAGAGGTTAGAAATAAGAAGTTGAGGTTTGAGAAGTTCTAAATTTCCACTTCTAATTTCTAACCTCTAATCTCCCGCTTTAAATATAAATTTCTTTCCCTTGTTCAATAAACTCCTCTGACTTTTCTTTCATTCCTTTTTCCGCTTCGGCAACGTCACGGATTTCCTGTGATATTTTCATAGAACAGAATTTTGGCCCGCACATCGAACAGAAATGAGCCACTTTTGCCCCATCTGCGGGTAAGGTTTCATCATGGAATTCTCTTGCTGTATCTGGGTCTAATGATAAATTGAATTGGTCTTCCCAACGGAATTCGAAACGGGCTTTGCTCAAGGCATTGTCGCGGTATTGCGAACCGGGATGACCTTTGGCCAAGTCGGCAGCGTGTGCGGCAATTTTATAAGTTATGACACCGTCTTTTACATCTTTTTTGTTGGGCAATCCAAGATGTTCTTTTGGAGTAACATAACACAGCATTGCACATCCGTACCAGCCAATCATTGCAGCGCCAATGGCAGAAGTGATGTGGTCATAACCCGGAGCAATATCTGTGGTTAATGGGCCTAAAGTATAGAAAGGAGCTTCATCGCAATGTTCCAATTGTTTGTCCATATTCTCTTTGATCATATGCATTGGCACGTGACCTGGACCTTCAATGAATACTTGGACATCGTGTTTCCATGCGATTTTTGTCAGTTCGCCTAAAGTTTCCAATTCGGCAAATTGTGCTGCGTCATTTGCATCGGCAATTGATCCCGGACGTAATCCGTCGCCTAATGAGAAAGCGACATCGTATTGTTTCATGATTTCACAAATCTCTTCAAAATGAGTATAAAGAAAGTTTTCTTTGTGGTGAAACAAACACCATTTTGCCATAATCGAACCGCCACGGGAAACGATTCCAGTAACACGATTGGCAGTTAAATGAATGTAACGCAATAAAACTCCGGCGTGAATGGTGAAATAGGAAACTCCTTGTTCGGCTTGTTCGATAAGGGTATCACGGAATACTTCCCAAGTCAGGTCTTCGGCGATTCCGTTTACTTTTTCTAAGGCTTGGTAGATAGGCACGGTTCCAATTGGTACTGGAGAATTTCTAATGATCCATTCTCTGGTTTCGTGTATGTTTTTTCCGGTTGATAAATCCATAATTGTGTCGGCTCCCCAACGGCAGGCCCAAACGGCTTTTTCTACTTCTTCTTCAATGCTGGAAGTCACGGCACTGTTCCCAATGTTGGCGTTTATTTTTACCAAGAAATTACGCCCCACTATCATTGGTTCACTTTCGGGGTGGTTGATGTTGTTTGGGATAATGGCACGACCACGGGCTACTTCACTCCTAACGAATTCGGGAGTAATTTTGCTTTTTGGGGTTTGGGCTCCAAAATTATGTCCTTGGTGCTGGCATTGCATCGCTTTGGTTTGCTCATTCAGCTGCTCGATACGTTGGTTTTCACGAATGGCGATGTATTCCATTTCGGGAGTGATAATGCCTTGTTTTGCGTAATATAATTGAGAAACATTGGCTCCTTTTTTGGCACGCATCGGTTTGTGTGAATATTCGAAACGCAAGTCGTTTAGCTTTTCGTCATTTAGGCGTTTTTTTCCGTATTCGGAAGAGATTTCGGTTAGTTCTTCTACGTCATTTCGGTCAAGAATCCATTGTTCGCGAATGCGTGGCAATCCTTTTCGGATGTCGATTTCGATGTTTGGATCCGTGTATGGCCCTGAAGTGTCGTAAACGGTTACTGACGGATTTTTTTCGATTCGACCATTGGACATTTTGGTGTCTGCGAGTGAAATTTCACGCATGGCTACTTTTATGGGGTGGATTTCTCCCTCGATATAGACTTTTTTGGAGTTTGGAAATGGGGTTCTTGAGATTTTTTCTTCGTTGTTCATCGCTTAAGCTGTTATGTTGAATAAGTTGTTTCTTGTGTTGAAAATTAAAAGTTCTTGGTTTGCAGTTTTTGCGTGAGGGATGGGAGCAAGTTACCAAAGTAACGCGGACAGCCCGACCGCGTTGAGGAGAAGGGCTTTATAAGCGTTGCTAAGAGTAAGCCCTTTTTCTCAACGGGGTCACGCCCAAATCATCCGCCTTGTGTGGCAGAAATGATTAAAATGTCGTCGGTTTCTTTGAGGGGATGTGAATTCCAGGAGGATTTTGGAATTACCGTATTGTTGACAGCTAAGGCGATTCCGTTTTGTTTTTCGGGAATTTCCAAGTCAAGAAGTGCCTGAACAGTTAAGCTGTCATTGGCAAATTGTTTTGTTTGATTATTGATTTTTAGCTCCATTCCTTTTTGAATTAGTATAAGTTATACTTTAGGAATGGCTACAGTTGCGCACAAATGTGCGACAAGAAGTCATCTTACTTTTTCCTACGCTAGTATGAACTAGATCAGGTTCGAGGGTAAAGTCTCAGCCTGCGATTGCAGACACCCCTAAAGTGTGAAGCAAAAGTAGGATATTATTTAATTGATGATTCGTTTATTTTGAAAAAAAATAAAACTTTATGATTTTGTTTTGTGATTGATTTGTAAAATGTTACTGTTTCTTCCAGCAATCTGCTACATGATCGTTAACCATTCCAGTGGCTTGCATATGGGCGTAAACGACTGTAGAGCCTACAAATTTGAAGCCTCGCTTTTTTAAATCTTTACTGATAGTATCGGATAGTGGAGTGGTGGCTTGAACTTCTTTTAGTGATTTTCGTTGGTTGTCGATTGGTTTTCCATCAACAAAATCCCAGATATATTTTGAAAAACTACCGAATTCTTCTTGTACTTTCATAAAAGCCTGCGCATTGGAAACTGCGGAATATACTTTGAGTTTGTTTCGAATGATACCAGCATCTATGAGCAATTCCTGAATTTTATCTTCAGAATAAGCTGCTATTTTTTTATAGTCGAAATTATCAAAAGCGTTGCGGAAGTTTTCTCTTTTGTTGAGTATGGTTATCCAGCTTAATCCAGCTTGGAAAGTTTCCAGTATTAGGAATTCGAATAATTTTTGGTCGTCATAAACGGGAACACCCCATTCTTCGTCGTGGTATCTTTTATATAAATCGCTGGATAAGCACCATCCGCATCTTTTAGGTTCTATTTTCATTTGTCTTTTCCAATTTGCCAATAGTATCCTTTTACTGTTGGGATGTAAGCGGAACGTCCTATTAGATACAAATCTGTGTACATTTTTTTCTCGTATTTGATTCCTATAGCACCCCCTGAAGTGTACATTTTATTTTTTTCGAAGCGTACTTTTAGGCGTCCGTCTTTGAATTTGGCATCTGACATTTTTTCTATAAGCCAAGTCGATTTCCATTTAATGTCCAGTTCGTTTTCAGATATTTTGGTAACGGTTTTGACTAATTGTATGGCTTCTTTGGGAATGTTAAATTGGTGCTGCAAGTCTTCTTGTGTCATTGTCTTTCCAATTTCGCATTCATTTAGAATCTTTTTGATGTAAACAAAAGAAGGGGCTTTAGCTTTTTTGACTGCAGGGACATCAGGTGTAGAGGGTGCTGCAATTTCCGGGATTTCTATTAGGTTATCTTCAGACTTACCTGTCTGTTCCTTTTTCTTGAAATTTTGCTTTCTTAAAATTGAGTGCTTGACTGCTTTTATACTGTCTTCAGGGTTTACATAAATAGTGTCTTTTTTTTGAATTTCAGGATTTTCCGGAGTTTTTTGCTCGTAATTTGGTTCCTTAGTTTGTTCTAATTCGTGTTCTTCATTCTCTTTGTTTTTGCCACAACTAATTATTGATGCAAGAAATATAAATGAAATGATTATTTTTAAATTTGTCATAATTGTGTTATTGTGATGCTGAAAAAGTTTGTCAAATTTAATCTATTTTTTGGGTCTAATAAAATAGGAATGTTAGAATAATACAAATAAAAAAATCCCAAACATATGAATGGGATTTGATTTTTTAGAAGGGTTAGGTCCTGTCTTTGTTCTAGTATATTTGTTTTACACCTTTAGCATTGTCAAATACATAACTAACTAACCACGCAATTTGACCTTGTTTAGCGAAGTAAATCTTTTTGCTTTGTATGTTAGGGATAACTTCAAGTGAAGTTTCCAAAAGATTAAAAGCTGCGATTAAGTATTTTTGTTGGTAAGTGTTCAATACTTTCTTCATTTCAACATTGCTTTCAGCACTTGTGACAAATCTTTGATAATTATTTTCTGCGATTGTTCTGATAGCTAGAATGTCATCGTATTGTACTTGAGTAAAGTTTTCTTCTGCTTTAACACCATTTAAAAGAGTGTAAAAAGCCCAAGCCGCACCTCCAGAAATGTAAACATTACTTTTATCTTGAGATTCTGGTCTGCTTGTGTACATTTTTTTGAAACTTTCTCTCATTGTAGGTAAATAGTCAAACAAGTTTTCGTTGAATTCGAATATTGTTTTTTGCTTACATTTTTTATTGATAATTTCAGTCAAAGTTACAGTTCCAAGGTCACATGAGATAGGGAAAAATACAGATGAGTCGTTAATGTCTTTTGCATAACCTCCTTTAGTATTTCCACCTCCTATGTCAATAATTACTGAGCTCAAATAGTTTTTAGGAGGAATACATCCTCTCAAAAGTAATTTAGCCTCTAGTGATGAGGAGATAATTTCTATTTTTTTATTTGTAACCTCTTTTATTTTTACCACTAAATCATTAGTGTTTGTTGCAAGACCTACACCTGAAGAAGCTACAATAAAAATATTTTTGTCTTCAATTTTGTATTCGTTAAGCATTCTTTTGTAGTTGTTGTAAACTACTCCGCCAGCCTTTTCGATGTCTTCTTTTAGTAGTGTACCGTCTATTCCGATACCAGTTGCAATTCCTACGTTTTCAGTCCAAAACTCTTTTACATCGTAGGTGTTTCTTTTAATGCTTTCAACCTGTAGAACGGTCATTTTTATGCCTTTACTTCCAATTTCTATTCCTCCATAGAGTTGTGCTTGGGCCGTATAGGTTAAGATTAGGCATATTATTAAATAGTAGATTTTTTCTTTCATGATATTGTTATTTGGGGTTAATGCTGGATGCAAATCTATATTAAAAATCTATAATTTCCTTTTTTTTAATGGTTTTTTTGAAGAACTTTTTTTTAAAGTGAAAATGTTTTTGAATTGTTATAAAATTATTGTGTTTTTTAACTACTTGATTGTTGGTTGATTGAAAAAAAAATCTATTTTTGCCAAAATGAATAAATTTTTTGCCCCAAAAAAAATTAATTATGATAAAAAAATACTTCGACAATTTTAAAGATTTTCCAAAAGAGATTTGGATACTTACTTTAATCACATTCATCAACAGAGCAGGAACAATGGTTATTCCTTTTCTGTCAAAGTACATGAAAGAAAATTTAGAATTCAGTTATAGTCAAATTGGCTGGGTGATGGTTTTCTTTGGAGCTGGTTCTATAATCGGAACATGGCTTAGTGGTAAATTATCTGATAAGATCGGCTTTTATAAAGTGATGGTCTTCAGTTTGTTTGCTAGTGGTATCGTGTTTATTTTGTTGCATTATGCAACTACTTTCGAGGAACTATGCGTAGGAATACTTGTGTTGACAACTATAGCCGATATGTTTAGGCCTGCAATGCTTGTGTGTTTAAAGACATTTACCACAAAAGAAAACAGAGCTCGTGCTTATTCATTAACCCGCGCGGCTATTAACTTAGGGTTTCTTTTTGGGCCTGTATTGGGTGGATTGATTATTATGCAATTGGGATATGAATATATATTTTATGTTGATGGTGCAACCTGTATCTTGGCAATAATTGTTTTCATGTTTTTTGTAAAAGAAAAGAAATTGCCTGTCAAATTGAATAAGCATCACGAGAAAGCTTTTAGTAAAGTTTCAGTAATGAAGGACAAGCCTTTTATGCTTCACTTGGTGATATGTTTGATAACAGGAATCTTATTTTTTCAGATTTTTACAACTTTACCATTGTATCATAAAGAGCGATTTAATATGTCAGAATTTGATAGCGGATTGCTTTTGAGTCTAAATGGATTGCTTATTTTGCTTTTTGAGCTTCCTATTGTGAATTATGTGACTAAAAATAAGATAAACAATCATAAAGTGATTTCTTTAGGGTTATTGCTTATGGCAACTAGCTTCTTGCTTCTATTGTTTCCTTGGGAAGCTATTTTGATTCCTATGATGCTTTTTATGACTTGCGGAGTAATGTTGACTTTTCCTTTTGCAAATTCATTTGCAATGGAGAGATCGTATGAATTGCAAGAAGGTAAGTACATGGCTGCCTTTACTATGAGTTATAGTTTTGCACATATATTAAGTGCTAAGACTGGTATGGAAATTATTCAAAATTCAGGGTATGAGTCGAATTGGTTGTTTATGACTGCTCTTGGTGTAATGGGTACTTTGCTTGTCTTTAAACTGTCTAAGATGGTTGATAAAGAAGAGTTGAAAGATAGAATGATACCTGTAGAAAGTAACGAGAAGAATTAGTTCGGGTTTCATCCGATTTATACAAATAGAATATTAAATAAAAACAGCAGTGAACTCTTTTAGTTTGCTGCTGTTTTTATTTGCTTTAATACTACTACTGGTTATTTGCTTTTGTTGATGCTTTGTTATGAGTTAAGTTCCTTTTTTTGTTGTTGTTTTTGCATTTTGAAGCCTTAGGTTATATTTGGTTTAGTTATGATACTTGACTTAAAAATGGTTAAGAAGATGTATAAAAAAAATCCCATTTCATTATGAAATGGGATTCTATAAGTAAACGAAAATCAGTAAATAATCCTCGTTGATGTAATCTTATAGATTATCCTAAAGTAACTCTTTTGAAATTTGTAATTTCAACGTTGAATCCTTTAACATAATCACCAACTTTTTTGCTGTCATCTTTGATGAAGTTTTGATCTAATAAGGCTTTTTCTTGATCTAAAGTAGTGTTGTCAGAGATGAAACGCTGAATTTTTCCTGGAATAATTTTATCCCAAATTTGTTCTGGTTTTCCTTCAGCCTTTAATTCAGCTTTAGCATCTTCTTCAGCTTGTTTTATAACTTCTTCAGTTAATTGAGAGAAAGAAATATATTTAGGAACATTTTTCAAAGTTTTTCCTAAACGTTTTGCTTCTTCATTTTCTTTTTCGATTATAGCAATACGAGCAGCAAGTTCTGAAGCAACGAAAGCTGGATCAAAATCTTTGTAAGATAATGTGTCTGCTCCCATTGAAGCAACTTGCATAGAGATGTCTTTGGTTAACACTTCAGCATTAGGAACTGCTGCCGAAATCGCTGTTAAAGCAGCAATTTTGTTAACGTGAACATAAGATCCTACGAAAGCACCTTCTACGATTTCGAAACCACCGATTTCGATTTTTTCACCGATAACACCAGTTTGTTCAATTAATTTTTCAGCAACAGTAATTCCGTTGAAATCTGAAGCTAAGAATTCTTCTTTAGAAGAGAAATTGATCGCTTTTTCAACCAATTCTTTAGCTAAAGCTACGAAACTTTCATTTTTACCTACGAAATCTGTTTCGCAGTTTAAAGTGATGATAGCTCCTTTAGTTTTGTCTGCATTGATAAAAGAAACAGCAGCTCCTTCAGAAGACTCACGGTCAGAACGGTTATCAGCAACTTTTTGTCCTTTTTCTCTAAGGTTTTGTATAGCTTTATCGAAATCTCCTTCAGCTTCAACTAAAGCTTTTTTACAGTCCATCATTCCGGCACCTGTAGTTTGTCTTAATTTATTTACGTCTGCAGCAGTAATTGTTGCCATAATATAATGTGTTTAATGTTATAAAAATAAAAATTCCAATCTTCAAATCCCAAATTCCAATTTTATTAAATTATCAACATATAGTTTCTAATTTTTTATGGAATTTGGAATTTAAAATTGGAATTTAAAATTTGATTTATTCTTCAGTTGCTGGAGCTGGAGCAGCTTCAACTGCTGGAGCTTCAGCTACAGGAGCTTCAGTTTCAGCAACAACTTCAGTAGCATCAGTTTCTTTATCAGAAGTTCTGTTTGCAAGACCATCGATAATTGAAGCAGTTACTAAAGATAAAATTTTATCAATTGATTTAGAAGCATCATCATTTGCAGGGATAACATAATCTACTTCACGTGGATCAGAGTTTGTATCAACCATTGCAAAAACTGGAATGTTTAATTTTTGAGCTTCTTTTATTGCGATGTGTTCAGCTTTGATATCTACTACGAACAATGCTGCAGGAAGTCTAGACATATCTGCGATTGAACCTAAGTTTTTCTCTAGTTTAGCACGAAGACGATCAACTTGTAAACGCTCTTTTTTAGAAAGGGTCATGAAAGTACCATCTTTCTTCATTTTATCAATAGTAGCCATTTTTTTAACAGCTTTACGGATAGTTACGAAGTTAGTTAGCATTCCACCAGGCCATCTTTCAGTGATGTAAGGCATGTTTGCAGCTTTTGCTTTATCAGCAACGATGTCTTTTGCTTGTTTCTTGGTAGCAACAAATAATATTTTTCTACCTGATGCAGCGATTTTTTTCAAAGCGTCATTAGCTTCTTCAATTTTTGCTGCAGTTTTATATAGATTGATAATGTGTATACCATTACGCTCCATATAAATGTAAGGAGCCATATTTGGATCCCATTTTCTAGTCATGTGTCCAAAATGAACACCTGCTTCTAGTAATTCTTTTACTTCTACTTTGTTTGACATTTTTTGTACTAGTTTACGTTCTGTTGAATTAGCAATGTATAAATGGCGATTTCTCGGCTGTATACATTTAGATGCTAAACTAATTTCCCACCTCGATGGGACAACAACAACATTGTTTTAAATTTTTTAATACATTCTAGAATGTCTTGTCCTAATTGAACAAGACAGGCAATATTAACGTTTAGAGAATTGGAATCTCTTACGAGCTTTCTTCTGACCGAATTTCTTACGTTCAACCATTCTTGGATCTCTAGTTAATAAACCTTCTGGTTTCAAGATTGCTCTGTTTTCAGCATTTACTTCACACATAACGCGTGCCAATGCCATTCTTACAGCCTCTGCTTGTCCAGTTGAACCACCTCCATAAACGTTTACTTTTACGTCAAAGTTAGATGCATTTTCTGTCATAGACATTGGTTGCAAAACTTTGTACTGTAAAGTAGCAGTTGGGAAATAAGTTGCGAATGGTTTTTTGTTTACAACGATAACTCCTGTTCCTTCAGAAACATAAACACGTGCAACAGCGGTCTTTCTTCTACCGATTTTGTGAATAACTCCCATTACTTAAGATCGTTTAGGTTAACAGTTCTAGGTTTTTGAGCTCCTTGTTTGTGCTCAGATCCTACAACAACATTTAAATTTCTAAAAAGTTCAGCTCCTAATTTGTTTTTAGGTAACATTCCTTTTACAGCTTTCTCTACTAATAATGCAGGGTTTTTTGCTTGCAATACTTTAGCAGTTAAAGTTCTTTGTCCTCCAGGGTAACCAGTGTGACGGATGTATGTTTTTTCATCCAGTTTGTTACCTGTTAGGTTAATTTTTTCTGAGTTGATAACAATTACGTTATCTCCACAGTCCACGTGTGGCGTATAACTTGGTTTGTACTTACCTCTTAAAATCATAGCGACTTTTGAAGCAAGACGACCTAAGTTATGACCGTCAGCATCTACAACAATCCATTCTTTAGTAGAATTTGCTTTTGTTGTTGAAATTGTCTTGTAGCTTAATGCGTTCACAATAATATATTTTAATTAAACATTCCATCCCCAATAAAGGGGTTGCAAAAGTACAATTAATTATTTTAAATACAAATACCTTATTTGAATATTTTTTTGTCTGATTTGGGCTGATTATCAAATATATATTTAGTATGTGTCATTTTATATTCACTTTGGGATTTGTTTTTTTAATATATTTTACCAAAATATTTTTTTTGATGTTGCATTTTTTTTGTAATTTTCGCTTTTAACCTTTCAATTGCCTGTTAAATTTTATATATTTAGTAAAAATTTAGCATTTTTTGTTTAATCCTTGAGTTATTTTAATTTTTATAGACTCTTAATATAGTACCAAATACCATTCTCCAATGAAAGCAAAAGCGACATTAAAACAAATTGCAAAAGAACTTGATGTTTCGGTATCAACTGTTTCTAAGGCGCTAAACGATAGCCCTGAAATAAGCGAACAAACTAAAATTAGAATTAAAGAGTACGCCAAATTAAAAAACTACAAGCCTAATGTTATCGGTTTGAATCTTAAAAATCGAAAAACAAAAACTATTGGAGTTATTATACCTAATATATTAAACTCTTTTTTTGCCAAAGTTTTTAGTGGTATTGAGAAAGTAGCAGATGAAAACGGCTATAATGTAATTATGTGTATTTCTAATGAGTCTTTGGAGAAAGAAGCTCATACTCTTGAAATGCTAAGTAACGGAACTATTGATGGGTTCGTTTTGTCAATTTCTGAAGAAGCACAAAAACTGCATGATTACAGTCATTTCGTTTCAATTATTAATGACGGAACTCCAATTGTGATGTTCGACAGAACAACTGATGAAGTAGAATGTGATAAAGTGATTGTTGACGATTTTGATTCTGGCCACAATGCAACACAGCATTTGATTGATTTAGGGTGTAAAAATATTGCCTTAATTTCGTCAGTAGATAATTTAAGTGTTGGTAAATTAAGAGCCGATGGTTATTTGAAAGCATTGAAAGATAATAATATTGAAATAAATGAGAACATTATAATAAGAACAGATTCGGAAATGGATCTTGTCGATAAAATTGCTGATTTGTATTCCAATAATCTTATCGACGGTGTTTTTGCATTAGACGAAAATGACTCGGTTGCAGCTTTAAAAGTAGGAGTAAAGAAAGGATACAAAATACCAAAGGATCTTAAAATTATTGGTTTTGCCGATGGTATACTTGCATCAAGAAGATTATCCCCAAGCTTAACAACTGTTAGTCAACATGGAATCGATATAGGTGAAGTTGCTGTGAAATTGCTGATCGACAGGTTGGAATCCAAAGAAGAACACAAACCTTATGAAACCGTTGTAATCAAAACAAAATTAAAGGAAAGAGAATCAACTAAATAATAAAAGAGATTCTGTAATATAATTTCAAAAAAAGGCAATCGAAATTTTCTCGGTTGCCTTTTTGTATTTAAAGAAGAGTAGTTCCTAAAAAACTATTATTTATTCTTTTTTCCTCCGCCTTTACTAGGTTTTGAATCGTATGAGTTAACTGTTTTTTCAACTTTTTTTACATCACTGGTTTTAATTGGCTTGGCTTGTTTAGCCGGTTTGTATTTTTGTTTGTGCTGTGAATTTTCTTTCCAAGGATCGTCTCCCTCAAAATCAAAATCATTAAAAGCTCCTATTAATCGAATAGTATTGGGTAAAGTGGCACCAGTAACCCATTTGCCTCCATTCAGGTAGGTATATCTTTTAACTACAGGGTCAAAATACACATTGGATTCTGGATAGTATCTGTATTTCTTTTTTACACCGTGTGCTTTTGCATGAGCAGGTGGTTGTGCACTAGCGATATAGTTGTCTGCTACTATAAAAAACACAAAACAAAAAATAACCGTTTTAATTGTTCTTCTCATAATGATTTTTTTTTGGTTGATACAATTGGTTAAAAATCAAAGTATTAAAGATAATAAAAAAATTTTGAAGATTTTCGATTTCTTTATTCAACATTTTCTAAATCTTGTAAAAATTAAGAATTAAACTTTTGAGATAAGGTTTATAAACAAAAGTGCAGAGATCGAAAAGGTTATTTACTTTACGATTTCTGCACTTTTTTGTTTTTAGTTTGAAAACTGCTGATGGAGTACTTCCTAATGCGCTTCCAACCAATTTTTACCTTTACCAATTTCAACATCCAGCGGAACATCCATTTTAAAGGCATTTTCCATTTGATACTTTATCATTGGCTGAATTTTTTCTAATTCAGAATTGTGAACATCAAACACAAGCTCATCATGAACTTGCAGTAACATTTTTGATTTCCAATTTTCTGAAATCAATTTTTTGTGGATATTAATCATCGCAATTTTGATAATATCGGCTGCAGAACCCTGTATTGGAGCGTTAACGGCATTTCGTTCGGCACCGCTTTTGACCATCATATTGGCAGAATTAATATCTTTTAAGTAACGTCTTCGCCCTAAAACTGTTTGTACGTAACCGTGTTCTCTTGCAAAATCCACCTGATTCGACATATAAGATTTTAGTTTTGGATAAGTTGCATAATAGGCATCAATCAGTTCAGCACTTTCTTTTCGCGAAAGCGAGGTTTGATTGGAAAGTCCAAAGGCCGAAACACCATATATAATTCCGAAATTTACGGTTTTGGCATTGCTACGTTGTTCTTTGGTTACTTCTTCTAATGGAACGTTGAATACTTTTGCAGCTGTACTTCTGTGAATATCTTCGTTGTTTTGAAAGGCTTTAATCATGTTTTCTTCGCCAGATAAAGCGGCAATAATTCGCAGTTCTATCTGAGAATAATCCGCAGAAACCAAGGTGTAATTTTCATCACGGGCTATAAATGCTTTTCGGATCAATCGTCCTCTTTCGGTACGAATCGGAATATTTTGCAAGTTTGGATTGTTTGAACTCAAACGGCCAGTTGCAGCAACAGTTTGCATATAATCAGTGTGGACGCGTCCTGTTTTTGAGTCAACTTGATTGGGTAATGCATCAATATAAGTACTTTGCAATTTTACCATTTGACGCCATTCGAGGATATCACGAACAATTTCGTTGTCATTTGCAAGATAAGATAAAACTTCTTCGCCAGTAGCATATTGGCCGGTTTTGGTTTTCTTTTGTTTCGCTCCTCCAATTTTTAATTTGTCAAATAAAACATCACCAAGTTGTTTTGGAGAAGCCAAATTGAATTTCTCCCCAGCAGTTTCGTATATTTTTTGTTCCAATGCATTGCTTTCGGCAGCCATTTCAACCGACATCGATTTTAAGAAAGGAACGTCCAGATTAATTCCTTCCAACTCCATTGCTGCCAAAACAGGTATCAACGGAATTTCGATTTCGTCAAATAGTTTTTTGGTTTCTGCTTTATCCAGAATCGGACTAAAATTTTGTTTTAATTGATAGGTAACATCGGCATCTTCCGCAGCATATTCTTTAATGTCTTCCAGTGGTACCTCACGCATTGTTTTTTGACCTTTGCCTTTTTTGCCAATTAAATCTTCAATTGATTTTGGCGAATATTTTAAGTAGGTTTCCGATAAAACATCCATATTATGACGCATATCAGGATTGATTAAATAGTGCGCAATCATCGTATCGAATAGTTTCCCTTTTATTTGAACACCATAATTCGAAAGAATCTTTAAATCGTATTTGACGTTTTGACCAATTTTTTCGATGTTTTCATTTTCGAAAAAAGGCTTGAATTTGTCAACCAAAATTTGTGCTTCGTCTCGGTTCTCTGGAAATGGAACATAAAATGCTTTTCCTTTTTCGAAAGAGAATGACATTCCAACTAATTCGGCATTCAAAGCATCAATTCCGGTGGTTTCGGTGTCAAAACAAACCGAAGATTGATTCATTAAGTTTTGCAAAAGCAATTTTACGGCAAAATCTCCTTGAATGCTTTGGTAAAAATGTTCAGTGTTTTCTAAAGTTGCATAATGCGAACTCGATTTTGCCTCACTAGTTTCTTCATCTGAAAAACCGAATAAATCAAATTGGTCTTCATTAGATTTTTTAACAGGAGCTTTTTTTACTGGTTGTGACGACTCACCAGAAGTTCCATTGCCGTTGGTTTCGATTTCGTCATATTCTTTCCCTGTTCCAAAATATTTGTCAAACTGGGCTTTCATTTGGCGAAATTCAAGCTCCTGAAATAATTCGTCTGTTTTTTCAACATTGGGTTTTGATAATTCGTAGTCACCAGCATTAAACTGTACAGGACAATCAAGTATAATAGCTGCTAATTTTTTTGACAGAATTCCTTTTTCTGCGTTGGCTTCAATTTTTTCTTTAATGGCACCTTTTAATTTGTCAGTATTAGCCAAAAGGTTTTCCATTGAACCAAATTCCTTGAGCAGCTTCTTGGCTGTTTTTTCGCCAACTCCTGGCAATCCAGGAATATTGTCGGCTGCATCGCCCATCATTCCAAGAAAATCGATTACCTGTTCGGGACGCTCTATTTCGAATTTTGCCAAAACTTCGGGAATTCCCCATATTTCGATGTCGTTACCCATTCGGGCTGGCTTGTACATAAAAATATTTTCGGAAACCAATTGTGCAAAATCTTTGTCCGGAGTTACCATAAAAACTTTAAAATCTTCTTTCTCGGCTTGTTTGGCCAATGTTCCAATCAAATCATCTGCTTCAAAACCGGCTACTTCAATGATAGGAATATGCATTGCTTTTAATAATTCTTGAATATAAGGAACCGCAATTTTAATAGCTTCAGGGGTTTCATCACGATGAGCTTTGTATTCTTGATACATTTCATAACGATAGGTGCTTCCACCTTTGTCAAAAGCTACTGCTAAATGATCTGGTTTTTCGCGTTTGATGACATCCATCAAGGCATTCATAAATCCCATAATGGCTGATGTGTCCATGCCTTTGGAATTGATTCTTGGGTTTTTTATAAAAGCAAAATAGCCGCGAAAGATAAGTGCGTATGCATCGAGAAGAAAAAGTCGTTTTTGAGAAGACATAAATAAATGTATTTTTTTAGAAGGGTAAAAATAATCAAACATAATTGAATGGTGATGACAAGCGTTAATTTTTAATTAATTAAAATCGGTATCCTTTTTTAAATTTGTTAATTTGTGTAAAATTTTTAAAAATGGGTTTAAGGTTATTGTTTTTTTGTCTATTCTTTTTGGTTATTGAAATATATGCTTATCAATCTGTTAAGACTTTAATAAAGTTAAGATGGATACTTTTGGCTTATTCAGTTATTAGCCTCTTACTTTTGGTTTTTATCGTTTATTCTTTCACGCAATTTGATCGTTCGGTCGGACAAACCAAGCAGACTATGTTTACGATGGGACTTATGCTTGTGGTTTATCTTCCAAAAATTGTTATGACAGTCATTCTTTTGGGAGAAGATGTATTCCGTTTGACAGCTGGGGCTATTAATTATTTTGTTGACAAGAATAGTAATTCCGATTTTTTACCTTCTAGACGTAAATTCGTTAGTCAAATTGGCTTAGGATTAGCTTCTATTCCTTTTTTGTCTTTGATTTATGGAATTTTTGAAGGGAGATATAATTATAAAGTAATAAAGCAAGCGATACATTTCCCGGATTTACCCGATGCTTTTGATGGTTTTAAGATAACCCAAATCTCAGATGTGCACAGCGGAAGCTTTGATGAGGCTGAAAAAATTAATTATGCAATTGATTTGATTAATGAGCAAAATTCGGATATGATTTTATTTACTGGAGATATTGTTAACACTCATGCCAAAGAAATGCATCCCTGGATTGAGACTTTCAGCAGAATTTCGAAACATAAATATGGTAAGTTTTCAGTTCTTGGGAATCATGATTACGGGGAATATGTAACTTGGCCTACTCAAACAGAGAAAGATGAAAATTTTGAAGACATAAAAAAGTTGTATGGTCAAATTGGTTTTCAACTGTTATTGAATGAACATGTTTTTATCGAAAAAGATGGCGGTAAAATTGCATTGGTTGGAGTAGAAAATTGGGGTAAAAATTTCAAGCAGGCGGGTGATTTAAAGAAAGCGTCTCAACATTTGAGTAAAGATGATTTTAAGATCTTAATGAGTCATGATCCAAGTCATTGGAATGAAGTGGTTCAGCACGACGATAAGCATTTTCATTTAACATTGTCTGGTCATACACATGGAATGCAATTTGGGATTGAAATTCCAGGTTTTTTTAAGTGGAGTTTGGCTCAATATGTTTACAAACAATGGGCAGGATTGTATGAGAACTTAGGGAGATATGTGTATGTAAATAGAGGATTTGGATTTCATGCTTACCCAGGAAGGGTGGGAATTATGCCCGAAATCACAGTAATTCAACTAATAAAAGGGGAAAAATTAGCATAATTGGTTTAAAATGCTAAATTTGCAAGATAATATCTCTTTTCGAAAGTATATAGAAATTAAATATTTTGGTTTTATGTCAAAATTTGGAGAACTTATAAATACGCAAGTTCCTGTGTTAATAGATTTTTACACAGATTGGAACGAATCTTCGGTATCAATGCATCCTGTAATAAAAGATGTCGCGGCAGCGCTTGGTGACAAGGTAAAGGTAATCAAGATCGATGTAGACAAAAATCAAGAGTTAGCCGATGCTTTGCGTATCAAAGGCTTGCCAACTTTGATGATTTACAAAGAAGGAATGATGATTTGGAGGCAGTCTGGTGAGTTGGATGCCAATACTTTAATCGGAATAGTACAAGAGCAATTGTAGGCTCATTTTTTTAGATTGTTACCGAATTACTTCAAAAACATATCCTCTTTTTTTTAAAATTTCCAAAGATTTTGGTAGTGTGTATTCTAGGTTTTTGAATGCTTTTGCACTGTCATGAAAAACAATTACGCTTCCAGATTCTACATTATTTAATACGTTTTCTAAGCATTTTTCTGGTGTTATGGTTTGGTCAAAATCAGCGCTAAGAACATCCCACATAATTATTTTATAGTCTAATTGTCGCAATTTTTTTGATTGCGAATTTTTTATTTTGCCATAAGGTGGGCGGAAGAGGGGAGTTTGCAGATTGCAAATCGTGAAATTTAGATCCGAGCGATAGCGAACAGGCGAAGCATTGTCAATTTCAGATTTACATAAATCAATATTGTCCAAATAATCTTCAGTTGTGGTAATCCATCCTTTTAAATGATTGTAAGTGTGATTTCCAATTGAATGCCCTTCTTCTATAATTTTCAAATAAATATCATTGTGATTATTTATGTTTTTGCCAATGCAGAAAAAAGTGGCTTTGGCTTGATGTTTTTTTAATTGTTCCAAAACCCATTCTGTGATCTCTGGAGTTGGGCCATCGTCAAATGTGAGGTAGATTTTATTCTCCGTATTTGGGATATCCCAAACGTAATTTGGGAATAATTTTTTTATGAACTTATTCGTTTTAATCCAATAGGGTTTCATAATCCAATACTACAATTAAATCCAGTTTTAAGCAAAAAAATGCAGTGCTTTTTTTAGTAGCACTGCATTTTTAAAGATATTTTTTTAATCTAATAATTACTCTTTTTCACGTCCAAATCGAGCAAAAATTTCGATATAGGTGTTGAAAGTTTTTTTGCTTGAATTGTAAAAATCCACATCATTACTGTTTTTCATTACTGTCAATAAACCTCTGTAGCGTTCCAAATCGGTTATGATTTCGATACTGATACTCGATTGTTCTGATGGTGCTAGTTTTGCATAATAATTAAGGTTTTCCTTGTATTTATCCATTAGTCTATTCAGTAAATCTCTTGCTTTGGCTTTCTCCCCAACATCATAATATCCTTTGGCGAATGGTTCTAAAAGTGAATAATAACCAAATTTTTCCAAAGGCATTTTTGTCATTGCCAAGTTAATGATGTTTTTTGCCTTATCGATTTTGCCTTCCTCAATGAGTTTGTTCATCAAGCGGGCCAAATTCATTCTGTAGGTAAGGCTTTCTCTGCGGGTTTCAGGATCGTGATATATTTTGTCACTTTCGCTATTGCCCCAGTCCCATTTCATTACTTTATTGTACATGTTTTCAGAGTCAATTCGTCCCATGTCCATTTGACCTGAATCTTTTGTTAAAGCTGTTTTTATTGGAACTAATTTGTATACCATGCCTTCTAATTGAAGGTAATCTTTCATCCATAAATAATCTTCGGGATCAAATGCTCCTCCGCTGAAATAAACTGGTCTTTTCCAGTTGTTGTTGTTGATTAGATCCAGCATCATCAATCTGTTTTTGTAGATTGCATTTCCTTTGATGTCAATATCGATATAAGGAACAATAGAGTCGTACAATTGTGGATTAACGACTTTGTTTTTTATAATATTGGCTTTGTCAATAGGAATCCTGATTTTATTGGTTGGATAGAAATGAATGGTCTGCCCGTTTTGCATTTCTACAGTTGATTTTGGATTTTTAATAAAGGAAATAAAATCTTTTAAATCCCAACGGCTTTCTGTTTTTTGAATGTATGCTACATAGTCAAGTTTATCTCCAACATACTCATCATGTGTAAATGAAATAGGCAAAGCTTCAGATTCATATGCTTTTCTTTTCATTTGATCAATATACCAATCGGTCATGAATAAACTGGTGTTGACAATCTTGATATCGGTACGGATTCCTTCTATTTCTTGCGCGTACCAAAGAGGGAAGGTGTCGTTGTCTCCAATGGTGAATAAAATTGCATTAGGATCACAGGATTGAAGATACGCTTTTGCCATTGCAGTAGCGGTATGTTTTCCGGAACGGTCATGATCATCCCAGTTTTGGTAAGCCATAAGTATTGGTGCGGCCAATAAACATGCGCCAATAAGTACTGGTCCGGCGATTTTTGGAGCAAGATATTTCTGTGCACTTTCGTATAATGCATATACTCCAAATCCGATCCAAATGGCAAAAACATAAAATGAACCCACCAAGGCATAGTCTCTTTCGCGAGGTTCAAATGGTCGTTCGTTTAGGTAAATTTTCAATGCAATTCCCAAGAAAAGGAAAAGAGCCAATAAAACATAAAAACTTTTTCTGTCTTTGCCAGCATGATACATGATTCCGATCAGGCCTAGTATAAATGGCAGAAAGAAATACATGTTTCTACCTTTGTTGTTTAAAACATCCGAAGGTAAATTTTCTTGTGAGCCTACATGTAAAGTGTCTAGGAATGTTATTCCGCTTATCCAATTTCCATCCAGATAATCATAGCGTCCTTGATTGTCGTTTTGTCTTCCAACAAAGTTCCACATCAAATATCTCCAATACATATAACCAAATTGGTATTCAAACATAAAGCTGAAATTGTCCGCTGTAGTTGGTTTTTCAATGATTAAATAATCGCCATAATGTTTTAGGAATGAAACATAGCCTTCATTGTCGATTTGTTTTTGGGCATATGCTTGTCTAAACTCGGCTATGGTCTTTTCGGTTTCATTTTTTAACTGAGCTATTGCTTTGTTGTAATCTTCTTCGCTTAATTGGCTCGGATCTAATCCGTATTTTACCAGATCCTCATCATAATCATGGTTAGGATCTATTCGAAATGCTGGCGGATTTGTGAAGTTTATATAATTTTCAATATGCTCTGAACTCCACATTCTAGGCAAAATAGTTTTTTGATTGTCATCACTATTTTGTTCTGCTTTTATATAGTTGTTTACGATTACGTATTTACCTGTTTTGTAGTCTCTCTCATAATTGGGAGCTTTGTCTAAATAAGGATTTTCTGCGTCTAATCCCGCAAAAGTCTCAGTGTATTGAGGTCCATAAAACAATGGGTTTACACCATATTGTTCTCTGTTGTAATAGGCTAAAACTTCTGCCGCATCTGATGGTTTATTTTCGTTAATAACCGTATTCGAATTAGCGCGAATTGGTAACATTAACCAAGTTGAGAACCCAATTAGGATAAAAAGAACACATAAAAGTAGAGTGTTATAATGTATTAATCCTTTTTTATGGGTGTAGTTTAATCCAAAATAAAAGAATCCAATTAGAAGAAGGGTTACGAAAATAGTTCCCGAATTAAATGGTAATCCCATTGAATTAACCATGAAGACTTCGGTTTTACCAAAGAATGCCATCGTTAATGGTAGTAATAATTTGAATATAAAAAGTAAGATAGACACAACTACAATGTTGGCTATAATGAAGTTTTTAACGGTGACTACTTTGTAGTTTTTGAAAAAATATAAAAAGCCTATTGCAGGAATGGTCAAAAGCGACATAAAGTGCACTCCAAAAGACAGTCCAACTACCAAAGAGATTAAAAGGAGCCATTTGTTTCCTCTTGGAGTGTTCATTTCCTGTTCCCAACGCAGACCAAGCCATAAAAGCAAAGAAATTAACAATGTGGCCATGGCATAAACTTCGGCTTCAACAGCATTGTACCAGAAACTATCCGAAAAGGCGTAAGCTAATGCTCCAACTAAAGAGCTTCCAAGAATGACAATTGAATTGTTAGAGTTGATTTCTGAATATTGTCCGATTATTTTTTTCAAGATCATTGTTGATGACCAAAACATAAATAATATGGTGAAAGCACTCGAAAATACAGAAGTCATATTTACCATCAATGCGATATGTTCTTTATCTATGGCAAACATCGCAAAAAAGGCACCGATCATTTGGAACAAAGGAGCTCCTGGTGGGTGACCAACTTCAAGTTTAGCAGCTGTAGCAATATATTCACCACAATCCCAAAAACTCATGGTGGGTTCAACAGTAAGTGTATAAGTTATTAATGCGATTGAAAAGGCAAACCAACCTGTAATGGTATTCCATTTGTTGAAATTGAATGATGTCATATACTTGTCTTCTGTTTTTTTATGGGTTTTGAAAAGTGTTACAAAGAAAATGTTTTTTTTTTTAAAGTTCAGTTGCATTATTATAATTTTATCCAAAATATTCTTTTTATGAAATGATTTGTTATTCAGTGAATTAGTAAGAGTATTTTTTTTAAAATCAATTTTGTTTCATTTTTTTTAAAGAAAAAGGCAAAAAAAGTTTGCATAGCTTGGAATTTGTTTTAAATTTGCACTCGCTTAGCAGAAATGTCAGCAAGTTTTTTGGTCTATGGTGTAATGGTAACACAACTGTTTTTGGTGCAGTCTTTCAAGGTTCGAGTCCTTGTAGACCAACAGAAAGCCTCTCAATTGAGAGGCTTTTTTTATGGAGTTAATTCTAGTTTGATATAATGAAAAACAAAGCCTTTCAGAATTTTGAAAGGCTTTGTTTGTAATGTGCGTTTATATTTTAAAAGTTAATACCGGTTTGTTAGCGTGGTTTACCAAATCTTCAGAGATGCTGCCAGTAAAGAAATGACTGAGAGCTGTTCTGCCGTGAGTGCAAAATGCAATTAAGTCTGCATCTTTTTCATTGGAGTAGTTAATAATCCCTTTTTCTATATTGCTTTCGTTGTAGGTTTCAAATGTATATTCGGGCATGTCAAAATCAGCAACAAAATCATTTACTATTTTACGGGATGCCAAAGTGCTTTTGAAGCTGTTTGGTGTGCAAATCATGACTAGGTTTAGCTTAGCTCCAAATAATTTAGTAAAATCAAGCATTTTTTGAAATGGTTTTTTGATTTCTTTAGAAAAATCGGAAGCGAAAATAATATTTTGAATTTTGAAATTGTCTATTTTGTTTTTGATGACCAAAACAGGAGTTTCGGATTGTCTGACTACCTTTTCGGTATTGGAGCCAATTATTATTTCGTTGATTCCTGTTGCACCGTGCGATCCCATGACAATAAGATCCATGCTGTTTTGTTTGATGTAATTGTTTATCCCTTGGTAAGCATTGTCAAGTCTAACTACTTCAGTTATTTTGATACCAGCCAGATAAGGACGGTTTTTAATGTTTTTTAATGTTTCTTCGGCTTTTCGTTTGAATAGCATTATTTCAGGTATGCTTGTTTCTCCTTTGATGGCGTCATTCATTTGGCCGGGCAGTTCAAGCATATGGATTAAAATGATTTCACAATCGTTTTTTTTTGCAATTTCTGCGCCAACTTCTATTGCTTCATCAGCATATTTGGAAAAGTCAGTTGGGATTAGAATTCTTTTCATGGTCTTTGGGGTTTGATTTATCAGTGAAACTTGATTAATTTGATAATTTAAAGATATAAATTTTTTTAATAGTAATCAATTTTTTTGATTTGTAAAAAAACACTATATTTGCACCGTTATTTATTAAAACTTAAATAATGAGGGGACTAATGTCCCCTCTTTTTATAAAGATATGACATTTAAAGAAAAAGTAAAGCAAGTATTAGAAGAGGCTCTTCTTGAAAAACCATCTATTTTTTTAATTGACCTGACCATAACGGACAGTTTTAAGATTATTATTGGGATTGATGGAGACAATGGTGTGGTTTTGCAGGATTGTATTGATGTAAGTCGTGCTGTTGAGAATAATTTAGATAGAGAAGAGCAGGATTACTCTTTGGAAGTAGCTTCTGTTGGAGTTGGTTCTCCTTTAAAATTGGTTAGACAGTATAAAAAAAATATCGGTAGAACATTAATTGTTAAGACGAATACCGAAAATATTGAAGCAGAATTAGTTGAAGCTAATGATCTTTTTATAATTTTGTCATGGAAAGCTAGAGAACCCAAAAAAGTTGGTAAAGGTAAAGAAACTGTTCAAAAAGAACTGCAGATCCCTTACACAGATATTAAAGAAGCAATTGTTACAGTAACATTTTAATTAAAGAATTCGCATGGAAAATTTAGCATTAATCGATTCATTTTCAGAGTTTAAAGATGATAAACTTATTGATCGTGTAACGCTTATGGCAATTTTGGAAGATGTATTTAGAAATGCATTGAAGAAAAAATACGGTTCAGATGATAATTTTGATATCATCATAAATCCTGATAAAGGAGATATGGAGATATGGAGAAGAAGAGTAATCGTTGCCGACGAGGATTTGGATTTTGAAAATGAAGAAATTACATTGACTGAAGCTAGAAAAATCGAAGCTGATTTTGAAATTGGTGAAGAGGTTTCTGAGGAAGTTAAGCTTATAGATTTGGGTAGAAGAGCGATATTAGCTTTAAGACAAAATTTGATTTCAAAAATACACGAACACGATAATACTAATCTTTACAAACAATTTAAAGATATTATTGGTGATATTTATACTGCAGAAGTGCATCATGTACGCCCAAGAGTTGTAATTTTGGTGGATGATGACGGTAACGAAATCGTTTTGCCGAAAGAAAAACAAATACCTTCAGATTTTTTCCGTAAAGGAGATAACGTTAGAGGTATAATTGAAAGCGTTGAATTAAAAGGGAATAAACCTCAAATTATTATGTCCAGAACTTCAGATAAGTTCTTGGAGAAATTGTTTGAGCAAGAAATTCCAGAAGTTTTTGATGGTTTGATTATGGTTAAAAATGTTGTGAGAATCCCAGGTGAAAAAGCAAAAGTAGCTGTTGATTCTTATGATGATCGTATTGACCCAGTTGGAGCCTGTGTAGGTATGAAAGGTTCTCGTATTCATGGAATTGTTCGTGAATTAGGAAATGAAAATATTGATGTAATCAATTATACTAGCAATGTTCAATTGTATATTACTAGAGCATTAAGTCCTGCTAAAGTTTCTTCAATCAAAATTAATGAAGAGACAAAGAGAGCTGAAGTGTTTTTGAAATTGGAAGAAGTTTCTAAAGCAATCGGTAGAGGAGGTCATAATATTCGTTTAGCTGGTTTGTTGACTGGTTATGAATTGGATGTAATCCGTGAAGGTGACGTTGCTGGAACTACAGCTGATGATGACGATGTTGAATTGACTGAGTTCTCAGATGAGATAGAAGAGTGGGTAATTGAAGAATTTGCAAAAATTGGTTTGGATACTGCAAAAAGTATCTTGAAACATGATGTAGAAGATTTGGTTAGAAGAACAGACCTAGAAGAGGAAACGATTTTAGATGTAATGAGAATATTAAATGAAGAGTTTGATAGTTAACATACTATTAATTCCTCATATAAAATAAATTTCTATTTTTATTATAAGATATAAGTAGAACAACGAATAAGGTAAAAATAAAAAGGTTTTATGTCTGAAGAGAGAATTATTAGAATAAACAAGGTTTTAAGGGAATTAAATATTTCGTTAGAAAGAGCTGTGGATTATCTAAAAGATAAGGGTATTGCTATTGAGTCAAACCCAAACACAAAGATTTCTGAGCAGGAATTTAATATCCTACAAAGTCAGTTTGCAGGCGACAAGGGGAATAAAGAGGCTTCTAAGGAAGTAGGCGAGGAGAAAAGAAAAGAAAAAGAAGCTTTGCGTATTGAACGTGAAAAAGAAGTGGAAGACAAACGCAAATTAGAAGAAGAGCGTTTGAAACAACAAGAAGTTATAAAAGCTAGAGCTGTTTTGTCGGGACCAATACAAGTTGGCAAAATTGATCTTAATCCTAAAAAGCCTACTGCTGCTCCAGAACCTGTTGTTGCTGAAAAAGTAATTGCTCCTAAAGATGTAGTTCTAGAAGACAAGCCTGTTTTAAAAGAAGAAGTTAAAAAAGAAACTGTCGAGAATGTTGTTAAAGCTGAGGCGCCAGTCGAAAAAGATAAAAAGGAAATTCCTGTTTCTGAGGTAAAAGATAAGCCAAAGTTTAAGGAGGTTAAAAATGTTGAAAAACAAGAAGTAGTAGAAGAGAAAAAAATTGAAGCGACTTCAGGTGAAACTCCAGCTGAGGAATCTATTACAACTCAATACCAAAAACTTTCGGGTGCAACATTAACTGGTCAAGTTATCGACTTGTCTCAATTCAATAAGCCGAAAAAGAAAAAAGAAGATCCAAAAATTACGCCTAATAAGCCTGGTGCTCCTGGAGCGGCTGGTGCTAATAATGCTAATAAAAATAAACGCAAAAGAATTGCTCCAAAGCCAGGTGCGCCTAGACCGCCTGCTACTCCTGGAGTTCCTGGAGCGCCAAATCCTAATAAAATTACTCCGAATACTGGAGGTGGTGGTTTTAATGCAAATAGAAGTGCAAGACCTGGATTTGTAAAAGGAAATAGACCTGCAATTGTTGCAAAAGTAGAGCCTACTGAGGAAGAGGTTAAAAACCAAATCCGTGAAACTTTGGAGAAACTTCAAGGTAAAGGTGGTAAATCTAAAGCGGCAAAATACAGAAGAGATAAAAGAGATACACACCGTCAGAAATCTGATGATGAGCAAAGAGCTTTAGACGAAGGAAGTAAAACTATAAAAGTTACTGAGTTTGTTACTGTAGGTGAAATTGCAATCATGATGGATGTGCCAATTACTAAAGTGATTGGAACGTGTATGTCACTTGGAATCATGGTTACCATGAACCAACGTTTGGATGCTGAGACATTAACAATTGTTGCCGATGAGTTTGGTTATGATGTTGAGTTTATTACTGTAGATATCGAAGAAGCTATTCAAGTTGTCGAAGACAAAGAAGAGGATCTAGTATTCAGAGCTCCTATTGTTACTGTAATGGGTCACGTCGATCACGGTAAAACATCTTTATTAGATTATATTCGTAAAGAAAATGTTATCGCTGGTGAATCTGGAGGAATTACACAACACATTGGTGCCTACGGAGTAACTTTAGATAACGGTCAAAAAATTGCATTTTTAGACACACCGGGTCACGAAGCCTTTACGGCGATGCGTGCTCGTGGTGCTCAAGTTACAGATATTGCAATTATCGTAATTGCTGCAGATGATGATATCATGCCACAAACCAAAGAGGCGATTTCTCATGCTCAAGCAGCTGGAGTTCCTATTATTTTTGCAATCAATAAAATTGATAAGCCAAATGCTAATCCTGAAAAAGTAAAAGAAAGATTAGCAGGTATGAATCTTTTGGTAGAAGATTGGGGTGGAAAAATTCAGTCGCATGATATATCTGCGAAAGTAGGTACAGGTGTTAAAGAATTATTGGAAAAAGTATTGTTAGAAGCTGAAATTTTAGATTTGAAATCGAATCCAAATAAAGCGGCTCAAGGAACAGTGGTTGAAGCTTTCCTTGACAAAGGAAAAGGATATGTTTCTACTATACTAGTACAACACGGTACTCTTAAAATTGGAGATTATATGTTGGCTGGAAAACACCATGGTAAAATTAAAGCCATGCATGATGAAAGAGGTAATATAGTTACCGTTGCAGGTCCTTCGACTCCGGTTTCTGTTTTAGGTCTTGATGGTGCAGCTACTGCTGGTGATAAATTCAATATTTTTGAAGACGAAAAAGAAGCGAAACAAATTGCAGCCAAACGTTCTCAATTGATGCGTGAGCAATCAGTTCGTACACAAAGGCATATTACATTAGATGAAATTGGACGTAGAATCGCATTGGGTCAATTTAAAGAATTGAACATTATCCTTAAAGGAGATGTGGATGGTTCTGTTGAAGCGTTATCTGATTCTTTCTCTAAATTGTCTACTGAAGAAATACAAATTAATATTATCCATAAAGGAGTTGGTGCGATTACAGAAACTGACGTTATGTTGGCTTCTGCTTCTGATGCAATCATTATCGGATTTAACGTTCGTCCTGCTGGAAACGCTAGACAATTGGCTGATAAAGAAGAAATCGATATCCGTTATTACTCTATTATCTATGCTGCTATCGATGACTTGAAAGATGCAATGGAAGGAATGTTAGCTCCTGAAATGAAAGAAGAAGTACTTGGTACTGCTGAAATCAGAGAGATATTCAAAATTTCTAAAGTTGGTTCTATCGCAGGATGTATGGTTATGGATGGTAAAATTGCCAAAAATGCTAAAATCAGAATCATTAGAGAGGGAGTTGTTGTGTTCACGGGTGAACTACTTGCATTGAAACGTTTCAAAGACGATGTGAAAGAAGTTGCTAAAGGATATGATTGTGGTATTCAAATAAAAGGATACAATGATATCGAAGAAAGAGATGTTATTGAAGCATACCATGAAGTTGCAATCAAAAAGAAATTGAAATAAGATTTCATAGACCTATAATTTAAAATCCCAATTCGTTGGGATTTTTTTGTTTAGGTAATGATGGTTTTATTGTTTGGAAATTTAAAAATTGCTATTAAGTTAAAGTTGATTTTTTTTTTTTAGGAGCAGAAAGATTTGGCTTTTTTGTAAAGAAGGTTTCCTGCTGTCCTTCCAAATCTTTTGTGAACTTTGTCAAAGTTTAAAACTTTGACAAAGTTCACAAAAGGATTTTCCTTCCCATCAGGGCTAAGGGGAAATGCTTAGTTTTTTTTGCCATCATCAAAAAAAATGGAAAAAGAGTAATAATTGAATTCAGGTTTAAAATAGAATGCAGTATATGAAAAGAATTGGGATTCTTGGCGCAATGCCAGAAGAGATAAACGGTATTGTTTCTTTGTTAAAAGACAAATCGGAAGTTGTAAAGGGAATGCGTACTTATTATTTAGGAACGATAAATAATGTTGAAGTTGTAGTGGTATTTTCTCGTTGGGGGAAAGTGGCATCAGCGACTACAGTTACCCATTTAATTGTTGAGTTTGGAATAACGGAATTGTTTTTTACCGGAGTTGCAGGCGCAATTCATCCAGATTTAAACATTGGTGATATTGTTATTGCTAGTAGTTTGATTCAGCATGATTTGGATGCACGTCCTATAATGAGTCAATTTGAAATTCCTTTGTTGGGAAAAACTATGCTTTGTCCTTCAAAAGAGATGTTGGATAAGGCAGTAGAGGGTATAGGTGAATTGGTAAGAGACGAAAGTTTAATTCATTCGCTTTTGCCAAAACAAAGAGAGAAGTTTTCTTTATCGAATCCAAAAATAGTTGTTGGTCAAATTGCTAGTGGTGACCGTTTTTTTGCTAGTCATGAAGATAAAGAAAATCTTTTGGCAATACTTCCTGATGTTTTATGTGTTGAGATGGAAGGAGCTGCAGTAGCACAAGTTTGTTTTGAATATAAAATTCCTTATATCATAATTCGAACTATTTCAGATGAGGCAAATGATAATTCTGTAGTAGATTTTAAAGAATTCGTATCTCAAGTAGCTTCCAGATTTGGGGTTGAGATAATAAAAAAAATGTTAAAAAAATAGCCCTTAAAAGGGCTGTTTTCGATAGAAATATTATTTATTTGGTTTTATTAAAAACACATTTTTATATTTCTTATGAATGTCAACAAGATTTCGTTCAGCTTCCATTCTGGTTCTGAAATTGCCAACCCAAACTTTATAATTGGGTGTATTAAATATAATAGTCCCGTCTATGTTTCTAAATTCTTGGCGAAACTCATTTAAAGTTTTTTTTGCACTTTCACTTGCTCCGTTGAAGATTTGAATTTTATAACGGTCAGAATAGGATAAATTAATATTGGATTTTCTTTTTTCATTCAATAATTGTTCGAATTTAGGGTCCTGATTTACACTTAAATTGGAGGATTGGGCTATAATTTTGCTTGTTGTTGTAAAAGAAAAAGTAATTAGTAACAATGCCTCGTGTGGTCTTAAAAATCTCATAATCTGATTATTTATTCTGCAAAAATAGTTTTTTAACAGGAAATCGTAATAGATTTGCTATTTAGATTTAATATAAATTATAATTAAGATTATTTTAAGGTTTTGAGAATAGTTCTTAAGTCGTATTTTTTGTCCAAATTTTTAAATAAGGAGGGTTTAGTCTTCTAATTTATTTGGATGATAAGCGAACAATTTTTAGTAGATAATCAATATATTAATATGAAAAAGGTGGGTAACCATAATTCGAATTCAAGGAAATTATTTTTAAGCTTAGCATTAATGTTGAGTATTTCCGTAGCTTCATTTGCTCAGGATGCAGCTCCGGTTGTAGCTGAAGTGGCTCCAGCAGCGAGTTCTGGTGGTGATGCGGCAAAAGGTAAAGAACTTTTTAATGCCAATTGTGCTGCTTGTCACAAACTTGATGCAAAATCAACAGGTCCTGCTTTAAGGGATGTTGCTTCTAGAAGAGAAAAAGCATGGCTTTATAAATGGATACATAATAGTTCAGATTTAATTAAGTCAGGAGATGCTGATGCTGTAAAAGTATTTGAAGAAAATAATAAAATTCCAATGACCGCTTTCCCTCAGTTATCAGAAGGGGATATTGATAATATAATTGCTTATACTTCTGAGCCAAAAGCTGAAGCTCCTACTGCTGCTGCTGGTGCTACTGCAGGTGTTCCTGGTACAGTTCAAGATGATGGTATTTCTAATAATGTAATATTAGGAGCGTTGTCATTAGTAATGGCAATACTTATTGTGATGCTGGTTTTGGTCAACAAAGTGTTAAGAAAAGTAGCTGCTGCAAATGGAATAGAAGTAGTTGCTAAAGAGCCTACCTTGCCAATTTGGAAAGCATTTGTTAAAAATCAGTTTTTGGTTTTGGTATCTGCTATATTCTTATTGCTTTCAGGTGCTTATTTAGTTTACGGATTTTTTATGCAGGTTGGTGTTGATCAAGATTACGAACCGATTCAGCCGATACATTATTCTCATAAAATTCACGCTGGTGATAATGAAATCAACTGTAAATATTGTCACTCTGCTGCACGTGTAAGTAAAAATGCGGGTATCCCTTCGTTGAATGTTTGTATGAACTGTCATAAAAGTATTAGTGAGGTTGCCGAAACTACTGCGACTCCTGAGTACAGCAAAGCTTTTTATGATGAGCAAATTCAAAAATTATATAAAGCTGTGGGCTGGGATGCTGCAACGCAGTCTTATACTGGAAAAACGGAACCTGTAAAATGGGTTCGTATTCATAACTTACCTGATTTTGTTTACTTTAATCACTCTCAGCACGTTACTGTAGCGGGTATTGAGTGTCAAACTTGTCATGGTCCAGTTCAAGAATTTGAAATAATGAAACAGTTCTCTCCTTTAACAATGGGATGGTGTGTAAATTGCCATAGAAAAACTGATGTTAAAATGGAAGGAAATGAGTATTATAAAAAAATACACGAAGAACTTTCTAAAAAGTATGGTGTTGACAAACTTACAGCTGCTCAAATGGGTGGACTGGAGTGTGGTAAATGCCACTATTAAGAATTTAATTCTAAATTGCTGATTAAGTGATTGAAATTAAAGGTTAGAACTAAAAAAAATTATTAAGATTAATATTTATATATAATATGTCATCAAACAAAAAATACTGGAAAAGTGTTGAAGAACTAGACGGAAATAGTTCTATTGTTGAGGCGCTTAGAAATAACGAATTTGTTGAAGAGATTCCTACGGATGAGTTTTTAGGAAATGAAGCGGCTTTGTCTTCTTCTTCAACTACACGTCGTGACTTTTTAAAGTACGTTGGTTTTAGTACAGCTGCAGCTTCTCTTGCTGCATGCGAGGGTCCTGTGCATTTATCAATTCCTTATGTTTTGCAACCTGAACAAATCGTTCCTGGAGTAGCTGATTATTATGCAACTTCGGTTTTTGACGGTTTTGATTTTGCAAACCTTTTGGTAAAAACTCGTGAAGGGCGTCCAATTAAAATAGATAATAACACTATTGCTGGGGCTAAGTTTTCTGCTAATGCCAGAGTTCATGGTTCTATATTGTCATTGTATGATAATATGCGTTTGAAAGAGCCTAAGCTAGATGCTAAAAATGCGTCTTGGTCAGCAGTTGATTCAAAAATCAAATCTAGTATTGTTGATGCTAAAGCAAAAGGAGGACAGATAGTCTTTTTAACAAATACATTGGCAAGTCCTTCAACTGAAAAGTTGATTGCTGATTTTATTGCTAAGAATCCTAATGCAAAACATGTTATATATGATGCTGTTTCTTCTTCAGAAGCGTTAGATGCTTTTGAAACAGTTTATGGAGAAAGAGCTTTAGTGGATTATGACTTTTCAAAAGCATCAGTTATTGTTTCTGTTGGTGCTGATTTCCTTGGAGACTGGCAAGGTGGAGGTTATGATTCAGGATATGCAAAAGGAAGAATTCCATCAGGATCTGTTGGAAAGAAAACAATATCAAAACACATACAATTAGAGTCTAATATGACTTTGTCTGGTGCTGCTGCTGATAAGCGTGTTGCTATGTCAACTGCTAATCAAAAGCAAGCATTAGTTCATATATATAATGTTATTACTGGTTCATCTGTTGCTGTTTCTTTGGATGCAGCTTTCAAAGCTGATGTTACTAAAGCAGCTCAGCAATTAAAAGCTGCTGGTGCTAAAGGTGTTTTAGTTTCAGGTATTCAAGATAAAAATGCTCAGTTATTAGTTCTTGCTATTAACCAAGTTTTGGCAAGTGAAGCTTTTAATACTTCTGGAACTAGACAAATCCGTAAAGGATCTAATGAAAAAGTAGCTCAGTTAGTAAAAGACATGAATGCTGGAAGTGTTCATACTTTAATCATGAGCGGTGTTAACCCAGTTTATACTTTGGCTGACAGCAAATTATTTGTTGAAGGTTTGAAAAAAGTAAAAACATCAGTTGCATTGTCATTAAAAGAAGATGAAACTGCTTCTTTGACAACAATTGCTGCTCCAGTTCCTCATTACTTAGAGGCTTGGGGAGATTTAACTTTGACAAAAGGCACTTATAGTATTACTCAGCCTACTATTCGTCCATTATTCGATACAAAACAATTTCAAGATGTTTTATTGTCTATAAACGGAATTCCTGGAACTTATTATGATTACTTGAAAGCTTTTTCAGGATTATTTATTGCTGGTTCTTCATGGAATAAAGTTTTACATGATGGTGTTTATGTTGGTGTTGTTCCGACATCAGCAGCTGGAACTGCAGATTACAATGGTGCTGCAAATGCATTAGCTCAAGCGAAATCTGTTGCTACTGAATTGGTATTATATACTAAAACAGGAATGGGAGATGGTCAGCAAGCTAATAATCCTTGGTTGCAAGAGTTTCCAGATCCATTGACAAGAGTTTCTTGGGATAATTATGTTACTGTTTCTAATGCAGATGCTAAGAAATGGGGATTGTCAAATGAGATAGTTGCTAACGGTGGATTAAACGGTAGCTATGTTACTTTGACTGCTAATGGCGTTAAACTTGAAAATGTTCCTGTAATTGTTCAACCAGGTCAAGCTGTTGGTACTGTGGGAATGGCTTTGGGTTACGGTCGTAAAGCAGCTTTAAAAGAAGAAATGCAAGTAGGTATTAATTCTTACGCTTTATATAGTGGATTTAATAATGTACAATCTGTTTCAATAGTGAAGGCTGATGGTGAACACGAATTTGCTTGTGTTCAAGGTCAGAAAACATTAATGGGAAGAGGAGATATCATTAAAGAAACTACTCTTGAAATTTTCAATACTAAAGATGCAGAAGTTTGGAATGAACAACCGAAGGTTTCTTTAGATCACAAAGAAGTTGATGCTACTTCGGTAGATTTATGGGGTTCATTTGATCGTTCTACTGGACATCACTTTAATCTTTCTATTGATTTAAATGCTTGTACTGGATGTGGTGCATGTGTTATTGCATGTCATGCTGAAAATAACGTACCAGTTGTTGGTAAAGATGAAGTAAGAAGAAGTAGAGATATGCACTGGTTGCGTATTGATAGATACTATTCTTCTGAAAGCACATTTGAAGGAGACAATGAAAGAAAAGATAATATAGCTGGTTTATCTAGTTCATTATCTACTTTCAATGAAATGGAAAAAGCAGGAGATAATCCACAAGTTTCTTTCCAACCTGTAATGTGTCAACATTGTAATCATGCTCCTTGTGAGACTGTTTGTCCTGTTGCTGCAACTTCACACGGTCGTCAAGGTCAAAATCAAATGGCTTATAACAGATGTGTTGGTACTCGTTACTGTGCTAATAACTGTCCTTATAAAGTACGTCGTTTCAACTGGTTCTTATACAACAAAAACAGTGAATTCGATTATCATATGAATGATGATTTAGGACGTATGGTTTTAAATCCAGATGTTAACGTTCGTTCTCGTGGAGTAATGGAAAAATGTTCAATGTGTATTCAAATGACACAAGCAACAATTTTGAAAGCTAAAAACGAAGGAAGAGCAATAAAAGATGGTGAATTCCAAACTGCTTGTTCAAATGCTTGTTCTACTGGAGCAATGATATTTGGAGATGTAAATGATAAAGAAGCTGTTGTTGCTAAATTGGCAGAAGACGAAAGAAGTTATCATTTATTAGAGCATGTTGGTACAAAACCAAATGTTGTATACCATGTTAAAGTTAGAAATACCTAGTACAAAAATTATTAATTAAGAATCAAATAAAGGATTATGTCGTCTCACTACGAAGCAGCCATTAGAAAACCCTTAGTTATAGGTGATAAATCGTATCACGATATAACTGTAGACGTAGCCGCACCTATTGAAGGTAAAGCAAATAAACAATGGTGGATTGTATTTTCAATCGCATTAATAGCCTTCCTTTGGGGATTAGGCTGTATTATATACACAGTATCTACAGGTATTGGTACTTGGGGATTAAACAAAACAGTTGGTTGGGCTTGGGATATTACTAACTTCGTTTGGTGGGTTGGTATTGGTCACGCAGGAACACTTATTTCTGCTGTACTTTTATTATTCCGTCAACGATGGAGAATGGCGATTAACCGTTCTGCAGAGGCAATGACAATTTTCTCTGTAATACAAGCAGGTTTATTTCCAATTATACACATGGGACGTCCTTGGTTGGCGTATTGGGTATTACCAATTCCAAATCAATTTGGATCTCTTTGGGTGAATTTTAACTCTCCATTACTTTGGGACGTATTCGCTATCTCAACTTATCTTTCAGTATCATTGGTTTTCTGGTGGACTGGATTGTTGCCTGACTTTGCAATGTTGCGTGATAGAGCTGTTACACCTTTTAATAAAAGAGTTTATTCTATCTTAAGTTTTGGATGGAGCGGTAGAGCTAAAGATTGGCAACGTTTCGAAGAAGTTTCATTGGTTCTTGCAGGTTTAGCTACTCCTCTTGTACTTTCTGTACATACAATTGTATCGATGGACTTTGCTACTTCTGTAATTCCGGGATGGCATACTACAATCTTCCCTCCATACTTCGTTGCTGGAGCTGTTTTTTCTGGATTTGCAATGGTAAATACTTTGCTTATCATTATGAGAAAAGTTATTAATCTTGAAGCTTACATTACTATTCAGCATATCGAATTGATGAACATTGTAATTATGATTACAGGTTCTATCGTTGGTGTTGCTTATATTACTGAGTTGTTTATTGCTTGGTATTCTGGTGTAGAGTATGAGCAATATGCTTTCTTGAACAGAGCAACTGGACCTTATGCTTGGGCATATTGGGCTATGATGACATGTAACGTGTTCTCTCCACAATTTATGTGGTTCAAAAAATTAAGAACTAGTATTATGTTTTCTTTTATAATTTCGATTGTTGTAAACATTGGAATGTGGTTTGAAAGATTTGTAATTATCGTAACTTCATTACATAGAGATTATTTACCATCTTCATGGACTATGTTCTCTCCAACATTTGTTGATATTGGAATTTTTATCGGAACAATAGGTTTCTTCTTTGTGTTATTCTTATTGTATGCAAGAACATTCCCTGTAATTGCTCAAGCCGAGGTTAAAACAATATTGAAAGCTACAGGAGAACAATATATTAAAGAAAGAGAAGCTAATAAACATTCACACCATGAGTAATAAAGTTATATACGCCATTTATAATGACGATGATATTTTGATGGATGCCGTAAAAAAGACACGTGCAGCTCATCACCATATTGAAGAAGTATTTACACCATTCCCAGTTCACGGGTTGGACAAAGCTATGGGACTTGCACCTACACGTTTAGCGATATGTGCTTTTATCTACGGTTTGTGTGGATTATCTTTTGGTACTTGGATGATGAATTATATTATGATTCAAGATTGGCCTCAAGATATTGGTGGAAAACCAAGTTTTAGCTATATTGATAACATGCCGGCTTTTGTGCCTATTATGTTTGAAGAAACGGTATTTTTTGCAGCTCACTTAATGGTGATCACTTTTTATATGAGAAGTAGATTATGGCCATTTAAAGAAGCTGAAAATCCTGATGTGAGAACTACTGATGATCACTTTTTGATGGAAGTGGCTGTTAACAATAATGAAGAAGAGCTTATTTCTTTCTTTGAAGGTACAGGTGCGGTAGAAGTTAAAGTAATTGAAAAGCATTAATTGAGATATGAAAAGTTTATATAAAATAACACTTGTATTGGGTTTAATGATAACGGTTTCATCTTGTTTTAATAAAGACAAACCGAATTATCAATATTTTCCAAATATGTATGAAGCAGTAAGTGCAGAAACTTATGCTACAGCTCCGGTTGATGTTTTTAAAGATGGTAAAGAAGGTAGACTTCCTGCTGTGGGTTCTATAAATAGAGGCTTTGAGCCATTCGAATATGAAAACACTCCAGAAGGTTATGCATTGGCTAAAGCCAATTTGAAATCTCCTTTAGATTCATTGGACAGAAATTCCGAAAAAGGAAAAGAGCTTTACGAAATATACTGCATTAGCTGTCACGGTGCGACAGGTGATGGTAAAGGAAAATTAGTTGAAAGAGAAAAATTTCTTGGTGTTCCTAATTACAAAGACAGAGAAATTACTGAAGGAAGTATTTTTTATGTTGAAACTTATGGTTTGAATGCCATGGGTTCACATGCTAATCAAATGAGTGCTCACGAACGTTGGTTAGTTGCTGACTATGTTCTTAAACTAAAAGCACAATAATAATTGTTGAACAAACTGATCGTAATAGATATGTATACATTTTCAAGTAAATTAAAAACTTTTTCTTTCGTCTTAATGGCTGTAGGCCTTTTGGGAATTGGATATGGTTTTTTGACTGCACCAAAAAATATTCAAGAAGTAGAAGCTCTTCTTGCTGCTGACTCACATGGAGGTCACGGTGAAGCAACTCATGAAGCAGTTTCATCTGCACATGGTTCTGAAAGTGCTCATGAAGCAGTGGCACCAGTACACGGTAAAGCTGAGGCTGGTAAGCATGATGTAAAAGCTGATGCTGAACACCAAGAACATTTAGAGCATGTGCTTCATCAGTTAAGCAACAAACCATGGGCAGCATTGTATGTGGCCTGTATTTTCTTTATGTTGCTTTCTTTAGGAACATTGGCTTTTTACGCCATTCAACAAGTTGCACAAGCTGGCTGGTCTCCAGTTTTATTTAGAGTTATGCAAGGGATTACTGCTTACTTACCAGTAGGTTCAGTGATATTCTTCATCTTTTTGGTACTTTGTGGACTACACTTTAATCATTTGTTTATTTGGTTAGATCCTGAAGTTGTAAAACACGACGAACTTATTCAGACAAAATCTGGTTTCTTGAACTTCCCTTTTTGGATTGTTAGAGCTGCAGTATTTTTGTTAGGATGGAATTTGTATCGTTATTATTCTAGAAAAAATTGTTTGGCTCAAGATGAATCAAATGACAATAGTTTCTACAAAAAGAATTTTAACTATTCAGCTGGATTTTTAGTATTCTTCATCGTTACTGAATCTATTATGTCTTGGGACTGGATTATGTCAATCGATCCTCACTGGTTTAGTACTTTGTTTGGATGGTATGTATTCGCAAGTTTCTTTGTAAGCGGTATTACTATGATTTGTATGGTTACACTTTACTTGAAATCTAGAGGATACTTAGAAAATGTAAATTCAAGCCATATTCACGATTTAGCTAAATTTATGTTTGGTATCAGCGTATTTTGGACTTACTTATGGTTCTCACAATTTATGTTGATTTGGTACGCTAACATCCCTGAAGAGATCACTTACTTTATTACAAGAATTCAAGAGTATAACTTACCTTTCTTTGGTGCTGTTGTCATGAATTTCTTGTTCCCTGTTTTAATCTTAATTAATACAGATTTCAAACGAATTACTTGGATTTTAGTTATGGCTGGTATTGTTATATTGTTAGGTCATTATATTGACTTCTTTAATATGATTATGCCGGGTACTGTAGGAAGTAGTTGGTTTATTGGTGTTCCAGAAATTGCATCCGTTTTATTCTTCCTTGGATTATTTATATTTGTTGTTTTCTCAGCATTGACTAAAGCTCCTTTGTTAGCAAAAAGAAATCCATTCATAGAAGAGAGTAAACATTTTCATTATTAATATTTAAAGAGATAAACAGATGACAAGTTTGTTGGTAATTATAGTTTTAGTTTTATTGGCTGTTGCTGTGTGGCAATTGACGAAGATATTCGATTTAACGCAAGTTGCATCGGCTTCGGACGATTCACAGGTTGCAACCGATGATGATAATAATGTGCAGGGATATTTGATGTTTGGTTTTTTGGCCTTCATCTATATCTTTACAATATATGGTGTTTACGCATGGGGACCATTGGTTCTTCATACTCCTGCATCTGAACATGGTGCGCTGATTGACAACCTAATGAATATTACATGGGTGTTGATTTTTATTGTTCAGGCAATCACACAAGTACTATTGCATTACTTCGCATTTAAGTACAGAGGAAATAAGGATAAAAGAGCCTTGTATTTTGCAGACAATAATAAATTGGAAGCAATCTGGAGTGTAATTCCTGCTGTAGTTTTGGCTGGTTTAATTCTTTATGGACTTTATGCTTGGACAAACATTATGTTTGTTGATGAGGATGAGGATACAGTAGTTATTGAGTTGTATGCTCAACAGTTTAAATGGACTGCAAGATATGCTGGAGCCGATAATGTTTTAGGTAAAGCAAACGTTAGATTGATTGAAGGTATCAATACTCTAGGTGTTGATTTGTCAGATCCTTATTCTCAAGATGATATTGTGGTTTCTGAATTGCATATCCCTAAAGGAAAAAAGGTTCACTTCAAAATGAGATCCCAAGATGTATTGCACTCAGCGTACTTTCCTTATTTTAGAGCGCAAATGAACTGTGTTCCTGGTATGGTAACTGAATTCGCTTTTACACCAATTTATACAACAGCGGAATATCAAGCAATGCCTTTCATAATAGAGAAAGTTGCTAATATTAATGCTATTAGAGCTAAAAGAAGTATTGAATTGGTTGCTAAAGGTGAAACTGGATTGGATCCTTACACTTTTGAGTATTTGTTGTTATGTAACAAGATTTGTGGTTCATCTCACTACAATATGCAAATGAAAGTTGTTGTTGATACTCCAGAGGATTATAAAAAATGGTTAAGTGAAAAAGCAACATTAGTTAGTGAAGTAAAAGCTTCAAAAGCTGAACCAGCTGCTCCAGATGCAACTTTAGGTAAAGATTCTACTCTTACAAAAGATACTGCAGCTGTTGCCAAAATAGCAATGAAATAATTATTAAGAAAATTTAAAGTATAAATATATGTCAGCAGAAGGTCACGATCACGGACACGATCACGAACACGAACACCACCATAAGGACACATTCATTACTAAATATATTTTTAGTATTGACCATAAAATGATTGCCAAGCAATACCTGCTTACAGGTATTATTATGGGAGTTATAGGTGTTGGTATGTCTATGCTTTTCAGAATGCAATTAGCTTGGCCAGAAGAATCTTTTAAGATTTTCAATATATTACTTGGAGACAAATGGGCTCCAAATGGAGTAATGGCTAACGATATTTACCTTTCTTTAGTTACAATACACGGTACGATCATGGTATTCTTTGTTCTTACTGCTGGATTAAGTGGTACGTTTAGTAACTTGTTGATACCACTGCAAATTGGTGCTAGGGATATGGCATCAGGATTCATGAATATGATTTCCTATTGGTTATTCTTTTTGTCCAGTGTATTAATGATTTGTTCATTATTTGTTGAATCAGGACCTGCTAATGCGGGTTGGACAATTTACCCACCTTTAAGTGCACTTCCTCAAGCTATTTCTGGATCTGGTGCCGGTATGACTTTGTGGTTAGTTTCTATGGCTGTTTTCATTGCTTCTTCTTTGATGGGATCTTTGAATTATGTTGTAACGGTAATTAACTTAAGAACAAAAGGTATGTCTATGACAAGATTGCCACTTACTATTTGGGCTTTCTTTGTAACTGCTATTATTGGTATTGTTTCTTTCCCGGTTTTATTATCAGCTGCATTGTTGTTGATTTTTGACAGAAGTTTTGGTACTTCTTTCTTCTTATCGGATATTTATATCGCTGGTGAAGTTTTACATTACCAAGGTGGTTCTCCTGTTCTTTTTGAGCACTTGTTTTGGTTCTTAGGTCACCCTGAGGTTTATATTGTAATCTTACCTGCATTGGGGATTACTTCTGAAATTATAGCTACAAACTCTCGTAAACCAATCTTTGGTTACAGAGCGATGATTATGTCTATTATTGCAATTGCATTTTTATCTACAATTGTTTGGGGACACCACATGTTTATTTCTGGAATGAATCCATTCTTGGGATCTGTGTTTACCTTCACAACCCTGTTGATTGCAATTCCATCCGCTGTAAAAGCATTTAATTATATTACTACACTTTGGAAAGGTAATCTACAAATGAATCCTGCCATGTTGTTTTCTATTGGTTTGGTTTCTACTTTCATCACTGGAGGTTTAACGGGAATCATTCTTGGAGATAGTACATTAGATATTAATGTTCACGATACTTATTTTGTTGTAGCTCACTTCCACTTAGTAATGGGTATATCTGCTCTTTACGGAATGTTTGCTGGAGTTTACCACTGGTATCCAAAAATGTTCGGTAGAATGTTGAACAAGAATTTAGGATATGTTCACTTTTGGGTAACAGCTGTTTGTGCTTATGGAGTATTTTTTCCAATGCACTTCATCGGTTTAGCTGGTTTACCAAGACGTTATTACACAAATACTAACTTCCCATTGTTTGATGATTTGCAAAATGTAAACGTATTGATAACAACTTTTGCTTTAATTGGTGGAGCTTTCCAATTAGTGTTTTTGTATAACTTTTTTGTTAGTATTTTCTACGGTAAAAAAGCGGTTCAAAATCCATGGAAGTCTAATACTTTAGAGTGGACTACACCAGTTGAGCATATACACGGTAACTGGCCAGGAGAAATTCCTCATGTACACCGTTGGCCTTACGATTACAGTAATCCTGCTCACGAAGAGGATTTTGTACCTCAAACGGTTCCAATGAAAGAGGGTGAGGTAGTTTTACATCACTAAAATTTCAAAATCATATAAATGCCTTTCAATATTGAAAGGCATTTTTTTTATATAGAATGATTACTTTTTTTATCTTTATCGCATGAATGAAAACTTAGATCCGACCAATAATAACTTTAGTTCTGAAGAACTGGATATTGAAAAAAAATTGAGGCCATTATCGTTTGATGATTTTGCGGGTCAGGATCAAGTATTGGAGAATTTAAAGGTTTTTGTTGCTGCGGCTAATCAAAGAAATGAAGCTCTTGATCATACGCTGTTTCATGGGCCTCCAGGTTTGGGAAAAACAACTTTGGCTAATATTTTGGCCAATGAATTGGAGGTAGGCATCAAAATTACTTCTGGACCTGTTTTGGACAAGCCAGGTGATTTAGCTGGATTGCTTACCAATCTTGAAGAAAGAGATGTTTTGTTTATAGACGAGATTCATCGTTTGAGTCCGATAGTCGAAGAGTACTTATATTCGGCTATGGAGGATTTTAAGATTGATATCATGATCGAATCGGGTCCAAATGCAAGGACAGTTCAAATCAATTTGAATCCATTCACGCTTATTGGTGCGACTACCCGTTCAGGGCTTTTGACTGCTCCAATGCGTGCTCGTTTTGGTATTTCCTCAAGACTGCAATACTATACCACGGAGCTTTTGACCACTATTGTCGAACGTAGTGCCATGATTTTCAAAATGCCGATTACTATGGAAGCCGCTATCGAAATTGCTGGCAGAAGCAGAGGGACGCCTCGAATTGCAAATGCGTTATTGCGTCGTGTTCGTGATTTTGCTCAAATAAAAGGAAATGGAACAATCGATATTGAAATTGCCCGTTATGCCTTAAAGGCATTAAATGTAGATGCTCATGGTTTGGACGAAATGGACAATAAAATTTTGAATACCATCATTGATAAGTTCAAAGGAGGTCCTGTTGGTTTGTCGACATTGGCAACAGCTGTGTCCGAAAGTAGCGAAACTATTGAGGAAGTTTATGAGCCATTTTTGATTCAGGAAGGTTTCATTATGCGAACACCTAGAGGGCGTGAAGTTACCGAAAAAGCTTATAAGCATTTGGGAAAAATAAATACCAATATTCAAGGTGGGTTATTTTAATGGCTAGGAGAAATTCCTGCTATCCACTATATCTTTTTCTGCTTGAAGGAAGCAGAAAAGGAAGCCGTTTCTATCAGGGCTAGGGCTTTGATAGTGATTAAGATCTTTTTTAAAAAATAAGTCATAAATAATAAGTCAAAATACACGCAATTTATAAAATCCGAGGCCAAACGTCTCGGGTTTTTATCTTGTGGTATATCAAAAGCTGGCTTTCTGGAAAATGAAGCACCTCGTTTGGAAAACTGGCTGAATCAAAATTACAATGGACAGATGTCCTATATGGAGAATCATTTTGATAAACGTTTGGATCCCACTTTACTCGTTGATGATGCCAAAAGTGTGGTATCTCTTTTATTAAATTACTACCCTTCAGAATTTCAAAATCCAGATTCCTATAAAATATCCAAATATGCCTATGGGCAGGATTATCATTTTGTCATCAAAGACAAACTTAAAGAACTTCTTTTTTCGATAGAGTCAAATATAGGTGCAGTTTCTGGGCGCGCTTTTGTGGATTCTGCTCCTGTTTTGGATAAAGCTTGGGCCGCCAAAAGTGGTTTAGGCTGGATTGGCAAAAACAGTAATTTATTAACTCAAAAAGTTGGCTCTTTTTATTTCATCGCTGAGCTTATAATTGATTTGGATTTAGAATATGACCAAGCTGTTACGGACCATTGCGGTACCTGTACAGCCTGTATTGACGCTTGTCCAACAGAGGCTATTGTTGCGCCTTATGTCGTGGATGGCAGTAAATGCATTTCTTACTTCACTATTGAACTTAAAGAAAACATTCCTTCGGATATGAAGGGTAAATTTGATGATTGGGCTTTTGGTTGTGATACTTGTCAAGACGTTTGCCCTTGGAATCGTTTTTCTAAATCCCACAATGAACCTTTGTTCAATGCAAATCCAGAATTACTTTCAATGTCCAAGAAAGATTGGATAGAAATTACCGAGGAAATTTTCAAAATCGTGTTTAAGGATTCTCCTCTTAAACGGGCTAAATATCAGGGTCTTAATAGGAATATTTCGTTTCTAGAATAATTCAATTTTTTTAACAAGTTTTTTGTATTACTTGTTGGTTTTGCTTCTTTCATTTTCTTTGTGAAATACTTAATTTTTAGCTTGTAATTGATTGCTATTTAACGTTTTATTCGGCATTATGTCGATTAAAATGCTAATTGGCGACAAAAAACGCAGTTAAACGGATTTTGTTAATAAGTTATTAATAATTATATAGTTTTGCAAAACCCATTCTATTTAAACTTAATGCTAAATTGATTATGACAAACTTTACTTTGAAAAGGCTTAACCTTGTTAAGTCATTGTTTTTTATTGCTTTGTTTTTATTCAGTAGTCATACTGTTTTTTCTCAATTTTACACAACACATTATGTAGCTCCAGCTCCATGGCAATACTTTAGTAAAGCTAATGAAATTATTATTGCTACAAATTCTACTACTACTGTTAGTGTCGAGTTGAAAAAAAGTGATGGGACTTTAATAGCAAATCTGACTGCCATTAAGGGAACGCCAGCAGTTTATCGTTTTTTGGGACTTCCAAGTGTTTTGGCTGTTCATCCAACTAATACAGTTATAAATGCGGCCGGATTAATAGTAACTAGTAATGGACCAACTTCGGTTAACTTAAGAAATGTAGCTTCTGATAATTTAGGATCTGAAGGGTCTGATGCTAACATAAAAGGGAATGCTTCGTTGACAAGTTTTGGGGATGCGGGAATAGGTGTTCGTTATAGAATAGGTTACTATAGAAATGGTGCTATTGCAGGCTCTGAAACGCCAACCTACAGTATATTAGCAATAAGTAATGGTACTACAGTAAGATTAAATGGTACTGTTTTAACAACATTAAACGCAGGACAAAGTTATTTGTTTCAAGCGCCAATTGGTTCTTTGGTTGAATCTTCGAATGGTACTGTAATGAATACCTCTGCTAGATTAGATGCTCCCGGTGGTTGTGGTGATGGTACTTTTGATCAAATTCCTCCGGAAGCTGTTTTGGGATCTGAATATTTTATTCAAAGAGGTAGAGGGAATAATACTGCGGAGCAAACTACGGTAGTTGCTACAAAGCCAAATACTGTTTTGACAATTAATACTTTTTCTATTACGGGTGCATTAACAGGTACAGTTACAACTACTCTAATTAATGCCGGTGATTTTCATACATTTATAAACGGAGTTCCTGGGACTGATTTTACTGCATCAAGAATTTCTGCAACAGAAAATGTAGCAGTTTATTCAGGAACAGCACAATCATGTGAAGTTGATATATCGGTAATTGCGCCAGTATCTGCTTGTGGGGGATCAAATTTTATAGAAACCAAAAAATTTAGAGCTTATAATACGGCTACTTCATTACCTTATTTTGGTTATGTACTTCTTAATGATGCTACAGCAGTTGTTGATGTTAATGGTGTTAATATTGAAACCCTTGCGGGAGCAAGATATCAATTAGGTACAACTGGATGGTATTTAATAAATTTTACGGATACAGAAATTAATAGCCCAGATATAATTTCGGTTTCAAGTTCAGCAAAGTTGACTGTTTCTATTGTACAGCAAGGAGGAGGGTTTTCTATGGCTGGTTTTTTCTCAAATTTTGCACAACAGCCGGATGATCCCACTTTGACTTATATTTCAGGTGGTGGATGTACTAATAATTCGGCAATTTTATCTACACCATTAGGATTTGCTCCTTATCAATGGTATTTTAATGGAGTTGCTATTTCAGGTCAAACTTCAAATACATATACAGCTACACAGACAGGTTCGTATTCAGTTGCGTCAACTTTAGTTTGTGGGTCACAGATTCAGTCAAAACCAGTAGTTGTTACTTTATGTACTGATCTTGAATTAGTAAAAACAGTTGATGTAGCTAACCCATGTGTAGGCTCAAATGTTGAGTTTACTGTTACAGTAACTAATTTAGGACCCAATAATGCTTCTGGATTATCGGTTAATGATTTATTGCCTTCAGGCTATACTTATATAAGTTCTGTGCCATCAGTTGGAACTTACAATTCAGGTACAGGTATTTGGAGTATAGGAAATTTAAATAATGCTCAAGTAATTACTTTAAAAGTTTTATGTAGAGTAAATGCTTCTGGAATCTATTTGAATACCGCTAGTATTCCGACAGGTAGTCAGCCAGATAGTAATACTGCGAACAATTCAGCTAGTGTATCGACTACTCCCGTTGCATTACCCACAGCTCTTTCTTTGACAGGAAGCACAATTTGCGTGTCACCAGGAGGAAATGGTACAATTTCGTCATCAACATCAGTTAGTGGAGTCATTTATCAGTTGTATAATTCCAGTAACGTCGCGGTACAAAGCGCTAAAGCAGGAACAGGATCAGGATTAACATGGACTTTACTCCCAGCAGGGAACGGTTATTATGTAACTGCTACTGTTGGTGGATCTTGTTCAGCAACTAGTGGGACTGTAGATGTAATTGCTGCAAATCCAGTCGCACCAAATGCTGCTGCACCAACGCAGCCAACATGTGCAACACCAACAGGAAGTGTTTTGTTAAGTGGTTTGCCTCCGTCAGGGACTTGGACAGTGACAAGAATGCCGGGTTCAATAACGACATCAGGAACTGGAACAACAGCAACTATCTCTAATTTGCCAGCGAATGCTACTTATACCTTTACAGTTACTAATGCTAGTGGTTGTGTTTCAAATACTAGTGCAAATATTGTTATTAATGCGGTTGCGGGGTTACCAATAACTACTGGTGTTACGATTTGTCAGGATGGTTCTGGTTCGTTGAGTTCTTCAGGTGTGTGTAACACAACTACAATTTCAAGCGGACCTAATAATGCTGGGAATGGTACAAATGACAGTAGTATAGGAACTGGTGCTTGGACAAATACTGGAAATATAATCAACACATCTGATACTAATTTTGCTTCTCAGAATTTGGCATCAAATGCGATAACTAATTATCTTTTTGGAACTAATTACGGTTTTGCCATTCCGGCAGGAGCTACAATAAATGGCATTAGAGTTGTTGTTAATCGTCAATCAAATTCTAATAGTATTGATGATTATAGTGTAAGGTTAGTTAGAGCAGGAGCTGTAGTTGGAACAAATCTTTCTACAGGAGCAGGGTGGTCAAGAAATAGTTTTGGGGCGGTTACTTATGGATCAACAAATAATCTATGGGGTACTACTTGGACTCCTTCAGATATAAATGCTTCTGATTTTGGAGTAGCAATTTCAGCAATAAGTAGTTCAAATCAAACAAGACAACTTGATGTGGATTATATGCGAATCACAGTAACCTATACCGTAAATGGTACTATAAATTGGTATACAGCATCTTCAGGCGGTATGTTAATAGGATCTGGTTCTCCTTTTAATCCAGTAGGTGTGCCTAGTTCAGGTTTACCAAACACAAACACAGCCGGTACAACTACTTTTTACGCAGAATGTTCTGGTAATCCTGGCTGTAGAACTGCTACAGATTTTGTTATTAGAGCGACGCCAACGACTGCAAACGCAGGGGCTGACCAAACGGGAGCAGCTACTTGCGGACTTACTACGGTTACTCTTGGCGCAAACGCTCCGACAGTGGGTGCTGGAAAATGGACTATTGTAAGTGGAGTTGGTGGATCATTTGCTTTGGATACCAATCCAACTACCACTTTCACAGGAACAGATGGAACAGCTTATGTGCTGCGTTGGACAATTTCTAATGCACCATGTATGGATTCAGTGGATGATGTTAATGTTACTTTTAATGCATTACCGGTAGCAACCACTTTGAGTTCAAATAGTCCAGTTTGTTCAGGAACTAATGCTGTTTTTACTATATCAGGTACGGCTGGTAACATAGTGACTTATACAGGAGCCGCTTCAGGTACTGCAACAATAGGCGTTGGAGGAACTGTAGATGTTACAGTAACAGGGGTTTCTGCAACCACAACACTAAATATAACGAATGTTAGTAATGGTACATGTAGTCGTGCATTGAGTGTAACATCTACAGTAAGTATAACACCAAAACCTGCAGATATAGTAACGAATCAAACCATTTGTTCGGGAGCGACCTTCACTTGGAACGGTACGGATTATACAACGAATCAGACAGGAACAAGATTCCCAGGAGCAGACGGTTGTACTGCAGATCAAGTATTGAACTTGACTGTAACGCCAAAACCTGCAGATATAGTAACGAATCAAACCATTTGTTCGGGAGCGACCTTCACATGGAACGGTACGGATTATACAACGAATCAGACAGGAACAAGATTCCCAGGAG
>NZ_MUNX01000124.1 GCF_002001005.1 Flavobacterium sp. A45
TCATAATTCTATAGTAAAACCAACGTTAGTTATTAATTCAGATTAGCAATGAGTTATTCACTGATTTATTAACCTAAAAAATGATTTTTTTGAGTGAATTTGAAATTATTGTCGCTTCCGTTTTTATGGTTTTAAATTATATAATTTATTCGAAAACCATTTTAAAACACAAGCTAATAGATAAGATATTTGCAGAAAATGGTAATTGACAAAAAGTAACACCTAAAGGTTAAGTAAAAGATTTACAATCCCGCTACTTTACACAAGTACAATAACAGATGGTAATCTTTAAATATATAATCAACCAATGGTTTTATTGTGAAATTTATATGTTACTACAAAAAGTAAATGTTTTAATTTATAGACAAACCATTTAATAAAGTAATTTACGCTTTGTAATTACTTGTATTACATATACGTTAAGTATATAAAGTGCTTGAATATACTTTTGAAAATGTTCGAAAATGTTTTATTTTTGTTTATATCTATAGGGTACAAACAAAAATAAAAAGAGAAAGGCTAATCAAAATGATTAGCCTTTCTTTTTTTTATTCCTTGACCAAATAGATTCCGTCTTCTTTAATCTCTATTAATTTTTCTTTGTACAAAGCCCCGATGGCTTTTTTAAAGGTTTTCTTGCTCATCTTTAAAACCGTTTTAATGTCTTCTGGATGCGAATTATCCGTTAGACGCAAAAAACCTCTACTAGCTCTTAATTCGTCCAGAATTTTTTCTGCATTAGGCTCTATGCTTTGATACCCCTGAATTTGCAAGGAAACATCTATCTTGTTGTCAGGTCTAATGTTCTTGATATAACCTCGCATACGATCTCCTGTACGGATTGCATCGTCATAAACTTCATCTTTATACAACAATCCTTTGTGTTGTTCATTGATGATTACATTGATTCCCAATTCTGTAATATGAGAAACAATAAGTTCCACTTCTTCTCCTTTTTCAACAGTAAGGTGATCGTTTTTCAAAAATTGGTTCAATTTACTGGACGCCACCAAACGATTGGTTTTTTCATCCATATAAAGATACACAAGGTAGCGTTTTCCTTTTTCCATAGGACGAGCCTGCTCTTTGAAAGGAACCAAAATATCTTTCTCCATTCCCCAATCCATAAAAGCACCAATCTGATTGATATAATTCACACGCAAAAGAGCAAATTCATTCAGCAAAATATAAGGCTCCAAAGTTGTTGCTACTGGACGTTCTTCGTGATCCAAGTACACAAAAACAATAAGCTCCTCGCCTATTTCAAATTCATTGGGTACATATTTATTGGGCAAAAGTATATCGTGTATTCCTTCTGGGTCTTTTTCTGGGTTACCCAAAAACAAACCCACTTTGGTATCACGCAATATTGTAAGCGTATTGTATTTTCCTATTTCAATCATTTTTATTGAGATTCTAAGTTGTATTTCCAACTAAGTTTAAGCCACAAAGGTACAAACTTTGAAAATGGGAATATAAAAACATTATCAATAAAAAAAGCGTCTTTGTGAGACGCTTATTAAATGCTTGGTAAATTTTTAATTATAAGCACTTTCTCTTCCAAAATGCAGCGCCAATAAATAATAAACCACCGCTCTATATTTACTTTTATTTGATGTTCCATATTTTTCCAAAACAGCTTCAATTCCTTTTAGAAGTTCTGGACCATCCTTTAAACCTAATTTCTTGATTAAAAAATTATTTTTTACGGTCGTAATTTCGGTTTGCTGAGTTCCGGCTATAATGGAAGAATCTGGATTATATATAGACGGGCCGCAACCTGTCGTCACTTTTGTCAATAAATCCATATCTGGAGTAATCCCACATTTCTCTTTCAAATCGGCTGCATATTTTAAAATCAACACGTCTTTTGCACTCATAAAAAATATATTTAAGGTTTTACTTTCTTTTATAACATCCTCAAATTTAGTAATTTATTATTAAAGTGTGCGATTTTTATTCAATATTTATTCATTAAATTTTGGCAACCAAATTAAAATTTAATATTATAGCGGAAATCCTTTCTCCCGCTTATTTAAGTCCCAATAACACAATCAGATCAGCTCTTTAAAATATTGCAATAAGATGGCATCATTATCCAATGTTGGTGTAAAAACTTCCAAGATACTTGGTTTATCATTTTGGCCATACAAAGAATTTAATCCTTTTAGTAAACTAACTTCATCATTGGCAGTAAAATAATCCAACCCATACATTTTGGCAAGATGTTCTGCTGTCAAATTATGGAACGTTTCGAAGAAAGTATTAAAAACTGGAGTTTCTGAGTGACCTGGCAAAATTCTAAAAATCCCCCCTCCTCCATTATTGATCAAAATGATTTTGAAATCTTTGGGAATATAATTGTTCCAAAGCGCATTACTGTCGTATAAAAATCCGATATCTCCAGTAATAAAAACCGTCGGTTTGGTATTACCAATAGCCGCACCAATTGCCGTCGAAGTACTTCCATCAATACCGCTAGTCCCTCTATTACAAAATACGTCGATCGATGGATATATCGGAATTAATTGGGCATATCGAATGGCCGAACTGTTACTTATCTGCAATTGGCTATTTTGCGGAAGACTCTCAATGACTTTCTCAAAAACCTTAAAATCCGTAAAGGGTATTTTGGAAAGATAGCTGTCGTGTTTTTCTTTGCGGAGTTTTCTAAGAACATCCAATTGAGAAAAATAACTACTTTCAACTTTTGCAGTTAATGGTAAAAAAGCTTTGAAGAAATTATTGGGATCAACCTCAAAATGTTTCGTCAAGCAACCAAAAGTATCATACGCTCTCAATGTATCAATATGCCAGTGGTGTTCGGGCTGGTACTTTCTCAAGAAAGCTTTAATACGTTTGGAAACTACCATTCCGCCAAAAGTGATTAAAATGCCTGGACGGTAAGCTTCAAAATCTTCAGCCGTAAAAGGTGTGATTATAGTATCTATACTGGTAATGAAGCTTTCGTGGGACACATTCGAAGTATTTTCGGTCATAACCGCTACTGATTCTTTTTGGGCTAAAGCTTCAATAGTGGCTTTAGAAATTGAATTAGGATCATTAACACCTATCAAAACCAATTTTCGGGTTGATTTGTTCCAAATATTCGCATATTGTTTTAACTCTTCTAGATCAACAGTCTGCGGTTCATTTGCGGAAGCAATAACCAAACTATTGACACTTAACTCCGAAACTGTTTCGTACAAAGGCTCTTCAAAAGGTGCGTTGATATGAACTGGTCCTTTTTTGCTAATCGCGGTATTAATAGCTTCATTTATTTTCAAGTCATTCTCCTCCGAAACTTCCTCTAATAAATTAGCATTGTACAAAGAATGATTGGCAAAAACGTTTTCTTGGCGAATGGTTTGTCCATCACCAATATCAATTTTACTCTGCGGTCTGTCTGCCGAAATCACAATGAGCGGAATCTGGCTATAGAACGCTTCCGCAAAAGCAGGATAATAGTTCAATAATGCCGAACCGGAAGTACAAACCAAAACGGTAGGTTTACGAGTTTGCTGGGCGATTCCCAACGCAAAAAAAGCCGCAGCACGCTCATCGGCAATACTGTAACACTGAAAAGCGGGATTACTGGCAAATCCAATGGTCAAAGGTGCGTTTCTTGAACCTGGAGAGATAATGATGTTGGTGATTCCTTTTGCTAAAAAAATTTGAAGTATGCTTTGTGCTAAAGGTATTTTAGGGTATGTCATTTAAAAGGTTTAAAAGTTTAACGTTTAAAAGTTTAAAAAACAAAACTTCTAAAATTGTTTTGCAAAGTTACAAAGTTGCCAAGCCATTTCTGCTGATTTTGGTCAGATTTTCATAATTTTGGTCAACAAATAATTACAGATGAAAATCAAATTAAGACCTTATCAAACCGAGGACACTCAAGCTATTTTAGACATTATCAATTATAATATTCTAAATTCGACTGCCTTATACGATTATAACATTCGGACTTACGAACAGCAAAAAGCAATTTTAGAAGAAAAAATCAACAAACATTTCCCCGTAATTGTTGCTGTAGAGGATGGAAAAGTGGTTGGTTTTGGGATGTACAGCGAATTCAGATTCCGAGAAGCATACAAATATACTGTCGAACATTCTGTTTATGTGGAAAATGCCCATCACGGAAAAGGAATCGGAAAACTATTGCTGTATGAATTAATCCAATTGGCAAAACAGCAAAATCTCCATACAATGATTGCCGTAATAGACGCCGAAAATCAAAGCAGTATAGATTTTCATGAAAAATTTGGTTTCAAAACCGTGGGAATTATCAAAGAATCTGGCTATAAATTTGACCGGTGGCTGCATTCGGTTTTTATGCAATTGATATTGGAATAAAACTTAATATATAAGTCTAAAAAAGTAAACACAAATTTTCATGAATTGCCACGAATTAATTCGTGAAATTATTACACGATGCAAATTACCGCATTGATTCGTGTAAATTAGTGCAATTCGTGTTCAAACTTAACCTCCACATCTCAAAACATAATTACGCTAACAAAACATTACCACATAAAGAATAGTATCTTTGCATTTTACAAATACTATGAGTTTCACACTGCTTTCTTCCCCTTTGCAAGGATTTACCGATTTTCGTTTTAGAAATGCCCAAAATAAATATTTTGGAGGAATAGACACTTTTTATTCTCCATACATCCGTTTGAACGGAAAATTGGTCATAAAATCATCTTACGAACGTGATTTGCTTCCCGAAAATAATTCTGAATTGGAAGTAATTCCACAGGTGATTACCAATGATGCAGAGGAGTTTTTATTTGTTGCCAAGTATGTGCAACAATTGGGTTATAAAGAACTGAACTGGAATCTGGGCTGTCCGTATCCAATGGTTACCAAATCCGGCATGGGATCCGGTCTTATCAGCAATACCGAAAAAATAAATCATATCCTGGACAGAGCACATTCTGAAACCGATATTATTGTTTCTATGAAAATGCGTTTGGGCTACGACACCACCGAAGAAATTCTCGATGTTCTACCTATTTTAGACCAATACCCAATTAAAAATATTGCCATTCATGCCCGCATCGGGAAACAGCTTTATAAAGGCGGTGTTCACTTAGATGCTTTTCAGCAATGCATTGACAATACTAAACACAAATTATATTATAACGGAGATATCACTTCGGTTACTAAATTTAAGGAAATGCAGGAACGTTTCCCTTCAATTGACCATTGGATGATAGGAAGAGGCTTGATTGCCGATCCTTTTTTGCCAAGTATGATCAAAAGCAATACTACAGAATATCCTAAAAACAAAATGGAATTGTTCAGTGCTTTTCATGATACACTTTATGAAGGATACAGCGAATCTTTGTCTGGACAGACCCATATTCTATTGAAAATGCATCATTTATGGGAATACTTTTCGGTCATATTTTCCAATCCGCACAAAGTCCATAAAAATATTAAAAAATCCAAAAGCATCAAGAATTACGAAGCAACCGTTAAGGAAGTAATCGCTAAAGAGAAGTAACCTACTTTTTTTAGTGTGTCTACTTTACAGTGTTCCGCACAAAACAAAAAAAAAAAGGAGCCTGTCGCTAGCAAAAACAGACTCCACAACAAACAAATTAAATTATAAAATTTAAAAGTTATCGATAATTAATCCTTTTGGGCAAAAAGGGGGTTGGGCGTAAAATGAATTTCTTCAACTGAGGTGAGTTCATTTTGTAATCTAAATTTGGTGCAGATTCATACAAAAAAATTCCTTTTTTAGTTTGAAAACCAATACAATCTACAGTATTATTTTTTTGCAAACATAATACCCTTACTTTTGAAAAATTTCTTTTCCCGTGTAATCGAAATAACTTCATTTGTAATTATAAACTCGATCTTTTTAAACACCAAAACTATTAACTATACTCGTTTTTTTATGTCAAAACACCCAATTTATTAGTATTCGCATGACTTTGAGTTGTGGTATTTAGCACATACGCATTTCAATTGGGTGTCCGTACACATCAATAATTTTCTCTTTACGGTTTAATCACAAACTTACAAGCTCATTAAAGCTGTTGTTATAATCCAGTCTTTACTGCTTTCCTTTCTGAAAGGTTTAGGGAAATAAAATGGACTATTTTATATTGTTTTTGGTATTAAATACTTGCCAAGCGCATTTTTGTATTAGGCTAAGAGAATTCTACAACCAAATGCCTTTTACTTACTTCTTAGGGAAGTCCAAATTTTGTTTTTTTCATTTTATTATAATTTAAAAGGTTACTAAGACATTTACGCAATTGGATTGCTTTTGGTTTCAAAAAAATTAAAAAAAACACAATTACCACAAATAGCTGATTTACAATATTTTAAATATTAAATCATAAAAAAAATACCTTTCTTCATTTCAATACATTTGAAAAATGTCAGTAATTAAGATGAATTGTATATGTTTGTACGACACTAATCCAAGCCATCATGACCCAAGAAGAGTTATTAGTTTTAATTTATGAAAAGGACGAAAAAGCTTTTACACATCTATACGATATGTATTCTAAAAGTTTGTTTGCTGTCATCAATACTTTAGTCAAAAATAGAGAAGAATCCGAAGATGTTTTACAAGAAGTTTTTGTAAAAATTTGGAAAAACATTGATTCCTATCACGAAAGCAAAGGGCGTTTTTATACCTGGATTGTCAATATTGCCCGCAATACTTCTATAGATAAATTACGGTCTAAGAATTTCAATAACAGTCAAAAAAACCTTTCTTCCGATAATTTCGTAAATCTATTAGACGACAGCAACAAGCTATCACATAAAATTGATGCTATTGGAATTCAGGAATTTGTAAAAAAACTGAAACCCAAGTGTATTCAAATTATCGATTTGCTATTCTTTAAAGGATATACACAGCAGGAAGCATCAGAAGAATTGGCTATTCCATTGGGAACTGTCAAAACGCAAAACAGAAATTGTATTAACGATTTACGTCTTTATTTAAAATTATAATGGATACAAAACAATACATAGACTCCGGAATTTTAGAACTTTATGTTTATGGTTTACTCAGTGAAACCGAAAACTTAGAGATTTCGGCTTTGGCAAAAGAACACAGTGAAATAAATGACGAAATTATTTCGATAGAGAAAGCTATTGTTGCTTTATCTTCAACTTTTTCTCCATTTCATTCGGTAGCCAATTATGAAAAAATTAAAGCCAAATTAGAGCTGAAACACGGGAAAGTAATTGATATCAAGCCAGAAAAATCAAGATATTCATACATTGGCTGGGCTGCTGCTTTAATTTTATTAATGGGAATTGGATACCAATACCAACAGCTTAATAAAACTAATAATCAAGTTGTTGAAATAAGTTCAGAAAAAGAAAATCTGATCAAAACAGTAGATTCATTAGGTATAAAAAACAAAACTATCGAAACGAGTCTGGCTGTTATTCGTGATCCAAAAAACACGGTGATAACATTAGGAGGACAAGCTGTCTCCCCTACTTCATCTGCAAAGATATATTGGAACAAAGAAACCAAGGTTGTTTATGTAGATGCTTCTGGATTACCTAAACCACCAAAAGGAAAAGTATACCAAGTTTGGGCATTAAAATTAGCACCTGTCCTAACACCTACAAGTATTGGTTTATTAGCAAATTTTGATGCCAATGACCAAAAATTATTCGCGGTTAGCGACACTGGTTATGCAGAAGCTTTCGGAATAACATTGGAACCAGAAGGTGGAAGCACTTCACCTACAATGGAACAATTGTACACATTAGGAAAAGTTTAAATTAAGACTTTCTTTTGGTAAGCTAATTTTGCTATTTTCATCACACAAAAAAAGAGTTTGCTTAGCAAACTCTTTTTTTTTTTAACTGATTAGATACTGAAATCTATGCCTTAATCCAATTTACCACTTCTGGATCAGTTGGTAATGTTTTTGGCGAAATTACTTTTTCCAATTCTCCTTTTTCATTGATAAGGTATTTTTGAAAATTCCATTTTACCTCTGAATCTTCCAGTCCGTTTTTAGATTTTTGGGTCAAAAATTGGTAAATGGTGCACATATCATCTCCTTTTACCGAAACTTTATCCATCATAGGAAAGGTAACTCCATAATTCAATTGACAGAAAGTTGCAATTTCTTCATTAGTTCCGGGTTCCTGCGAAGCAAAATTATTGGCTGGAAAACCAACAATCACAAAACCTTTGGCTGAATATTCTTTATACAAAGCCTCTAAATCCTTGTATTGGGGTGTTAATCCACATTTTGAAGCGGTATTTACAATCATTATTTTCTTGCCCTTTAGAGTAGCAAAATCAAAAGTTTTTCCGGATAAATCTTCTACTTTAAATTGATAAATGTTTTGTTTCACCTGTGCTTGAATTTGGATACTAAAAAGGAACATTGCGCAGATCGCGATTACTATTTTTTTCATAGGGTCTATTTTTTTATAAAATTAAACAAAAATCTTGTTCCCCGAGTAATATTATCAGATAACTCTAAAAAGAAAAAACGCTCCAAAGAGCGTTTTTTCTAACTAAATAACAACCAAAACTTTTAGATTCCCCAATCTAAACTAACTATAAATCTAACTAACCAAATAGATTCAAAAACAAATAATCAAACACCATGCCAAAACGCAATAAAAAACAGATTAAGTGTATATTTTAGCACAATACATACACTTAATATTACAAAAAAACATATATAAGAATATGCCTTTTTACTCCAATCAATATTCCAGCAAATGAAATATAGATTTTACATCTTTTTCAAACATCGAATATTCCTAATAGATTTATCATTACAACAAAAAAAGATGCCCCATAAGGAGCATCTTTATAACTAATTGCAACCGATAATTTTTTTATAGATATTTCCGCTTTTACTAACTTACTAGTCTAACCTACAAAACCTTAGAGTAATTAAACCTAATTAAATCATCAATTATTTAGACTTTCAAACACTGTGCCAACATTCTTTTAAAAACAAATTAAATCGCTTAAAAACAACATTATATACAAAAAATAAGTTTTATAATACTTTAAAAAAAAGTAAACTGAAATCTACAACTTAATTTATTCTATAAAAAAAAGATGCCCCAAAAGGAGCATCTTTCTAACTAATTGTAATTGATAATTCTAAAGACATTTAAGTGTAAACCAACCTACCAACCTAATTTACAATATCTTGGAGTATAAAATTATCTATTACCAACTTTTTCAAACATCGTGCCAAAACTCATTTAAAAGCGAAATAAATCTATTAAACGCTTGTTTTTCAACTAAATGTAAGTTTTATTTTATTTAAAAAAAGAGAAATAAACCATTTTGTCATAAACTAAAAAAGGCTCAATAATCTGAGCCTTAATTATATATGAATAATTCTAAAAACTACTTCTTATAAAACTTTCGGTATTTTGGATAAGTCACGGCACCTATTAATGAGATAGTTCCCAATGAATACCAAATCCAGCTTAAAGAATGGGCTTCACCACTTGCATAAGAATGCAATCCCACTAAATGGAAGTTTACCCCATAATAAGTAAACAAAATAGATATAAACGCAAACATACTCATCAGGTTAAATATCCATTTCCCTCTTAACGAAGGTACAAATCGAGCGTGAATCACAAATGCATAAACCATAATACTGATTAAAGCCCAAGTTTCTTTTGGATCCCATCCCCAGTAACGACCCCAGCTTTCATTTGCCCATTGCCCTCCAAGGAAATTTCCAATTGTTAACATAATCAAACCTATTGTCAATGCCATTTCATTAATATAGGTGATCTCTTTAATATTCAAAGACATTTTAGCTTTGTTCTTTTCATTGGTGAAAAAGATAAGAAGAAGTGATACAAAACCTAAAATCATTCCCAAAGCAAATGGCCCATAACTGGCCACAATGACTGCTACGTGAATCATTAACCAATACGAATTTAGAACTGGCTGTAAATTAGCTATCTCCGGATCAATCCAATTTTGATAGGCTGACCAAAGTATCATCGCAGTCACAAATGCTGCCGAAGCTACCGTTAATTTTGATTTTATATCAAATGCCAAACCAAAGAACATCGTCGCCCAAGCCACATAAACAATGGCTTCATAAGCATTACTCCAAGGTGCATGACCCGAAATGTACCAGCGCGCTCCTAATGTAATGGTATGTAATGCGAATAGAATTGCAATAATTACATGCATTGAATTTACTGCAAAACTCAAAAATTTAGTATTTTTAAAAATTTGAAGAATTGTGAATACAAACATCAAAATAGCTGCAAACATATACCAATAAAGCAAATTTTGAAGCAAATCATATTTATTGTACGCTATTTCAAGATCAATCTTATCCTCACTTGGTCTTACTTTGCTTCCAAACTTCTTTTGAAAACCGTTGATGCTCTCCAATAATTCATCGGAAGTTTTATAATTTTTTGATACAACAGCATTATTTAGTGTTCCAAAATAAAGCGGTAAAATGCTTTTGGTATAAGTAGAATCCATTCCTTTCATTCCAGCGTGTTCCAGTTCCAGATAGGAAATCCATTTATTACCAGGATCATTCGGAATTGGAAAAATTCTTAAAATGCTTCCGCTCAATGCCGATTCCATTATGTTTACTTTCTTATCTGTTTCGATAAAATCTTTTTCGAACTGATTTGGATTCCCAGCTTTGTAAGCAGCATCAAGATATGGCGATAATTTATAATTCCCTTTTTCGTCAAAGAAAGAGATAAAAGGTGCATATTTATCTTTAGAATCAATTCCGATAATTTTTCGAATACTGTCGTTTCCAGATTTGATATAAATAATCGGAATTTCAATCCACAATTGCGCACTTTGCGTCATCGACAAAAATACCTGATCGGAGTTCATTCCTTTATAGGTATTGGAATGGCTTACTTTTCGAAGCAATTCGGATGAAAAAGTGTTGATTGGCTTCATTCTTCCGCCTGCATCCTGAATAATCAGTCTGCCAAATTTTGCAGCATGTTCCGGAGACACCGTAAAAGCCGTCAATAGCGAATCCAATTGCTTTTGTGTTGGTTTTACTCTTACATGAGCTGTACTTTCAGAATGTGAATCACCAGCCTTCTCAGTAGAATGGTCATGGTCGTGATCATGTTCATGATCATGTTCCTGAGCAAAACCGCTCAAACTAAACAGCAACATCAAAACCGACAGTAGTTTTGCTTTTTTATTTTTCACCACTTCTAATTTTCTTTTTACATCAGCAAAACGCGAATGTTTGGTAAACATAATGGCCATCATACTAAAAAACAACATAAAATATCCTAAATAAGTAATTGTCGTTCCCCAATAATCGTGATTTACAGACAATACTGTTCCTTTTTCGTCCGGATCAAATGAAGACTGAAAAAATCGATACCCTTCGTGATCCAAAACATGATTCATATAGATTCTAGCATCAAATGGTTTTACAGAATCCAGAACAGTCACCTGACTTTCAAAAGAAGAATAGCTTTTCTCTGTTCCTGGGTATTTTTGGGCAATAAAATCATTCAGTTTGACCTTAAAAGGCAAAACATAGGCTTTACTTCCGTAGAAAAAACTATATTCATGCCCTCCAATTTTAACTGTTTTAGGCTCACCTGTTTTCCCTTTGGAACCTAACAATGTCACTAATTCTTCTTTTCCATTAGCCGAAAGTTTTACTATCAATGCATCCTCATGATTCTTTTCTTTAAAATCATTTTTGGTTTCATAATCGATAACGCCCTTCACTGCTGGCTCTGGGAAAACAAAACGAATCTCACCAATACTGTATAAAGAACGCATCATCAAGGGCTGTACAATATCTTTTGTTACTTTCCCCTGCAGCTTATCAGCCATTCGCATAAAATCACCTTCAAAAGGCATTTGAATTGTATAACTTTCTCCAGTAGTATTAATATTTATAGCTCCTTCGGTAAATTTATTCAAGGCAAAAAGTACATTGTGCACATTTTGAACTTCTCCCGATTTTAAGAAATGCTCTTCACGTCCGCCATCACCGGCTTCAACTAATTTTAAATACAAAGTTCCTTTTGAATCGGGCTTAATGTATTCTTTGGCTCCCATGATAAAATTATGATATTCCACTTTAAATGGGTTTCCTGCAAAATCACCTTTCATCGTAAAATCATTATCAGTAACTGGAGACAGCAAAAGAGGTTTCTCAAAAGCCCTGCGTTTCATTTCGCCTTTATATTCTCCGTCAACAAAAAGTGTCAGGAATGTTTTATCCGAATAAAATTGATTTTCGGCAGCACCTTCACGAATAGGCATCATTCCCTCATAACTAATATAGCGAGTTATAAAAGCTCCAGCTATAATAAATACAAAAGACAAATGCAGTAACAAAGTTGCCCATTTTTCTTTTTTTAGCAATTGATAACGCTTGATATTACCAATAAAATTAATCATAAAAAATCCCATAATAGCCTCAAACCACCAAGTATTGTATACTAAAATTCGTGCTGTATCGGTATTGTATTTGCTTTCGATAAAAGTTCCTGTTCCCATTGCAATTGCAAAAGTCAGAAATAATAAAGCCATCAATCGTGTAGAAAATAGAAAAGAAAATATTTTTTTATCCATTTGGAGTAAATTTCGTTTAAATAAAGTGTCGCAAAAGTACTTAAAATTGCACACTATATTTAGGGCTAAATTGTTAATTAAATCAAAAATTAAGTGATTTTTTGTATGCAAAAAACAATAAACGATACATCTCTCAGTTATATGAAGGATTAAAATTTGAATTCAACACTTCACTTTTTTTTCCTTAATTTTGCCAAATGATTAAAATAACGATTATCGGTTCCGGAAATGTTGCACAACACCTGATTGATGCTTTCGCAAAAAACGAAACGGTGGAAATCATTCAAGTATTTTCAAGAAACCAAAAAGAAATTTCGCCCCTGCTCGATTCCGGCAAAATTACCAATGACTGGAATACTTTGGCGGAAGCCGATTTGTATATCATAGCCGTTTCTGATGATGCCATTTCTTCGGTTTCATCACAATTACCTTTCAGTAATCGATTGGTAGTTCATACTTCAGGCAGTGCGCCTTTCAATTCAATTAATGACAAGAATCGACAAGGCGTTTTTTATCCTTTGCAAACTTTTACTAAAGGAAAAGAAATCGATTTTAAAACGATCCCTTTTTGTTTGGAAACCCAATTAGAAAGTGATTATACATTGCTTGAAAAAGTAGCCTCTTCTATTTCTGACAGTGTTCACAAAATTGATTCCCATCAGCGAAAAGCTTTACATGTTGCCGCCGTTTTTGTCAACAATTTCACCAATTATCTATACCAATTAGGAAATGATATTTGCATGGAAAATCATGTTTCTTTCGATATTTTGAAACCTTTGATTCTTGAAACTGCCGAAAAACTATTAACGCTTTCGCCAAAAGAAGCCCAAACCGGTCCTGCCAAACGCAATGATATTACAACTATCGAAGCGCATGAATCTTTTTTATCGAATGAAAATCAATCTACTATTTATAAAATATTAACCCAATCTATACAAAATCATGGCAAAAAGCTATAAAGAAATAATGAATGATATTACTACGTTTGTGTTTGACGTAGATGGCGTTCTTACAGACGGTTCTGTTTTTGTTACCAATGAAGGAGAAATGCTAAGAACTATGAGCATCCGCGACGGTTATGCAATGAAAGCTGCTGTAGAAAGCGGTTACCATGTATGCATCATTTCAGGTGGAAGCAACGAAGGCGTACGGGTAAGACTTCGCAATCTAGGAATTACCGATATTCATTTGGGCACTCCCGATAAAGTAAAAACCTTCAAAGAATACACCGATGTTTACAATATTAACCCAGAGCAAGTCTTATATATGGGTGACGATATTCCAGACTATCACGTCATGAAATTGGTGGGATTGCCTACTTGTCCACAAGATGCGAGTCCTGAAATAAAAGCAATTTCAAACTATATTTCACACATAAAAGGTGGTAAAGGCGCCGCTCGTGATGTAATTGAGCAAGTAATGAAAGTACAAGGAAAATGGATGACTTATTTTGATGGAAAACTTGACTAAAGATTGCAGAATTAAGAATTAAGATTGCAGATTTTAGAAAATAGAATAAAGAGAATAGATTGCAGTTTTGGGATTTTGGAAAATAGAATTGGGAGATTAGATTTTTTAAATTCATAACTTGATTATTATTGCTTTTTCTTGGAATGATGGCAAAAAAACAAAATATCTCCCCTTTAGCCCCGATAGAAGCGAAAATCCTTGTATGTCTCGTCTTTTGGGACGAGACTCATAAGATTGAAGCGGATAGCGGGACGATGCTCACTAAAAAAGCCTGATTTTTCTGCTCCAAAACTTATAACTCAAAACCAATACTCCACAACCAATATTGAATATGAAATACCTCAAACTCATACGTTACCAAAACCTGTTGATGCTTGCATTAATGCAATTGCTTTTTCGATATGGTTTTTTGAATTATCAAAATATTCCTTTGGCGCTTAATGACTGGCAATACTTTTTATTGGTATTTGCAACGGTTATGATTGCTGCTGGCGGATACATAATCAATAACATCATGGATCAGGCTACCGATAATGACAACAAACCCAATCAGGTCGTTGTGGGTAAAAGCATATCCGAAACCAATGCTTACAATGCTTATTTTGCCTGTACCGTTTTGGGAGTTGGCGCTGGATTCTATTTATCAAATGTGATCGAAAAGCCTGGATTTGCGGCTATCTTTATTATCATTTCGGCTACACTGTATCTTTATGCTACGAGTTTAAAACAAATGCTGTTAATTGGTAATTTCGTTGTAGCGCTTTTGTTGGCTTTTAGTGTGATTATCATTGGGATTTTCGATTTATTACCAATGATTAATCCCGGAAACCGAATCATTATGGCCGACTTGTTCTCCATTCTTTTGGATTATGCATTATTTGCATTTATCATTAATTTTATTAGAGAAATTGTTAAGGATCTTGAAGATGTTAATGGCGATTACAATCAAGGAATGAACACCTTGCCTATTGCGTTAGGGATTGGAAGAACATCAAAATTAGTATTGGTTTTGAGTTTGATTCCGTTGGTTATGGTCATCTTTTATATCAAAAACTACTTTTTTGCATTCAATTTATACATTGCTGCACTTTATGCTTTGATTAGTATTGTGGCACCTTTAATTTATTTTGCCATAAAAATGGTCGATGCCAAAAAAAGTCAAGATTTTCATCATTTGAGTACTGTTTTAAAACTGATTATTTTATTTGGATTATTTTCTATTTCGATTGTTACTTATAATATACTGCACCATGCTTAAAGAAAAACTCAAAAACTACAAACTTATATTAGCTTCAGGTTCGCCGAGAAGACAGCAATTTTTTAAAGATTTAGATTTAGATTTTGAAATTAGGCTGAAAGAAATTGAAGAAATTTTTCCGCCCGAACTGAAAGCCGAGGAAATCACTAATTATCTTGCACTCCTCAAAGCCAAAGCTTTTGAAGGAGAATTACTGGATAACGAAATCCTGATTACCAGCGACACTATTGTTTGGCATAAAAATTGTGCTTTGGGTAAACCGAAGGATCATCAGGATGCTTTTCAAATTTTAAAATCATTATCGAATTCTACACACGAAGTCATTACTTCGGTTTGTTTTAAGACTAATTTATCTTCTAATTTAATATTCGAAACAACAAAAGTTAGCTTTAACGCGTTAAGTGACGAAGCCATACTTTATTATTTGGAAAATTATAAACCGTATGATAAAGCCGGCGCATACGGAATCCAGGAATGGATTGGCTTTATTGGAGTTTCAAAAATTGAAGGTTCTTATGCCAATGTGATGGGAATGCCAACAGACAAAGTGTATGACTACTTAAATAATTTATAAAAAATGGAGTTCTTTGAATACTATCTAAAACAAGAAATCAGTACCGCAATTCTAGTGCTGGTTGTAATTTTGTCCCGAAAAGTAGTTTCGAAATTAGTAAAACGTTACGCAACCGCCAGCCAAATTATTGAAAAAAGAACCAATTTGGTCATCAAATACATCAACATTCTGATTACAATTTTGGCTTCAATCACCCTGATACTAATTTGGGGAGTGCAAACCAAAGATATTTTTATTACACTTTCATCCATTGCAACTGTAATTGGCGTAGCGATGTTTGCACAATGGTCCATCTTAAGTAATATTACTTCGGGTATTATTTTGTTTTTTTCGTTTCCGTTTAAAATTGGAGATGTAATATTAATACACGACAAAGATTTTCCCGAAGAAGGGGAAATAGAAGATATTGGTGCTTTTCACGTAACCTTAAGAACCAATACTGGAGAATTGGTAATCTACCCTAATAACTTATTCTTTCAAAAAGGAATTTCAGTTATTAAAAAACCTACTAACAATAGTAATGAGTTTACCGATTAGCGGTCGATTTATTATTATTATTATTTTAAAAATAAACCCAACTCTAAATTTAAATACAATGAAAACAATTAAATTATTTATTACTGGACTTCTGTTTTTTGCAGTGAGTTCTGCACAGGCCCAAGTATCGGTCAATGTCAATATTGGAACGCCTCAACCTGTTGTGATCGCCTCACCAAAAGTAGTCATTGCATCACCTCCTGAATGGGGACCTGTTGGCTATGATAATGCTGAATATTACTATTTACCAGATATTCAAGCATACTATGACATTCGATTGTCTCAGTATATTTATTTTGGAAATGGAAAATGGATTCGTTCCCGACATTTGCCAAGCCATTGCAGAAACTATGACTTGTATCGTGGATACAAAGTAGTTTTAACTGATTACCATGGCCATACACCTTATGCACATTACAAAACCCACAAAGTGAAATACCACAAGGGATATAAAGGAAAACCTCAAAAATGCAGAGGCGAATACCGTTCCCATTATGAAAATGATCATCATGATAACCATAACAACAATGGACATCACGATAAACATGAAGGAAAAGGAAATCATGGAAATGGCAAGGGAGGAAAACATTAATTCAACACTTCATTAATTCAAGAAAAGAGCGCTGTAAATTGCGCTCTTTTTTTTGTAGTGCATTTCTTTATTAAAAATGCAAAACAATTCAAATAATACATTTCATCGATAAAAAAAAGAATTTCATCGTCTTTTGGCATAGTTATTGGTATTAGCACACAAAATATTCTCCATGAGCATTAAAAGAATGTTCCGGCGACTAATTTTCAAAACTTTAAACAATAATCATACATAAGAAAACATGAAAAAACGTATTTTTTTATTTTCAATCTTAACTTTAGCTTTTATTACTTCTTGTTCAGATCAAGAAGATTCTAATACAGAAACTATTAGTTCTGATAAAAATGCTATCGTAATCAATGACAATCAAACGCAGTTAAACCAACGTTTGGATTTAAGCAATTCGGGAGTTATTTCGATTATAAATCCATCAACAAGAAAAGGTTTAGCTACGGAATCGGCTCAATTGCCATTGACACAAATAGCCGAATTCAATGCGCCAAAAGACAGTAATGGCCGAACCTTACAAGCTAATCACGTTGCAGTAAATGGTAATTATGCTTATGTAGCTTACACTTTACAAGGAAATGAGTATTCTGGTGCCATTGATATGATTGACGTCTCCGATCCATACAAACCAAAGTTAGTGATGTCGGCTTTAATCCCTGATACCGATATTACTTCATTAGTATATACAAATAACAAACTTATAATTGCGGGAGCTACCAATGCAGATAAAAATCCTGCGTTATTATCACCAGCTATTGTAATGAACATGCAACTTACTTCCAGTGGAGCACTGACAACAAGCTATACTACAAATGATATTGCAAGCTTTGTAACTACAGATGTTGCTGCCAATAACAATAATTATTTTGCTGTATCTGGAAATACTGGAAGTTTATTCAAATTTGACAATTCAACCAAAGAAGTAGTAAGCAGCAAAGCTATAGAGGATTTAAGAGCGATAGCAATCAGCAATGATAAAGTTGTTACCTTAAGTGGTACAAAAGGAATTAACATCTATAATGCATCTAATTTAGAATTGACCAAATCATTTTCTTCTTGGAGAGATGATGTTCAAGATGCCAAAAGAACTATCGATTTCATCGGGGACAAAGTATTAGTATCAGAAGGATATCAAGGGTTAGGAGTTTATAACATGAGTACGGGAACCAAAATTCAGACTATTTCATTAATTCCAACTGCAACTACAGAACCTGAGGATGTTGTTACTAATGCCGTTTCAGTAAATGGAGATTATGTTTTTGTTGCCAATGGAGGAAACGGACTAAATGTTTACAAAACAGGAGATCAATTAACTTTAGTAGGTACAGTAGGAATCAATGGATCTTCCAATTATGTAAAAAGTAGTGGAGATTATATTTATGTTGCCAGCGGTAAAGGCGGATTGAAAATCATCAAAATGGAAAAACCTACTCCACCTACATCAAATTCATGTACTGGACTTCCAGCTTTTAATTTAGGGAATGACTTGATTTTAAACTCAAACGAAACTAAAGGTTTTTATGGTTCTACAGCCATAAACTCAATCATCATAAATTCAAATTCAGTTCTTACACATTGTGGTTCTATCTCAATTCAAAACAATCTTACTGTAAACAGCAAGGGTAAATTCATAATGAATGGCTCATTGAGTCAAGGAAAATACCAACAAGCAAATCCAACTGTTTTAACGGTTAATAGTAATGCAACATTACAAATTGAAGGTTCAGTAGTGATATGGGGAGATTTGACTTTAAATAGCAATTCAAATATTGAATTCATAGGTTCTGGTTCCTCAATCACAATCTATGGTAAAGTTAATAAATCCTCAAATATTTCAATAACAGGAAACTACACTGATACTGAAAATAAATTAAAATAGTTATCATTAATTTTTTAAAAAGCTGCAACTCCTTAAAGTGTTGCAGTTTTTTTTTGCTTTTAGACTAAATTTATTTTTTCAAATATTTATCCAACCAATCAAATATAGCTTCAAACACAAAATTACGCACCGGCTTTCTGGACAATACCAAATCATGTATAGCTCCTCCAAAACCAATAACTTCTTTATGAGGAGAATCAATTAATTTTGCTTTTTCGGTAATATCATCTACGTTCAAAATAGCATCTCCCTCGAACATTTCTTCATCCCAATGCTTTGGATTTACTGATTTAATAGAATGCAAAATCAAAATAGGCTTATGAACCGAAATACCGCTTGCAATTTTCAAATGTCCATCATGTATCGCATTTATCCATCCAGCATTGATTGATGGTGCTACGTGGGGTTTCCATTGTAAATTGTAATCCCATTCCCCAAAATCATTCTTATGCAAACTTTTACCATAAAATTTTGAAAATCCGATAGGTAATGCAATATTTGGATTTAATCTCCCCAAAAAAGAAAGTACAGGGATAACTGTTTTCTTTTGAATCCAAGGCACATTAAAATCATAAAAAGGACTATTGCATACCAATACATCAAAAAGCGCTTCCTCTTTTCGATCCGAAGCATACAACGTTATAATCAATCCGCCTGTAGAATGGCCGTACAATACTATTTCTTGACTTCCTTCTTCTCTAATTATGACCAATGCACTATCAATATCTTCATAATATTCGGATAAGTTCCTCACATTATTTGCTCTATGATTTTGCAAAATAGATCTTCCGTATTTTCGCAAATCCAAGGCATAAAAATGATACCCTTTCTTCAAAAATTCTTCGGCTATAATATCTTGAAAAAAGTAATCATTAAAACCATGAATACATAAAATGGCTTTAGTAGCTTTTGAAGAACCTCTTTTTCGGATTAGTGTAGTAGTAACTTTGCCTTCGAAATCATTAGGCTGAATAATGGTCATTTGCTCAAAACCATTTTTCAAAACATCTTCCTCGTATCGCATATTCATTCAGATTGGGTTAACGGTAGACAAAAGGGCATTTTTCAAATTTAAAAGAATCTATAACATTCTCAAATTTAGCATTCTAATTTTAAATAATTGCCTTATAGAACTACTATTTTACATCAATTTTGTTAATATTCGTTTTTTTTCTAATTTAAAATTATATTGTAAATTCCAAACATTAACATAACTTTTGGAATTCAGGCTAAATTTTCCCATTATTTAATTACTATTTTTGAAGATGAACTAATAACATACTATTCTTCTTTTTTTTTTGAAATAATAAACCCCTGTTATATGCGAAAGCTTTTTTTTAAATCACTTTTAGTTTTAGTCCTTTCTATACAGATAACATACGCCCAAAAACCTCAAAAACCAAATTCAGCCGAAATCTATAATCAAATTCAGAAACTTAATTTTCTGGGGACTGTACTTTATATCGCCGCACATCCCGATGATGAAAATACTCGTCTGATTTCCTATATGGCAAATGACGCACATGCTAGAACGGGTTATTTATCACTAACCAGAGGCGATGGTGGACAAAATTTAATTGGTCCACAATTGCGTGAATTACTCGGCGTTATAAGAACGCAAGAACTTCTGGAAGCAAGAAAAATTGATGGTGGAGAACAATTTTTTTCAAGAGCCAATGACTTTGGTTATTCCAAAAATCCAGAAGAAACATTGCACATTTGGGACAAAGAAAAAGTGCTGGCAGATCTTGTTTGGACGATTAGAAAATTCCAGCCCGACGTAATTATAAACCGCTTTGACCATCGTTCACCCGGAACTACTCATGGACATCATACATCCTCGGCAATGCTTAGCATAGAAGGATTTGATTTGGCCAATAATCCTGCTTCTTTTCCTGAACAATTGCAATCAGTACAGCCTTGGCAACCCAAACGCGTTTTTTTTAATACTTCTTGGTGGTTTTATGGAAGTAAAGAAAAATTTGATGCAGCCAATAAGACAAACATGGTTTCTATCTCAACAGGAGTTTATTTCCCTAATCTGGGAAAATCCAATCAGGAAATAGCAGCATTAAGCCGAAGCAGTCATAAATCACAAGGATTTGGAAGCACTGGAACGAGAGGAGAAGATACTGAATATCTGGAATTTCTAAAAGGGGAACCATTAAAAGACAAATCATCGCTTTTTGAAGGAATCGATACAAGCTGGAACCGCGTAAAAGGTGGAAAGCCAATAGGCGAATTGATTACAACTATTGTCAATCAATACGATTTTAAAAATCCATCGGCCAGTATTCCAAATTTGGTCAAAGCTTACACTATGATTCAGTCTTTGGATGAAAATCATTGGAAAAAAGTAAAATCCGAAGAAATAAAATTAATCATCTCAGCTTGTTCCGGTTTATATTTGGAAGCTGTTTCCAACACGCAGGAAGTAACTCCCGGAAGCGTAGTAAAACTGAACCTTGAGTCTATTAATAGAAGTTCAACAGTAATGCAATTGGTAAGTGTTACGACTTTACCCGAACAAAAAACTACTGTTTTTAACACCGATTTAAAAAATAATTCAGTACAAAACAGCACAATCGATTTACAGCTACCACAATCGGTAAATTATACGCAACCGTATTGGTTAAAAGAAAAAGGAACTATAGGGTTGTACACTGTAGAAGATCAAAAAAATATTGGAATTCCAGATATCATTAGGGAAGCCAAAGTAATTTTTAATGTAAAAATTAATGGCATTGAAATCCCGTTTGAAAGAACCATTGTTTACAAATACAATGATGACGTAAAAGGTGAAATGTATAATTTCCTTGATATTGTACCAGTGGTTACCACTACAATTCAGGATAAAGTATTGCTTTTTACCAATACAAAATCCAAATATGTAGGGATAACAATAAAAGCAGGTAAAAATGACCTGAAAGGAAATCTAAAATTGGATTTGCCGAAAGACTGGAAAGTTTCCCCTCAATCTATTTCTTTTCAATTGATTAAAAAAGGAATGGAACAAACCGTTTATTTTGAGGTTACACCTCCAGCCCAAATGAGCGAAATTGTTGGAAAAAGCATCGCTACCATTGATGGAATTGCATACGATAAAGAACAAATCAACATTAATTATGATCATATCACAAAACAGCAGGTTTTAAAAACATCCGAAGTAAAATGCATCCGATTTGATTTGAAAACTAATGAAGAAAAAATCGCGTATATCATGGGAGCCGGAGACGAAGTTCCGAAAAGTTTAACCCAAATGGGTTACAAGGTAACCCTTCTAAAAGCAGAAGAAATAACGCCAGAAAAACTCGATTCTTTTGATGTTGTCATGACTGGAGTTCGTGCTTACAATACCGTTCAAGCATTAGCAAATAAACAGGATATTTTATTCGATTTTGTTAAAAGCGGCAAAACAATGATTGTACAATACAACACTACAGATGACTTGGTTACATCAAACCTTGCACCCTATCCATTAAAAATTTCCAGAGACAGAGTAACTGAGGAAAATGCCGAAGTTCGTTTTCTTGCCCCAAATCACCCAGCTTTAAATTTCCCAAATACTATTACCCAAAAGGATTTCAAAGGTTGGACACAAGAGCAAGGATTGTATTACCCAAAGGATTTTGACAAAGCCTTTACTCCTATTCTATCCTCAAATGACAAAGGTGAAAATGCCAAAGACGGCGCCTTATTGATTGCTCCCTATGGAAAAGGAAACTATATCTATACAGGTCTTAGCCTTTTTAGAGAATTACCGGAAGGAGTTCCCGGAGCCTATAAGTTATTGTCCAATATGATTTCGATTAAATCTTCTGAAACTATTCCCAATCAAAAAATGAAACCTTAAAACAAAAAATATGGATTCAAGAAAACCCAAAATCTGGTCAAAAAACTACACTTTAGTTCTAGTTGCAAATGCCCTGTTTATCATTATTTTTTATTTAATCATGAAATTATACTCTTAACCTATGCAATTATTTGACTGGATTGTACTGATAGTAACACTGTTATTCATTGTAATTTATGGAGCTTGGAAAACACAGGGCAGTAAAAACGTAGAAGATTATATCCTGGGTAACAATGAAACCCCTTGGTTTACCGTAGGACTTTCGGTTATGGCAACACAGGCCAGTGCCATTACTTTTCTATCTACACCAGGACAGGCTTACCATGACGGAATGGGATTTGTACAATTCTATTTTGGTTTACCTATTGCCATGGTTATTATCTGTCTCACTTTTATACCTATTTACCACAAATACAAAGTCTATACCGCCTATGAATATTTAGAAAAACGGTTCGACTTAAAAACCCGTTCTTTGGCTGCCGTTTTATTTTTGGTCCAAAGAGGCCTGGGAACCGGGATTACCATTTATGCTCCCTCTATCATTTTATCAGCTTTATTGGGTTGGAATCTTACCTATATGAACATCATCATTGGAATTTTGGTTATCATTTACACTTTCTCTGGAGGAACCAAAGCCGTAAATGTCACTCAAAAGCAACAAATGTTTGTAATACTGGCCGGAATGATGATTACTTTTTTCCTGATTTTTGATTATTTACCAAATGACATGACCTTTGATAATGCTATGCATATTGCGGGTGCCAATCAAAAAATGAATATCGTAAATTTTTCATTTGACTTAGATGAAAAATATACTTTCTGGAGCGGAATTACAGGTGGATTCTTTCTAGCCCTAGCCTATTTTGGTACAGATCAATCACAGGTAGGACGTTATTTATCTGGAAAATCAGTTCGTGAGAGTCAAATGGGATTAATTATGAACGGGCTTTTAAAAGTACCTATGCAATTCTTAATTTTATTGACAGGAGTAATGGTTTTTGTCTTTTTTCAATTCAATGAAACCCCATTAAACTTTAACCCAAATAATAAAACAACGGTAGAAAATTCAAAATACAAAGTCGAATATCAAAACTTGCAGAAAGATTTAGACAAAATCTCTGAAGATGAAAAAGTTGTAAATCTGCTATACATAGACCAACTCAATCAGGATTACGACAATCCTACCCTTCGAAAAGAGTTAGTCGATTTGGCACTCAAAGAAAAAGAATTAAGGGCCAAAGCAAGAGAAATAATTTCAAAAGCAGATAACAAAGCCGAAACAAATGACAAAGATTATGTCTTTTTCTATTTCATTCTTCATTATTTGCCCAAAGGTCTTATTGGTTTATTACTGGCTGTAATTATATCGGCTGCCATGTCCTCTACAGCTTCTGGTTTGAATGCATTGGCTTCTACAACTGCCATTGATATTTACAAACGCAATGTCAAAGAAGAAAAAACCGAAAAACATTATCTAAATGCCACAAAACTTTTTACACTCATGTGGGGAATCATTGCCATTGCATTTGCCTGTATTGCCTCCCTATTTGAAAATTTAATCCAACTCGTGAATATAATTGGTTCTATATTTTACGGTACTGTTTTAGGGATTTTCTTAGTTGGTTTTTACATAAAAAAAATACGCGAAAAATCGATCTACTATAGTGCTATAATTAGTCAAATAACAATTTTTATAATATACTATTTTACCAATTATATTTATCCAAGCGGGGCTGAAAAACTAGGGTATTTATGGCTAAATTTCATTGGGGCATTACTTACTATCGTATTGTCTTATTTATTTCAAATGACTGTATTTAAAGATGAAGAACAAACACCATTAATAGACAATGTAACTTCATAGAATCATTTGTACTGCACTTCAATTATAAAAAATCCTGTTTCATTAGACTGCCCCCAAAAAGTTAGACACTATTTGGGGGTTTTTTTATAGAAAAAATAATACAAATAGTATTAAAGTATAATTTAAAAAAATCTAAATTTGGTTTTTCAAATTATAACCAAACCATTTAGTAATGAAATCAATAAAACTTATTTACTTAGCCTTTTTTTTTCAATTTCTTTGCAGTAATACTATTTATGCTCAATTTGGTATTTCAACCGATTTATTAAAACTTGGTGCATCAACCCTTGGTATTGAGAAACTATTCAAAAAACCCGCAGCCATAACAACCGCTTTTGAAGATGTAAATAAAGAGGGGGCGCAAATGCCAAATTTTTTCAAATTAGAAGTCGCTCAGCCATTATATCTATTGCCCAAATCACCTAATGGAGGTTTTGTACTTTGTGCTGGTTATTATGAAATGACCAATAAAAGTTATTGTTTGCATGCAGGAACATTTGCACCTTCCAAAGGAGATGGCTACATGTATGCACCAACTAACGGATCAAAAAAGGAAATTGTTACAGCCATACTAAAAAGTGCAGAAAATCATCCTGAAATACACCAACATGATATCCAAATTTTATTATGGGCTATAATTGCTAAAACAAAATTCATTGATTTTAGCACTGAGGTAAAACTAACCGCTGTTACCCTACTTACCAAAAAACAATTAACACAACTAGAAGATGGTGCGCTAGGTTTCTTACCTGATGATGTTATCAATCAAGCCAAAGCAAAACTACCTGAAAGTGTGCAAACTGTATTTGAGGCCGAAAACAATATTCGTGGCTTAATAACTTCTGGAAACTATACCTATCAGGAAATGGAGAAGTATGCCATTCTTGCTGGTTTTGCACCTCCAAGAACTGATTATCCTAGCGGCGTTTGGACTTTACACCCTGACGGTTATTACATTCGATATATGCCTTCAGGTTATTCAGTTACCAAAGTTCAAATTTATGTCCCCAAAGAACTTATTATTAGCTTAAAAGGAAAAGGACTTATTTATGATGCAACCAATGATATTGCATGTCCAGCAAATACAGGTTCGCAAAGATTGGCACAAACCAACGAACCCTTAAATCCTGATTACACAATTGTATTAAAAACAGTATGTGACGGTGTAAATTAACATTAAAATAATAAAAATATTTATACAAAAAAATCCCGTTTCTATTTGAAGAAATGGGATTTTTTTCGATGTAATAGAGGTGAACTGCAGTGCATCTCTACAGAGTTCGTTTTTACAATGTGGTGTATTCTATTTTTTGCTCCACTCCGCAATGCTTTCTCTATTCATTTTTACGTAATCTTGATTTTTAGCTATTTCAGCTGCTTCAAGAGAAACTTTTGCAGTTTCGACAGCTCCTTTATAATCGCTTAATTTAGCTTGAATCAATGATTTTAAACGTGTGTACCAATATGGTTTTTCAGTACTCATATCCAAAGCTTTATCAACATAATTCAATGCTTTTGCATTATCGCCATTCGATTGATAAATGTATTGCGCTGCCGAAAAATAATCCGCTGATGTAGGGCCTGCCAACGCTTTTTCAATATTGGCCAATGTTACTTTTTGGGTAGGAACTTCAAATTTCATAGAAACCGAAGAGTTTTCCCAAGCCATATCCAAATAAGCAAAATTAGCATCCAAATTACTGATACCAATAGTAAAAGACTCCACAGGTTTTTGCAAGGCTTCTTCTTTAACAGTAGTTCTTAGCACTACATTCGCTTCATTCCACACTTCTGGATTTCCCCAATTGTTGGTTGCCGAATAAAAAATCACTTCCCAATTTTCAATTTTAGGAATTGTATACAAAGCATATTTTCCTTTAGGCAAAGTTTTACCATCAATTACAATATCCTCACTAAAAGAAATAGTCGTATTTTCATTGGCTCCAGTTCTCCAAACTTTTCCAAAAGGAACTAAATTTCCAAAAACAGCTCTGCCTCTAGCGGCAGGTCTCGAATAAACAATCTCTACATCTGTCAATCCAACAGTTTGGAAAACTGTTGCTTTTGGACTAGCTTGAGGTGTTTTTAACTGAGCCTCAGCAACAAAGGGTGCTATAATAAAAGCGAAAGCAATAAGAATCTTTTTCATATGTGTGTTTTTTTGTTAGTATTCAAATTTACAAATTCGAAAAATCAAAGATGTTAATATTTCCTTAATAGAAAATTAGTATTGCGATACAATTTCGTAATTCAATTCATTAAAATGATTGACTATAACATCTGCTAATGATAAATCCTGGTCTTTCGAATGGAAGCTGTTATACCCCACGCAAAAAATGTCTGCTGCTTTTGCTGCTTTCACTCCATTAGTACTGTCTTCAATTACGATGCAGTTTTCTCTTGGTGCAATTGACAAAGAAGCCGCATGCATGAAAATTGCAGGATGCGGTTTTGAATTTGGAAAATCTTCCCCGCTTACAATATGTGAAAAGTATTGGTGCAGATCAAATCGTCGAAAAACTCTATCTATTGTAACTTTTGAAGCCGATGAAGCCACAATCAGCTGCATACCATTTTTATGAAAATCTTTAATTAAATTTTCCACTCCTTCCAGTAAAGCCAAATCTTCTTTACTATCGAAAGCATCATTAAAAATAGATCTTTTTCTCAAAATCAAATCTTCTACTTCCTGTTCTAATTGAAAATGATCTTTTATTTTCTGAAAAGTATTGCGGGTTGACAATCCAGTAAATGACGTGTACATTTCCTCTGGAACCTCAATATTGAGTTCCCCAAATTGTTTGAAATATGCATAACGGTGTACGAGTTCTGTATCGACAATTACACCATCCATATCGAAAATTACGGTTTGTATCATTTTTTTCTAAAGTTTCTGAGATGCTGAGTTTCTAAGATACTGAGCAAAATTATAGTTATAGTTTGAATTGGTTTAACTTTGTTTAAAATGGTTTAATAAAATGCCAAACAGTTTAAACTCTTAAACATTTAAACCCTTCCTTCTTTTTTAAGCAAATATCGGATAACGGTTTCTGCAGCATGAAGCCCAAATAATCCCGGCATATAACTGTTAGTTCCGTAAAATGATTTTTTAAAATTTGAACCGTCAGTCATGCGCAGACTGCATTCATCTTGAATTTCAGAAGAAAAAACTACTTTCACTTTATTTATCTTCTCTTTTTTCAAACGCTTTCTGATCGTTTTAGCCAAATGACAATTTATGGTTTTTGAAATATCTGTAACTTTCACTTTAGAAGCATCCATTTTTCCTCCAGCACCCATACTGCTTATGATTCGGACTTTTTTTCTTCTGGCCGAAATTATCAGATTCAGTTTTGGCGTTACACTGTCTATGCAGTCTAAAACATAATCATATTCATTAGAAACAATTTCATAAGCACGTTCCGGCGAAAGAAATTCTTTTACTCGAATCAAATTCAATTCAGGATTAATATCCATCAGACGATCCCCTACAACATCCACTTTAGGTTGCCCTACCGTAGAATGCAAAGCAGGCAATTGTCTATTTATATTGGTAATATCCACTACATCTCCATCCACAATGGTCATTGTTCCCACTCCTGCCCTTGCCAAAAATTCGGCAGCAAAAGACCCAACACCTCCAAGTCCTACGACCATTACGTGAGCATTTTGCAAATTTTGTAATCCTTCTTTTTTAAATAATAGTTCGGCTCTTTCTGTCCACTCTGCCATATTTCTTTGTTTAATTTTTTAAAAAGTTTAATCGTTCAAAATTCTCATTATCTAAACCGATAATTCATAACCTCTAAAAACTGCTGCAAAATTACTGTTTATTTGCTGTTTAAGTTCATCCATGCTCCACTTTTTATATTTAGCTGCTAAAGCATATACTTCTTCGATTCCTTCTTCGACAGTATCTGTTTCCAAGAAAAAACGGTCATTGGGAATACTTTGAAAAACGGTTTCCAGTTGAGGATTTAACAATAAATATTTTCCAAACGAAATATAAAACCCGTTATCGATAAGTTCCTTCGCCACCTGCTTATTCTTTGAAAAACCGTGAATCAGCATTGGAACGGTAATTTTCAAGCGTTTCTTGGTGGCAATTACCTCTTGAAAAGCGGCAACACAATGAATCACAACAGGCTTATTGTATTTTTGCGCCAAAAGCAATTGCTTTTCAAAAACTATTTGCTGCAAATCAAACGGCATTTCAATGCGTTTGTCCAATCCGCATTCGCCAAGAGCGAGGCAATTCGGTTCCTGCAGTTTACTTTCAATAATCTGAAAATCAAGTTCCAACCTTTCTTCATTGATATACCACGGATGAATTCCAATGGAATAATTTGGAATTGAAGCATCAAATTCCTGCGGGTATTGATTGACGAGTTCCAAAACAGTTTTCTGATCCGTGAATTTGTGAGTATGCAGATTAAAAAACTTCATTAATCATGAAATTTCTTTACCCCCGCATTTATTTCGATAGCCAAGTCATTTTCCAAAGGTACTTTTGGACACGAATATTTATGATTATAAGCACAATAAGGATTGTACGATAAATTAAAATCAATCACAATCGTATTGCCTGTTGGAATTTTTAAATCAATGTATTTTCCGCCAATGTAACTCTCTTTACCCGAGGTCAAATCCGAAAACGGTAAAAACAAATGGTCTTTGTATTCTTCTTTTTTGGAAAGTTCAATATTGCGATAAATATTCAGTTTGAGCTCTTTTCCTTCCAGCTGAAAATGTGCTTCCCCGTATTTTACATACATTGGTTTTCTGGCGGTTGAAGTCGGCATTTCAAATGGTTTTTCATTCTCAGTTCTTATGAATTGAGCCACCACAAAAGCTTTTTCGTTTATTGGATAAAAGTCTAATGACTTAAATTTTGCCAAATCATCAGCAGTCAAAGGACTTGTCTTTGCATCGGCATATTCGGAATTGAGGTCTTTTTGAAATTTTTCGACAGCTGTGACATCAAATTTTTCTTGCCCAAAACCTAGATTAAATAATGCTATCAGAAGCAAAGTCAGTGTAACTCTCATATCTTTAAATTTTAAGCAAAAATAGATTAAAGTTAGAAAGCCACAAAACATCACATCAACTAAAAAAAAAACAAACACATGAGTTGATTTTACCGCAAATTCGCAAATTAAATTATTGCATAGATGAATTTTAAGAATTTGCAGATATCAATTTCTGCTTAAAAAAATAAAATCTGCGAATCTGCGGTAGTTTCAATTAGCTCCAAAAAAAACTTTGTAGATTTGCCTTCATAGAATTTTTTCCCATGCTCAAAACTGCCCTCGGTCGTTACATTAATAATTTCAAAGGATTCACTCGCGAAGTTTGGATACTTGCTTTAATCACTTTTATAAATAGAGCTGGAACAATGGTTCTGCCTTTTTTATCCAAATATTTAAAGGAAGATTTGAATTTTAGCTACAGTGAAGTAGGATGGATTATGGTTGCCTTTGGATTGGGTTCTATGTTAGGCTCTTGGATTGGAGGTAAATTGAGCGATAAAATTGGGTTTTATAAAATCATGATTTTCAGCCTTTTTACGAGCGGAATCCTGTTCATTCTACTGCAGTATATTACGAGTTTTTGGGGATTATGCATTGCGATGTTCATCATCATGGCAATTTCAGATATGTTTCGTCCGGCCATGTTTGTATCGCTGAGCGTATATGCCAAACCCGAAAACCGGGTTCGCGCCTTGTCTTTGGTGCGATTAGCGGTTAATCTTGGGTTTACAGCAGGCCCGGCATTGGGCGGACTTATAATTATTGGTATGGGATACTCGGGCTTGTTTTGGATTGACGGAAGTTCCTGTATCATCGCAATTCTGATTTTTGCTTTATGCATTAAAGAAAAAAAGAAAACTCCAATAAACATAGCAGATAACACCATATCAAGTGTCCCAAAATCCATTTACAAAGACAAAGCTTTCTGGTTACTGCTCTTTATCAGTTTTGTGACTTTTATGGTTTTTCTGCAAATATTCTCGACTTTGCCTTTATATCACAACGAAAAATTTGGTCTCAGCGAATTCCAAACCGGAATGCTCCTTTCAATCAACGGTCTGTTAGTTTTCCTTTTAGAAATGCCAATCGTAAGCACTTTAGAAAGAAAAAAAACGAATAAAATAAAGAGTATCGCCATTGGCTCACTGTTCATTACGCTTGGGTATTACATTTTATTACTCGATTCATGGGTAGGCATTCTCACCATCAGCATCATATTTCTCACTTTTGGAGAAATTTTTTCGTTCCCTTTTGTCAATGCCGTTGCCCTCAACCGCGCGCCAAAAGGTCAAGAAGGACAATATATGGGCTTCTACACCATGAGTTTCAGTCTGGCGCATATTGTCAGTTCCAAAACGGGTCTGGAAATCATTGCACATTATAACTATCAGGTCAATTGGCTTGTCATGGGAACTTTGGGTGCATTATCCCTACTTTGCTGTTTTTGGCTCAACAAAATGATACGCAACGAGTAAATAATAATGAGGGCGTGCCACCATTAAGAAAAAGGGACAGCTTATAGCACCGCATATTTCGTCCCTTTTCCTTAATGCTGTCGTGCTATCAGCGCTACTTCGGTAGCCAGCTTCTATCACTCACGCGACACAACAGCAGTTTTTCAGAAGATATATATTGTATACAAATCCTAACAGATTTTGAAAATCTGTTAGGATAAACAGCCATTCAACCCAGTAAAATCATTATAAAACTAAAATTTTAGTTAAATAACTATATTTTTAGTTTGTAAACTACAAATATAGTTGTATGTTTGTTTCAAATTAAATCATCATGCAAAAACTAACAAACAAAGAAGAAGAAATCATGCACATTTTATGGAAGCTCAAAAAAGCATTTGTAAAAGAAGTCATGGCCGAAATCACCGAAGAACAACCACATTACAATACGCTGTCCACGATAATCCGTAATCTGGAGGAAAAAGGATATGTAAATCATAATGCCTTTGGAAACACGCATCAATACTTCCCAATTGTAAGCATCGAGGATTACCGAAAAGGTTTTATGAGTACGGCAATCGATAATTATTTCAACAGTTCTTATAAAAACATGGTTTCCTTTTTTGCCAAAGAAGAGAAAATTTCGGCAGCCGAATTACGTGAAATCCTTTCAATGATCGAAACCCCAAAGAAATAAAACTATTCCTTTAAAAAAAATGGGGTTCATGACAACCAAAACAAAATAAAGGCTTCGGAATAAAAAAACAGTAAATACAAAATGGAAACACTATTCATATATATAGCAAAATCAAGCGGATTAATAGCACTGTTCTATTTTGCCTATTACTTCCTGTTGCGAAAAGAAACTTTCTTTACCGCAAACCGCTGGTATCTTTTGGCAGGCTTATTCACATCTGTAATTTTGCCATGGATAGTTTTTACCACTATTGTTTGGGTCGAGCCTACTCCAACTAATTTTGACTGGTCAAGACTTCCAATGAGACCTGTTAAGGATGAAAGTTTAGAAATCAACTGGTATCTGGTTTTGGCTGGAGCCTATATCATCGGAATAGCGTTGTTATTAATCCAGTTTGCCTTTGACTTTTATAATCTTAACCGCGTTTTAAAAGGAAAATCCATTCAGCGACAAGCCGATCACAAATTCATTGACCTCAAAGAAAATATTGCTCCTTTTTCTTATTTCAACACTATTGTTTACAACTCATCACTGTACAGCGAAGCCGAAATGGAAAGTATCCTAGAACACGAAAAAGTACACAGCGAACAATACCACACGGTAGACGTCTTAATCACGCGTTTCTTTTGCATCCTTTTTTGGTTCAACCCTTTTATGTGGCTTTACAAAAAAGCCATTCTGCAAAACTTAGAATTCATTGCCGACAGTGAAGCAGCCAAAAACATATCCGACAAAAAAGCGTATCAATTAACGCTTTTAAAAATAACAACACACGAGAATTGCGTTGTGCTTACCAATCATTTTTATCAATCATTAATCAAAAAACGAATCGTTATGTTAAACAAAAATCAATCAAAAAAATGGAATTCCTGGAAGTATGTACTGATACTTCCAGCATTAATTGCCTTTGTGTTTTTATTCCAAATGGAAGTTATTGCAAAGGAGAAAAATTTGAGTCCGAAAGTAGAGCAATCAGTCTCAGAGGATGTTGATATCTATAAAATTACCAAAAACACAACAGAAGCCGAATTAAAAGAAAAAGCCGAAATTCTAAAAGAAAAATATGACATAAAAACCACATTCTCTAAAATAAAAAGAAATTCAAATAATGAATTAATTGGTTTAAAAATCAAACTGCAAAAAGGAAAAGAAGCAGAGACTGTTACGGAAGTGAATAGTAGTGAACCCATAAAAGATTTTGCAATAGCCATTTCTAAAAATGAAAATGGAACCACAAATATTGGCATCGTTACTGAAAAAAACAAAGGAAACGATAAATTAACCCTAAGCAATAACGTAATATCTCCTAATACCCGAATTTCAGCAGACACTCAAATTTACATTGATGGAGAAAAATCAGAAAAAGCCGAAATGGATGAATTAGATCCTAAAGAAATTGCAACTGTAAATGTCACAAAAAATGATGAGAAAAAAGAAATCCGAATAATTACCAAAAATTTTTCCACAATAGGAGACGAGAATGAAATTTACATCAATGGCAAAAAAGTCACTCAAAATGAATTAGAGCAATTAGAACAAGGCTCAATTGATAGAATAGATATCAATAATAATTCTGGAAAAAAATCAATGAGGATTGTAACAAAAAACGGAACGTATTATCAAGACAAAAATATGCCAGTTCCTCCTGTCCCTCCTACTCCTCCAACTATGAAATTTAAAGCTCCTAAATCTCCTGCGTTCCCAAAAGCGCCAAAAGCACCGAAAGGTGATCCTATAACCGGAGATAAAAAAGCCTGGAAAGATTTTGAAAAGAAAATGGAAGAGTTTGACAAACAAATGAAAAAACTAGAACCTCAAATGGAAGCTTTCGACAAACAAATGGCTGAATTTGACAAACAAATGGAACCTTTCAATAAAGAAATGGAAGCTTTTGATGAGAAAATGAAAGTTTTTGACAAACAAATGGAAGAATATATGTCTAAGGTAGAAAAAGAAAACAAAAAATAATTCTGCAATACCATACAAAAGACGGTCTCTCATCAAGACCGTCTTTTTTTATAGTTGTATTTTTTATTTAATTGGAATTGGAAATACCGGAATACTAGAATGTCCAAGTGCATCAACTGTTTGTACGGCAAAAAAATAATTATCTTTAGAATAAGGTATTTCTGCTTTAGTATCTTTTACAAAAAAGGTCTTTTCCCAATGCGAGGAAGAAGTTTCTCTCATCAAAATCTGGTAACCAAATTGCGCTTTATCTTCTGGGGCACTCCATATTAAATTCGATGAATTAGAAAGATTTTTAACTTCAATACCTACATTTACAGGAGCTTTTGGTGACCATGCCAAATTGGCCAAAACAGCTAAATTAGCACAAGCATTTTTTCTTAAATAATCAAAATCCATAAATTCAGGAAGATCTCCAAATTTTGTATTGTTTTCTGTTCTCAAATCCTGATGCTGATGATCAAAATTTTCATTCATTTCGCAAAAACGAACCGCTGTAAATCCATTTTGGCTAAAAGGAGTATGATCACCACCACGCAAGAAACGGTCATTTCGATACACTAATTTAACGCTCAATTGATCAACGTACTGCTCCGTAGTTGTTTTTATATAACGTGCCAATAATCTTGAAGGGCTGTCGTTATCACGATTCGTCGATTTGCGCATTTTTGCTTCCTCTTCAGTCTCTAAATACGGAATTGTTTCACTAAAAACTCTTACTTGCGTATTGTCTCGCAAATTAGTTCCGCTAGATAAACTGTTGCCAATCATATCATTATTCAGCATGGCAAGAATATTCCAGTTATTAGCTTTTGCAAATTCTGCAAGATGCCTAGAGCCATAAAGTCCTTGTTCTTCACCAGTAACTGCGACAAAAATGATTGTAGCAGAGAACGATCTTTTGCTCATTATTTTTGCCAATTCCATAACAGCCGCAACTCCCGAACCATCATCGTTAGCGCCTGGTGCGTCAGACTTCACATTCATAACATCAGAAACACGCGAATCAAGATGTCCGCTTATTATGAGTACGCGATTATCATTCGGATTAGTTCCTTTTAAAGTAGCCATTACATTTCCAATCTGGCTGTCGACTTTTATACGTTTTCCGTCAGCCTTAACGGTAAAATAATCTATTTCAGAAGTTAATCTTCCGCCAGATTCAATAGCATATTTATCAAATTCAGATTTTACCCATTGTTGTGCAGCACCAATTCCTGTTGTTTTGCTTTTGGTATCACTTAAAGTATGTCTGGTCCCAAAAGTAACTAGTTTTCGAACAGTTGCTTCAAGATTTTCGGCTTTGACTTCCGAAATCATCTTCTTAATTTCAGGATCTTCAGCAACTTGTGAAATACCGATCTGTGAAAATAATAAAAAGGCAAAAACGAAGTAAAAAGTAGTTTTTTTCATTGATTTGGAGTTAATTTTGAATCTCAAATTTAATTAAAAAGGATAAACCATTATAAGTTGTCTGTTTCTTTTTTTATCAAAAAAAAATTTCGGCTTCCAATTTTCAAACTTCGTACATTTGCAGCTTAAAATCTCAATATTACCAAAACGTGTATTAGTGGTAGTAATTTTATAAAGCAAACATTTCATTTTCTGCTTCATCAACAATGTCGGATTCACTTGGATATCTTAAAAAAAAAATTATGTATAAAATTTTAGCCCAAATCAACAAACTTATTTTACCAAGCTTCACCAAACAAGGATTGGATGTTACGAAAGCCAAAAAATGGCAAATGGCGATTATTGGGTATCGTTATTATGTAACCAAAAGAGCTTTAGACTAAAGATTGTCAAAAGTTTAAAAAGTTTAAATGTTCAACGCTGTTTAAAATTATTTGATTGACTTACCGCAAAAAAAGTTTTGAAACGTAAGTACCATATAGACAACTTTAAACTTTCAAACAATTTCAATACGTTATTGCTGCAAAAATCTCGTTTCCCGCAATCTTTTCCCTACCATTCAGGAAAGTAATTTCCATTAGGAAATTGCACTGTACAATTACACCTCCCAACTGTTCTACTAATTCACAAACCGCCTTCGCAGTTCCTCCAGTGGCCAAAACATCATCGTGAATCAAAACTCTATCTCCTTTTTGGATAGCATCAATATGAATTTCAAGCGTATCAGTACCATACTCTAAATCATAAGACGCCGAAATAGTATCAAAAGGCAGTTTATTAGGTTTCCGAACCGGAACAAAACCCACATTTAATTCCTGCGCCAAAAGCATCCCAAAGAAAAAACCCCTACTTTCTACCCCAATTACCTTATCTATATTTTTATCTTTTACTGATGAAACCAGTATTTCTAAGCATTCTTTCCTTGCATTTGCGTCAATTAGCAACGGAGTGATGTCTTTAAATACAATTCCTTCTTTTGGAAATCCCTGAATATCACGTATATATTTTTTTAAACTCATTTTTTTTAATTTTAATGTAAATTCATGCTTGCAAGATACATATTTATTCCTATATTTGCACCCGCATTAAGGCCTCGTGGCGCAACTGAATAGCGCACTTGATTACGGCTCAAGAGGTTACTGGTTTGAATCCAGTCGAGGTCACAAGCTTAAAAGCCCATTTCTTACGAAATGGGCTTTTTTTTATGCCTTTTTTTGACTTTTTACTGAAGGATATATTTTGGAGCATGTACTATTCCCTGAGTATAATAAGCAAAGAACGGCTTTTGAGACTGAATCCATTTGATAGCGTGATCGGCTAAATTACCAATGGTAGCAACACCTTTTGGCACTAAACTATTATAACCCGGAAAGGGAGTTGAAAATTCCATAATTATACCTGTAGCGGCTGTATGATGATTTCTACCCGTTATAAGTGCCGCTCTTAACGGCTAACAAACTGCTGTGGCATGAAAACGATTTTACTTTATTCCGTTTGTGGCTAAAGCATCAAAATTTGGAGTAGGAATAAGGATATCCAAAAGCAAAAGTTCCTCCAAAACCAACATCATCAATCATAATCAAAAGTAAGTTAGGAGCTCCTTCTGGTGCACTAATTTCTTTAGGCCTGTCAATTTTATCTGAATTCTTAATGGCAGGAGCTATTTTACCTACTTTTTGATACGGCTCAATAGTCAAAACAGTTCTGTCTGGCCAATTTTGTGGCGTCTCTTTTTCCTTTGCATTCACTACAGAAAATGAAAATAACACGATTAATCCTCCGAGTAAAAAGTTGCTTTTCATTATATCAATAGTTTTTAATTATTTTAAAAATAGATAAAAAACAATTGGCTATACAAAGTAAGAAATAACCAATCGTTAAACACCTAAGTCAAACAATAACGACTATATAACCCTATCAATTAACTGCATTAAATATTTATCAAAAAAAAAACATCAAATAAGTTTTAAAACCAAACAAATCAATTTTTAATCATCAACTAAGTAAATAAAATATTACAAAATGTACTCAATACGGCTTAATTGCTATCTTTTTTCTAGCATTAACAATATGATTTTTGGAGTTTACTGCTTTTGCAACATTAACCAAAAAAACTATCTTTACAGAATAAGCATTTTAAGGGCTTCTAATAAGGTTAGTTAAAAATAAATAGTGTTGCTTTTTTTTTAAATTTATTAATCCTGATTCAAGTTTCCTTATTTTTAAAAAATTCATTCTAGTAAAACTTGTTTTTATGCAGCGAAAGTTCCTCTTCCTGATATTTTTTATCATTGTATTGTTTGTTGTTTTCAGAATTTTTATTGTAGAAAGCAGTACCACCAAAGACATAAAATACACTATGATATCTAATAACAGTAAAACTTATGTTGGCGACCAATCCTGCAAAGAATGCCACAAAGGCGAGCATAAAGAGTGGACAGAATCGCATCATTTTATGTCTATGCTGCTCCCTTCGGAAAAAACAGTAAAAGGAAATTTTGACAACATAACTCATACTGCTGACGGCGTTACCAGCCGATTCTTTAAAAAAGGAAACAAATATTTTATCAATACACAGGGTGAGGATGGCAAAAATCATGATTACGAAGTAAAATACACCTTTGGTTTTACTCCATTGCAGCAATATTTAGTTGCATTTCCAGGAGGGAGACTGCAGGTTCCAAGAGTGAGTTGGGACTCTAAACAAAAAAAATGGTATAATCAATATGCCAAACAAACTGTCTCTTCCCACGATTGGCTGCATTGGACTGGTAATTCCCAAAACTGGAATACTATGTGTGCTTCCTGCCATTCGACCAACTTGCAAAAGAATTACGATGATAAGACAGACACTTACAAGACTACTTATAGTATTATTAATGTGAGCTGTGAGAGTTGTCATGGTGCTGGAAAACAGCACAGCGATTACATCAAGGGTGAAGATTATAAAGACGGTGAAAAAATTAAAGGCAGTTTCCTAAAATTGGTTAAAAATGGCAGTCAGCTTGAACAAATCAATACTTGCGCGCCATGTCATGCCCGAGCATCAGAAATTAGCAACAATCATATTCGGAGCAATGAAATTATGGATAATTATATACCACAAATTCCAGACAGCGAATATTTCTTTGCCGATGGACAAATTGATGATGAAGATTATATCTACACTTCATTTCTACAAAGTAAAATGTTTAGCAAAGGGGTAAAATGCAGCAATTGTCATAATCCACATTCCACAAAACTAAAAAAAATAGACAATCAGACCTGTTTGCAATGTCATATTCCACAAAAATATAATGTACCCACCCATACTTTTCATCCTGTGGGAAGCCAATCTTCACTATGTGTGAGCTGTCATATGCCAGGAAAAATATATATGGGCAACGATTTACGACACGACCACAGTTTTAGAGTTCCGAGACCTGACCTATCGGTAACTTATGGAACTCCAAATGCCTGCAACAACTGCCATCAAGATAAATCAAACAAATACCTGACTGATGCTATAGTAAAATGGTATGGCCCGAAAAGAAAATATCATTTTGCAGATGATCTTATACCGGGAAGCCAATTGAATTCACAAAGTGAAACTCATCTCAAAAAATTAATCAACTACACACAAACACCAAACATAATCAAAGCAACTGCCGCTTTTTATCTTGGTAAAATTCAAACCCAAACCAGTTTAAACACACTGCTAAAATGTCTTCATAATAAAGATGCACAAGTAAGATACAGAGCATTGACTAGTCTTGCCAATTTTCAGCCAACAAGTTGGGTTGATGCAGTAGGCCCGCTACTTTCCGACAAGGTCAGAGCTGTGCGTATAGCTGCTGCAGATTTATACATTACAATTCCTTCAGCACAAATAAAAGACCAGTACAAAGAAGCTTTTTCTGAGGCTCATACAGAGTTAAAAACATATTTGCACTATCAAACCGATTTTTCTGTTGGAAACATAATGTTAGCCGATTACTATCTAAAATTACAAGATTATTCTAATGCCGAAAAATATTACAAGAAAGGATTAAGAAAAGACTCCCAGATGAATTATGCCTGGCTTAATCTATCTTCGACCTATAATTTACTAGGCAAAAATGAAGAGGCATTGAAATCATTAGAATTTGCCTTAAAAAACGATTCAAAAAACGATCGTATTCATTACAATATGGCTTTGTTGTACAACGAAATGGGGAACAAGCCAGCTGCTAAAAATTCTTTTGCAAAGGCGGTCGCACTGAAATCATTGAATCCGAGGGTCTATTATAATTATGGATTACTTTTGAATGAAGCTAAAAAATTTAAAGAAGCGGAATTAATTTTGACTAAAGGAATTACACTAAATCCATCAGCATCTGAACTTTATTATGCATTGACATTTGTTTACATCCAAACCAACAATACTATTAAGGCGCAGAATACGGCAATGCATTTAAAGAAATTGGATCCAAACAATCCAGAATATCAAGAATTATTTAGAAATATGGGAGTTTCACAATAAAAAACAAATTACCCCGAGGCAAAGCCATCGAGGTAAAAATTGAAAAAAAATCGTTTTTTTTTTTAAATTTAGGTTTTCAAACTTTCCTCTCTAATCCTAGGGAAAGCCTCTAAGAATTCAACTTATTAAGGTTTAAGATTTGGGTAAATTTTATTTTTTAAAACTTTCGGGAGCTCCTAGATAAGTTTGTTTCAATTCCCCTTTTTGAGTTTCTATCACAATTTTCTGCAAAACTAATCCGCCATTCATTGCATAAAACTTTAATGCATGTTTTCCTGGGGTAATGATAGCATGGCTTGATTCTAGTATTTTAATGTTATTGGCTACAGAAGTGTTCCAGTTTCTATCGGAACTGTCTTGATGTACATTAATAATTTGAGGCATTTCATCGTCTATCGAAATTCCATATTTTAATCCTTCTCCTGTGGCATAATTAATTGTTGGTGAAAAATACGCCTGTACCTTAACATCCCCTTTTTCGAAAAAATAGGTATCGAATTCTAGCATTGGGGAAGTTTTGGAAATTTCCAAAGGAGCACTATTAGAAGGTTGCAAACTTACTCCCGAAGCCGTACGACCAAGATTTGGAATTGTAACCCATTTATAAGGTTCAGAAGCAATTGCTTTGGTGTAGTTTTCAGCTTCCATTGAAATGTATCCGTTACTTTCAATAAAACCGTCTTCTTTTTTCAAAACAACATTTTTCGAGTGAACAAAAACAGGAATATTTTTTTTATTTGCGGAGACAATAAATGATGTTTTAAAATCTCCTTTTGGTGCTTTTTCCCAATCAATCTGCACTGTTATTCTCTCCTCTTTATTAATGGTTCCCTGAGTTTTAGAAAACTTTATCCAGTTTGATTTGGAGCTTATTTTAAATTGAAAAGGTTGTGTTCCTCTATTGAAAATATCAAAATAATAGCCTTTATTTTCATAAGAAGTAAAGATTGGCAATAGAGATTCTGCTGTGGAATTTGGCCACCAATTTGTTGAACCTTCAACGGCTATACCCATCTCTGAGCTAGCTTTGTTTTCAATGATTTTGGTTTTTGGAATACTATTTTCATTTGGCTGTTGCCAATAGGTGTATCCAATATGAGTTTGTGACATCATGTGATTCCACTTTCCATTTGCCATCTTTTTGTGATAATAATCGGTAAGTTCTGCATCTTTTTCAAATAACTCTTTTACTTTTTTGGCATACTCATTTGTGGAAGCTCTCCCTTGATTGGCATACAAATGATTTTTTGCCGTTGCAAGGTATAGCTCGTTTAGATTTGCACTTGCCAGAACAGGATACAAAATCAGTTGATAATAGGCATCTTTATATTCCGGTTTCAGCTGATTATTAATCTCTTGTGCTTTTTTAGCCAATTCATTATAATCACTCACCACTTTTTCGGCTTCATTATAATGGGTCAAACTATAAGTAGATGCGTCCAATAATTCTGGTTTTCTGCGTGCATTGTATTTGGTATACAGCTTCAAAATGTGCGCAATATCTTCGGTATAATGACCGTCAAAATTTTCTTTTGCCCATTGCAAATAATAATCTCCCAAGTTACTTGCATCCCAATTATCAGGATTCCAAGCATAGTCCAAAAAAAACTCGGTTGGAAATTCCATTGGCTTGATATCTCCAACATTTACAATCCATACTCGATCTACCCCATATTGATAGGCCAAATGCATTTGTTCCCAAGTGCGCTCGATTTGGTTGGTGTTTATCCATTTATAATTTCTTGGTCCACCCACATAATCAAAATGATAGTAAATACCGTAACCTCCTTTACGGGGTTCTGAATTTAAATTCGGTAATTTCCTGATGTTTCCCCAGTTATCATCACAAAACAAAAGGGTCACATCGTCTGGAACACGCATCCCTTTGTCATAATAATCCTGAACCTCTTTGTACAAAGCCCAAATTTGAGGTGTTTGCTCTGCCGGTTTTTTGGTTACATTACTAATAATTTCACGCTGTGTTTTTACAATATTTTCCAATAAATTTATTGCAGTTCCTTCGGTCATAGGCTCATCTCCATCACCACGCATACCAATAGTAACAATGGTCTCGGTAGTACCCATTCGTTTTATTCCGTCTGCCCAGAATTGTTTTAACTTTTCAGAATTGGTAGTAAAGTCCCATTTCCCATCTATCGATTTATCCCATTCTGCATGAGCACGAGTTAGCGGTTCATGGTGCGAAGTTCCCATTACAATTCCATACTCATCCGCCAAAACTGCATTTTGGGAATCCTCCACATAAAACTTCTTACCCCACATCGCCGGCCATAAATAATTGCCTTTCATTCTAAGGATTAATTCAAAAACTTTGTCGTAAAATTTGGCATTGAAACCTCCATATTTTTCAACAGCCCAACCAGTGAGTGCAGGAGCTTCATCGTTTATAAATATTCCTCGGTACTTAACTTTTGGTTCTCCCAAGGTGTGAGTACCCGGAATAACGTGCAATTCCGACTGTTTTTTAACTGGTACATCAGCCCAAAAAGCCAAAGGAGAAACACCAATTTGGTTCGAAAGATCATAAATACCATAAATGGTTCCTCTCTTGTCCGATCCAGCAATAACCAATGCTTTCTGAACTCCAGCGATGGGATTTTCGACAATCTGAGTGATAAATTTTTCCCATTTCCCCTGAAGTTGAGTCAAGTCAATTTTGCCCTCTTTTACTAATTGATCAATGATTGGACTTTTACCCAGAGTGCCAATAATAACCAAATAGTTTTCATTTGCAGATTTGTTTTTTATAATGCTTGGCGAAATATTGGTAACGGCTTGTATGTCCTTTTGAAGATGTCCAACAACACGCAATACTCCTGAAAAATCGCTATCACTTACCCATATTGAAGCCACTTTTCCATTTGATGCCAAAGGAAAACTTCCTTTTGTTGCTTGGTTAGTTACATACTTATTTGGGTTTATGGCATAGCCAATGTTTACTGTTACAAACAATAGTAATACAGTTATGACAACTATTTTTCTTTGGATTAATTGCACCTTTTTTAATTTTTAAATTCTGAATTATTTTACGACTGTTTCATTTTATACAAAATACCCATTTCCAATCCTCTCAATTCGGCTAATCCTTTGAGCCTTCCTACCAATGAATAACCTGGATATTGTTCTTTTCCTTCTTCAATTGAATGGAGAAAACCATGGTCGGGACGCATGGGCAAGCTCAAGTTTCTTTTTTGCATCAGCTGAATCAATTTTTCCATGATGCTTTCCATAGGATTATCACCATGAAGATGTTCGGATTCTCTAAAAACTGCTTTACTGTCTCTTATTACATTTCTTAAATGCAAAAAATGGATTCGGTTTCCGTGGTTTTCAATTATTTTTTCCAAATCATTATTGGGCTCTGCACCCAATGAACCTGTACAATAACACAATCCATTTGCATTTACGGGCACTGCTTCAAAAATCTTTTTCAAGTCTTCTTCTGTACAAACTATTCTTGGCAAACCCATAACAGATAATGGTGGATCATCAGGATGTATGGCCATTTTTACGCCTAATTTTTCGGCGACTGGAGCTACTTCTGATAGGAAAAAAATTAAATTTTCTCTTAATTTATCGTTGTCAATATGTTTGTAATTATCCAATAATGCCAAAATTTGTTCTGCTGTAAAATTTACTTTACTACCCGGTAATCCAAGCAGTACATTTTTAAACAACAATTCTTTTTCAGTTTCAGAAAGAGTATTTCCGTAGTCTAATGCAGTTTGTTTATCTTCCTCTGAATAATCATTTTCAGCATTTGGTCTTTTTAACAAATAAACATCAAAATAAGTAAATGCAACTTGACTGTAAAGTAACGCTTTGGAACCATCCGGATTTTCAAAATCATGATTGGTACGTACCCAATCCAAAATCGGCATAAAATTATAAGTGACCACTTTAATACCACATTCAGCTACATTTTTTAAGCTGATTTTATAATTTTCAATGTATTGCAAATAGTGGCCATTTGCTTTTTTAATATCTTCATGAACTGGTAAACTTTCTATTACCGTCCATTCCATTCCTGCATTTCGGATGGTTTCCTGACGCGCTTTAATCGCATCGATTGTCCAAATTTCTCCTACCGGAATTTCATGTAGTGCCGTAACGATTCCTGTTACGCCACATTGTCTAATATCTTTTAAAGCGATGGTGTCATTTGGACCAAACCAACGCATTGTTTGCTGCATTTTTATCATTTGTCGAAAATTAAAATCCAATACTGTTTCCTCCGTCAACTGGGAGAATCGTTCCTGTTACAAATTTTGATTCGCTGGAAGCAAAATAATATACTGCATCTGCGATATCATCTGGTTCTCCCAAAATTCCCATTGGAGTTCTGGAAAGTACTTTGTTTTTTCTTTCAGGATCACTGTCTAAAGCTTTGGCAGACATTTTGGTCTTAATAAAACCTGGCGCTACACAATTTACCCGAATACCATACTGTGCCAATTCTACCGCCATTGCTCTTGTCATTGCTTCGATAGCACCTTTACTTGCCGTGTAAGCTATTACTTTTGGCAAACCATATTGAGATGCCATCGAACTAATGTTGATAATAGCTCCTCCCTCGTGATTTTTCATCACTTTCACCACTTCCCTACTGATGGCAAAAACACTTTGTATATTCGTATGAATAATGGATTCAAAATCATCATCGGTTACTTCGATAAAGTCTTTTTTTGAGTTTATACCCGCATTATTTACCAAAATATCAATATTCCCTTCTTTGGCAATACTTTCGATCATTTTTGGAATTCCTTCTAAATCATTCAAATCAAAAATTACAGGAATTGCATTTGGTCCTATTTCACTACAAGCTTCTTCCGTTTTGTCTTTAGACCTTCCAATGATAAAAGTCTTGATTCCATTATCACATAATTTTTTTGCCGTTGCAAAACCCAAACCGGAATTACCACCCGTAACAATTGCTGTTTTTGTATTCATTTTTAAAAAAGTTTAATCGTTTAATTGTTTAATCGTTTAAAATGTTTAATTGTCTAAAGCCTGAGCTATTAAACAATTAACCAAATCAACTATTCCTTTAACCCAAAATCTGCATTAGAAATCTACTGCATCTGAATTCTTCTTCAAAACCAAGTACTTACTCCTATTTATAAAATCAAAATACAAAAGTATTCCTCATTAAAAAATAGTCCGTGAGCACTTGCTTTTATTGAATAATTCAGCTTCGTTACGAAGTCTAATGCAGATTCTGGGTTTAATTGTTTCCTGGTGCAAATGGAAATTTCAAGGATTGGAAATAATCTAATGTCTGAGTTGGTTTTTCAACTCCTTTAGGCAACTCCTTTCCTGAAAATTGTTGAAAATACAACAGACAAGCATCGCGCCACCATTGTGCTTCTTTATATTGAATGTTCAACAGCATTTTGACTTCATTAAATCGCTGTTTGTCAACGTGTTTTTCCATTTTATCCCAAGTAGAAGCCATTTTTCCAACTTCATCTACACCCTCTTGGTATTTTAATGCCATACCATTCCAAAGCGTTTGGCCATTTTTTAATTTATAATCCCAAGAAAGGTGGTGAAACCATAATAAATCTTTTTCGGGGCAGGTCGCTACATTGTCAAACATTTTGGCAACCTCAGGAGCATATTGTCCAGTTGCATTACTCCCTGTTTTGGAACGGTCAAATCCTATTCCGTTTTTATCCGCTTTATGGTAATAAACAGGATTCCATTCTGGGCGAGATAAATTACTTACCCACGGACCAGGTCCATAATGATGCCCTGTATCCATAATATGATGCAATCCCAAAGGTGTCATGTAATTGACAACTGCTTCTCTAGATTGCAGCATCATTTCTTTCACAGGATAGACGAAATTTTCATCATTCGAAAAAGTGGAACGCAACCATTCTTCCGCTATTTCCCCAGAATCTAAATACGGATTCCAAGCCAATCTTCCAAAGCCGTACCAATTCGCTTGCGCAAAAGGATGTCCCGTCCAGTTGATGTCATTTCCAATATTGGCTACTCCGGCTATACCGGTAATTTTATGATGGTCTAATGATCCATCAATAATTTTGGCCACTGAAGAACCTTTGCCTAGTCTGTAAGTGTCCGATTCCAAAACCTCCTGATATAATTTTGGCAGATAAACCAAGTGTGTGCTGAAGCCCAAATATTCCTGGGTGATTTGAAATTCCATCATCAAGGGTGTTTTTGGCATTGCTCCAAACATGGGATGAAAAGGTTCTCTTGGCTGAAAATCAATCGCCCCATTTTTCACCTGAACAATTACGTTATCTCGAAACTTCCCATCATAAGGAACAAATTCGTTATAGGCTTGTTTGGCTCTATCATCAGCATCATGCTCGGAATAGACAAATGCTCTCCACATCACGATTCCACTAAAAGGAGCTAACGCATCGGCCAGCATATTAGCACCATCAACATGGTTTCGTCCATAGTTTTGTGGTCCAGGCTGTCCTTCGGAATTAGCTTTTACTAAAAATCCACCAAAATCAGGAATCCTCTTGTATATTTCTTTTGCTTTTTCTTTCCACCAATTAATCACTTGGGCATCATAAGGATCGGCAGTTTTCAAGCCGCCTATTTCGATTGGAGCTGAAAATCGGGCGGTCAAATACACTTTGATTCCATAAGGTCTAAAAACGTTTGCTAAAGCTTCGACTTTTTCTAAATAGTGTGGTGTCAAAATCAAAGCATTCGCGTTTACATTATTTAAAACTGTTCCATTGATTCCTATTGAAGCATTGGCACGGGCATAATCAATGTAACGCTGATCAATAAAATCAGGTAATTTTTGCCAGTTCCAAAGCGAAAAACCCGCATAACCACGTTCCACTGTTCGATTTAAATTATCCCAATGGTTTAATATCCGCAGATTAATTTTTGGAGAATCAACTATTCTTAGCTTTTCAATTGCTTTATTGGTTTGAATCAATCTCAAAAAATTAAAAACACCATATAAAACCCCTACATCGGTTTTTCCCGTAATTAAAATGTGATTTTTATTATTGAATGAAATGTTTTTAATAATGTAGCCTTCGTCATTAATTTGCTCCAATTCACTTTTCAGGTTTTTCAGAATATCCTCTTTTAAAGAAGATTTTGAGCCAATAATAAGCGTATTTTCTGTCGCAATATTTTGATGAACTCCAATAGTTGTACCCAACATACCCGAAAGTCCTAATTGCAGCTCCTTTGATGCCACTTGGATCGTTTCAGAATTACCAAAAGTGACTATTCCATTGATTTTTGATTTATATGTTGCAATCAATTCAGAATCTTGAAGTTTTCTGTATTGAAGCCATAATTTATAGTCCTCCTGTGCCGATGCAGTCAACGACAACATCAATATCGAAAAATAAACTAGTAAATATCTCTTCTATAAATACATCATAATTAATTAGTTCTTTATTTATAGCACCTTTAAAAAAAATGATCCGTTTTATCGTAAAAACTTTGTAATTTTTAATTTGTGTAATAATTTATTTTATATTTGCAACCGATTGCGTAAAAGTATATCAATGAAATCTAAGAAAAAAATTTTCATTCGATTTTTTTTATATTTTTTAAATTTACTAGCCATTTATTTACAAATAAATGTTCTAGAAAAGAACTTAAAACCCTTGAATTACCCATTAATCTTGGCTATAATTCATTAGAAAAAGAAAATAAAAAAGAAGATCATAAACTTCTTAGCCCCTAAGTAAATCATTCATAAAAAACACAAATTAATGAAGAGTTTTATAGATAATAACTTCCTATTGGAAACTGAATTCGCCAAAGAACTTTATCATGATTATGCTAAAGACCTCCCAATTATAGATTACCATAATCATCTTCCTCCTAATGAAATTGCCGACAACCGAGCTTTTGAAAATATATCAAAACTTTGGCTAGAAGGAGATCATTATAAATGGAGAGCAATGCGCAATTTAGGCATTGAAGAAAAATACATAACTGGACAAACTTCAGATAAAGAAAAATTTGACAAGTGGGCTTTTACGGTTCCCTATACCATAAAAAATCCATTATATCATTGGTCACACATGGAACTTCAAAGGTATTTTGGCATTGCAGAAATGTTGAATCCTACTACTTCATCCTCAATATACAATCATTGCAATGAGTTGCTGAAAACTTCCGATTTTGCCACACAAGGACTCCTGAAAAGCAGAAATGTAGAAGTGATTTGCACCACCGATGACCCGTTGGACAATTTATCCCATCATCAAAAAATTGCAGGTTCTGATTTTAAAACAACAGTCTTGCCTACATTTAGACCTGATAGAATTATTAATATAGATAAAGTTGATTTTGTTGATTATTTAAATGACCTCTCAACGATAAGCCAAATAAAAATATCCGATTTTGAATCCCTTTTGCAAGCTATAAAAAGTAGGATTGACTATTTCCACACCAATGGATGCAGATTGTCTGATCATGGATTACCACATGCTTATGCATACGACTTTACAGAGAAAGAAGTGAATGTCATTTTAAAAAATAGATTATGCGAAAAAACAATTACTGATAGTGAAATATTAAAATTCAAGTCGGCTATTCTATTCCATTTAGGCAGGTTTTATGGCAAAAATAAATGGACTATGCAATTGCATTTGGGACCAATAAGAGACACCAATACATCGTTATTGAAAAGCATCGGTATCAATGCAGGCGTGGACAGCATTGGTGATTTCCAACAAGCAATTCAGCTTGCCCGTTTTTTAAACAAATTAAATGAAAACGGTAGCCTTCCAAAAACAATTATATACAATTCAAATCCAGCAGATAATGATCTTTTTGCAACTATGGCCGGTAACTTTAGTGAAGACGGAATAAAAGGAAAAGTACAGTTTGGAGCCGCTTGGTGGTTTTTGGATCAAAAAGACGGCATCACAAATCAAATCAAATCCCAATCCAACATGGGACTTTTAAGCACATCTCTGGGAATGTTGACCGATAGCCGTAGTTTTTTATCTTTTCCAAGACATGAATATTACAGACGCATTGTGTGTAATATTTTTGGGAATGATGTAAAAAACAGCGAATTGCCCAATGATATGGAATGGATCGGAAAAATTGCACAAGATCTTTTTTACAATAACTCAAAAAATTATTTCAATTTTCCAGATAATAAGGTGTCCAATTAAAAGAATTACAATTGAAAAAAATAATCACGTTTGGAGAAGTCTTGCTAAGACTTTCAACTAAAGAATATCTAAGATTTTCACAAGCAACTGACTTCAATGCCGACTATGGAGGAAGCGAACTTAATGTAGCTACCTCATTGGTTAAATTTGGAATGAATGCCGAATTTGTATCTAGAGTCCCGGATAATGATATTGGAAAATGTGCCATCAGCGAAATGCGCAAAAATGACGTTTCCACCAATTTCATGGTAACCGGAGGAGAACGTTTAGGAATATATTTTATAGAAAAAGGAGCCTCAGTACGAGGAAGTAAAGTGGTTTATGACCGCGCCTATTCTTCTTTTTCCTCCATAAAAAAGGGAATGATTAACTGGGAAGAAGTCTTTGAAAATGCTAATTGGTTTCACTGGTCTGGCATTACACCCGGAATATCACAAGATGCAGCTGATGTATGCCTAGAGGCTATTGAAGTTGCCCACAAATTAGGCTTAACAATTTCTACCGATTTCAATTATAGGGCAAACCTTTGGAATTATGGAAAATCACCCGGTGAAATCATGGAAAAAATGGTTTCCCTATGTGACATTATTCTCGCTGGAGATTATGCCTCAAAACAATATTTTGGCATTGAACCGGAAGGAAATTCTGAAACGGAATTAAAAATCTCATTATGCAAAAAGTTAATGGAGCGGTTTCCTTATGCCAAGAAAATAGCTGTAACCAATAGAGTTGACCTCAATGCCTCGCAAAATAAGTGGTCGGCGATTTTGTATGACGGCGCTACATTACACCAATCAAAAACCTATGACATTACCCATATCGTGGATCGAATTGGGACAGGAGACAGTTTTATGGGAGCGCTTATTTACGGTTTGAACCATTTTGAAGACCAAAAAGCATTGGATTTTGCCGTTGCTGCATCCTGCTTAAAACACACCATTTACGGAGATACCAATCTGGTGACAGTGGACGAAGTTGAAAAATTATTAAATGGAGACGGTTCAGGCAGAGTAGTTCGATAAAACACTAGCAGAATCGAGTTTACACACTAATCAACAAAAAAACAAAACTATGAGTATATTTTCTAGAATAGAAGTCGCATTAACAATGGAAAAAACGGGTTTGGTAGCCTTATTTTATCATCCTGATCCCGAAATCGCAAAGAAGGTTGTAAAAGCCTGTTATGATGGTGGCGCACGACTATTAGAATTTACCCATCGAGGCGTTTATGCTCAAGAGGTTTTTAATGAATTAAGTAAATACTGTGACAAAGAATGTCCCGAAATGATATTGGGAGTAGGTTCGATAACGGATGCCGCTACTGCTTCTTACTACATGAATATAGGTGCACAATTCATCGTTACACCGGTTTTTAGGGAAGACATTGCGATTGTCTGTAATAGAAAAAAAATATTGTGGTCCCCAGGCTGTGGCAGCCTTACTGAAATTGCTAAGGCAGAGGAATTGGGCTGTGAAATTGTAAAACTTTTTCCAGGTGAAATATATGGTCCAAAGTTTATAAAAGCTGCAAAAGCGCCGCAACCTTGGACAAAAATAATGCCTACTGGTGGAGTTGACACTTCGTATGAAAACCTAAAAAGTTGGTTCGATGCCGGTGCTACCTGTGTAGGTATGGGATCCAAACTTATTACCGACGAAATTATCAAAAATCAAGATTATACCCTATTACAAGAACAGGTTAGAGCAGTCATCAACAACATCCAAAGCCTTAAGAAGAATAAGTAATTGAACATACGAATTTTCTAAATTAACAAAAAAAGCAATGAATAATCAAAGTATTGGTCAGTATAGATGGACAATTTGTTCTCTAGTGTTTTTTGCAACAACAGTAAATTATCTGGATCGAAATGTCATCAGCTATTTAAAACCTTTTTTGGCAGAAGCTTTTCATTGGACAGCTGAACAAGAAGTGCGGGATTATTCCAATATTGAGATTGCATTCAAATTATCGTATGCGTTTGGGATGCTCTTTGCTGGTGGATTTATTGATAAATTTGGTTCAAAAATCGGTTATGCCATAGCTACTGGTTTATGGAGTATTGCCACAATTTTTCATGCTTTTGCTACAGGAACTGGAGGTTTTATTATTGCTCGAATTTTTCTAGGAATCACTGAAGCCGGAAATTTTCCTGCCGCCATCAAAACAACATCCGAATGGTTTCCTCAGAAAGAACGCGCTTTAGCTACAGGTATTTTTAATTCTGGGAGCAATATAGGCGCAATTCTTGTACCTCTTACTGTACCATACATTGCTGTAAACTGGGGCTGGCAATGGGCTTTTATTTTGACTGGAATTATCGGTTTTGTTTGGTTGTTCCTATGGTTTATATTATTTGAAGTGCCCGAAAAACAAAAACGTTTATCACAGGCAGAGTTTGATTACATTCACTCCGATACCGTTGAAGAAGTCAGCCAAGAAAAAATATCATGGCTAAAATTACTGTCATTTCGTCAAACTTGGGCTTTTGCAGTAGGCAAATTTTTAACCGATCCCGTTTGGTGGTTTTATTTATTCTGGCTGCCTGATTTTTTAATGAAACAATATAAACTTTCCATAAATGAAATAATCTGGCCATCGGCATTAGTCTATTTTATTGGAAGCATAGGAAGCATAGCCGGAGGTTGGCTGCCGATGCGTTTAATCAACGCGAATTGGCCAGCCTATAAAGCCCGGAAAACAAGTATGCTTTTGTATGCCTTACTAGTTCTTCCTGTCCTTTTTGCACAGTATTTTGGTTCTATCAGTATGTGGTTGGCCGTATTGGTTATTGGTCTCGCAGCTGCGGCACATCAAGCTTGGAGTGCTAATATTTTTACAACAGTTTCGGATATGTTTCCTAAAAAAGCAACGGCTTCGGTTACAGGTATTGGAGGAATGTTTGGGACTTTGGGAGGTGTATTACTGACTTGGTTGGTACAAAAAAACATGTTTGTTTATTACACCAGCATTGGAAAAATTGAAACAGGTTACTTTATTATGTTTTCAATTTGCAGCACCGCTTATCTTATAGCTTGGTTAATCATGCATTTTCTAGTCCCAAAAATGAAAAAAGTAGAACTATAATTATCAATCTATACTTTGAAATTAAAACAAACAGACATACAATTAAATATAAAATCTTAACTATTTTTCTATACTATGTCTGTTTGAAGATTCCCTTACCACCACTTCAGTGTTTAAAAAAGTAATTTCGGTGATATTGTCCTTTTTTGATGATTTTAGATGGCTTATAATTTTTTTAGCAGAGGTTTGCCCCATTTTAACGGATGGATGTGTTATTGTGGATAATCCCGGATCGATTATCGAGGCGATTGGATCGTCATTAAAACCAATTATAGCGATGTCTTGAGGGATCTTTAATCCTCTTTTTTTAGCACATTGAATAACTCCAACAGCCGCTGAATCATTCGCGGAAAAAATACCATCTGGAGGGCTTGCCAGATCAAATAAATAATTACTTGCCTTTTCTCCTTCTTCAAAAGTTAAATAGGTACAATCTACAATCAACTCTTCATCAACGGGTAAATTAAATTCGATTAAAGCATCTGTATATCCCCTTTTACGTTCGCTATAGGTATTTCTATGTTGTGATCCAGTTAAATGCGCAATACGTTTACAACCTTGCTCAATTAAATGTTTTGTTGCTTTGTAGCCTGCCGAATAATTATCGATCATTACTCGATAGGTTTCAAATTCTCTAGGAACCCTATCCACAAAAACTAGTGGGATATTTTTGTCTATAAATTTTTGAAAGTGAGATACATCTTTAGTTTCCATTGCCAAGGAACAGATAATACCACAAACTCTACTGCTGTATAATGCTTCAGCCAAATTCACTTCATCAGTATAAGAATCATGACTTTGAGTAATCATTACACTATATCCTGCCTTTTGTGCCGTTTCTTCAATACCGCTAATAAGCGAAGAAACAAAGGGTCTATTAATTCGTGACACTAGTACCCCAATTATTTTGGTATTATTGCCACGTAAACCTGCAGCTAAAGTATTGGGGCGATATCCCATTTCTTCAGCCACTTTTTTTACTTTCTTAATCGTTTTGTCACTGATTGTAGGATGATCTTTTAAAGCTCTTGAAATAGTTGAAGTTGCAAGATTCAACTTTTCAGCTATGTCGTATATAGTAACATCTTTATTATCCTCCATAAATTAAAAAAATAAATTAATCCACAAATATACAGTTTTTAAACAAACAGTAACCTTCCCAATACCAAGAACCATTCTCAAATAGAGATATAGCATACAAATCACAATAATTCAACTTTGATATCGTCAAACTACCAAATAGTATATTATGCCAAAAAGCCGAGAGTAAATTACTCTCGGCTTTAACTAAGCAAATTTAAAAACCAACCAATGAAGGTATATTCTGTAAAAACTACACTTCAATGTCAATAAAACCAAAATTTCAAATTTAAACTTGCTTATAATTATAATCTAATATCCAGGATTTTGATATGCCAATTTTTCAGCGGCTGTCATTTCCATTCCATCCAACTGGCCAGTAGGAATTGGTCTTAAATAATGATAAGGCTGGATAGTTCTTGTTACTGTTACTGGAGTATGATTACCATAATTAGATCCACCAATTTTGTAGGATCCTGCTAATTCATTCCATTTTTGAGTACGAACTAAATCATACCAGCGGTATCCTTCACCAAAATATTCACGTGAGCGCTCTGCAAGAATGTAGTTTATATCTATAACTGCTGGAGTTGCAGCTGTAAGTGCTGCACTATTATCTGCAACTTTTGCTACATTACCATTATTATCCCAACGCCATTTCCCTGCACGTGCACGGATAACGTTTATAAGACTTCTAGCCGTCATAGAGCCTGTTGCTCCTTTTACAGCAGCTTCAGCAGCTACAAAATAAAGTTCTGAGAATTTAGCAATTGGAAATGGTCTTGTGCTCGCAGCATTAGGCTGTCCTAAAGTACCAGCATTGTCTGTACGGTATGGACCTAATTTCCAGAATCCTGGATACACAATTCTACTGATACCATTAGGCGAAATAACATAATCAGCTCTGCCCGGTAAAACCCCAGCACCAACACCACTTGCACCTCCTCCAGAAGGATATGTTATAGCAGTAGCTGGTTCGTCATTTAAAAACGATAGTACGGCATCATTTGGACCTATAGGTAATGAATTTGCATTATACAATGTTGCAACATCTGTTAATCCAGTTCCTTTTAAATTCCAGTTACCGCGATAAACAGTTGTAAAAGTACCATCATAACGGGAATCATTTGTTTTGTCAGCAAAAGTATTTGTGAAAACTTCAATAGGCGGAGCCATACGAGTCCAAGGGCGCCCAAGGGCTTGAGCCGCTTCACGCTGAACAGGAGATACTAAACCACCAGCTGCATTTTTACTTTTGATAGCTGTATAATTCCAAGTAGCCATCCATCCTGAAAAATTATCTGCACCACCACCATTAGCATAAGTAAGGCTAGATCCGTTATAATACTCATCTGCTTCAGTATGGTCTGCATAAAGCAACATTTCTTTGTTACGATCGTTGGATCCTAAATTAACATCATAGAAATTTGCTTGCAAAGCATAATTTGATCCAGCATTATTAATCCCTTCTAAAGCAACATTATAAGCTTCTTGAAAATACCATTGTGCATTATGCCCGTCAGGGTCAGTTCTTGGAGTATCTGGAAAAGTAGGAATATTATTTGGATTTTGTAGCCACCAAGCATACGTTAAATACGCTTTTGCCAAAAACAAACGAGCCAATGTCTTAGTTGCAGTTCCTGTCAATCTAGGAGCGTCTGGTAATTCAGCTACAGCTGCTTTTAAGTCAGGAATAATTCCTTTAGTATAAACCTCTGCAACCGTATTACGCACTGAGAATCTTGTAGGCTTGTTATTAAACATTAAGTCGCCCGACCCCAAATCTAATGGCACTCCTCCAAAAGTCTGCACCAATAAAAAATAATCAAAACCTCTAAAAAACTTAGATTCTGCAATCAAACTTGGAGAAACGCCAACGGCTGCTCCATTTTCAATAATACCACTAGCTGTATTAATATCCGAAAAAGAATTATTCCATAATACATCTGAACGGCTGGAATTCGGAGTGATTGTTCCAACACCTGACAAATCATGATCCTTAAAATTTCCATCTGCACTTTGTGCATAGGTGGCCTCATCAGTACCTGTTTGTAATGAATTATAAAAATAAGCATTCCCGTACAGCCAGCGTAAATGAGCATAATGAGATGTTAACCCTTGAAGTACACCTTGCTCAGTTTTAAAGTAACCAGGCTCATAAAAATCATGAGGTTCCTCTTCTAATAGGTCCGAACAACCAGCCAAGCTAAACAAAGCAACTGATCCTATAATTATATTTTTAAATATATATCGTTTCATATTTCTATTTATTAAAATGTTAAGTTAAGTCCCATTAGGAAGTTACGACTTGATGGTGTATTAGTACCAATAACTAAAATTCTGCTAGGGTAAGAAGATACAGCCTGATTTTGATCACCCAAAGAGTTTGTTTCCGGATCCATACCAGACATATCATGATAAGGAGAAAAGAAAACAAATGGATTCTGAACAGAAGCATATATTCTTAATTTATCGATACCAACTGTTTTCATGAAATCCTGCTGAAGCGTATAACCAAGAGTTATTGATCTAATTTTCAAGTAAGAAGAATCAAAATACCCCATAGTTGACATGTATTTTGGATTATCACCGCTTCTAACACCATTTGGATTAGGGAAATCTGCACCCGTATTCGTTGGTGTCCAATAATCTACGTCCACATTACTGCCACGACCATTAAGCAAGTTTAAATAACTGGCGCTACCATAAAGTGTACTTACTAAAATTCCACCACTTTTAAATGCTCCAACAGCATTAAAATCAAAACCTTTATAGGTTAAGTTGGTATTGAAACCTCCTTGAAAGTCAGGATCGGTATCAAGAATTTGTCTGTCTGTTGCATCTATTCTGCGTGTAGGAGAACCATCAGCATTAAATTCTCCAGTATATTTTACTTTTATAGATCCTACAACAGTTCCTGGCTGATTAACACCCGTTGGTCCTGCTTCGTATTTATCCATAAAAGCATCGCCGTCTTGCCAAAGCCCTACTTTTTCATAATCATAAATAGAAGCTATATTATGACCGACAAACCATAAGTTACCTTCATCTCTATCCTTTCCAGAAGCAAGAGAAGTGATTTTGTTTTCATTAGCATAGAAGTTGAAACCAACTGTCCAGGTTAAACCATTAGGATTGTCCAATATCACTCCGTTTAATGAAATTTCATACCCTTTATTTTCTGTTGCACCAACATTTGCTGTATAACCGCTAACACCTGATGTTGTTGGAAGTGCTACTCTTTGTAATAAATTTTCCGTTTGTGTATTGTAATATTCTACAGTACCTGTCAAACGGCTGTTAAATAATCCAAAATCAATACCATAATTCATAGTGGTAGAATATTCCCAACCTAAAGACGGGTTAGGCAATTCTGTAACATAAACTCCTGTAGAATTGGTAGTACCAAAATTATAGGGCCTTGTACTCAAAGCTCCTAAAGTAGCATACGGACTAACTGACTGATTCGAAGTCTCTCCATAACCTGCGCGTAATTTCAAAGAATTAAGCCAAGTTATATCTTTCATGAAAGACTCATTAGAAATTGTCCATCCTGCAGAAACAGCTGGATAAGTAACCCATTTTTCTCCTTCTGCCAATCTGGAAGAACCGTCAGAACGTAACGTACCTGATATAAAATAGCGATTATCATAAGAATACATCATCCTTGCCATATAAGAACGTAATCCCCATTTTGTATAATCCTGCTCAGATGGTGTTATAGTGATAGGTTCCTCACTTTGCCCCAAATTATAAAATTGAAATGCATCAGAAGTGATTCCGTTTCTTGCTATTCTCGAATTATTACCCGTATAACTTTCATTAGAATATAATCCAACAAAATTAACCGTGTGTTTTTCGGCAAAAGTCTTATCATAGGTAATTAAATTCTCAAGCAGCCATTGCGTTGACATAAAATTACTAATTGAAGCATTAGATAAAGTCGCCGCATTTACATCAAAAACACCTTGACCTTCATAATAACCATTGTTGCTTGAACGAAAATTTAATCCAGAATTCAATCTGTATTTCAATCCATCAACACCAGGAATTTTTAGCTCGGCAAAAATATTGTTATATGAACTAAATGCTCTGTTTAGATTAACATATTTATCTCCTAAAGCATTGATAGACTCTCTTGTATAAACCCATTTATCATCTATTAATCCTTGATTTACAACTCTCTTTAAATTCCCATCAGCATCATAAGGGTTTACTAATGGAGACATACTCAAAGTGGTTCCTGGGCCTATATTATCACCATTGGTAATTGCATAGTTATTATTGGTAGTAAATCCTATGCGGAATGCAGATCCAATTTCTTGATCAATTGAAGCTCTAAGACTAAAACGCTCATAAGATTGACCAGGCAAAACGGACTCTTCTTTATAATACCCAAGTCCCCCTGTATAAGAACCGCCTTCACTTCCACCTGAAACACCAACATCATGACTTACTATTTGTCCTGAATCATACAATAAACCTTGCCAATCAGTATTAGTCCCTCTTACTTCGTCTCTACCATCTGAATATAGCTTGGTAACATCACGAAGTGTTGCAAACTGATTACCGTCCATCATATCATACTCTCCAAAAACATTCTTTACTCCACCAAATCCATTATAAGTAAATTTAGCTTTTTGACCTTTACGCCCTTTATTTGTCGTAATCAACACAACTCCATTGGCACCACGTGATCCATAAATAGCTGTTGCTGAAGCATCCTTCAAAATATCAAGGGATTTTATATCGACAGGATTAATATCCCCAATAGATCCTGCAAAAGGAACGCCATCAAGTACAATCAAGGGATCATTACTTGCCGTAAGCGATCTGGTACCACGAATACGAATCTGCATTGAAGCACCTGGTTTGGTAGAGGTTTGAGTTAATTCAACACCCGGTAGCCTTGCCTGTAGCGCTTGGGTTACATTTCCAGATGCAAATTCGCCCAATTCCTTACCGCTAATTGTAGATACCGATCCCGTTACTGCTTCCTTACGAACGGCACCATATCCAATTACCACTACTTCTTTCAAACTATTTGAAATTTCTTCGATTTTTACATCGATTTTAGTTCGGCCTGCCACTTCTACTTCTCTAGTTTTATACCCTACGAAACTAATGATTAATACCCCGTTTGTTGGTACATTATTAATTGTAAAATGACCATCAAAATTAGAAGATACACCAGTATTCGATCCTTTAACAGCCAAATTAGCTCCTGGTATTGGCCCATTAGCATCGGAAATTGTTCCTGTGACAGAGATTTGGGCATTCATCCCTGCTGAAAACACAAGCATAAGAAATAGAAATCCTAGACTTTTGAAGTGTTTTGATTTGCTTTTAACAAATAAAAAGGTTGTCATAAATAATTGATTAATTGGTTAATTGGTTTGTTTTAAGTTTCTGGTTTCAACTATATAATTGCTTTTTACAATCCATATTCATATACATTGAAAAAATAAAATAATGAACCACTAATAACTTGAAACAAAAATAAGAAAAAATATTTAATACGCAATCGGTTGTGTGATTATTTTATTTTTTATATTGATAAAAAATGTTACATAAAATTATAGGATTAATAATAAC
>NZ_MUNX01000146.1 GCF_002001005.1 Flavobacterium sp. A45
CCTATAGTTTGGATGCTACTACTGCCGCATTTGCAGGGAACAGCATAGTTGCTGCAACTGGAGCTGTGACTTATGCTGCTGGATGGTCAGGCACAACGACAATCACAGCTAGTGCTGCGGGTTGCAATGGGCCAGTAACAAGGACCCATGTAGTGACTATAACCCCAACGGTAACGATAAACGCATTTTCGCCAGCAACCTCAACACGCTGTCAAGGAGCTGGAACTGTAACCACCACAACCACGGCCAACAATTCAACAGGCATTACCTATAGTTTGGATGCTACTACTGCTGCATTTGCAGGGAACAGTATTGTTGCGGCAAGCGGAGCAGTGACTTATGCTGCTGGATGGTCAGGCACAACGACAATCACAGCTAGTGCTGCGGGTTGTAATGGACCAGTAACAAGGACCCATGTAGTGACTATAACCCCAACAGTAACCATAAACGCATTTTCGCCAGCAACCTCAACACGTTGTCAAGGAGCTGGAACAGTAACCACGACGACCACGGCAAACAATTCAACTGGTATTACCTATAGTTTGGATGCTACTACTGCTGCATTTGCAGGAAACAGTATTGTTGCGGCAACTGGAGCTGTGACTTATGCTGCTGGATGGTCAGGCACAACGACAATCACAGCTAGTGCTGCGGGTTGCAATGGGCCAGTAACAAGGACCCATGTAGTGACTATAACCCCAACGGTAACGATAAACGCATTTTCGCCAGCAACCTCAACACGCTGTCAAGGAGGAGGAACTGTAACCACGACGACCACGGCAAACAATTCAACAGGTATTACCTATAGTTTGGATGCTACTACTGCCGCATTTGCAGGGAACAGCATAGTTGCTGCAACTGGAGCTGTGACTTATGCTGCTGGATGGTCAGGCACAACGACAATCACAGCTAGTGCTGCGGGTTGCAACGGACCAGCAACTACGACTCATGTTGTGACTATAACCCCAACAGTAACCATAAACGCATTTTCGCCAGCAACCTCAATACGTTGTCAAGGAGCTGGAACAGTAACCACGACGACCACGGCAAACAATTCAACTGGTATTATCTATAGTTTGGATGCGACAACCGCTGCATTTGCAGGAAATAGCATAGTTGCTGCAACTGGAGCTGTGACTTATGCTGCTGGATGGTCAGGCACAACGACAATCACAGCTAGTGCTGCGGGTTGCAACGGACCAGCAACTACGACTCATGTTGTGACAATCAATCCAAGCCTCCCAGCAAGCGTAACTATTGTAGCTTCAACAGCAACAACAATTTGTTCTGGAACCTCAGTGACTTTTACTGCTACGCCAGTGAATGGAGGAACAACACCAACCTACCAATGGTACAATGGCGCTTCTTTAATTCCAAGTGAAACAGCAGCTACTTATGCATCGGCTGCTTTGGTAAATGGTGATGCGATTTCGGTAGTTATGACTTCGAATGCGACTCCTTGTTTAACGGGCAGTCCAGCAACTTCGAATACCGTAACAATGACGGTTAACGCTCTGCCAACGACTCCAACAGCTAGTGCTACTTCTCAGCCTACTTGTGTGTCTTCTACAGGAACGATTACGGTTACGACTCCAACAGGAATGAATTATAGTATAGATGGAGTAGATTATTCAAATACTTCTGGTGTTTTTTCTGGAGTTGCAGTTGGGTCTTATACGGTAACGGCTTTCAATGGAACTTGTCCTTCATTAGCAACGGCTCCTATCTCAATAATTGCTCCAACGACGAATACTTGGAATGGTACAGTATGGTCTAAAACTGGGAATGTAACACCTCCAACATCGACCGATATAGTTGTTTTTGCCGCAGATTTTAATATTACAAATCAAATTAATGCTTGTTCTGTTCAAATCAATCCAGGTGTAAATGTGGTAGTTGGAGTTCCAGTTACAGATGCATCCTATTTGCCAAATAAAAATGCAGATGCTGTTTTGAAGATTGAAAATGGTTTGGATGTTTTAGGTATAGGAACTTTAACTTTCGAGAACAATGCCAGTTTGATTCAGGTCAATGATGCCGCAGTGAATACGGGTACTATTATTTACAGGCGAGTTACAGCTGAGATGAAGAACTTTGATTTTACATATTGGTCGTCTCCAGTACAGGATCAAGTTTTGAATGTTTTATCGCCAAATACTTTATGGGACAAATATTATAGTTTTGACAATGGTAATTGGAAGATTGAAGCGGGAGCCAACACTATGAACCCTGCTGGGAAAGGGTTTATTATTCGGGTGCCAAAACCAAATGTTACCTATGGTAATGGAGAAAATTGGGTAGGATTAACTTATTCCCAGCCTGTGGAATTTGTAGGTGTTCCCAATAATGGTTTGATCACAATTCCTTCTCAGGGATTGGCCATGGATAATTTAATTGGTAACCCATATGCATCCCCTATTGATGCCGACTCGTTTATAAATGAAAATGCTGCCTTGATAGATGGAGCATTGTATTTTTGGACACATAACACGCCTATTACACCAAGCGGTTCTTTCTATGTTTACAGTTCAAATGATTATGCGACCTATACTTTGACAGGCGGAACAGGAACTTTGCCAGCAATTAGTGGTGGAACAGCTCCAAATGGTAAAATAGCCGCAGGGCAGTCCTTTTTTGTGACTACTAAAGCAACTGGAAATTTTGTGTTTAATAACGGTATGCGTAATACGGCAAAAGTTTTGGCTTCGGGATCCAACAGTCAGTTTTTCAAGATGTCTAAAACCAAGAAAGCATCAGGAGTTGAGAAGAATAGGGTTTGGTTGAATTTAACGAATTCTGATGGGGCTTTCAAGCAAATGTTGGTAGGTTATATAACTGGAGCCACCAATGAGAATGATAATTTGTATGATGGTATCAGTTTTGACGGGAATACATATGTTGATTTTTATAGTGTCAACAAAGAAAGCAAACTTACGATACAAGGTCGCGCTTTACCTTTTGATAAAGAAGACAAAGTGCCTTTGGGTTACAAGACCACAATTCAGGGAACTTTTCAGATCAGTATTGATAAAGTGGATGGAGTATTGGCGAATCAAACTGTTTTTATTGAGGATAATGTGACCAAAGCTGTTCATAATTTGAAAGCTGGGCCGTATTCCTTCACTACAGCCAAAGGAACGTTCAATGATCGTTTTGTATTGGTTTATGTTGATAAAACGGCAGTAGTCGAACCACCAGTTGTTGTTAATCCACCTGTTGTTGTCGAGCCTCCAATAGTTATTAATCCACCTGTTGTAGTTGAGCCTCCTATAGTAGTCGAACCACCAGTAGTGGTTAATCCACCAGTTGTTGTCGAGCCTCCAATAGTTATTAATCCACCGGTTGTAGTGGAACCTCCTGTAGTAGTCGAACCACCAATAGTTATTAATCCACCTGTTGTAGTTGAGCCTCCTGTAGTTGTAGAGCCTCCAATAGTGGTTAATCCCCCGGTTGTAGTTGAACCTCCTGTAGTAATCGAACCGCCAGTAGTGGTTAATCCGCCAGTTGTTGTCGAACCACCAGTAGTTGTTAATCCACCTTTTGTAGTTGAGCCACCTGTAGCAGTAGAGCCACCAGTAGTTGTTAATCCACCTGTTGTAGTTGAGCCTCCTGTAGCAGTAGAACCACCAGTAGTTGTAAATCCACCGGTTGTAGTTGAGCCTCCAGTAGTAGTCGAACCACCAGTAGTGGTTAATCCACCGGTTGTAGTTGAGCCTCCAGTAGTAGTCGAGCCACCAGTAGTGGTTAATCCACCAGTTGTAATCGAACCTCCTGTAGTTGTAGAACCACCAGTAGTTGTTAATCCACCGGTTGTAGTAACACCTCCAGTAATAGAAATTCCTCCAGTAAGTGGTTTGGATCCTACATTGGAAAATCCATCTTTTGATAAAAAAGGAAAAGGGGTTATAGTTTCGGTAAATAACCGTCAAATCAAAATCAACTCTTTTGAAGAAACTATGGCTGCGGTTATGGTGTATGATTTGAGAGGAAGAATGCTTTATGAAAACAATCATGTCAATGCGAATGAATTTATTATTCAGGGATTGAATGCCAGCGACCAGTTTTTAATTGTTATGACGCAATTAACCAATGGTAAGTGGGTTACTAAAGAGATTATTTTTAGAAATTAGTTTTATAGCATTACTTTATTAATAGCCCCATTCTGATTAGTCAGAATGGGGCTATTAATTTTTTAAGATAAAATCTTACAATTTTTATATTTAACATTTGTTTGGCTGATAAAGATGCTATATGTCAGTAAATGAGTGGTTTTTAGTTTTATATTTGCACAAAATTTTTGCATTTATTAAAAATGTTGAATTTAAATTACTAATGGCAATACCAACTGATTTAAATCAGGTCCATTGAAAGAACAAATTTTATCTTAAAGCACCCAATCCAAAATGAGTAAAACGTTACTTACTATAATTGCTCTTTTATCTATTCGGATAATTGAGTTAAAGAGTGCATTTGTACTATCTTTCCAAACTTTTAAGGAGTACTGTGTGGGCTTGTTTAGTTTAAAAGAATCGAAAAGCTTAGTCTCAAGTAAGGCTTTTGTGTTTTTGGTTTTGTTTTTGCCTACGATTGCTAATGCTGCAACTTATTATTCGATAGCTAGCAATAATTGGAATTCGAATGCAACCTGGTCATTGACCAGTGGAGGGGTTTCTGTTGGTACAGGAGTTTTTCCAGGTATTGGAGATACTGTAATTATTGAAAATGGTTTTACTGTTACAGCGACATCAGATGCATCTGCAAAAAGTATTAGCATTACAGGAAATTCTATATTGACAATAAATGACGCCAAAACGTTAACGGTTAATGGAAATGTTGATGTAGCCAGTGGGTCAAAGTTTAATGGGGGTACTAAGACTAGCGACAGTGCAACAATTAAGGTCTTTGGTAATTTTTCTAATTTAGGTACCACAGATTTCAATAAAAGTACAGTTGTCATTGCAGGTAATCTGAATACAGCTAATACCATTTTACAAAATAACGGTAATATACTAGTTGGGGGCAACGTATCAGGTGTTATTGGCGGAAGTGGTAGCGGAACGGTTTATCCGGTCAACCCAAATGCTACTGTAACGTCAACTGGTAGTGCAGATGAAAAACCTTCTGGCACACAGCCAACAGATCCAACATTAGTCGCTTTAATGAATGAAGTCATATATGGAGGGGCTTGTTCTTCTCCAATTGCTTTAAATAATGTAGTCGCAACCAATTCGTGTGAATCGACCAAAGTTTCATCTGTGACAGTTAATTCATCCCCAGCAAGTTTTCCTATTGGTTCCTATACCGTTATTTATAGTTTAGGGTATAATGGCAATTCGACAAGTTATAGTGCATCAATGAGTGTCACATCTGCCGGTGTTGGAAATTTTACTGCAAATCTTTCAATCGTAAATGTTACTTCGAACTCAACAATTCGTATTGATAAAATAATTTCTTCGTCTTGTTATTCTAATATAAGTTCAAATAATGTTTCCAATTCATCTTATATGACCCCGTCAAAAGGTAAGCCAGGAATACAGTCAGGGTATGTTCAGTGCAGTAATAAATGGATTGCACAATGGTCAAATGAAAGTGTAGATGGTTATTATTTAGATGTTGCCAAAGATGTCGGTTTTACTAATTATTTAACAGGATTTCAAAAATTAAATGTTGGTAATGTACAGAGTTATACTATTTCAGGACTAGTAGATGGAGGTGTTTATTATTATAGAGTAAAATCATACAATTATTGTGGTGAAAGTCCTTATTCGGATACAGTAACATTTACTTATAAGGGAGACAATTCCTCAACTCCAGGGACAATTTCTGGTGGAAGTGCATCAATTTGTGTTGGTAGTAACACTACTTTTACTATTAGTGGTAGTAATCCTTCAAATGGAGTTTGGTCTATTTTTGATCAAACAGGAAAAGCTACTATTACTCAAGCAGGGGTTGTGACGGGCGTTAGTCCAGGAACAGTTTTGGTTGTTTATACTACATTTAATGGGAGTTGTGGGAGTTCTACATCAAAAACGTTAACCGTAACTGGAGGTTCAGTTTCAGTAGGATCATCAATTCCAACGGTTTGTGTTAATACTGCTATAACTCCTATCACTCATACAACGAGTGGATTTACAGGTATAGGAACCCCAGCAAATTTACCAGCAGGATTAAGTGCCTCTTTTGCATCAAATAGTATTACTATTAGTGGAACTCCAACAGCATCAGGAACATTTAATTACAGCATTCCATTAACGGGGGGTTGTGGAAGTGTTAACGCTACAGGAACAATTATTGTAAATCCGCTTCCGGTTGCGGCTGGAACAATTACAGGAACAGCAACTGTATGTCAAGGTCAATCCGGGGTCGCTTATTTTGTTCCAGTTAATACAAATGCAACTTCTTATACTTGGTCGTATTCCGGAACGGGAGCCACATTTACAGATGGAACAACACGTACTCCAACAATAACGTTTGCTTCAAATGCAACATCTGGAAATCTTACCGTGTATGGGGTAAATACTTGCGGTAATGGAACTGTTTCTGCAAATTATGCGATTACTGTGAATCCAACCAGTGTTGGAGGAAGTATCGCTGGGAGTACTTCGGTATGTTCGGGAATCAACAGTACCACATTAACGTTAAGCGGGTATACAGGAACTATTACCAAATGGCAATCTTCCACATCGAGTACTTTCGCTTCATCTGTGAGTGATATTGCCAATACTACAACCACCTTAACTGCAACAAATTTAGCAACAACAACTTATTATAGAGCAGTAGTTACTAGCGGAGCTTGCTCCTCTGCCAATAGTAGTACAGCAACTGTAACGGTTAATACACTTTCAACAGCACCAACGGGAATAACAGGAGTAACAACAATTTGTAATGGAAGTTCTACTACACTTAATGTGTCAGGAGGGAGTGCAGGAACCGGAGCCACAGCAGAATGGTTTACTGGCTCATGCGGCGGTACATCGGCAGGAATAGGAAACAGTATAACTGTATCACCAACATCCAACACAGTTTATTATGTTCGATATAGCGGTACTTGTAATACTACAACTTGTGCTTCTGTTACAGTAACAGTGAATAATGTAATGACAACTGCTGCTGATACCCGTATATTTTGTATAAACGGTACAACTACATCAATAACCACAAATACAGTAAACGAAGGACAATATGTGGTTTTGGATGTAATCAAGGGATTCAATTATACATTCTCAATTGGAAATGTTTTTTCCGGTAATGAAAATATAACTGTCTTGGACGATTCAACAAATGCAAACGTTACTCCGGCAGCTTCAGTGTCATCAGCTTCAGGAGCTTCCCTTACTTGGACAGCTTCCCTTTCGGGAAAAGTTAAAATAGTATTGTCTTCCAACAATTGTTCAAATGGAACAGCTGGAGGAGCAATGACTCTTTTGTTAAATTCTTTAGGAAACACCCAGGATTCTCAAACTACATCTGCTACTGATGCTTGGATCGGACATTTTTATAACGCTGGAGGGGCGACTCCGGCTCCTTTTACAAATGCGAATTATGCTGGTTATTATAATGTGGCAACCGAAAATTTTTCTGAAAATTTTGGAAGTAACACATCCTGTGCCTCAGTCCTTTCTGCAGGAATCCAAAGAGCATCAATGTATACCGAAGGTTTTGCAGTACGTTACAGGATGAAATCAACCCGTGCTGCTGGATGTTACTTTGTAAAAGTGACAGGTGATGATGGTGTTCGGTTGTATATCGATAATAGCACTACAACAACCCCAACAACTAAAGTTTTCGATAGATGGGCTGAGCAGTCTCCTACAACATATGATTATATATTAGTTAATTTGCCAAGCAGTGCAAATTTAGTGCTTGATTATTACGAAAATGCAGGGCAAAACCAGGTAAGTTTTCAAATAGCACCATTTGATCCGGCAGCAAATACTATTACAGCTCCAGCTACGACTTCGTTTTGCTTCGGAGGTGATCCAGCTGTTATTGAGGGTTCTTTTAAATATAATAGTCTGGGAACAGAAATAGCTAATCCATATATTAATTATCAATGGCAGATTTCTGTTAATGGAGCCGCTTACAGTAATATCAGCGGTGCTATATCCAGAACCTATAATCCGCCGGCGACTATTAATACTACTACTGCCAATATAGTTACAAAATATAGACGTATTGCAACAGTTAATACGACCAACGCAATTGGTGTTACTTGTAACTTCAATCAAAGTAATGAAGTCACTATAACAACGAGTCCAAATGCAAGTATTGCATCTGTAACAGGAACAAGTCCTTTGTGTATTGCTGGTTCAGCTACTTATTCTGCAAACAATGTAGTTTTAAGTGGAGGAACAGGCGGATGGACTAGCGATAACACTGCTGTTGCAACGGTTGTGTCTTCTACAGGAGTAGTTACAGCAGTAGGAGCAGGAACTTGTAATATTATTTATACTGTTACTGGGGGTTGCGGTGGAACAGTATCATCCCAACAATCAATAACAGTTAACCCAAGTTTACCGGCAAGTGTAACCATATCAGCTTCAACAGCATCAACAATTTGTTCAGGGACTAGTGTAACATTTACGGCTACACCAACAAATGGAGGGACAACACCAATTTACCAATGGAAATTAAATGGATTGAATGTTGGATCCAATTCAGTAACATACACCAACGCTACTTTGTCGAATGGTGATACGATTTCATTGGAAATGACTTCTAGTACTACTCCTTGTTTAACAGGAAATCCGGCAACTTCGAATACTGTTACAATGAATGTGAATGCTACACCAGTAGCTCCAGTTCTAAACAATGTTGTTTTAACATGTAGCCAAACTTCAGCCAATGAAACTTGGGCATCAATTCCAAATAGTACTGATTACCGATTTGATGTGTCCTTAGATTCATCATTTGGGACTTTTATATCGGGGTATCAAGATGTGTCTGTTGCGCCATCAGCTTCTCCTTCAGCAATTGTAAATGGGTTGACCCCAGGGGCGACTTATTATGTTAGGGTAAGGACTGTTACTGGCTGCGGAATTAGTGCCAACTCCAATGTGGCGACCATGTCGGTTCCTATTACTAGAACCACTGATGGTGGTGTAACCTGGGACAACGGTATCCCTGATAATACTAAGAAAGCGGTATTCGTAGGTACAGGAAGTATCGCGATGGTTACTCCAATAAACGCCTGTTCATGCCAAATCAATTCAGGAGTGAATGTTGTGGTAGGAGTTCCAGGAGGAACAAATACAGACGCCATCTTAAAGCTTGAAAATGGATTGAATGTTCAAGGGACTGGTTCCTTAACTTTCGAGAACAATGCCAGTTTGATTCAGGTGAATGATGCTGCAGTGAATACGGGTACTATTATTTACAAGCGCATTAGTTCAGCGATGAAGAATTTTGATTTTACGTATTGGTCGTCTCCAGTTTCGGATCAGAATTCTGGGCCATTTCAGACATTAAAAGCATTGTCGCCAAACACTTTATTCGATAAGTATTTTAGTTATGCCAATGGTAATTGGGTGACAGAGAATGTAAACACTATAATGAAGCCAGGGAAAGGTTATATCATTCGTACCCCAAAACCGGGTGTGTATGGAATCCCTTACCCCGAGATTGTTGTTATGCCTTATTCCCAGCCTGTGAAATTTGTAGGTGTTCCCAATAATGGTTTGATTACAATTCCTTCTCAGGGATTGGCCATGGATAATTTAATTGGTAACCCATATCCATCCCCTATTGATGCCGATTCGTTTATAAATGAAAATGCTGCCTTGATAGATGGAGCATTGTATTTTTGGACACATAACACGGGGATTAAACCAAACGGTTCTCTCTATGTCTATAGTTCAAATGATTATGCTACCTATACTTTGACGGGAGGAGCAGGAACCATGGGTAATTTTGAGGATGTTAATAATAATGGTATTTACGATGCTGGCGATATAATAGATGATAGTAACAAGCCAAATGGTAAAATAGCCGCAGGGCAGTCCTTTTTTGTGACTACTAAAGCAACTGGAAATTTTGTGTTTAATAACGGTATGCGTAATACGTCAGATGTTTTGGCTTCGGGATCCAACAGTCAGTTTTTCAAGATGTCCAAAACCAAGAAAGCATCAGGAGTTGAGAAGAATAGGGTTTGGTTGAATTTAACGAATTCCGATGGGGCTTTCAAGCAATTGTTGGTAGGTTATATTACGGGAGCCACCAATGAGAATGATAAGTTGTATGATGGTATCAGTTTTGATGGAAATACGTATGTTGATTTTTATAGTGTCAACAAAGAAAGTAAACTTACGATACAAGGTCGCGCTTTACCTTTTGACAAAGGCGACAAAGTGCCTTTGGGTTACAAGACCACAATTCAGGGAACTTTTCAGATTAGTATCGATAAAGTGGATGGAGTATTGGCGAATCAAACTGTTTTTATTGAGGACAATGTGACCAAAGCTGTTCATAATTTGAAGGCTGGGCCGTATTCCTTCACCACTGCCAAAGGAACGTTCAATGATCGTTTCGTGTTGGTTTATGTTGATAAAACGGCAGTTGTTGAACCACCAGTAGTTGTCGAACCACCTGTGGTAGTTGAGCCACCAGTAGTTGTTAATCCACCGGTTGTAATCGAACCTCCAGTAGTAGTAGAACCTCCAGTAGTTGTTAATCCACCGGTTGTTGTCGAACCACCAGTAGCTGTAGAGCCACCAGTAGTGGTTAATCCACCAGTTGTAGTTGAGCCTCCAGTAGTAGTCGAACCTCCTGTAGTAGTAGAACCTCCAGTAGTTGTTAATCCGCCGGTTGTAATCGAACCTCCTGTAGTTGTAGAACCACCAGTAGTAGTAGAACCGCCAGTAGTGGTTAATCCGCCGGTTGTAGTTGAGCCTCCTGTAGTTGTAATTCCACCGGTTGTAGTGGAACCTCCTGTAGCAGTAGAACCACCAGTTGTAGTTGAGCCTCCTGTAGTAGTAGAGCCACCAGTAGTGGTTAATCCACCAGTTGTTGTTGAGCCTCCTGTAGTAGTAGAGCCGCCAGTAGTTGTTAACCCACCGGTTGTTGTCGAACCACCAGTAGTGGTTAATCCGCCGGTTGTAGTAACACCTCCCGTAATAGAAATTCCTCCAGTAAGTGGTTTGGATCCTACATTAGAAAATCCATCTTTTGATAAAAAAGGAAAAGGGGTTATAGTTTCGGTAAATAACCGTCAAATCAAAATCAACTCTTTTGAAGAAACTATGGCTGCGGTTATGGTGTATGATTTGAGAGGAAGAATGCTTTATGAAAACAATCATGTCAATGCGAATGAATTTATTATTCAGGGATTGAACGCCAGCGACCAGTTTTTAATTGTTATGACGCAATTAACCAATGGCAAGTGGGTTACCAAAGAGATTGTTTTTAGAAATTAATTTATTCACATTCGATAAATATAGTCCCATTCTGATTCGTCAGGATGGGATTTTTTAATTTTTATAATAGCAAATTAATAATATTGCGATGAATTGTTTTAAATCGGTTTAAAATTCATTTTTCAAAATGACATTATGTAAGAAAATAATTTTAAAAAACCTACATTTATATAAAGTAATTCTTATATTAGTGTGTTTCTTTTGAATATTAATTTTTTCCGATTTGTTTATGAGACAACTTTTTGTTTTTATCTTGGTTTTTATATTTTTCCCATTTTCATTTTATGGGCAATCGATTTTTGAAAATACAATCACAGGAACCAATCCTGATGAATCAAATCCTTATAATATTGGACAAATTGTAGATCCAGATATTACTGTTTCTGGTATTGGCAGGGGGAGTGGAATATTTGGGATTAATTCGAATGATAGATATAATGCCAGAAGTTGGAAATCGGATGTGCTAGATCCTAATGCTTATTTTGAGTTTACTGTAATTCCTAATGCTGGTAATAAAATTGATTTTGTCAGTTTTGAATATACAGGTCAAATTTCTGTTAATGGACCGACTCTTTTTGTATTTCGTTCCAATGTTGATGGTTTTACTACAGATATTGGATCTGTTTCCGCTACAGGGGCATCTGTTTCTTTATCGGATATTAATTTTCAAAACATAACTTCATCCATTACCTTTCGATTGTATGGTTGGGCGGCTCTCACAGGAACAGGAACTTTTAGTATTAATGATTTTGAATTTAATGGTATTGTTTCTTGTGCAACTCCTCAAATACCTGCATTGCCAGAGACAATTATAGGTTGTTCATCCACTTCTTTTGAGTTGAACTGGTCAGCTTCTTCGAATGCATCCAATTATTTTATCGATGTGGCTACCGATTCCGGTTTTGTTACTAATTTGACAGATTACCAAAATAAAGATTTAGGTAATACTTTATCTGAAACTGTTGCAGGTTTGGCAGCAGGAAAGACTTATTATGTTCGATTGAGATCTGCCAATAACTGCGAAATAAGTGCTAATTCGAATACTATTAAAGTAGCCCCGCCAGAAACAGTTTACAATGGTGCATGGTCAAACGGCACGCCTGATGCGAATAAAAATATACGTTTTTCGGATGATTTTAATATGGATACATCTTTTGAGGCTTGCTCGTGTCAAATTGATGATGGTGTAGCTGTTCATGTTGATTCTGGGGTTGTTTTTAAGCTTGAAAACAGTTTGGATGTTCAAGGCAGTGGTGCTTTGACTTTTGAGGACAGTGCTAGCCTGGTTCAGGTAAATGATGGCGCCGTGAATACAGGAAAAATTATTTACAAGCGCATTACTGCCCCGATGAAGAATTTTGATTTTACGTATTGGTCGTCACCTGTAAAAGATCAGGTATTAAAAGATTTGTCTCCAAACACTTTATGGGATAAGTATTTTAGTTTTGCCAATGGTAATTGGGTGATTGAATCTGGTACAAATACGATGAATACTGCTGGTAAGGGATTCATAATTCGGGTTCCGAAGCCAAATACAGTCTATGGTAATGGCGAATACTGGACAGGAGCTACATACGCACAACCTGTTCAGTTTATTGGCGTCCCTTATAATGGTGTGATTACAATTCCAACGCAGGGGATTGGAATGGATAATTTGATTGGAAATCCCTATCCATCTGCTATTGATGCCGATTTGTTTATGGCTAATCCTAACAATGCTTCATTGATAAATGGCGCCTTGTATTTCTGGACGCATAATACAGCGATTACACAAAGTGGTTCTTTTTATGTCTATAATTCGGATGATTATGCCGTTTATACCTTGACAGGAGGAACCGGAACGATGGCTGCTCCAAGTACTGGAGGTTTTGGGTCGATTCCAGATGGCAAAATAGCCGCAGGACAGTCTTTTTTTGTAGGAAGTAAAGCTGTTGGGAGTTTTGAATTTAATAATTCGATGCGGGTGTCAGCTTCGGGATCGAATAGTCAATTTTTCAAAATGGCGAAGGTTAAAAATTTGGCAAACTCTGAAAAAAGCAGAGTTTGGTTGAGCTTAACTAATTGCCAAGGAGTTTTTAAGCAATTGTTGGTCGGATACATTAAGGGAGCGACCAATGAAATGGATAATTTGTATGACGGAATTAGTTTTGGAGGTAATAAATACGTTGATTTTTATAGTGTCAATGATGGAGAGATTCTTACTATTCAAGGACGCGGACTACCCTTTTTACTGACGGATAAAGTAACGTTGGGTTTCAAAACAACTATTGACGGTGCTTTTGAAATTAAAATGGATCAAGTAGATGGCTTATTAGCTAAGCGTACTATTTATTTAGAAGATAAAGACGCGGGGATACTGCATGATTTTAAGAAAGGGTCCTATTCATTTTCAACATCAAAAGGGGAATACAACAATCGTTTTGTGCTGAGGTATTTGCCCAATTTAAAAACTATTTTGATGCATGATATTGTTGGAAACGCGAAACATCAGCTTGAAATATATATAAACGAGAGTCAGTTGAGTCTAAAGTCTAATGACGAAAATTTATCAGCTGTTTTTGTTTATGATTTAAAAGGGAAATTGATCTTTCAAGAAAAGAATATCCATAAACAGCAATTTATCATTTCTGATTTAATCCCTAAACAACAAATTTTAATTGTAAAAACTGTTTTTGATAATAATGCCAGTCGAACGGACAAAATAATTTTTTGATTCATTTCAAATTACTAAAAACCCCCATTCTCTTTATGAAAATGGGGGTTTACAGTATTTATAAAAAAATTATTTTCCTTTTATGGATGCTTCCAAGTTTTTCTCAATCGTATGGCCTGGTCTAGTCCATTTTGGTTTTTCGCCTAGTGCTTCAAATTGTGAGTCCACTGCTTCAACAGTTGGTCGCTGTGCAGCTTTTTTAAATGGCTTTTGAGGCTTTAGACCCAATAAATCAAACATTTTCATGTCTTCATTAACATCTGGATTTGGTGTTGTAAGTAATTTGTCTCCTGCAAAAATGGAATTGGCTCCAGCAAAGAAACACATCGCTTGTCCTTCACGGCTCATATTCATTCTTCCAGCCGATAAACGAACTTGAGTTTCAGGCATCACAATTCTGGTGGTTGCAACCATTCGAATCATTTCCCAAATTTCAACCGGTTTTTCATTTTCCATCGGAGTTCCTTCTACTGCCACTAACGCATTGATTGGTACCGATTCTGGTTGTGGGTTTAAAGTAGAAAGTGCTACTAGCATTCCTGCTCTGTCTTCAACACTTTCTCCCATTCCTATAATTCCACCACTACAAACCGTAACGCTAGTTTTACGAACGTTTTCTATAGTTTGCAAACGATCTTCAAATCCACGAGTAGAGATCACTTCTTTATAGTAATCCTCGGAAGTGTCCAAGTTGTGATTATAAGCATAAAGACCTGCCTCTGCCAATCGCTGTGCTTGGTTTTCGGTAATCATACCCAGGGTACAACATACTTCCATGTCCATTTTGTTGATGGTACGAACCATTTCCAAAACTTGGTCAAATTCAGGACCGTCTTTTACGTTTCTCCAAGCAGCTCCCATACATACTCGGGAAGAACCTCCTGATTTGGCTTGAAGAGCTTGTGCTTTTACTTGGTTTACTGACATTAGATTATTTCCTTCAACTCCGGTATTGTATCTTGCGGCTTGTGGGCAATAGCCACAATCTTCGGAACAGCCACCAGTTTTAATGGAAACCAAAGTAGAAACCTGAACCACGTTTGGGTCGTGATGCTCCCGATGAATAGAAGCTGCTTCAAAAAGCAAATCCATCATGGGTTTATTATAAATAGCAATAATTTCTTCTTTCGTCCAGTTGTGTTTTGTGATACTCATCGATCCTTTATTTTGATGCCCCAAAAGTAATCAAATTGTTCCAAAGAAGCAACGAGCCAGACTTAAAAAGACTTACTATGAATTGTTTAAAAGGATAGTTTAATCGGCAATAAATTTGTCATTATAGTACAACATAAACAACAGAGTTACAATTATTGAAGATGCAATTCCTTCAAAAAACAAGGTAAAACAATACATATTGATTGATGGATGACCACCAAATAGAAAGGTCTCCGATAGATTATTGATATAAGCATCACCGCCTCTCATATAGCTGTAAATCAGCAGTCCTACAATCGATAATGAAACCCCTACAAGACAAGTTGTCAAGGCAGCCATAGCGTTAGAAACAAACTTTCTCTTGCCATGTGTAATTCTTGATCGCAGGGTATCATTTACGGCATAAATAATGAAGAACACGTTAAGTAATCTCAAATAGAAAATATTGGATAAACCCAAAAATTCCATTAAAAGGAAATACGTGCCTATTGCTATAAAAATGAAGAACCCGTTTTTAATTTCTTTTTTTACTTTCATGTCGTTGGGTTTTAAAAGTTAGAAATTTATTATATGTTTGGTAATCAGGTATGTTGATATAAATTTACGAAAATAATCGACGCAAATGTAATAATTGGAAGAAGAGTTTTTTCTCCGTTATACTGTAATGATAGTGGATTCATTTGGTTCCAAAATGATTTTGGCAGGTGGCAACAATTTCTATTAAAAATAAGAGTGTTATTTTTAATAGTGATTCATTGGATTTTAAGTTCAATACTGTGATGACAGTATAGAAAAGGGGTTTTATCGAGAAAGATAATGTTATTCGAAAGATTTTATACCAATAATTTTTATAAAAAAGTCCAATTTTTCAGTTCGAGTGCTATCGAAAACCTTTATTGCATCTCGACTGCGCTCGATGTGATAAAAATACGATTGGACTATATTGCAGTCGCCTTTGGTATTATTGATTTTTAAAATATTCCAAAGCTGTATTTCTATCTTTTTCCAATTGCTCTTTTAAATGAGCTACCGAATCAAATTTTTCTTCAGATCGGATTCTTTCCAATATGGAAACAGTAATTTTTTGACCGTATAAATCTTGATTAAAATCGAAATAATTGATTTCAATAGTTTGATTCTTGCCCTCTACAGTGGGGTTTAAGCCAATGTTCATCATGCCCAGCACCGTTTTTGATTTGATGACACTTTTGACAATGTAAACACCATTTTGTGGAATAAGTTTAAAATTTTCTTCCGGTTTTAAATTGGCTGTAGGAAACCCAATTGTTCTTCCCAGTTGTTTTCCTTTGATAATAATTCCGGTTAAAGAGTAATCATAACCCAAGTATTCATTGGCTAAAGCCACATTGCCGTCGATTAATGCCTGTCTTATTTTTGTGGAACTTACAGATACTTCCTTGATTTCCTGAGCCGAAATTTCTTCCACCTCAAAATTGTATTGTTCTCCGAAAGCTTTTAAATCATCAATGTTGGCAGTTCTATTGCGTCCGAAACGATGATCATGACCAATTATTATTTTATGGATATGGAATTGATCGACCAAGATGTTTTTTACAAATTCCTCAGCAGTCAATCTGGAGAAACTTTCGTCAAAGGGATGAATGACTAAGTTTTGTATTCCAATTTTATCCAAAAGTTCTATTTTTTCGGCTATTGTATTGAGCATTTTTATATCTGAATCCTCTTGTAAGACCATGCGAGGATGCGGAAAAAAAGTAAGTACCAGACTTTCATATTTTTCGTTTTCAGTGTTTTGAGTAACTTTTTCCAGTATTTTTTTGTGCCCAAAATGAACACCATCAAAGGTTCCTAACGTAAGAATTGTTTTTTTTGCATTTTCCCCAGATGCAATTTGGAAGTCGTTTATGGAATGAAAAATTTTCAAAGTACCTATTTTTATATATTTTGCAAATTTATAGTATCTATTTTAAAAAGAAGAATAAGAAGTTTCTATTTTTATTAATTATAATGCTTGTTATGTTAAAATGAATCTATTTATGCCTATTATTCTACTGTAATTGCTGCTTTTTTTAAATCGTTTTTCAAATCGTTGTATATTCCATTGTAAATGAATTAATTTTGTGTATCAATTTTTAGAATTATGAGTAAATTACTATTTTGTTTAGGGTTGTTAACTATTAGTTTTGTTGGTTTTTCTCAAGCCAAATCGTCTTGGACAGCGGTGGGTTCTTCCCAAAAGGGGATTGCCCAAAGTAAAGAAAACAATTTGGGATCGGAGCATCAACTTTTGTACAACTTAAACGAAGTTGAATTTAAACAATCGCTTGAAAAACTACATTCTGGTGCTTCATCAGTCAAAAGTATAGTTGTCGCAATTCCGAGTAGTACTGGTAAAATTGAGCAATTTAGTGTTGTGGAATCTTCTAATTTTACTCCTGAGTTGCAGGCGAAATATCCGGAAATCCGTGCCTATTCAGGTACGGGAATTACTGATCCAAATGCGTTTATTAGTTTTAGTGTTTCTCCAAAGGGTATTCAAACTATGGTTTTAAGAGGGGATAGTGATTCTGAATTTATTGAGCCATTTGAGAAAAATAAAACCATATATGTGGTTTCTAATTCTAAGAAAAGAAGCAAGGGAGTTTTGCCATTAACCTGTAAAACGGTGGATGTTGAGTTAAATAAGGCTTTGGTCAAAAAAACAAGTCAGATGAAATCCAATACTGGTGTTTTTAAAACGATGCGATTGGCATTGTCTTGCACGGCTGAATATACACAGTATTTTGGCGGAACCAAGAATGATGCCTTGGCTGCAATGAGTGCTACTATGACAAGGGTAAATGGTATTTTCAATAGAGACTTAGCGGTTAAATTGGAAATCATTGCTAATAATGCTGACATAATTTATACCAATGCTGCTACCGATCCTTATTCTGATGCAGCCGCTGGTGTTGATGATGGTGAGTGGAATTTGGAATTGCAGAAAAATTTGACTTCGGTGATTGGCAATGCAAATTATGATATTGGTCATTTATTTGGGGCTACCGGAGGTGGAGGAGATGCTGGCTGTATTGGGTGTGTATGTGTTAATCCACCTGATTCTGAGTCCTATGGAAAAGGAAGTGCATATACTTCACCATCAAATGGAGTACCCGAAGGTGAAACTTTTGATATTGACTATGTAGCGCACGAAATGGGCCATCAATTGGGCGCAAATCATACTTTTTCTCATGATATTGAGGGAACTGGGGTAAGTGTTGAGCCCGGTAGTGGGTCAACTTTAATGAGCTACGCCGGAATTACTGATTATAATGTTCAAAGTCAATCGGATGATTATTTTGCGTATGCTAGTATCAAGCAAATACAGGATAATTTGGCACCAAAAACCTGTCCAGTTTCTACGACATTGAACAATCAAACACCAACTGTCAATGCGGGATCAGATTATACCATACCAAAAAGTACGGCTTTTGTTCTAGATGGATCTGCTTCAGATCCGAACGGAAATACACTGACCTATTGTTGGGAACAAAATGACTCGGCTACTGACCAAAGTCAAGGAAACAGTATTGCGTTTTCAACGAAACCTAATGGACCCAATTTTAGATCATTTTTGCCTAGTAATGCTACCAAGCGCTATTTTCCAGCTTTCGGAAAAGTATTGGCAGGTCAATTGGTTACTACTTGGGAGGCGATTCCATCTGTGGCAAGAAATTTGAATTTTGTATTTACGGTTAGGGATAATGCCTCTTTGGGTTTTGGACAAACTAATTCGGATGGGATGGTACTTACTGTTGATGGAAATAAAGGGCCATTTGCTGTGACTTCACAAAACACCTCCGATTCCAGTTGGGTTTTGGGTTCTTCACAAACGATAACTTGGAGTGTAAATAGTTCTAACTTATTGGTAGGAGCAGCGAATGTTAATATTAAGCTATCTACAGATGGAGGCTTGACTTTTCCAACGGTTTTGGCATCCTATACCCCAAATGATGGTTCTGAAGTTGTTACGGCACCCATGACGGCGGCCAAGAATTGCAGAATTTTGATAGAACCGACAGCCAATGTTTTTTATGCGGTGAACAGTAAGTCATTTGCAATCGGTTACAGTACAGTTACTTCTTGTAACTCATATCCATTTACAGGAGCTTTTCCAGTTGCAATACCGGAATCACAAACGTATGCAGAGAAAACCATTGTAGTGCCGGCATCCACTTCGGAAATAACCGACGTAAATTTTGATCTAAAGTTTACACATACCTATTTGTCTGATGTTCAAATTGAACTGGTTAGTCCAAGCGGAACGACTGTAAAACTGTTTGATAGGTCTTGTGGGTCTACCGATAGCAGTTTGAATTTGACCTATGATGACTTGGGGGGGACTTTAAATTGTGGTTCGACTGCGATCCAAACGGTTTTTCCGGCAGGTACTTTAGCAGCTTTTAATGGGGAAAATCCTCAAGGCACTTGGAAATTGAAATTTAGAGATCCTCTTGTCAATGACATAGGAACAATCGATTCGGCATCCATACAAATTTGTTCAAGTACTTACACTACTTTGGCAACTCCTAGTTTTGAAATCAATGATTTTGTGTTGTATCCGAATCCGAATAAAGGAGAGTTTACTATTCGGTTTTCAAGTTCCAATGCTACGGATATTAAGGTTTCTGTAGCCGATATGTTAGGTAGAAAAATATACCATAAAGAGTTTGAGAACACTGGAGATTTCAATCATAATATTCAATTGAAGAGTGCATCAGCTGGAACTTATATCGTTACTGTGGTTGATGGAGATAGAAAAGGTGTTTCTAAAATTATAGTGGAATAGATTTTTTTAAACTTATATAAAAAGGGAGACATTCGAATGTCTCCCTTTTTGTTTTCTTTTATTTTCCGTTAAAAGTGGTCATGGTGTTTTCCAGTCCTGCTGTTCCAAAAGATTTAATGATTTCGGAAGCGAGTTCCAGTCTTTCGGGAAGTTTTGCTTTTTCATTGTCATCCCAATCTCCCAATACATAATCGACTTGTTGTCCTTTTTTGAATTCGTCACTAATTCCAAATCTGAAGCGGGTGTATTCTTGTGTGTTGAGAACGAGATTGATGTTTTTGAGTCCGTTGTGCCCTCCATCGCTCCCTTTTTTTCGGATGCGAATGGTTCCGAACGAAAGATTTAAATCATCGGTAATGACAAATATGTTTTCGAGCGGAATATTTTCCTTGTCCATCCAATATTTTACAGCTTTACCGCTAAGATTCATATAAGTATTAGGTTTAAGCAGTAAAAAGGTTCTTCCCTTGAATTTGTATTCGGCGAGTGCACCCAGTTTTACGGTTTCGAAAGAGATTCCTTCTTTCTTGGCCAAGAAATCTACGATTTTGAAACCAATGTTGTGTCGGGTGTTTACGTATTCGGAGCCAATGTTACCTAGGCCAACGATTAAAAATTTCTTCATGTTATCTGTGTTCTCTTCTGTTTTTGGTGATGAAAACAGGTTTTGGATCCATTTTATCATCGTGCAAAAATAGGTTTTCTTTGTGAAATTGGCACACAGATTAAACGGAATAAGCAGATTTGCACTGATTTTTTAACCGCAAAGTTCGCAAAGGAAGCGCAAGGGACGCAAAGCTTTACGAACTTTGCGGTTAGTGTGACAGCAAAAATAAAACCATAAATCCTAACTAGCCCCGATGGGAGGGAAAACCCCCCGCTTTTGGGCGGGGATTGGAAGGACAGCGGGAATCCCTGTTACCTGAAATACCCGATCTTTCGCTTCTGATTTTAAAAAGTTAGCCACAAATTACACAAATTTTCACAAATTATAGTTTAAAGAAATCAGTGGAAATTTGTGGTAAAAAAATAATTGCACAAATCGAGTTAGAGCAAAAAAAAGCACCAGTTGTGAAACTGATGCTTTTGATATAGATTGAAAAAGTATTATTTTTTCTTTTTTGCAGGAGCTTTTGCTGCTTTTGCTGCTTCTTGCGCTGCTTTCATAGCCGCACGAGAGATCTTCACTTGACAAATTACTGTATTGTCTGGGTGCATGATTTTGAAGTTTGGTGTTGGCACTTTAGTAACGTATAATTTGTTACCCATGTCAAGAGGTGTAATGTCAGCTTCAACAAAATCTGGAAGATTTTTTGGTAACGCTTTAACTTTCAATTTACGAGTATTCAAACGTAAATCTCCACCTGCCATAACTCCTTTTGATTTTCCAACGATTTTTACTGGAACTTCAATAGTGATTTCTTTGTCATCAAAGATTTGAAAGAAGTCAATATGTAAAATTTTGTCAGATACCGGGTGAACCTGGATATCTTGTAAAACAGCGTTGAAAGTTTTTCCATTTCCAAGTTCAATCACAACTGTGTGTGCGTTTGGAGTGTAAACCAAGTTCTTGAAAGCTATAACTTCCGCTGAAAAATGAACTGCTTGACTTCCTCCGTATAATACGCAAGGAACCAATCCAGCATTACGTAAGGCTTTAGTAGCTACTTTGCCCACGCTTTCTCTTTCTGATCCTTTAATTGTAATCGATTTCATTGTAAATATTTATATAGTTATTAATTAAACTCTTTTTTTAGTCCTTAATGGTTAGTTTTTTAGTCCTTATTGGCTGACTAATCGCTAAGGACTAATCACTGGGGACTAAGAAAATCTACATTAAAAACTTTCCGCTAATGGAATTGTTGTGGTGTACCATGTGCATTACTTCGGCAAAAAGAGGTGCACAACTCACTACTCTTATTTTGTTTGATTGTTTTTTTAACGGAATAGAATCGGTTACGATTAGTTCCAACAATTTTGAATTTTCAATTTTTTCGTAAGCAGCACCAGATAATATGGCGTGAGTACAAATTGCTCTTACGCTTAAGGCTCCTTTTTCGATCATTAAATCGGCGGCTTTCGCCAAAGTTCCTCCTGTGTCAATCATGTCATCCACTAGGATTACATTTTTGCCTTTTACTTCTCCGATAAGCTCCATTGTTTCGATAACGTTGGCTGCTTTTCTTTGTTTGTAACAGATTACTACTTCAGAATTTAAGAATTTAGAATAAGCGTAAGCTCTTTTCGATCCTCCCATGTCTGGTGAAGCAATCATTAAATTGTCTAGACCTAAACTTTCTACGTATGGTAAAAAGATAGTGGATGCAAAAAGGTGATCTACTGGTTTCTCGAAGAATCCTTGTATTTGATCAGCATGCAAATCCATGGTCATTATCCTTGTTGCTCCTGCAGCATCTAGTAAATTGGCTACTAGTTTTGCTCCAATCGGCACTCTTGGTTTGTCTTTTCTGTCTTGTCTTGCCCAACCGAAGTAAGGTATAACAGCTGTAATGTGTCTTGCTGATGCGCGTTTTGCAGCGTCAATCATCAACAATAATTCCATTAAATTATCGGCAGTAGGAAACGTTGAGCAAACTATAAAAACACGTAACCCTCTGATTGACTCTTCGTAAGAAGGTTGAAACTCACCATCGCTATAAGTAGACATGGTAACTTTCCCCATTGGGATTCCGTATTCCTTTGCAATTTTCTCTGCAAGATATTCACTTTTTGAACAAGCAAAAATTTTAGCTTCTGGTTCTAGGTGTGACATTTAATTTGTTGTTTTGTAGTTAGTTGTGGATTCCTTTTTTTAGGAGGTGCAAATTTAGAAAATAAAATCAACTCTGAAAGGAAAAATTTAAGTATTTTTATTAGAATGTTTAAAAATATTTTTTACATTTGCACCGTGTTAAAGGAAAAGATAATTGTTAATATAAATTGTCTCTTTATTGCGTTTGGAATGATTGTTTATTATTCCATGTCTAGCTAAGCCCGGATGGCGGAATTGGTAGACGCGCTGGTCTCAAACACCTGTGGGAAACCGTGCCGGTTCGACTCCGGCTCCGGGTACAAAAACCGCTTCGAAAGAAGCGGTTTTTTTGGTTTTATGGTCTTTTTGTTTCACTTGTAATGTCAAGGATCAATATTTATTTTACTCCACAATTTGCATTATGCAAAACGGGGAAATTACAGGAATTAGCAATAAAACATAATTGATTTGCTCTTTTATGTAAATCCAAAGCCAGTTGAATTTGACTTGAATTGGAAATCTTTACTTCAGGATTTAATGTGACTGTAACAAAACGCCCGCTTCCGTCTGGAGAAACCTCAAGCGTTGCTTCGGCATTGTCTGAATACTCCAAAACTTCTATTCCGTTTTGAGAGCAGATATACAAATAGGACATCATGTGGCAGGAAACCAAGCTGCTTAAAAGTAAATCTTCCGGATTGTATAATTCCGGATCACCTTTGAACGCTTTCGCAGCCGAAACATTTAAAATTGGTTTTCCTTCGATCAAAACAGTATGGCTTTTACTGTAAAACCGCTTTGTTGAATCTTCTTGATTTTGATTTGAAGTCCATTTTACTTCTGCTTTAAATAAATGCTTGAATGCCATTTTTATCAAATTTAATTAGAAAATTTTCTACCATGAATTTGCTTCGCCTGTCCGCTATCGCTCTGGCTACGAATTTATACAATTTGAATGACTAAAGAATTAAATTCATGGCAAACCTAATTCCATAAAAAAACCTCAGAAAGTACAAACCTCCCGAGGAATTTTTAAAACTAATTTTCATTAGCTTTAGACTAGATATCTAACTAATAACTAAATTTTATATAATAACTAGTATGTTTTTAAATTACTTAACCGAAAATTTAAAAGTTGTTTTTGTTTTATAATTTTCTCCCGGACTTAACACAGTCGTTGGGAAATCTTTTTGATTTGGAGAATCTGGATAATGCTGTGTTTCAAGACAAAAACCAGTTCTGTGTGCATACGTTCCGCCGTTTCTCATTGGTAAAGTTCCGTCAAGGAAGTTACCAGAATAAAACTGGATTCCTGGCTGATCGGTGAAGACTTCCAATAATCTTCCACTTCCTGTGTGATAAGCAGAGGCTACCAAACGGTCTCCTTTGTCTTGGTTGTTCAACACCCAGCAATGGTCGTAACCCAATCCTTTTTTCAATTGATCGTCCGCAGCATTAATTTCTTTTCCTGCCAATTTAGGTTTTCTAAAATCGAATGGCGTATTAGTCACATCAGTCAATTGCCCAGTTGGAATAAGGGTAGCATCTACAGGAACCAATTTGTCAGCATCAATAGTAATTTCATGATCCAAAATTGGTTTAGAAAAATCAGATGATAGATTGAAATAAGAGTGCTGCGTTAAGTTTACAATTGTTTTCTTGTCAGTTGTAGCTTCGTAAAGCACGTCCAATGCGTTGTCTTTGTTCAAAGTGTAAGTAACAAAAACGGTTAAGTTTCCAGGATATCCTTCTTCACCATCTTTGGCTACATATTTCAATTTTAGCGAAGCAGTATCACCGCCTTTAGCTTCTTCCGCAGTCCAAACTACTCTGTGGAAACCTTCTGGTCCTCCGTGCAAAGCATTTGGAGTATTGTTGATAGCCAATGAATATTGTTTTCCGTCCAAAGTAAATTTACCTTTCGCAATTCTGTTGCCAAATCTTCCAATTAGCGCACCAAAATACGGATTGGCTTTTTGGTATTGTTCCAATGAATTAAAACCAATTACCACCTCTTCTGATTTTCCTGCTTTATTAGGCACTTTTAAGGACGAAATAATTCCACCATACGTAATGATGTTTACTTCCATTCCTTTTTGGTTTTTCAAAGTATATTGGTCGATTTGAACCCCTTTATCGGTTTTACCATATACCGATTTTGCTATAGATACTGAATCTGTAGCGTTAGCTTCTTGCGCAGTTTCTGCCGCGTCCGCTTTTTTCTCTCCTTTGCACTGTATATTCATACTTACTAAACTTAAAATGGAAATTCCATAGACAAAACGTTTTACTAGATTCATATATTTTATTATTTTTTGGTTTTTTAGTTATTTAAAAGGCTAAGCCTTAAAGTCAAAAATATAAAAATTTAATTCTATTTCTTCTGACTTTAAGACTCTGTTATTTAGACCTAAATTATTATAGACCGTGTTGAAACAAATGGAAATAAGCTTCATTAGCATTGATAGTATCTTTGAAATTGCGGATAGTCGTATTTGCATCGATTACCAATAATTCGATACCAGCAATATCAGCAAAATCTTCCATAAATTCAGTAGTTACCGCTTGACTATAAACTGTATGATGTGCACCACCAGCTAGAATCCAAGCTGTAGCAGCGATGTCAAGGTTCGGTTTGCAGTCCCACAATACGCGTGCTACCGGAAGTTTTGGCAATTCAGCCATTGGTTTTACAGCTGTTACTTCGTTAACTATTAATCTAAAACGAGTTCCCATATCTACAAGTGATACATTAATTGCATCTCCGGCTGGTGAATTAAATACCAAACGGGCTGGATCTTCTTTTCCTCCAATTCCTAATGGATGTACTTCGCAAGATGGTTTTCCATCAGCGATAGATGGGCAAATTTCCAACATGTGTGATCCCAAAACATATGATTTTTGAGGTGTAAAGTGATACGTATAATCTTCCATGAAAGAAGTTCCTCCTTCAAGTCCTACATTCATAACTTTTAACGCTCTTACCATTGCAGCAGTTTTCCAGTCGCCTTCTCCACCAAAACCGTATCCATCGGCCATTAAACGTTGCGTTGCAATTCCAGGAAGTTGTTTCCAGGCTCCTAAGTTTTCAAAAGTGTCTGTAAATGCTCCGAAACCTCCTTCTTCAAGGAAAGCTCTCAATCCCAATTCGATTTTTGCAGCATCTGCCAATGATTGTCTTTGAGCTCCGCCTTCTTTCAATGATGGAGTTAAGTTATAAGAAGCTTCGTAAACAGCCAATAAATCGTTCAATTGTTTGTCGGTTACTTTTTCCATGTGTTTTGTAACATCGGAAGAATCGTATCCATTTACAGAAACGCCAAAACGAATTTGAGCTTCTACTTTATCTCCTTCGGTAACAGCAACTTCACGCATATTATCACCAATACGAGCTACTTTTAGATTTTGTAATTCGTTCCAACCCAAAGCTACTCTTGTCCAGTTTCCTATTTTGGTTTGAACACGTTCGTCTTCCCAGTGACCAACAATTACTTTGCGTTTTTTGCGCATTCTGGACATGATAAAACCAAACTCTCTGTCTCCGTGAGCCGATTGGTTCAAGTTCATGAAGTCCATGTCAATACTAGCCCAAGGAATTTCTGCGTTGAATTGTGTATGTAAATGGCATAATGGTTTATTCAAAATACTTAAACCACCAATCCACATTTTGGCTGGTGAAAAAGTATGCATCCAAGCTACAATACCAATGCAGTTTTTGTTGGAATTCGCTTCCAAACATACATTCAAGATTTGTGCAGGTGATTTTACCACATCTTTGTATACCAATTTCACTGGTAATTTCGAAGAGGCATCCAATCCTTTTGCAATTATTTGAGAATGTTCAGCTACTTTTCGTAGTGTTTCTTCACCGTATAATTCTTGGCTTCCTACTACAAACCAAATTTCTTTTTGAGATATATCTATCATTATGTTTTTTGTTTAATTATTTTAAATGTTTAATTGTTTAAAAGTTTAAATTGTTTAAACTTTTAAACAATTTTAAACCTTCTCCTTTACTGTCCGTAATAGGAGTCTTTTCCGTGTTTGCGTTCATAATGCTTTTTGATTAAAGAATCTTTTAATCGAGGAGCATTAGGGTTTATTTGCAAAGTCAGGTATGCCATTTCGGCTACGACTTCCAATACTTTACTGTTGTATACTGCTTTGGCAGCATTTTTCCCCCAAGCAAATGGACCGTGGTTTCCTATTAGCACCATTTCTGTCTCTTCATATGAAAGGTTTTTTTCTTTGAAACAATCCAAAATCTGGATTCCGGTATTATGCTCGTAATTACCTTCGATTAAGTGATCTGCCATTGGTTCTGCACATGGGATATCTGAGGTTAAATGGTCGGCATGAGTGGTTCCAAAAATTGGAATGTCTCTTTGAGATTGTGCCCAAGCCACTGAATAGGTCGCATGTGTATGCGCCACACCACCAATGTTTGGCCAATTTTTGTATAAATAAGCATGCGTTTTTGTATCAGAAGATGGGCGTAAGCTTCCTTCAATAACGTTATTGTCAAAATCAACAATCACGATATCTTCGGGTTTTAAGTCTTCGTAAGGAACACCGCTTGGTTTGATGGCAAAAACACCTTTCTCGCGGTCAACTGCACTTACGTTGCCAAAAGTATAAACTACCAAATTCAATGCATTCAACTGCATATTTGCTTCGTAGCATTCTTGCTTTAAATCTTTATATATAGAGCTCATTTTTTCTTTTTTTAATTGATGGATCAGCATAAGCGCTTAATTGGTCGTATGCACAAAGCAATTTGTTGTAAGCAGCTACTTTATCTAGTTGCGGAGCATATTCGCTTTCAAAAGGACTACCCATTTTTTGGCTCGCTTCAATCACGTTTGGATAAATTCCGGCAGCAACGGCAGCATATATGGCAGCTCCCAATGCAGGTGCCTGATCTGACAAAGCTACTTTGATAGGTTTGTTCAGAACATTAGCTAAAGTCTGCATGATAAATGGCGATTTACGCGCCACACCTCCAATGCCAATTACGGTGTCAATACGAACGCCTTCTTCTTCAAAACGATCCACTATTTTTTTAGAACCAAAACAAATCGCATTTACTAATGATTTGAATACATGCGGTGCTTTTGTTCCTAAAGATAAGTTTGCAATTGCGCTTTTAAGTTCTTGATTTGCATCTGGAGTTCGTCGCCCGTTAATCCAATCTAAGGCAACTGGTATGCTTTCTGATAACGGAATTTTTTCAGCTTCAGCAGTTAACTGCACGATTAATTTATCGCTGATTTCCGCTTTCAATTGTTCTTTTTGCTCGTCAGTCAAAAGGGTAGAAGTAGCTAATAAATTATCGGTTGGCCACAATAATAATTCTTTGTACCAAGCCAGTAAATCTCCAAAAGCAGATTGTCCGGCTTCTAGTCCAATATATCCTGGAATTACAGAACCATCAACTTGTCCGCAGATTCCGCGAACTGTTTTTGTTCCAATAGATTCTTTTGTATCAACAATAATGTCACAAGTTGAGGTTCCCATTACGCGAACTAAAGTGTGCTCGTCTATTTTGGCCCCCACAGCTCCTGAATGTGCATCAAAAGTTCCTACTGCAATAACGGTATCAGTAGAAAGCCCTAATCGTGTTGCCCATTCTTGGCTTAAATTACCTGCTACTAAATCGGATGTGTAGGTTTCATTATATAATTTTCCGCGAAGTGTCGCTAGATATGGATCTAATTTTCCTAAAAATTCTTCAGGAGGCAAACCATTCCAGTCTTCGTGCCACATTGCTTTGTGACCCGCAGCGCAACGGCTTCTTTTGAATGTTTTTAAATCTTTATTTTCGATTAATAAATACGTCATTAAATCGCAATGCTCCATCCAAGTGTAAGTTGCTTTTTTAACTGCTTCGTCTTCTCTGGCAACATGTAATATTTTGGCCCAAAACCACTCTGAAGAATAAATTCCTCCTTCGTATTTTGTGAAATTTTCTCCACCCCAGTTGGCTGCCAATTCATTTATTTCGTTCGCTTCATTTATCGCCGTGTGATCTTTCCATAAAACCATCATGGCATTTGGATTATGTTCAAAGCCTTTGGTCAGTGCCAATGGTGTTCCATCTTCGGCAACTGGTACTGGTGAAGATCCTGTGGTGTCGATGCAGATGCTTCGAATAAGTGAAGGATCTACTTTACTGTTTTCGACTACATATTTTATGGTAGTTTCTAATCCTTCGATGTGATCCAAAGGATGCTGGCGAAACTGATTTATAGAGGCATTACAATATTCTTTGTTTTTCCATCGCTTGTAATCACAAACGCTTGACGCTAATTCCTGTCCATTCTCAGTGTCAATTAATACTGCGCGAACAGAATCTGAGCCATAATCTAATCCTATTACATAATTTTTCATCATGATTCTTTTTATATAGTACAAATATATATATAATTATTTAATAAGTGTATAAAAAACACTTAATTTGTTTTGCTTTGAAATTATTTCATTTTCAACTTCAAAACTGTCACAGAATAGGCAGGAACATTCAAAGCTGCTTTTTCGCCTTTCAACGTATATTCGCTTTCTTTCGGGCTGATTTTTTTAGGTGAAGCAAATGAATTTTCATCATTAGTGTTTGGGCTTGTAAGAGTAATTACGGTTCCTTTGGACTGCAATTTGCTGCCTTTTAAATCAAGACTCAAGTCTTGTGCTTTCGCAGAAGTGTTTACTATTTTTACAATTACTTCTTTGGTGTCAACATCTTTCACTGCCGATGCAAACAAGTCATTTTGACCAGTTAGTGCATTACCATCTTTGGTTATCGATAATAAATCAGTTCCTTTATTGTTTGCGAATAATTTTTGCACATAATAATTAGCCGTTCCATAAGTTTCTAAATTGTTGAACCAAATCATATCAGGTGTCCATTGCCATGCTTCGGAATGCGCCATTAAAGGTGCGTATGAAGTTAAGTGAACCACTTCTGCATTTCGTTCCAGACCTGTCATAAAAGCAGCTTCGGAGAAAGCGCATTCCCAAGTATTTTTGTTTTCAGGGCTTACTGTAGCAACACTCTGTGCTGCATATTCTCCAGCAAACACTTTTGGTCCTTTTCGGTCATAATTGTCGTAACGGGTTGCATTTTCTCTAAACCATTTTGCATCTTTATAATAATGCTCGTCTACAATTTCAGCATTTAGTTTTTTTAATTCCTGCATGCCATAAACAAAATAATCACCTTCTGGAGATGGTCCGGCACCCGAAACAATAATTATGTTTGGATATTTGTCTTTAATGGCTTTTTCAAAAACTTTGTATCTTTCGATGTATTGCGGCCCCCATTGTTCGTTACCCACACCGATGTGTTTTAAATTAAACGGTTTTGGATGTCCCATATCCGAACGCACTTTACCCCAAGGAGTATCAACACTTCCGTTTGCAAACTCAATTAAGTCCAAAGCATCCTGTACGTAAGGATCCAGTTCAGCCATAGGAACCAATTCTCCAGTGTTGAACTGGCATGCCATACCGCAGCTCAAGATAGGAAGAGGAGCGGCTCCAATATCTTCTGAAAGCTGGAAATATTCAAAGAATCCCAATCCGAAAGTCTGGAAATAATCAGGTGCAGGTCTGTGTTTGAATTCGATGTTCCAACGGTTGATTAAGGTTTCTCTTTTATCCACATCACCAACTGTTTTTTTCCATTGGTAACGTTCAGCAAGCGTTCTTCCTTCAACGATACAGCCACCTGGGAATCTCAGGAATCCCGGTTTCATATCGTATAATAACTGTACAATGTCTTTACGCAGGCCATTTTTTCTATTGTTCCAAGTGTCTTCTGGGAATAATGAAATCATATCTAAATCGATAGTTCCTGTTCCTTGAAAAGTGATTTTCAATTGCGCTTTTGCTTCTGTTTGTGCAGCTGTAAATTGTGCAGTGTAATTTTGCCAATCGGTAGCAGTAGGGGTGATGCTGGTTTCGCCCAGAACTTTTTTGTCTTTATCAATAAACTGAATTATAATTTTTTTGATGCTGCCGCTTGGGTTTGCCGCTTTTAGCGAAAGATTGTATTTCGCATCTTTCTTGATTCCCATACCACGGAAACCTTCATTGATTATTTCGAATCCTTTGTCGTCATTGATAAGCACACGGCAAAAGTTAGGATTGGTTTTGTTCTCTTTTACTTTGATGGTCGTGGCAATACCCGATTGTTTGTTGAAAGAATGTCGATCACTGTTGGGTTGTGCCCAACCCATAAGCGGGGTGTCAAATTCGAAAGAACGGTTTTTAACCATTTCTGCATACAAACCGCCATCGGCTGCAAAGTTGATATCTTCAAAAAACACACCATACATAGTTGGCTGAATCTTGGTAATGGTTTTGCTGGTGTTTACTTCAAGAGTTGTTTGCTGCGCATTAGCATAAATGCCATTTAATAAAAGACCGCAAAGGGTTATTTTGGTGATTAAATTTGGTTTCATATTTTTTTATTTCTTTTTTTAGTACAAAAATCTTAGCCTCTCAGTAACTTAGAGACTTAGTCTCTTAATTTATTTTTTTAAATCTATCCAAACTTTCATTTTTCCGACACCTCTGTTTGACCAAGAGTAATATGGAATTGCTTTCAGTTTGTCTGTTTGAATAGTATTTACTCCTTCTAAAAGATTATCTTCTTTAACAACTTTAAAAGTGTCATTGGCGTCGATAGTGATTTTGTCAAAGTTGGCTGGATTGTCTATTTCTTCGATAGCATATACAATCGGGCCGTATTCTAAAGCCACTTTCCCGATATTGCCTTCTACTTTAGTATTGGTTACCACTTCTTTTACTTCCATTGGGAAATCAAGTGTTATGATTTCGCCCTTTTTCCATTTTCTTGTAATGGTAATGTATCCATTATCATCTTTATATTCTGTAGGTTTTCCGTCTATCGTCAACGCAGTTTTTGCGGAAGCGACACTTTTATAAGTGTATAAATCTCCCGGCAAAACTTGATTTCTGGCCCAACCAGGAATTCTTAGTTTTACAGTGAATTCGCTTTCTTTTTTAGGAGAAACAGTTATTGCAACTTTACCGTCCCATGGATAATTCGTTTTTTGGGAGATTTCCAGTTCGGTTTTGTCCAATGCAATTTTTGCTGTATTCGAAGCGTATAAATTTACATAAAGCTCATTTTTGTTTGTCGAATAAATCAATCTAGGAATTGAAGGGATAAAACGAATTAAATTGGTTGGACAACAAGAACAGTCAAACCAAGACTGGCGGGTGCAAGAGCCTCTGTTGTTTTTATGAACCCCATCGGATTCCAGAGCATTAGGATAGAAAAATTGTTTTCCGTCTAATGAAATTCCAGAAATTAATCCGTTGTATAATGAGCGTTCGATTATGTTAAAATAATCCGAGTTTCCTGTCATGCTGTGCAGTCTGTGGTTCCAGTACACATCGCCAATGGCGGCACAAGTTTCGTTGTAAGCGGTTAGGTTAGGCAGTTCATAGTTTTTGCCAAAGGCTTCTCCATCATGGATGGCGCCAATACCGCCAGTGATGTACATTTTTTTGTTGACCATATTAGACCATAAAGCATTTACTGCATTCAGGTAGTCTTTGTCGTTATATATTGCGGCAATATCAGTCATTCCTGCATACATATACACGGCTCTCACGGCATGGCCAACCGCTTCTTTTTGTTGGATAACTGGAATGTCATCTTGTGCATAAGCACCATATAGTTTATGGTTTTTTGGATTCCCTCTATTGTCGAGATAGTATTTGGCTAATTTCAGATAGGATTTGTTATTGGTGATTCGATAGAGATTTACCAAACCGGTTTCAACGATTTGATGGCCCGGCACACCTTGAATCTGATCGGGATTGTCACCAAAAGTACGCACTAACATATCGGCAGTTTTGATGGCGATATCCAAGAAATTTCTTTTTCCAGTTGCTTCATAATGCACTACCGCGGCTTCTATCATATGTCCAGGGTTGTACAGCTCGTGACTGATTCCCAACGATTCCCAACGTTTTCCTTCAATAACCGGAACCCAAGACGCAGGTGGTTTGGCTGGATTGATGGTTCTCCAAGTGGTTAAATATCCGTCTTTTTCTTGGCCTACTTTGATAATTTCGATTAGGGAATCCAATAATTTTTCCAGTTTTGGATTGGGTTCACTTATTAAAGTATTCGAAGCGCCTTCGATTATTTTGTAGACATCGGTATCGTCAAAAGGCATTTGTCCTTTTACTTCTCCTTTCATTTTGCCCCCAGCAATCAGGAAATTGTCAAGACGGCCTTCTTCCTCACATTTATGAATGGCGTAATCGATGGTTTTTTCCTGAACTCTTTTTATAATTGGCAGCCAAAAAGCGTCAGTTAGTTTTACGTTTTGAATGTTAACTGGCGTTATGGTATATCCTGAGTTTTTGGATATAGCGTTCTGAGCATTCATAGCGCTTGAGAGCGATAATGAAGCGAACAGAAGCAATGTGTGGTTTTTTAAATTAAAAATTTTCATATATGTAAAATTTAATTGTCATTGGTCATATATGGTATCGCCTTTTTATTTGTTGGTGTTTGCTTTCGCAAACTGTTTGTTAATGACGATTTCATAAACGGTTTTTATTAGCAAGCTGCAAGATAAATAAAATAAGTGTATAAAATACATTTTTAAAATAATTTTATGGATTCTAAAAATTTGAGACACTCAGTTTCTAAGATTATGTAGGTAACTTTAGCATGGAAATGATTTTTTTCTAACTCAGAATCTTAGCGACTTAGTCTCTTTTCTTAAAGTGTTGGCCATAAATCAGCATCCCATTGCAATTGTTTTATCTGCAAAAGAGGCTTTCCATTTTGTTTGGCATCATAAGCGTGATAGATGATATAATCTTTTCCCTCAAAAGTGTAGGTGCTGTTGTGCCCGGCTCCGAACCAGTTTTTGTCTCCTTCAATTAATAAAGTTCCTCCACCATGATTTAATGATATTCCTTCTTTGTCAAGATAAGGTCCTGTAATGGTTTTCGATCTTCCAACAACTACTTTATAGGTGCTTTTTTCTCCTCGGCAGCATAAATCCCAAGAAAGAAATTGATAATAATAACCATTCTTTTTGAAGATAAAAGGAGCTTCGAGTGCGCCGTCTCCCGGATCGGAATCAGCCAGTTCGAATGTTCTTTTGCGTTTAGCAATCGTATGCCATTCCTGTGGCTGTGCAATTGATTTTAAATCAGGATTCAATTTGACCATTTTTAATCCTTCCCAGAAAGAACCGAAAGCCAGCCAAGGCGTATTATTTTCATCGAATGTCAAATTAGGATCGATAGCATTCCAAAGATCTCTGTTGGGAACGGACTGAATCACAATTCCCTGATCGACCCATTTGTAAGCTGGGTCTTTTGGATCTAAAGTTGTATTGGTTGTTACACCAATCGCCGAAGTATTTTTTGCGAAAGCGGAAATCGAATAATATAAATAGTAAATATTGTTGTGAAAAGAAATGTCCGGAGCCCAAATGTGGTTGTCAAAACCGGGAACTACTGCGTCTACCCAAAGCGGTTTTTCTGGGAAAATTTGAGGTTCCTTATTCCAGTTTTTTAAGTCCTTGGAACTGAAAACGCTGATTCCTTTTCCGGTGCAATACAGGTAGTAGGTGTCTTTTTGCTTGATCATCACAGGATCATGAACGGTAATGTCTTGTGCAACTGTGGATGTCCCAATTAAAAGAAGTAAGAGGGAATATAGGAGTTGTATGTGTTTATGTGGTTTCATGGTATGGTTTTTTTTAAACATATAATAATCTTTCTTTTCTCTCGCAAAGAGGCGGAGGCGCAAAGAAATCAGTTCTAAACTTTGCGTCTTTGCGTCTTTGCGAGAAAAACAATTCAGTAAATCTTAGTGTGAAATTCTGCATTCATATTGATGCAATTTGCAATCTACTTCGTTATTCCCTCCGTTGTCATAATCACTCGTTTCATCGACCCGTCTTTGTTGTAAAACAAACGATCTACACAAACCGACCTTCTAAAACTGCCGCCATTCGGCTCGATGCTTCCATTGTGGTAAATGAAATAGGATTTTCCTTTGAAATCGATAATCGCTTGGTGATTGGTATTCGAATTTCCTGCTATTTCATTCAAAATTCCTTTGTATTCCCATGGTCCAGTAATGGATTTACTCATAGCGTAAGCAATTTTCTCAGGAAACTGATAGGCATACGATAAGTAATACCAGTTTTTGTGTTTGTGAATCCAAGGTGCTTCGGTGAAATTAGGTAATGAAATGGTTTGGATGGGACCATCAAGTTCTGTCATGTTTGCTTTTAATTTGGCATAATGGCAAACTGTATTTCCCCAAAAAATATAGGCCTGTCCATCATCATCAATCATCACAGTTGGGTCGATATCATCCCAGCTAATATTGGTTTGGGTCGTCATATCATTTGTGATAAGCGCTTTTCCTAATGCGTCTTTGAAAGGACCAGTTGGGCTGTCTGAAACAGCAACTCCAATCGCTTTTCCATTTATGGTTCCGTGTTCAACAGTAACATACCAGTAAAATTTGCCATTGCGCTCAATCACTTGTGCAGCCCAAGCATCGGATTTTGCCCAAGCGAAATCAGTCACTTTCAGCGGAACGGGATGCTCCTGCCAATGCACCATATCTGATGAAGAATAAACAAGCCATTCGTTCATTTTATAAAAGTTAAAATCATTTGGAGCTTCATCGTGTCCGGCATACAGATACACTTTGTCTTTGTAAACCAAAGCGGCAGGATCTCCTGTGTATTTGTCTTTTATAATTGGATTATTGGTAACTGGTGCGGTTTTTTGTTCATTGGCGGGAGCCAAAGCTTTATCTTGTGCTATTGTTTTGACTGATGTCATCAAGACAAAAGAAAGTATTGGGATAAATATTTTTTTCATTAGAGTCAGATTTTATAAAAACGGGATTTGCCGAAATTCAAAACCCTTTTTTAAAGCTTAAAAAAGGGTTTTGATTGTAAAAGTTTAATTTATTTTTTTGCCCCAAATAGGAACTCCAGCAGCAGTAAGTCCAGAATAAGTTAGCGTTACTTTGCGCGTGGCACTTTCCCAGTCCCAAGCATCGCTTACTTTACATTTTATGCCATTTACAGTCAATGTTTTGGCAGTACTGTCATAAGACCAAGTGCCAGTAACACCGCCACTTACTTTTTTGTCAGCTGTTAAGTAGACAGTCACTGATTTTTGAATCACAGCATATTGGTAATTCATTGTAATTTGTTCCCAACTCCCAACAAATGAAGCTTCTGAAATGGTGGTTTCCGGTACAGCAGCATATCTTTCAGGATCAACAACAGGCCAGCCGTCTTCTGTCCATTTTATGGCACGAACGTGTCCCATCATAATAGCATTTGACGCATTGATTCCGGGCACATCCTTTGGCAAACGAGCTTGTGAGGCGTAAAACCATTGTTTGGTTTCTGGGTTTTGAAAAACAGAACAATGCGAAAATCCAACCCATCCTGTATGACCATTGAACCCATAAGGATGTGTAAGCATTGGCCAGCAGTCGGCTCCATTTGTTACATTGGCACCGTTGATTCCTACGAAAGGCCCTGTAATGCTTTTGGAACGGCAAACTCTAGTATTGTATGGAACATCCAAACCATCATAAGCCAAGAAAAGATAGTAATATTGGTTATCCGGATTGTATATGATTTCTGGTCCCTCAGATGCTTGCCAGCGGCTAGTAGCACTTCGCGACGCTATTTTTGTTCCATAATCGCTCAACGTTTTCAGCTGATCTGGTTTTCCGGTTGCAGGATTGAGTTTTAACGAAGCAATACCCGAATGCCAAGAACCGTATATTAGATGGTGTTCTCCTTCTGGAGTGATAATTAATGTAGGGTCGATGGCATTGAATTTGAAATAGGCATTTTCCCAATTTCTAGCACCAGTAAAAGAGTATGGTTTTACTCCATCAGGTTCTGAACATACTACCATTCCTTTATCTACCCATACATTTGTTGCTAAATCGTCAGACTCTGCCAATCCGATAAAAGCTCTTTCTGACCATGAAGCTTCAAAATTGGTTCCAACAATTGGCTCGTCTACCACAATGCTGTAATACATTCGGTACTTACTACCTACTTTCTTGATGTAAGGTGCCCAATAACCCATTCTAGGATTTTCAATCGGAGGTAAAGCAGGAACCATTCGGGCTCTTTTATTATTCAAAGAATCTTTTATCCAAGCAGGAGCTGTGGCCATAACCGACCCCATATATTCCCAGGTAACAAGGTCTTTCGAACGTCTGTAAGGAAAATGTCCGTGACCATCATGAGCGTTTCCATAGGATGCATCGGTTTGGTACATATAATAATATTCGCCACATTTTTCTACTGACGGATCATGAACATTGGCTAAATTCCATTGTGAATTAGTACCCCAAGAAGCTATAGATGAATAATTATCGGCATACGTTGGTCCATTAAAAGTTGGCGTAGGCGTAGGTGTCGGAGTGGGGGTAGGTGTAGGTGTTGGTGTAACAGTTGGATCATCTTTGGAACAACTGGCCACAGAAAAGACTAGCAATGCGATTGCAGTGTTTAATCCTAATCTAAAAATTGAATTTGACTTATTCATTTTTTTGTTTTTTATATTCCTTCTAAAACAACTACTGAGAATGGAGGAATAGTGATTTCAAGTTTTCCTTTTTTGTTTTCGAAACCTTTAAAAACAGTTGGTATAATTTTGTTTGGATTTTCGAATGAATTGTAATCTTGTAATTTAGGCGATGTTAAAATTGTTCCAGTGAAATTTTTAACACCAAGATCTTTTACATCAATTTCTATTTTGTTTGTTTTTTTTGCATCAACATTTACCATTGAAATATGGACTGCACCACTTTTATCTTTTGAAGCTGATGCGGATATTGCAGGAAGTGTTTCTCCATTAAAAGTGTACAATGGTGTTTGAAAACTAACGGGCAATAATTTAGCATCTTGATGCACACTGTACATTTTCATTACAGAATAGGTTGGAGTTGTAATCATTTTTGCTTTATCTGTTAAGATTACAGCCTGTAAAACGTTTACGCATTGTGCTAAGTTTGCCATACGGACTCTCTCTGCATGGTTGTTGAAAATATTTAGTGTTGCTCCAGCCAGAACAGCATCTCTCATTGTGTTTTGCTGGTATAAGAAACCAGGATTTGTTCCTTTTTCTACTTCATACCAAGCTCCCCATTCGTCAACAATCATCGCTACTTTTTTCTCAGGATCGTATTTGTCCATGATAGCAGAATGTTTGGTTACCAGCTCTTCCATTTTTAAAGCAGATTTCATCGTATTGAAATATCCGTCTTCAGAAAAATCGGTACCATCTCCTTTTTTATTCCAATCGATAACGGCATAATGGTGAACTCCAACTCCTCCTAACATGTTTAGGGGAATATCTTTCATCAAGGTTTCGGTCCAATTGTAATCGGCACTGTTTGATCCGGAAGCAATGCGGGTTAAGCCGCCTGTGTTTTGCCAATCGGACATGAAGGTTGCGTATTTTCTATATTCACCCACGTAATAATCTGCGGTCATATTACCGCCACAGCCCCAGGCTTCATTTCCAATTCCCCAGAATTTCACTTTCCAAGGTTCAGTTCTTCCATTTTTTTTACGAAGGTCGCTCATTGGGCTTTTTCCGCCAAAGTTGGTGTACTGTACCCAGTCTGCTAATTCCTGAACGGTTCCACTACCTACGTTTCCAGATAAGTATGGTTCAGCTCCCAGAAGTTCACACATATTCAAAAAATCATGCGTTCCAAAACTGTTGTCTTCAGTAACACCGCCCCACCATTGATTTACAATCGTTGGTCTTTGTTCTTTAGGGCCAATACCGTCTTTCCAGTGATAGGTATCGGCAAAACAACCACCCGGCCATCTTAAATTTGGAATTTTTAACTCTTTCAAAGCCTTAATAATATCATTGCGGACACCAGCAGTATTTGGTATTTTAGAAGTGTCACCTACAAAAAAGCCACCATATATGCATCTTCCTAAATGTTCTGCAAAGTGACCATAGATGTTTTTGTTGATTGTTGGAGCATCTGCAGCATTTTTTATAGTAAGTACTGTCGTTTCTTTTTGTGCAAAACTGGCTTGACTACAAAAAGCGATGATAAATAATAATAATTGGACTTTTTTCATGATGGCTTTATTTTATAATATCACGTGGCAAACTACGGAAAGTTTACCACATGATATTAAATTTCTAACTAAACTAACTCAAATAAAATATTAATAACTTGGATTTTGAACCATTCCAGGGTTATTGTCCATGTCTAATTGTGGAATTGGGAAATACTCTCTTCCAGGTGCATACGAATTGAATTCTACATCTCTGGTTTTTAACCATGCTAATTTTGCAGCATCTTCTAACCATCCCCAACGGCGGATATCATCAAAACGGTGTCCTTCAAGAGGGAATTCTAAGAATCTTTCGTGGCCAATCTGATCTCTCATTGCAGCTTGACTAAGTCCAGGTTTTGCAGTACTCAAGTTTGGTAAGCCCACACGGTCTCTCACCATTTGGATGTAAGTGTACGCTCCAGGAGTATCGCCAGTTTCGTTCAAACACTCAGCATACATTAACAGCACATCTGCATAACGTAACAAACGCTCGTTAATTCCTGAACGCCAGTCGTATTCGTTGGCATAATTCCCGTCAGAGTTTTGATATTTTCTGCAAAATAAATCATTTAAATCACCTGGATTTGCTCCATAGAAAGTGGCAAAATCTTGTCCGTACAATTTCACACCTGGTTTGTTGTAAAACACAGTAGCGTCCAAACGAGGGTCTGTTGCCCCTGTAGTCGTTTTTTCAACTTGGTATTCATTAAATAATGCCCAAGTAGGTTGAACATCAGTCCATCCAAAAGCTCTTGGAGCATAAGTAATAGCTCTTGCAGAAGTTTTTCCCCAATCGGATGCTGGAATACCACCCCATCCTAAAGCTACTCCACCAGCTTCTCTACTGAATTCAACTTCGAACAATGATTCTGAGTTGTTTTCGTTCGTATCCGTAAAGTTATCTCGGTAGTTTGAAACTAAAGAATAAACACCCGAATCAATTACTTGTTTGAATGTTGTTTTTGCATTGGCAAAATCTTTAGTAAACAAATAGGCTTTTCCTAAATAACCTAGTGCAGCTCCTTTGGTAGCACGTCCTTTTTGCCCTGCATCCAAACCAGATACGCTGGTGTAAGATACTGGTAGCAATTCGGCAGCCGCTTTGAAATCTGCAATCACTTGAGCCCAACCTTCCGCTTGAGTTTTTTGTGGATAGTAAATAGCCAGGTCTGTTGGTACGGGTACGTTTTTGAACATATTTACGGCATGAAATAAATACAAACCTCTCAAGAAATATGCCTGCCCAATGATTCTGTTTTTAAGTGCTGCATCGCTCATTTCAATACCCGGCACGTTAGCCAAAACTTGATTAGCTCTGTAGATACCTTGATAATAGGTTTCATATGCCCAACCATAAATAGCAGCGTCTGAAACATTGGAGTTGAAACGACCTACATTGTACATTGATCCCCACGGGCTGTTGCTTCGAGTGTCATCCCCTTTTAAGTCTAATAATAAAGGTGTACTTCTCATATAGGTTCCATCTGTTAATAAACTGGAGTAAACGGCATTCACTCCTGCTAAGGCATCTTCGTCTGTTTTCCAGAATGACCCTGAGGTTTCTACATTGGGATCTACTTGCAATAAGTCATCATCGCTTACACAACTTGTGGTTACAGCAGCAAGTGAAAAGAAACCAGCTAGATAATTATATATTTTATGTTTCATTTTGATTCGTTTTTAATTGTTGACTAATTTTAGAAAGTTACATCAAGTCCTATAGAAATGGTTCTAGGATTTGGGAATGAACCCGCATCATATCCTCTTGAGAATAATCCGTCATTGCTGTTGAAATCAGGGTCATATCCTTTGTAATCGCTAAGGATTAATAAGTTTTGGCCATTTACATAAATTCTAGCTTTTTCGATAAAAAACGTTTCAGGAACTGGGATTTGGTAACCAATTTCCATAGTCTGTAATTTTAGGTAGTCTCCATTTTCTATAAATCGATTAGAGTCTCTTCCGTTTGCATTTGGATCACCAATGATAGGGCGCGGAACATCAGTATTGGTATTTGTTGGAGTCCAATAATTAAGCATGTCAGTACTGTGGTTACCGTATTGGCCAGCCATTAAATTACGATACATCGCATTAAATACTTTGTTTCCACCAGCACCTTGCCAAAACATTGAGAATTCAAAATTCTTGTATGAGGCACTAAAGTTGATACCATAGCTATATTGCGGAATGGTTGTTCCTTGGTAGGTTCTATCCAAGTCACTTATCATTCCATCATCATTGATGTCTTTGAAACGAATATCTCCAACACCTGCATTGGTTTGAGTTGGAGCAGCAGCGATTTCGGCAGCATTTTGAAAAATACCATCTGTTTCGTATGCAAAAATCTCACCAATGGATCTTCCTACTTCGGTTTTAGAAGCAGCACCATAAATTGGATTTCCGTTAAGTCCAATTTGTAAAACCTCATTTTTCAACGTTCCTAAGTTGGCTGAAATATTGTATTTGAATTCATGATCATTATTTGCATAAGAAGCCGTAAATTCTAAACCACTGTTTTTAACTGCTCCTGCGTTTGTAGTTACACTAGCAGGAAATGCTCCTGTAGAGAATGGTAAAGGAACAGCAATCAATAAATCAGTTGATTCTTTGATGAAATATTCAGCAGAGAACTGTAAACTGTTATTAAGGAATCCTAACTCAAGTGCCACATTTGTGCTTTTTGTTTCTTCCCAGTGTACATTTGGATCAATTGCACTTACAACAGTTGTTCCATTGGCTAATTCATTATTAAAGTTATAACCTGCAAAAGCATTTATAGTTGGGGAATAGGCATAAGTACCAATAGTGTTGTTTCCTAATACACCATATCCACCTCTAAGTTTAATATTGCTAACCCATTCTGGTAAATGCAAGAATGTTTCATTGCTAATTTTCCAAGCTCCTGAGAACGAATAAAAGTTACCTGTATTGTTTTCCTGACTGAAAAGAGACGTTTTGTCTTGTCTGAAGTTTCCAGTTATAAAATAACGATCATCATACGAATAATTGATTCTGCTTAAGTACGAAATACCAGTTTTGGTATTTTCATATTCGCCAGAACTGGTGGCATCTGCATATTCAAGATGACTGATTTCACCAGGTGTGTACCCTTTGCCATTTGACCAGTGTCTGTAATAGTCAGATCTTTCTTGAATCCAACCTGCCAATGCATCAAATTTGTGATTGCCAATAGTTTTTTCGTAAGTTAATAAATTATTCAAAAATGTTCTGGATTCATTTCCTGTAACAACATTAAGCTCAGCTTCATCATTGGTAGTAATGTAGTACCAACCCAAATCACTTGGTGGATTGAATTTTCTGTCTTGCCAATCCAATCGGTCAAAACTGGCATCTATTTTGTATTTTAATCCTTTTACAATTTCAAGTTCTCCCCAAATATTACCAATGAAACGATTTCTTTGTCCGCTATTGTCAATTAAGTTGTTGAAACCAATTACGTTAAGAGAGATGGCTCTTTGTGTTAAGTTGTCCGTTCCACCGTATCCTCCAAGTCTATTTTCATCATAAACTGGCATAGTTGGTATAGCTGTTAATAAGGCAGCAATAGCGGACTCTCCAACATAACTGTTAAAATTTTCTTTGTCCGATTGCGTATATCCAATTTTTGAACCGTATTTAAATTTACCTTTTTTACCAGACAAATTAAGATTCGTAGATATTCTTTCATAGTCTTGCGGAGAATTAACATAACTAGTATTCTTGAAATAGTCTACATTCATATTGTAGGCCATACTTTCGGCTCCCCCACTTAATGTTAAAGATTGGTTGTTAACTACCCCTGTTTCGAAGGCTTCTTTCTGCCAATTCGTGTTTACATCATTAATGTATAGCGGGCTGGTAGGGTCATTCCCGGGAGCTATTGTCAATCCTGCATTTAATTCAGCCGCAGTAGTGATTTGTTGATAGCCTTCTCTGTCTGTAACATCCCAATTTTTAGCAACAGTTTGAAGTCCAAGTAAAGACTTGTATTTTACTTCAAATTTACCTTGTTTCCCTTTTTTGGTAGTGATGATAACTACTCCATTAGCTCCGCGAACACCATAAATCGCTGCTGAAGAAGCATCTTTCAATACCTGCATCGATTCGATATCACCTGGTGCAAAATCATTTGGAGATTCAACAATCATTCCGTCAATTACAAAAAGAGGATTATTGTTGTTGAAAGATGAAATACCTCTAATTTTCACATTAACGTAACCTCCCGGCTCTCCTGATGATTGTACGGTAACCCCGGCAACTTGTCCTTGCAGCATTTTTGCAGGATCGTAGGTTGTTATCGTTTTGGCTTCTTTCATGTTCACCACACTTACAGATCCTGTTAAATCTGCTTTCTTTTGTGTACCATACCCAACCACAACTATTTCATTCAGTTTGTTGAGGTTGTCTCTCATTCCAAAATCTATTTTTGTTCGATTTGCGATAGTTATTTCTTGAGTTTCATATCCTACATACGAAAAAATAAGGACATCTGTAGGTTTTGCATTTATGGAATAATCTCCATCAAATCCAGTAGATGTTGCGGTGGTAGTTCCTTTTACTAAAATATTTACTCCAGGAAGTGGCATCGCATCACTTGAGGATGTAATTTTTCCTGAAACAATATTGGGCTGTTGTGCCGATGCATTATAAGTACTAAAGAGCATAACTAATAATGCTAGTAGCCATTCTTTTTTAGGCAATAAAAAATTGCAATAAAAAAATAATCTGTGGTTTGTTGTCATATTGATTGCATTTTGGTTAATTATAAGTGTAGTTTTTACATTTGTAAATTTAAATAAAAAAAAAGCATAAAAACAAATTAATCTGATAAAAAAAGTTGCAAAAAAAAACGGATATCCTAAAATTTGCGGTTAAACGTAAGTATTTGCGTGTTTTAAAACTATCAAAAACGTTTTCGTAAAATATAATATATTGATATTAAGCATATTGAGTCTTTTTTTTATATCTATTAAATTTTTAAATTTTTTTATGAATATTTTGTTTTTTTATAAAAAATGAACGATTTTGTGTACAAAAAAATACTATTGAAGCTTGCTTTTTTTGTTTAATTTGTCATTTTCAGAATATTTTTTGGGTTCTAAAATGGCCAAAAAGCACTTGTAAATGTAATTTTAACACTTAATTGCGACTCGGGTATTAAAAAATAAGTTGGATTTTGGTGTCTAAATTCTCTTTTTTTATCTTTTGACAAAGAGGGATCAAAATTTTTGGGTTTGGTTAAGGATGTATCACGTGCTAATTCAGTGACTTATGTTTGTTGTTCCTTTTTGTTTTTATAAGTGTAAAAACAACATTAAATAAATTTGGTAGTTTTGAGGAAGTTCTTATATTTACCACAAAATATATAGAAAATGCTAAATAGTTATAGTACAGCTGACAAAGTTCTTCTAGCGGTAGATTGCATCATTTTCGGTTTTGATGAAGAAGGGTTGAAAATCCTTTTGATTAAAAGGGATTTTGAACCTGAAAAAGGGAAATGGTCATTAATGGGAGGATTTCTTAAAAAAGAGGAAGTATTGGATACTGCAGCCATAAGAGTCTTGAATACTTATACTGGTTTGCAGGATATTTATATGGAACAGCTTTATACCTACAGTGAAATTGATCGTGACCCTGTAGAAAGAACCATATCTGTAGCTTATTATGCACTGATTAATATCGAAAACCATAATGCCGAATTGATCCAGAACTATCATGCCAAATGGTTTAGTGTTTCGGAAGTGCCAAAATTGATTTTTGACCACGATAATATGTTGGCACATGCCATAAGAAGATTGCGTTACAGAACTTCGATGCGACCTGTTGGATTTGAACTGTTACCCGAAAAATTTAAAATGAGTCAACTACTTAAATTGTATGAATCCATTTTGGACAAACAAATCGACAAAAGAAATTTTATCAGCAAAATCAACTCGTTGGATATTTTGATAAAATTAGATGAGAAAGACATGACTTCTTCTAGAAAAGGTTCGTATCTCTATACTTTTGACAAAGAAAAATACGATGCCAAACTCTTGAATAATTTCGCTTTGAACTTTTAAAGTAGAATTTGATTTTAAAGCAAATAAAAAAAGGAAGCTTCTGTTGCAGAAGCTTCCTTTTTTGTTGGACTAAAACGAATTTTGAATATTAAGTTCTAGCTATTTCCTTTTTGGTAATCGGCTAAAAATTGTGCTAATCCGCTATCGGTCAGAGGATGTTTCAATAATCCAGTGATTGAAGATAATGGACCAGTCATTACATCCGATCCTAGTTTTGCACAATTTATAACATGCATTGTATTACGAACGGAAGCTGATAAAATTTGAGTTTGAAAATCATAATTGTCATAAATTTGTCTGATATCGGCAATCAATCCCATACCATCAGTACAAATATCATCTAGTCTACCTAGAAACGGAGACACATAAGTAGCTCCAGCTTTGGCAGCAAGTAATGCCTGTCCCACTGAAAAAACTAAGGTCACATTAGTTCTGATTCCTTTATCCGAAAAATATTTGCAGGCTTTAACTCCAGTAGCAATCATAGGCAGTTTTACCACAATCTGAGGATGCAAAGCAGCCAATATTTCGCCTTCACGAACCATTCCTTCATAATCTGTCGCAATCACCTCTGCTGAAACATCTCCGTCAACAATTTCACAGATAGCAACATAGTGCTTCAAAATATTGTCTGCGCCGGTAATCCCTTCTTTGGCCATTAATGATGGATTAGTAGTTACACCATCTAATACTCCTAGGGCCTGAGCCTCTGCAATTTCATTTAAATTTGCTGTGTCGATAAAAAATTTCATAAGTATGTTTTTTTTGGAGATTCTAAGTTTCTGAGTTACTAAGAATCTGAGTTTTTTTTAATGTTTTTGTCTTAGTTTCTTAGAAACTTAGTGTCTTAGCTTCTTTACTCTCCTCAATATATTTTAGTATTTCAGCACAAACGTGTTGGCTTGTAAATCCAAATTTTTCATCCAAAACACTAGCTGGTGCCGAATAGCCAAAATGATCCAGTCCTATTACTTTTCCGCTGTCGCCAATTAAGCCTTCAAGGTTTACAGGAAGACCTGCGGTAAGTCCGAAAACAAGTTTTCCTTTTGGAATGATACTTTCTTGGTATGATTTAGGCTGTGATTTAAACAAACCTTCTGAAATAATCGAAGCAATGTTTATTTTTAAATTATGCTCTTTCTCCAAAATCACGGCAGCATCGATAAGCGTCGAAACCTCCGATCCGTTTGCAATCAGGGTGATATCTTGATTTGCAGTTTCTTTTACCAAATAACCGCCTTTTTCAGCAGCTGTTGCTTCTGCGTATCTTGAAGTTTTAACTGCTGGAATGTCTTTTATTCCTTGTCTGGAAAGGATTAAAGCAGTTGGCGTTTTTGTGTTCTTTAATGCCATATCCCAAGCCACTGAAGTTTCAATAGCATCGGCAGGGCGCAGTGCTAATAAACTCTGGTGTCCCGAATGATTTTTAACTTTTTCCAACAAACGCATTTGTGCTTCTTGCTCGATTGGTTGGTGCGTTGGTCCGTCTTCACCCACTCGGAATGAGTCGTGAGTGAGTACATATTTTACTGGAAGTTCTTGGATTGCGGCCAATCGTATGGCTGGTTTCATGTAATCCGAGAATACAAAAAACGTTGCCACTACTGGAATTACACCACCATGAAGAGCAATACCGTTGGCGATGGAAGTCATGGTCAATTCAGCAACACCAGCCTGTAAAAAGGCGCCTTCAAAATTATTTTTTTGCAATACCGATGATTTCTTCAAGAAGCCATCAGTTTTGTCGCTGTTGGATAAATCTGCCGAAGAAACGATGATGTTTTCTACATTTTCTGCTAAATAAGCCAGCACTGCTGACGAAGCATCTCTTGTCGCTGCATTTGGTTTTTGAGCCACACTGCTTAAATCTAATTCTGGTAATTTACCGGATAAAAACAAGTGCATTTTTTCTGCCAATGCTGGGTTTTCATTTTCCCATTTTGCAATTTGTTGTTTTTTCGAAGCCGCTTTTTCTGTTTTTTTCGATAAAATTGTAGCATAATGAGCGGTTACTTCTTCATAAATAGCAAAAGGATCTTCTGGATTGGCGTTGAGGTTTAATAGTGTTTTGGTGTAATCCGCTTTAGTGTCGCCAATAGGTTTTCCGTGCAATTCACATTCGCCTTCATACATAGAACCATCTGCAGTAACACAGCCTTTTCCCATGATTGTTTTTCCGATGATCAAGGTTGGTCTTTCGGTTTCTTTGTTGGCAATATTTAATGCCTGACGGATTTCTGAATGGTCGTGGCCGTTTATCGTGATTACGTTCCATCCCCAAGCCTTGTATTTCATGGCGGTATCTTCTGAAGTTACTTCATCGGTCATCGAAGAAAGTTGTACATCATTAGAATCATAAAACATAATAAAATTGTTCAATCCCAAGTGTCCTGCGATTCTTCCCGCTCCCTGTGAAATTTCTTCCTGTACGCCTCCATCGGTAATGAAACCATATATTTTGTGATCAAAAAATCCTTTGAATCTGGCGTCAAGAAACTTGGCAGCAATAGCAGCACCAACTCCCATGGCATGTCCTTGTCCCAGGGGGCCCGAAGTGTTTTCGATTCCTCTTAAAACATCGACTTCAGGATGTCCCGGCGTTACAGATCCCCATTGTCTAAATTGCTGTACATCTTCTTTTTTGTAATTCCCTAGTAAATAGTATTGTGCATACATCAAAGCCGATAAGTGTCCCGCATCCATAAAGAAGCGGTCTCTGAACGGCCAATCCATTTGCGTTGGGTCAAAATTTAAATATTCAGTGTATAAAATATGCATAAAATCAGCGCCTCCCATAGCACCGCCTGGGTGTCCTGAATTTGCTTTTTCTACCATAGAAATAGCCAGCGCTCTTATATTGTCGGCGGCTAAATTGTCAATTTTTTGGTTCATAATTTATGGTGTTAATTTTTTAATAACAGTATTGGCATTTTTGGTTAAAGTTTTTTGATAAAACATTTTGTCTTTTTCCAAAATCCTGTGTAAATGATTTTGCAATGTAAAACAGTTTTGTTTTAACCGCTTTATTTAAATGATAAGAGTCTATTATTTTGTTCTGAAGTCGATTCGTCTCTATTAAATAACAGACTATTTTTGAGAGGTTAAGGAAGAATAAAATAATAAGTGTAAAAAATACATTTGCAAATATAGCTAAATTTGTTTAACAAAAACAAAAAAAGGAAAGATGATTTTTTCACAGTTAATGCTGAAAGTAATTCGGGGTTTGATAATGAATTCTGAATTTTGTATTAATAGAAAGGGGGAGAAATAAGGATAAAAAACAACAACTTTAAAATTAAGAAATATTTATTATGCAAATTTAAAGGCTCCTCAAAGTCAGAGACATTTGCGTAGCCCGCAAGACAACTTATTTTCTGTTCGAAGATCTGAGGATAAAAAAAATGATTACAATGAATTTCTAATAATTAAAGCGCTTTTGTTTTCGATTTGTTCTTTTTTTCCGGTAAGTACCATTTGGGCCAGCAGTTTTCCCATGGTTGTAAAATCGGTGGAAATAGTGGTGATACCGTTAGAAACCACTTTTTTTAATGGGGTTTCATTATAGGAAATGATTCCAAAATCAGTTCCTAATTTTAAGTTTTGTTGTCGGGCTTTCTCAATTACCCGAACCAAATCTCTGTCATTCGGGATGATGTAAACGCCCCCGATTGTTATTTCGTTATCGGTGAATTCGCTGATGATTTCATAATCTATTGCGTATTCTGAACAGAAATTTTCAAACCCAATTTTCATTCCCAAAGGTTCTCTAAAACCGGGGAAAATCATAATGAATTTTTTGTACTTGTTTAATCTTGTTTTTCCTTTGTACAAACCTTCAAAAATGTCTTTTTTGTGATTTTGGTAAATAGCAGGGAATGATTTTAGTTCATCATTGGTTTGGTCAAGGATGATTACGTCATTTACTGGTAGGGTTTTTATAACTTCAACGACATCGATTAAGTTGGTGGGCATAATGATATATTTGGTGTAATTCCCATTGCTGTCATTTATCAATTTCTGAAAAACTTGAACATTAAAATGGTGAAAGAAAATATCGACCTGTACATTTTTGCCAATGTTTTTTAAAAACGAATTGTAAATGTCTTCTTTGAAAATGTTAAGCTCGTCAAAAAGTAAAAATATTTTCTGTTTTATAGTGATTTCAACACTTTTCACATAATATCCTTTGCCTGGAATGGCATAAATAATTCCTCTTTTTTTGAGCTCATCATAAGCTTGAAGTGCGGTATCTCTTGATAAATTATAAGGAAGACAAATTTTGTTGATGGAAGGTAATTTGTCGTCTTTCTTTAAATCCTGGCTTTCAATTGCTTTTTCGATCGCATTGATTATCTGTTTGTATTTGGGTAAGCCAATGTTATTTTGGATTGCGATTGCTTTCATTTTGTTTTCAATTTTTTTGCAAGATACAAAAACTGGTAGGTACTGGTATGCATAATATGAATTTTGTTCTAAATTTGGATTTCTAATTTCATAATAAAACAATGGAAATAAAATGCAATTCACAAATTAAAACCACTTCTGTAAAGGATTTGTTTGGTTTAATGCCAGACGGTGAGGAGATATACTCCTACGAATTATCTAACAAAAATGGAATGATATTAAAGGTAATCAATTATGGGGCTACGATAACCGAATTGAAAGTACCATTGAAAAACGGTGAAATTGTTGATGTTGTTTTGGGTTTTGACACTCTAGAGTCTTACATACAGTCGTTTAATCTAGTGAGTCCACCTTATATGGGTGCCACAGTTGGAAGATATGCAGGAAGGATTCATAACAGTTCTTTTAATTTGAATGGGAGAAAAATTTATTTGAATAAAAACAACAATGGTAACTCCTTACATGGTGGTAAAATTGGGTTCAGTCAAAAAGTATGGGCAGTCAAAAATGTACATCTGGGTCAAAACTCATCAATAACACTGTCCTATTCCAGCCCAGCAGGAGAAGAAAATTATCCTGGAGAATTAACGGTTGAGCTTACCTATACGCTATCTGAAGAAAATGAATTAATAATTCAGTATAGCGCCAAGACTACAGAAGATACTGTAGTAAATTTGACTCATCACAGTTATTTTAATCTTGATGGCCATTTGTCTTCTGTAAAAGATCAGGAATTAATTGTAAATGCTCATCGAATGTTGGAAACAAATAACGAATGTATCCCCAATGGTAGGTTTTTAGAATTGTACAATACTTATTTTGACTTTTATGTTCCTAAAAAATGTCCGTCCAAAATTGACCATACTTTTGTAATAGATCATACTGAAGAATTTGCGGCCTCTCTTTTTAATAAAAAAAATAATTTAAAAATGACAGTCTATACCGACCAGCCTGGGGTTCATATCTATGTTGGAGGAAATTGTTTTAATACTGTAAAAGGAAAAGAAGATGCCGATTATCATCCGTTAAGCGGTATTTGTTTTGAAACACAAAACTTCCCGGATGCTCCCAGTCACGACCATTTTCCTAGTGCAATTCTAAAAAAAGACGAAAGATATTCTCATAACACAATTTATAAATTTCAATCATTTTAAAATATACTCACAATGAAAAAAGCCCTAATTATACTGTCACTTTTCGCTTTGTTGGCTATCCAGTTTAGCTGTTCCAGTAGTGATTCACCAGATACGCCACCAGTGGTAGACCCACCAGTTGTAGTCGATGAATTTATCCGAGCTGCCGATATTTCATTTCTTCCAGAGATTGAAAGTGCAGGAACTGTTTTGACCAATAATGGCAAAGCCGAAGACATGCTTACCACTCTGAAAAGCGCAGGTTGCAATACGATTCGAATCCGTTTATGGAAAAATCCTGCCGGCGGACATTCTGGTTTGACAGAAGTAAAAGCACTTGCCGCACGTGTTAAACAAGCAGGTTTGAAAGTTTGGCTTACCGTTCACTATTCTGATACTTGGGCAGACCCAGCGGTTCAAACTACTCCAGCTGAATGGAAAGATTTGTCTTTTGCAGATTTGAAAACTGCTGTCGCTACTTATACCTCTACAATCATAACCGAGATTAATCCTGATATTATTCAAATTGGGAATGAAATAAACAGTGGCTTGCTTTGGCCTCAAGGACATTTGATTAATAAGGAAGCACAATGTATTGATTTATTAAAAACGGCTAGTGCTGCCATTAGAAGCAAAGCGCCAAAAACAAAAATCATGATTCATTATGCAGGTGTAAAAGCTACGGATACGGATTGGTTTTTTACCAAAGTGAAAAGTGTAGATTACGATTATATTGGTCTTTCCTATTATCCAGTTTGGCATGGTAAAGATTTGACAGTTATAAAAAGTACTATTGATGCTTTGGGAAGTAAGTTCAGCAAAAAAGTAGTTATTGCCGAAACCGCTTATCCTTTTACATTAGGGTATAATGATTGGACTAATAATATAGTTGGTTTGGATTCGCAATTGGTTTCGGGTTATCCGGCAACTCCTGAAGGGCAAAAGAGTTATGTTTTGGCTATAAAAAATCTTGTCAAAACGTCTCAAAGCGGTATTGGATTTGCATATTGGGGAGGCGAGTGGGTTTCTTTCAAAGGAAAAGAAGCGACTAATGGTTCTACGTTTGAGAATCAAGCATTCTATGATTTTGATAATAAAGCATTGCCTGTTTTACAAGCATTTAATTTAAATTAGAAGACAATGAAAAAAGCATTTTGTTTATCAGTAATTCTTATAGCATTGGTTTTTTCAAATTGTACGACCAATAAAACAGCTCAGAAACCCAAAGAAGTGGCTTTCGCTAAAGGTGGAGATGTGGGTTGGTTGCCACAAATGGAAGCTACAGGATATAAATTCTATGATACTGACGGAACCCAAAAAGACTGTCTGCAATTGCTGAAAGACCGAGGAATGAATACAATTAGATTACGTGTTTGGGTTAATCCTTCGAATGATAAAGCTAGCGGACACTGCAGTAAAGAAGAAACAGTTGCGATGGCTGTTCGTGCACAAAAAATGGGAATGCGAATCATGATTAACTTTCATTATAGTGATTCTTGGGCAGACCCAGGAAAGCAAAATAAACCTGCAGCTTGGAAGAATCATACTTTCGCAGAATTGCTGAATGATGTTTATCTTCATACGGAAGATGTTTTGAAAGCGCTAAAACAAGCAGGTGTTACCCCAGAATGGGTACAAGTTGGGAATGAAATTCCAGGCGGGATGTTATGGCCAGAAGGAAGTACAGACAACTTTAATCAATTGGCACAATTGCTCAATAAAGGATATGATGCGACGAAGGCTGTAGATAAAAATATCAAAGTTATTGTTCACCTTGACGAAGGAAATAACAGTAAAAAATTCAGATGGTTTTTTGATAATGCTAAAGCAAATAATGTAAAGTATGATGTAATCGGATTGTCATATTACCCATTTTGGATTAAAACGGATTATAAAGAAAACATCGCCGATTTAGCTAATAATCTAAATGACATGGCAGCTAGATATGACAAAGAAGTAATGGTTGTTGAGGTTGGCGGTATTGATACGCAGGAACAAAATACATACGATATGCTGGTTGCGGTTATAAAAGCGGTAAAAGCTGTACCAAATAATAAAGGATTAGGTGTAATTTACTGGGAACCTCAAGGCGCAAAATCATGGAGTCATTATGAATTGAGTGCTTGGAGATCAGACGGAAAACCGTCTATGGCATTGGATGCGTTTAAAGAATAATAAACCATATAAGATATATAAGTTCATATAAGTTGAGGCGCAATAAAATATTGGCAAACAAAATGAACAATTCAAATAAGTAACCTTATATGATCTTAAATGACTTATATGGTTCAAAAAAAACTAAAACTCTAATTTGTTTTAAAAAATGAAGAAACTGATAAGTATTCTCGTTATATTTTTAGCATTTGCACAAATAGCTTTGTCTCAAACACGAGAGGTTAAAGTGTTAGATACTAATTGGAAATTTCAAAAAGGCGATTTTGAAGATGCAGTTAAAGTAAATTTTAATGATTCGAAATGGGAATCAGTAACCGTTCCGCATGACTGGGCAATTTACGGGCCTTTTGATAAAAATGTAGATATACAGAATGTTGCAATTGTTCAAAACGGAGAAAAAATAGCTACCGAAAAAACAGGGCGAACAGGGGCTTTACCGCATATTGGGACTGCTTGGTATCGCAATACATTTACATTGCCTAAAGATTCAAAAGGCAAAAAAATAATTCTTCTTTTTGAAGGTGCGATGAGCGAACCTCAAGTGTATTTAAACGGAAAAAAAGTTGGAGAATGGGCTTATGGCTATAGTTATTTTTATTTTGATGTTTCCCAATTTGCACAAGAAGGTGAGAACACATTATCAGTAAAATTAACCAATAAAGAATTTGCTTCACGCTGGTATCCTGGTGCCGGTTTATATCGAAAAGTAAGTGTTATTATAAAAAATAATGAAAGCATTGACCAATGGGGGCAGTTTGTAACGACTCCTTTTATAAGTCCAGCAATTGCCAAAGTTAATATCAAGACAAAAGCTTCTGGAGATAATACTCGTTTAGTTACCACCATTTTTGATGCCGAAGGACATAAACTAAATTCAGAAGAGTCGACAGCACAATTCGGGAAAGAATTCGATCAAAACTTAAAAGTTGAAAAGCCAAAATTGTGGAGTCCCGAAACCCCTTATTTGTATAAAGCGGTTTCCCAATTGTATGTTGGAAAAGATTTGAAAGATGAGATTTCAACACGTTTTGGAATTAGAGAAATAAAATATGAGGCCAATAAAGGTTTCAGTCTTAATGGAAAGATTACCAAATTTAAAGGAGTTTGTCTTCACCACGATCTTGGTCCGCTCGGAGCAGCAGTAAATAAAGCCGCATTGCGCAGACAAATGGTGATATTAAAAGATCTCGGTTGTAATGCAATACGTAGTTCACACAATATGCCTTCTTTTGAGCAGCTTGAGTTGGCAGATGAAATGGGTTTTATGTTCCTTGCAGAGAGTTTTGATGAATGGGCAAAAGCAAAAGTAGAAAATGGGTATCATCGTTTCTTTGAGGAATATGCCGAAAAGGACATCGTGAATTTAGTGCGTGCAACAAGAAATCATCCTTCAATTGTGATGTGGAGTTCTGGAAATGAAGTGCCAGATCAATGGGGAGAAGAAGGTGTGAAGAGAGCCAAATGGTTGCAGGAAATATTTCATAGAGAAGACCCGACACGTCCAGTAACTGTTGGTATGGATCAGGTAAAAGCGACTATGGAATCTGGTTTTGGAGCTTTGTTGGATATTCCAGGATTAAATTATCGTGTGCATTTATATGACGAGGCATTTAAAAAGTTTCCGCAAGGATTTATTTTAGGTTCGGAAACAGCTTCAACTGTTAGTTCTAGAGGAATTTATAAATTCCCTGTAGTTCAAGAAAAAAACAAGCAATATCCAGATTTTCAGTCTTCATCTTATGATTTGGAAGCATGTGATTGGTCTAATGTTCCTGATGAAGATTTTGTGCTTCAAGATGATAAACCTTGGGTAATTGGCGAGTTTGTTTGGACTGGTTTTGATTATTTAGGAGAACCAACTCCTTATGATGAAATGTGGCCTTCTCGAAGTTCTTATTTTGGAATTAACGATTTAGCCGGTTTACCAAAAGACCGTTATTATTTATACCGAAGCCGTTGGAATACAGAGAAACCAACTCTTCATATCTTGCCACATTGGAACTGGGAAGGCAGAGAAGGAGAGACAACCCCCGTTTTTGTATATACAAATTACAACAGTGCTGAGCTTTTTGTAAACGGCAAAAGCATGGGAGTTCAGAAAAAAAATAAAAACACTCCACAGAATCGCTATCGTCTAATGTGGATGGATGTGAAATATGAGCCGGGAACGGTAAAAGTGGTGGCTTATGATGACAATGGTAAAGCTGTTGCTGAGGAAGAAGTTAAAACAGCTGGAAAGCCTTATCAAATTGTTTTAGAAGCAGACAGGAAAACAATTACTGCCGATGGCGAAGATATATCTTTTGTAACCGTTTCTGTAGTTGACAAAAATGGAATTCCTTGTCCTACGGCGACTAACCAGTTGAAATTTAAGGTTTCAGGAGCGGGTACTTACAGAGCGGCCTGCAATGGCGATGCCACTTCACTCGAAATGTTTCATAAAGATACCATGAAACTTTTTAGCGGAAAGTTGGTAGTGCTTGTAAAATCGACAACAACTGCCGGTGATGTAAAACTTGAAGTAAACGGTACTGGACTTAAGAGCGGTAAATTGACATTAGAATCTAAAAAATAAACTGAAGACTTTAACAATTTCAAAATAATAGTAATTTAAAGAAAATGAACGATTTATTAATTAACAAAACGACTGCTTTTTTTCAGGAGAAATTTGGCAACGCTCCCGAAAAAGTAGTTCTTTCTCCGGGAAGAATTAACATTATTGGAGAACATATCGATTACAATGATGGCTATGTTTTGCCTGCTGCAATCGACAAGATTATTTGTTTTGCTTTTGCAAAAAACAATTCGAAGCAATCCAAAATTGTAGCCATTGATTTAAATGAAGAATTTGAAGTTGATTTGACAGAAACTATTTCTTTGAGTAAAGTCGTTTGGACGAATTATATTTTGGGTGTAATTAAACAATTGCAGGATAAAGGCTTTTCTTTCGACGGTTTCAATTGTGTGTTTAGCAGTAACATCCCTGTTGGTTCGGGATTGTCTTCGTCGGCAGCTTTAGAATGTGGGACGATTTTCGGAATCAAAGAACTTTACGATTTGACAATTCCTAAAGTGGATATTGCATTAATGGGACAAAAAGCGGAACACTGGGTTGGAATCAACTGTGGAATTATGGATCAGTTTTCGAGCGTGATGGGCTTGGAGAATAAAGTGATTAAAATTGACTGCAAAACATTAGAATACGAGTATCACAATGCCGATTTTAATGACTACTCGTTGATTTTATTTGATAGTAATGTGAAGCATTCTTTGTTTACTTCTGCTTATAATACAAGACGTGAAGAATGTGAAGAAGGACTTTCTATCATCAAAAGCAATTTTCCGGAGATCACTAGTTTTAGAGATTGTGACGAGAGCCATGTGCTTCGTCTGAAAGATAAAATGTCACCGAATGTGTTTGTCAGATCTCATTTTGTTGTTAAAGAAATTCGCCGTGTAGCACTTGCCTGCGAAGCTTTGGATAATGGAAATATTGAAGAACTTGGAAAATTGCTTTTCGAAACTCACGAAGGATTATCTAAAGAATATTTAGTGAGCTGTGATGAGCTGGATTTTATTGTTGATACTTTGAAAAAAGAGAAAGCAGTAATTGGCTCCCGATTAATGGGAGGCGGTTTTGGCGGCTGTACCATCAATTTGATTAAAAAAGGTGAAGAAGAAAATATCAAAACAAAACTGACTCAGTTATACAAAGAAGCTTTTGATATAGATTTGAAAATTTATGATGTAAAAATCGGAAACGGTACATCATTGCATCAGTAAATAATTTTAACCGCAAGGAGCGCAAAGTTTTTTTAAAAACGCAAGGAACGCAAAGCTTTGCGACCCTTTCGGGATAGAGATAATTTATAAAATCATTGCGCACTTTGCGGTAAAAAACCATAAAATGAATAAAATGAAAAATTTTGATATAAACGAAGATCCGCACAGACGCTTCAATCCATTAATTAACGAATGGGTTTTAGTATCTCCGCACAGAGCGAAAAGACCTTGGCAAGGACAAAACGAAAAAATTCATACCGATGCACTTCCAGAATACGACCCCACTTGTTATTTGTGTCCAGGGAATGTTCGTGCCAATGGGGAAAACAATCCGAAATATGAATCAAGTTTTGTTTTTGAGAATGACTTTGCAGCCGTAAAACAAGAGCCAATCTTGTTTGAAGAAGATTCTAAACCTACTTTTTTCAAAGCAAAACCGGAACGCGGTATTGCAAGAGTAGTTTGTTTCTCGCCAAGACACGATTTGACTTTGCCAGAAATGGATCATGCTTCAATTGAGACTATTATTAGAACTTGGCAAAAAGAATACACCGATTTAGGAAGTGTAGATTACATCAATCACGTTCAGATTTTTGAAAACAAAGGAAGCGTAATGGGATGCAGCAACCCGCACCCACACGGACAAATATGGGCGCAATCGTCTTTGCCTACCCAGGTTGAAAAAACACAAAACAGTTTGAAAGCCTATTTCGATAAAAATGGAAGCAATCTTTTGCTGGATTACTTGAATGAAGAATTAAAACTAAAGGAACGTATCGTTGTTGAGAATGAGCATTTCGTGGCTTTGGTTCCCTTTTGGGCAATTTGGCCATTTGAAACGATGATTATCAGCAAAAGGCATATTACAAAAATAACAGAGTTCACTTCAGAAGAAGTTTCTGCTTATGCTTCTATTTTAAAGCTATTAACGATAAAATACGATAATCTTTTTGAGACGTCTTTCCCATATTCTTCTGGAATTCATCAAGCACCAACAGATGGGGAATCGCACCCAGAATGGCAATTTCACATGCATTTCTATCCACCATTGTTGCGTTCGGCTTCCGTAAAGAAATTTATGGTAGGTTATGAAATGATGGGCGAAGCACAAAGAGATATTACTCCAGAGAAAAGTGCAGCAGTATTGAAAGCATTACCAGAGGTGCATTATAAAAACAAATAGATGAAAAAGTCAATCCTTTTAAGCTTTGTTTTTCTTTCTTTAGCTGTAGCGGCACAAGAAAAGAAAACGGTTAATGACTGGGAAAATCCAGAAGTATTCCAAATTAATAGAGAACCGGCTAGAGCGGCATTTTTGCCGTATGCTGATGAGTCGTCTGCTATTGCAGATGATTATATTCGTTCTCCGTGGTTTCTAAGTTTGAATGGAATGTGGAAATTCAATTGGTCTCCAACGCCAGATGAAAGGCCAATTGATTTTTTCAAAACTAATTTTAATACAACAAACTGGAAAGAAATTTCAGTGCCTGCTAATTGGGAACTGCAGGGTTATGGAATTCCTATCTACACGAATATTACTTATCCGTTTGTCAAAAATCCGCCATTTATAGACCATGCCGATAATCCGGTGGGTTCTTATAAACGTACATTTGAGTTGCCTGAAAATTGGAACAATCGTCGGGTATATATTCATTTTGAAGCAGGAACTTCGGCAATGTATGTTTGGGTAAATGGAGAGAAAGTAGGCTACAGCGAAAACACGAAAAGCCCAACGGAGTTTGATATCACTAAATATGTAAAAGCTGGTAAAAATCAGTTAGCTGTTGAGGTGTACCGCTGGAGCGATGGTTCCTATTTAGAAGATCAGGATTTTTGGCGTTTATCAGGAATCGACCGTGATGTTTATTTGTACAGTACAGCTAATATTCGAATTGCCGATTTTTTTGCGCGTCCAGATTTAGATGCTTCATATAAAAACGGAAGTTTATCTGTTGATGTAAAACTTCAGAATAAGAATTCGGCATCAAAAAACAATCAAACGATTGAAGCAAAATTGGTAGATAAAAACGGAACAGTGCTTTTTACAAAAGAAGTTAAGGTAAATGTAAAAGCCAATTCAGCAGAATCAGTTACGTTCAGCCAGAATGTTGAATCACCTAAATTATGGAGTAATGAAAATCCTAATTTATATACGCTATTGCTTTCACTGAAAGATGAAAATGGAAAGCTTATAGAAACGGTTGGGACTTCAATAGGTTTCCGCAAAGTAGAATTGAAAAACGGTCAATTATTAGTCAATGGTATTCGAATCATGGTTCATGGTGTAAATATTCATGAGCATAATCCTAAAACTGGTCATTATCAGGACGAGGAAACGATGATGAAGGATATTAAGATGATGAAAGAATTAAACATTAATGCCGTGCGCTGCAGTCATTATCCTATGAATCTGCTATGGGTAAAATTGTGTAATAAATACGGTTTGTTTTTGGTAGATGAAGCTAATATTGAGAGTCATGGTATGGGTTCTTTGAATTGGATTTCTGATTATGCTAATCATCCAGCTTATAGACCGGAATGGCACGCTGCGCACATGGATCGTATTTACAGTTTGGTAGAACGGGACAAAAATCAGCCTTCGGTTATTCTTTGGTCTTTAGGAAATGAATGCGGAAATGGACAAGTTTTTAAAGATGCTTACAAGTGGATTAAAAACAGGGACAAAACCCGATTGGTTCAATTTGAGCAAGCCATGGAAGAGGACAATACAGATATCGTCTGTCCGATGTATCCAAGTATTGAGTATATGAAAGAATATGCTGGGCGCAAGGATGTAAAACGTCCGTTTATTATGTGTGAGTATTCACATGCAATGGGAAATAGCAGTGGTAATTTTCAAGAATATTGGGATATTATTCACGGAAGTGAAAACATGCAGGGCGGATTTATCTGGGATTGGGTAGATCAGGGATTTGAAATGACTGATGAAGTAGGTCGTAAATATTGGTCTTATGGAGGAGACATGGGAAGCCAAAATTACACCAATGATGAAAACTTTTGTCATAACGGATTGGTTTGGCCAGACCGAAAACCACATCCAGGCGCTTTTGAAGTAAAGAAAGTATATCAGGATATTTTATTCAAAAGTGTTGATTTGAATAAAGGAATTATAGAGATTGTAAACGGTTTTGGTTTCACTAATCTTGACAATTATATTTTTAAATACGAAGTTTTAGAAAACGGTTTGGTTATAAAATCAGCTGTAATAGATGTAAATCTTGCTCCTCAATCCAAAAAGGAAATACAACTGGAATTACCTAAGTTAACTGCAAAAGACGGCACAGAATATCTTTTGAATATTTATGCTTACACACGCAATGGTACCGAAGTTTTACCTCAAAAATTTGAAGTAGCCAGAGAACAGTTTTCAATTGGCATTAATAATTATTTTGTTAAAGCCACAAAGAAAACTGCAAATCCTACGGTAAAAGAGACTAAAGATGAAGTTACGCTTAGTTCGTCAGGTGTTGAGGTCGTAATAAGCAAGAAATCAGGTTTGATTCAGGATTATAAATCAAAAGGAGAACGATTTTTCAATCAATTGCCAGTTCCAAATTTCTGGCGCGCTCCAACAGATAATGATTTTGGGAATAATATGCAGGCGGAAAGCAATGTGTGGAGAGCTGCAGGGAAATTCAGCAAATTGAATTCTTTAGAAATTAAAGAAATAGCTGGGAAATCAAGTGTTGTGGCTACTCTTTTCTTAAGGGATATTGCGTCTACATATACAATTGTTTATACGATGAATGCCGACGGAAGTTTAGAGATTTCAAATTCATTCAAGGCTGGTAGCAATCCATTGTCCGAAATGCCACGTTTTGGAATGATATTCTCTCTCAAAAAAGAGCTGGATAATTTTAATTTCTATGGAAGAGGTCCTTGGGAAAATTATCAGGATAGAAATACTGCTTCTTTTAAAGGAATTTATAGCAGTAAAGTTGCCGATCAATATGTTCCTTATACTCGTCCTCAGGAAAATGGTTATAAAACCGATGTCCGTTGGTTAACGCTTACAAATAATTCTGGAAGCGGAATCGAAATAAATGGTTTACAGCCTTTAGGAGTAAGTGCCCTGCATAATTACCCAGAAGATTTTGATCCGGGATTAACCAAGAAATATCGTCATATCAATGATATAACTCCTCGAAATGAGGTTGTAGTCTGTATTGATTTAGCCCAAAGAGGAGTAGGCGGGGATAACAGCTGGGGTGCATTGCCACATGAAAAGTATCTATTAAAAGGGAAGGAGTATAGTTATGGTTTTGTTATAAAACCTAAAAGAATGTAATTTATTGAGCAGTAGTTGAGCATTTATTAAAGATTAAAAAGAAATAAAATGAGTAAGATAGTAGTAACAGGCGGTTTGGGTTTCATAGGATCCCATACTGTTGTCGAATTGCAAAATCAGGGTTTTGAAGTTGTCGTGATTGATAATCTTTCTAATTCTTCTATTGAAGTTTTGGACGGTATCGAACGCATTACAGGTAAAAAACCTATTTTTTCTTCAATCGATTTGAGAGAAAAAATGGCTGTGCAAAATTTTTTTATGGAACATAACGATGTTGTAGGAGTCATTCATTTTGCCGCCTCGAAAGCTGTTGGCGAAAGCGTTAAAAACCCATTGTTGTATTATGAAAACAACTTGGGAGCCTTAGTTTATATTTTGCAGGAATTGGAGAAAAAGGCAGCAGCTCATTTTATCTTCAGTTCGTCTTGTACGGTTTACGGTCAAGCCGAAGTAATGCCAATTGCGGAAACAACTCCGATTCAACCGGCTTTGTCTCCTTACGGAAATACTAAACAGATAGGTGAGGAAATTATTTCCGATGTAGTGAAAGTAAGCGGCATTAATGCTATTTTACTTCGTTATTTCAATCCTATCGGAGCACATCCGTCTGGTGAAATTGGAGAATTGCCTATTGGTGTACCTCAAAATTTAGTTCCATTTATCACTCAAGCAGGAATGGGCTTGCGTGCCGAATTATCGGTTTACGGAAATGATTATCCAACAGTTGATGGAACTTGCGTTCGCGATTATATTCACGTAGTCGATTTGGCGAAAGCCCACGTAATTGCATTGCAAAGATTATTGGATGAAAAGAATGAAGAACCATTAGAGATTTTCAATCTTGGAACGGGAACAGGGAGTTCAGTATTGGAAGTGATTGCAGCTTTTGAAAAAGTGAGCGGACAAAAATTGCCATACAAAATCGTGGAAAGAAGAGAAGGAGATGTAACTGAGGCTTACGCCAATACCGATAAAGCGAATAACGTTTTGGGCTGGAAAACCGCATCTACTTTAGAAGAAGCCATGTCTAGTGCGTGGAAATGGGAACAAAAGATTCGAACAAGCCCAGAATTTGCATAGTAATAAGAATATTTAAACAGGATAATCGTACTGTTTGAAGTTGTTAAGGTGTAAATTTAAAATAAATGTAAAAAACACATTTATAAATGATGAAAATAAATATTTTTATTTTACATTTGGCTTCAATAATTCATAAAAAAAGAATGAAATTAAAACGCATCTGATATTTTACAGTTGATTACATTGTCGAATTGCAAAATTTTTTCTAAAAAAAGAAGTGTTTTTAATGCCAAAAAGAGCAGTAGATTTCAGATTACAAAATATAAGCATAAAGAATAACCACAATTTATTAATATTAATTCAATAACAACTATTTACTCATGAGCCAGAACCTAGCTTTTGCGGATTACGCAGTATTTATTATTTATTTTGTCGTGGTATCCACTTATGGATACATGATTTATCGCAAGCGTGAAAAAAATGAACACGATGCCAAAGCTTATTTCCTTGCAGAAGGAACATTGACTTGGTGGGCTATCGGAGCTTCATTGATTGCTTCAAATATATCGGCTGAACAATTTATTGGGATGAGTGGTGAAGGTTTCTTTTTGGGAATCGCTGTTGCTGCATACGAATGGATTGCTGCCATTGCCTTAATTATTATCGCTATTTGGTTTATTCCTGTTTATTTGAAAAACAAGATTTATACCATGCCTCAATTTTTGAAAACAAGATATAACGAATCTACTGCTTTGATTATGGCTGTTTTTTGGTTGTTTTTATATGTTTTCGTGAACTTGACTTCTATTTTATACTTAGGGGCTGTTGCTATCAACGGATTGGCAGGTGGAGAATATCTGCATACAATTATGATAGGTTTAGCAGTTTTTGCTTTGCTTATCTCTTTAGGAGGTATGAAAGTGGTAGCTTATACCGACGTAATTCAGGTGGCGGTTTTAATCATTGGAGGATTGGTAACTTCGTACATTGCTTTGACAACAGTTGCTAATTATTTTGGTTTTGGCCAAGATGCAATCGCCGGTTTCAATGTATTGATGGAAAAAGCGCCAGAGCATTTCAAAATGATTATTCCTAGGCCAACAGAAGCGTCTTCTCAGTTGGAAATCAATAAGTATCTTACTTTTCCAGGAATGATGTCTTATTTGGCAGGTATCTGGATTATCAATCTTAACTATTGGGGCTGTAACCAATACATCACTCAAAGAGCTTTGGGAGCTGATTTGCAAACGGCACGTACTGGTATTTTATTCGCAGGATTCTTGAAATTATTAATGCCAGTTATCGTAATGTTACCAGGTATTGCTGCTTTTGTTTTATATGAAAACGGACATTTACCTCAATTGGTTGGAGGAAAAGACGGAGCGTATTCTGCTATGTTAACGTTCCTTCCTACAGGTTTGAAAGGATTGTCTGTAGCGGCTTTGACAGCAGCTATTGTAGCTTCTTTGGCTGGTAAAGTAAACAGTATCTCTACTATTTATACTTTGGACGTACACAAAAAATACATTCAAAAAGATGCTACAGATAGAGCTCAGGTGAATATCGGGAAGTATGCTGTTTTTGCGGCGATGCTTCTTGCTGTTATGTTTACTTGGAATGATGTGCTAGGAATTGGTGGTGTGGGTGGTTTTACATACATCCAAAAATATACAGGATTTATTAGCCCAGGGGTATTTGCAATGTTTATTCTTGGTATGTTCTGGAAAAGAACGACTGGTACAGCTGCGATTGTAGGTGTAATTGCAGGTTTCTTATTGTCAGTTTTATTCAATGAATTTGCGCCAGCTCTATTTGGAAATGAAACTTTGTTGTATACTGCTTGGCCTAACGGACATGGCGGTTACGAAATTCCATTTCATATTTGTATGGGATTGTCATTTGTGTTCACAATGCTTCTTATGATTGGTATCAGTTTTGCCGGTCCAAAAGTGAATCCAAAAGCATTCGAATTGGATACAGAAATGTTCAAGATAAAACCTCAAACAACAGTGATGATTGTATTGACACTAGTAATTATTGCTGCCTTATACGTGAAATTCTGGTAATAAAATTTGTTAGTTATTTAAAAAGGGTGAAGCTAAATTCGTTTGGCTTCACCCTTTTTTTTTACGAAGGAGATTTTGTGCTTAAATCGTAATTATACCAAACACAAGTATAAATTAAACCAAATACTTTGCTCTCCCAAAGCGCTTCTTAAGGCTTGTTTTTTCAAGCAAAGGCGCAAAGTAACATGGTGATAAATTTTGCGACTTCGCGTCTCTGCGTGAGTAATTTTTAGAATAAAACTTGCAAAAAATTCTTAGTCTTATTGATAACAACGCATCTACAAAGTAGAAGTGTTGAACTAATTTATATTAGTGTTTGGTATTAATTAGTCTGCTGTTTTTGAATGTATTTACCCAAATCCACCATTGTCGTAACCCAGATGTCTTTTTCTCTGTTTTTTAAGTAGAGGAGTAATTTTTGATGTTCTTCTAAATCTACATTCATTGGATGTTCACCGCCAACACCATGAAATAAGAAAACAATAAACGATTCAGCCTTTTCGGCTTCTTCAATCTGGGCAATCATTTGTGCTGCGGTAGTTCCATCTTCTACAAAAGAATTGACATTGGCCAAATCTACAGTTTTTGCTCGAAGGAATCCTGATTGCACTCCTCTTGCGCCTACAAAATCCTTTTTCAGATAATCATAATAAAGCGTATCTCCAATTTTTAGATCGCCGCAGGGATAGGCAAAAGTGCGTTCAGATTTGCCATCAATATCTTTTAGAATTTGGTTTGCTGTTCGTATCTCTTTCACGGATCTAGCAACCGTATATTTAGAAAGATCGGTTTCTTTGGTTACAAAACCGCGTCCTGGCAAACTGCCGTCGCAGGGATGATTTAAGGTGTGGTTGCCTAATTCATGGCCTTTTTCAGAAGCAGTTTTCCATTCCTTAATTCTGTTTGTAACGACAGGCAAAGAGGCGATAAGATAAAAAGTCCCTTGGAAGCTGAATGAATTAAGCGCTGGGATTACTTTGTCCAGATGAATATTCAAGGCGTCATCATAGGTTAACACGACGGCACATTTTTTACCATTCCAGTTTTTGGATTCTTTTTGTGCAAAGGATATATTATTGACCAACAGCAATAAGGTAAGCATAAGGAAATTTTTGAATTTCATGGGAAATAAGTCTTGGATAGGGATTATAGTTGTCATAACGCCGCTTCTAGAAAAGCTTTGCTTTGTAAACATACCCACTATTTTTTATAAATCAAAAAGTTGAGGTGGCTTTTATATTGGCAGTAAGTGATTTAATCTGTGTAAATATTTTGAATGCTTAAAAAAAAACCGCGGTCGGTATAACCGCAAGGGTCGCAAAGAATTAAGCTAAGTTCGCTAAGTTTCGTGTTCCTTGCGCTTTCTTTGCGAACATTGCGGTAAAATGTTAAACAAGTTAGACTTTCTTTATCACATAAGTAACCATTCCCCAAATGATAAGCTGGTTTTCTTCGGTTACTTTTATGGGTTCGTAACTTGAATTTTCGGGCATGAGGTAAAGGCAGTCTTTTTCGACCTGAATGCGTTTTACAGTAAACTCGCCATCGATACAGCAAATCGCAATTTTGTTGTTTTGTGGTTCCAGACTTCGGTCGACAACCAAAACATCTTTGTCATTGATACCAGCGTCAATCATCGAGTTGCCTTTGACTTTTATATAAAAAGTTGCCAAAGGATTTTCGCTTAACTCTTTGTTCAAATCAATATTGGTTTCCATAAAGTCGGCAGCAGGCGAGGGAAAACCCGCCGAAACGCCTTCGTTTATGTACAGAATTCGCTCGTCACTTTCAAAGTCGGGACGGAAAAAAATAAGTTTTTGTTCTTTTTTTATTGACATTGTATTTCCAATATTTCTTTAAACTTGGTAGTGTATTTTGGAGAAAGATGATTCTGATTCATATTCCAAGTCAGGCTTAAATTTTGTGAGGCTAATTTTATTTTGGTGTCACCAATTTTGTGGTTCAGTCGATCCATCACTTTCATTAAAGCCAAATGTTTTGGATTTTCTTCTTCAAATAAATGAAACTGTTTTCGATTCTCATCGATCAATTCCGTGACGATAACTCCCGCTTTTTTGAATTTGATTCCCTCGTTGCCTTTGTGCAATTTCTTTAGCATTTCAACGGCTGCATTGGTTATGGTCAAAGTTGAATTGCTTGCAAAAGGTAACGTCACCGCCATATTAAAATAATATTTGGATGTTTTAACCGAATGTTTATCGACTACCAACATCACAATGATGGTGTGGCAACAAGAATGTTGTTTACGCAGTTTTTCGGCACAAACGGCAGCAAAAGTGGTTACCCGTTCTCGGAGTAAATCAAAATCGGCAATTTGTTTCGGGAAACTTCGGGTGGTGGTAATGCTCTTTTTTTGTTCGGCAATAGGTTCTAAATCCAAAACTGATTTCCCCTCCAATTCATATTTTAGGCGAAGGCCAACAACTCCCATTTCTTTCTTGATCCAGGCTTCGTGTTGCGGTTGGGTAAAATCGAGTGCGGTATTGATATTGCGTAGTTTGACTTTCTTGATGGTTCGGTAACCAATTCCCCAAACATCTTCAATTTTGGTCCATTTCAAGGCTTTAAGGCGTTTTTCTTCGCTGTCTATTACATAAACACCTTGGGTTCTATTTTGGAATTTCTTTGCGATTTTATTGGCTACTTTCGACAAAGCTTTGGTTTCGGCAAAGCCAATGCAAACCGGAATACCCACCCATTTCTGAACGCGGTTTTTCATTTGAAGCCCATATTCGTGATAATCCAAAACATTCAAGCCGTCAAAATTCAAGAAGGCTTCATCAATACTATAAATTTCTACGTTGGGAGTAAACTGCCCCAAAATGGACATCACCCGATTACTCAAATCACCATACAGCGGATAATTGGAAGAGAATATGGCAATGTTTTTTTCTTTAATCAATTCCTTAATTTGAAATGCCGGGGCTCCCATTGGCACTCCTGCAGCTTTGGCTTCATTGCTTCTTGAAATGACGCAGCCGTCGTTATTGGATAATATTGCAACCGGTTTTCCGTTGAATTTCGGTTGAAAAACACGTTCGCAGGAAGCATAGAAATTATTACAATCGACTAAAGCATACATGATGCAAAATTACGCAATACTGCCGTATGCTTTCGGATAACGAAAGTTAATTTTTAGAACTGTTGATAAGTCGTTTGGGTTAGTAATATGTTTTTTTGAATTCGCAATTCCTTAATTTTAATTGCTGACTAAAATTCAAAGTTGAAACCTTTCTCAGTCAGTTTTTCGTAAATTTCAGCATCAAATTTATACAGTTTTGCAGCTCTATGCGAAACATCCTGTTGCTTTTCATCCAATGGAACCAGCAATTTCATGTGCAGAATTTTTCTTCGGAAATTAGATTTATCCAATTCGATGCTTAGTATTTCTTCGTAGAGATGCATTAATTGCAATAATGTGAATTTTTCAGGCAAAAGATTAAAACCAATAGGAGCCTGTCGTACTCGATTGCGCAATTGTGTCAAGCTAAAGTCTAAAATTTCGTTGTGATCAAAAATCAAATTTGGTATATCTTTGATTTTAAACCATTTGGCTTCTCTTAGGGTGGCGCTGGCTTTTATGTTATAGTCTTCTCGGTTCACCAATGTATAATAGGCAATGGTTACAACTCTTTGGCTACTCACTCTGTTTGGATCGGTAAAAGCTTTTAATTGCTCCAAATAAATGTTGTCAAGGCTGGTTAGTTCATACAATATTCGCTGGGCAGCGTCATCGGCACTTTCCTCTTTTCGCATCCATCCTCCAAGCAATCCCCATTTACCAATACTTTCACCTTCTGCATGTTGCACCAGAAGAATTTCGAGGCTTTGTTTATTAAAACCAAATATAACGCAGTCAATAGTGATTCCTTCATTTGTTGATTCCTTATTGGCTATAGTCATATTATGGTTAATTTTTTTGATTTTTTATAAAGAAAAAATGCTTTTTTTGATTTTGCAAGTAAGCTTTAAAACTCAAAATTAAAACCTTTCTGAGTTAACTTATCGTAAATTTCAGAGTCAAATTTATACAATTGAGCGGCTCGGTGAGATACATCCTGTTGTTTTTCGTCCAGAGCAACCAGTAATTTCATGTGCAGAATTTTTCTGCGAAAATTTGATTTATCCATCTCAATTCCTAAAATTTCTTCATACAAGTGCATGAGTTGCAGTAAAGTGAATTTTTCGGGTAGCAGATTAAATCCTATTGGCGCTTGACGCACTCTATTGCGCAGATTTTTTATGCTGTAGGATAGAATTTCATTATGGTCATAAATTAAATCGGGGATTTCATTAATCTTATACCATTTTGCATCCGAAGCCGTAAAACCTGCTTTAATATTATAGTCTTCTCTTTTTACTAGAGCATAATAACCAATGGTAATTACCCTTCTAAGCGGAAAACGGTCGGGTTCTCCAAAAGCTTTTAACTGTTCAAGGTAAATATTATCCATACCGGTAAGTTCGGCTAACAAACGGTGAGCGGCGTCATCGGGACTCTCTTTTTTGTTTATCCAACCGCCGGGTAATCCCCATTTTCCTTTACTGATACCTTCGGCATGTTGTACCAAAAGCACCTCCAGTATGCCGTTGTCAAAACCAAATATGACACAGTCAATAGTAATGGCGTTCATGGCAGATTGCTCTACGATTTGTATTAAATCTCGGTCGATAATTTTTCCACCCATAGCCTTACAAAGTTTAACGCTAAATTAATATTTTTTTGAAGAGTCTTGTTGTAGACAAAGAAATATATTTTGTAGAATAATAGCGATTAAATTCCTTTTTGCATTCAAAATTTAATTTTTTTTCTGTTTTTAATGCAAATAAATATTAACTACTTAATTGTCAGATATTTAATTGTTTGATAATGTTTTAAATTCCTATAAAAACTACTCCACAATATAGGATATCGGTAAAAATAGAATCGTTTTATTATCAATTAGAAATATTTAAACGCAAATTTTTGCTAATATGAAAAATATGTTTTACACTTGTAGTCAAATTAACCATAACGTTATGGTTTTTTTGACCAAAAGTGTAAAAACGATTAGGGAATCAATCATAAAATAGCTTATAATATGTATTTTTTAGGAATCGATTTAGGGAGTTCATCCATAAAATTATCGGTATTTGATGCTGATAAAGGAATGACTGTTGCTTCGGTAACAGCTCCTGAATTTGAGATGGATATCATTGCTTCAAAATTTGGCTGGGCGGAACAAGATCCAAATAAGTGGTGGGAATACGTGAAAAATGGTATTCAAGCTCTTGGTTCAAAAAATCATATTGATTTAAAAAAAATTGCAGGAATCGGGATTGCCTACCAAATGCATGGTTTGGTATTGACTGATGAAAATATGAATCCAGTTCGTTCTTCGATTATTTGGTGTGACAGTAGAGCGGCTAGCATAGGAAATGAAGTTTATGACAGAATGGGACACGAATCCTGTCAACAACAAATACTTGGAAGCCCGGGAAATTTTACGGCCTCCAAATTAAAATGGGTTCAAATTAATGAACCAGAGATTTTTCAAAAAGCGGTTTACATGATGCTTCCGGGCGATTTCATAGCTGCAAGACTATCCGGAAAAGCACAAATAAGTACTTCGGGCTTATCGGAAGCCGCTTTATGGAATTTTTCAAAAGGAACTCTGGCAACCGAAGTGTTGCAGGCTATGGGGCTTCCCGTAGATAAGATTCCTGAAATTGTGCCCAACTTTGGGTATCAAGCAACAGTACACCCAGATGTTGCAGCAGAATTAGGATTGAGTTCAGATGTAAAAATAACATACAGAGGTGGTGACCAACCCAATAATGCCATGTCTTTGAATGTATTGAAACCTGGAGAAATTGCAACAACAGCAGGAACATCGGCAGTGGTTTATGCTGTAAGTGACCAAGATGTTTACGACAAAGAAAATCGTATCAATACCTTTTTGCATGTCAATAATACCGAGGCTCAAAAAAATAACGGGGTAATGTTATGTATTAATGGCTCTGGAATTTTGTACCAATGGCTGCGTAAAATTATGTCGACTGACAGAACTGGTTTAATCGCTTATGAAGCGCTGAATGCCGAAGCGGCAAAAGTAAGAGCAGGAAGTGAAGGCTTGCGTTTTTATCCTTTCGGAAATGGGGTTGAGCGTATTTTCAATAATAAAAATGCTAATTCCGGAATTCAAAATTTAAACTTTAATATTCATCAGTCAGGACATCTTATTCGCTCTGCTTGTGAAGGAATTGTCTTTGCCATGAATTACGGTTTTGATGTAATGAAATCGGTAGGCGCATCTGGAGAAATAGTTCGTGCTGGAAATGCAAATTTGTTTTTAAGCCCTGTATTTAGAGAAATCTTCACCAATACTACACAAACCACATTAGAATTATACAATACCTCCGGATCCGAAGGTGCTGCCCGAGGTGCTGCTTATGGTTTTGAGTATTATGCTTCTTTGGATCAGGCTTTTGACGGTTTAAAATGCATAGAGAGAATAGAACCGAATCCTGTATTGACTTCTCAGTATCAGGAAATATACCAAGAATGGAAAAATCATATTAAACTAGAATCATAATATAATGAGCACAACAAAACAATCTTATTTTGAGAACATCGATACCATAAAATTTGAAGGTAGAGAAAGTACGAATCCGTTAGCTTTCAAATGGTATGATGCAAATCGCGTAGTAGCCGGTAAAACGTTAAAAGAGCATTTGCGTTTTTCTATGGCTTACTGGCACACCTTATGTAACACAGGAGGTGACCCTTTTGGTGCAGGAACTGAAACATTTGAATGGAATAAAAGCGAAGATGTTATTCAACGTGCCAAAGATAAAATGGATGCAGCTTTTGAATTCATGAGTAAACTGGGTATACCGTATTACTGTTTTCATGACATTGATATGGTAGACGATGCGCCTACTTTGGAAGAATTTGAAACTCGTGTAAAAGCATTGGTGGCTTATGCAAAAATCAAGCAGAAAGAAACAGGAATCAAATTGTTATGGGGAACTTCAAACTTATTTAGCAATCCTCGCTATATGAATGGAGCTTCTACCAATCCAAATTTTGATGTAGTGGCTTATGCTGCAGCCCAAGCCAAAATTGCGATTGACGCAACGATTGCTTTAGGAGGAGAAAATTATGTATTCTGGGGTGGTAGAGAAGGATATATGAGTCTTTTGAATACTGATATGAAAAGAGAATTGGAACATATGGGACGTTTCTTGACTATTTGTAGAGACTATGCCCGCAAACAAGGTTTCAAAGGAACTTTCCTTATTGAGCCAAAGCCAATGGAACCGATGAAACATCAGTATGATTTTGATGCGGCTACAACTTTAGGATTTCTTCACAAACATGGACTTCAAAATGATTTCAAATTAAATTTAGAAGTAAATCACGCAACTCTTGCAGGACATTCTTTCGAACATGAATTACAAGTGGCTGTAGATGCTGGAATGTTGGGAAGTATTGATGCCAATCGTGGAGACTATCAAAACGGATGGGATACGGATCAATTCCCTATTGATGTTTTCGAAATTACCCAATCTATGTTGTTGATTTTAGAAGGCGGAGGAATTCAAGGCGGAGGAATCAACTTTGATGCAAAAGTGAGAAGAAATTCGATCGATATCGATGATAAATTTATTGCTCATATTGCAGGAATGGATGTTTTTGCCAGAGGACTTATCTGTGCAGACCATATTTTAAAAAATACAAACTATAAAGAATTACGCCAAAAGCGTTACGGATCATTTGACGGTGATAACGGAGCCAAGTTTGAAAGAGGAGAGCTCTCTCTAGAAGATCTTAGTGCCATTGCCCGTGCAAAAGGAGAGCCTCAACAAATAAGTGGAAAACAAGAATTATTTGAACAAATTATTGCCAATGCTTTTTAAAATAAATTCAAAACATTACTAACACAAAATAACCAATTCTTAAATTATTATGAAAAGAAAATATTGTACATCGACAATGCTTCCCTTTTGTATGTCACTCCTGTTTAGCGTTTTTATGCTGCAGTCGGGTTTTGCACAACAGAAATCGCTTTCTGTTACTGGGAAGGTAACTTCTAAAAGTGATGGCGTGGGTATTCCCGGCGCAAATATTACTGTAGAAGGAGGAGGAGCAAGTACATCGACGGATTTTGACGGTACTTATAAAATTACTGTAAAATCAGATGACGTATTAAAAATTACTGTTTTGGGGTACAGAACCCAAAATATTTCGGTTAATAATCAATCGATTATTAATGTTGCCTTACAAACAGAAACTTCAGACCTTAAAGAGGTAGTTGTTATCGGGTACGGAACACAGAAGAAGAAAGTTTCTACAGCTGCGACTTCAGTAGTTTCGGCCAAGGATATTCAAGCTGTTGCCGTTGGGGACGTAGTGAATGCTTTGCAGGGGCAAAGTTCGGGTGTTAATGTTACCTCTTCTTCTGGACAACCAGGAGCGGGAATGGTAATCAACATTCGTGGGGTAGGAACTGCAGGAAACAATTCTCCGCTATATGTTGTAGACGGTGTGGTTGTCGATAATGGTATTGGATATTTGGATCCGTCTTCTATTGAAAGAGTCGATGTCCTAAAAGATGCAGCGGCAGCTTCTATTTATGGAGCTAGAGCAGCCAATGGTGTTGTATTGGTAACAACCAGAAAAGGAAAAGACGGTAAAATGAATGTAGCATTGAGTTCATACACAGGATTCCAACAAGTAGCCAAAAAACTAGATTTGTTGAATACTCAAGAGTATACTACTATTATGAATGAAGCAAGAGTAAACTCAGGACTTTCTCCTTTGTACACTCCAGCACAAATCGCCTCTTTCCCAAATCACGATTGGCAGGAAGATTTGTTTAATGAAGGGGCTATGAAACAAAATCACTCTTTATTGATTACAGGTGGTGATAAAAAATCAACTATTGCAACTGGATTGTCATATTATGGTCAAGACGGACTTATTGGTAGTCAAAATAATCAATCTAAATATGGTCGTACCACTTTTACTGTAAATTCAACTTCAGAGGTTATCGAAAACCATTTGAAAATAGGAGAGAATTTCTCTTATGCAAATATCGAAAGTAGCGGTGTTTCTGATCAAGGAATTTATAGTAACAGTATCAGAGGATTTTTGAATGCAGCGCCAATAGATGCAGCTTATGACTCGAATGGGGATTTTGCACATTCTATTATTGCCTCAGATATCAGTAATCCACTTGGGTCATTGTATTACAACAATTTTAATGAAAATAAAATTGACCGTTTTGTAGGTAACATTTTTGCGGAAGCGAAATTTTTGAAAAACTTTACATTCAGAACTAGTTTTGGTGTAGATATTACAGATAGTGCTTATCGTTCATTTACTCCGGTATATTCACTTTCTTCTAACAATAATACGACGGTATCTAGTGTAACCCAAAGTTCAAATAAAGGGTTGGGTTGGTTATTCGAGAACACGTTGCAATACAAAGTATCTTTAAATGATGTTCACCATTTTGATGTATTGGTTGGAACGTCAGCAAAGGAAAACACTTCAGAATATATGAGTGGTACGGGTAAAGATTTGAATTTTGATGATTTTGAGCATGCTTATTTGAGTAATGCTACAGACCAAACTTCAAATACGGTATCTGGAGGACGTTATGATTACAATATGCAATCTTATTTTGGACGTTTATTGTATGATTATGACAATAAATATTTATTCTCAGCTACAATACGTAGAGACGGTTCTTCCAATTTTGGACCAAATAACCAATATGCAGTATTCCCAGCGTTTTCAGCTGGTTGGAATATTGATAAAGAAAGTTTCTTCCCAGAAAACGATGTGGTAACCAATCTTAAACTTAGAGGGAGCTGGGGACAAAACGGGAATGATCAATTTGCTAAGCAATTTGCTTATATGTCAACGATAAGTTCTTATGACAAAAACTATCACTTTGGTACAACTGATGAAACATTGCAAGTGGGATCTAGCCCAGATGCGATTTCTAATCCTGATTTGAAATGGGAAACATCTGAGCAACTGGATTTAGGATTTGATCTTACTTTGTTTTCTTCATTGACTTTTACTTTTGATTATTATGATAAAACAACCAAAGATTGGTTAGTACAAGCTTCGGTTCCGGATATCGCAGGAGCTACAGCGCCTTTTATCAATGGTGGTGATATCAATAACAAAGGATTGGAATTTGGTTTAGGTTATAGAACAAACTTCGGAAAGGATTGGACTTTCTCAGCAAATGCAAATGCTTCTTTCAACAAAAACGAAGTACTTAGAATTGCTAATGCTGAAGGAATCATTCACGGGGATTCAAATTTGTTGTTCCAAGGAATGGATGAAATCAACAGAGTTGAAGTTGGAAAACCAATTGGGTATTTCTACGGATTAAAAACAGACGGAATTTTTCAAAATGCATCTGAGCTAACTTCTGTTCAGCCGAATGCACAGCCTGGAGACGTTCGTTTTGTGGATCTAGATGGTAATGGAAAAATCGATGCCAATGACAAAACCGAAATTGGAGATCCAAATCCTGATTTTACTTATGGTTTCAATATGGATATATCTTATAAAGCGTTTGATTTCTCTATTTACACTTATGGTGTGGCAGGAAGCCAAAATGTTTTTGGAGTTCATGATTATACTCGTGCCTATAATAATTACACAACTAGCATCTTAGGCAGATGGACAACTGAAGGTACTTCAAACAGTATTCCAAGAGCTACTTACGGTACAGATGCCAATGGAAATTACACGAAATTCTCTGATTTGTATGTTCAAAATGCTGATTTCTTCAGAATTAAATCGGCTACTTTGGGTTGTGATTTGACAAAATTAACAGACAACCTTAATTTCTTCAGCAAGTTCAGACTTTATGTAGCGGCAAATAACTTATTTACGTTTACAAAATACCAAGGAATGGATCCAGAAATTGGATTTGGAAACAGTAACCAATCATGGGCCAAAGGTATTGACGTAGGATTCTATCCACAGCCAAGAACATACATGTTGGGTCTTAATGTTAACTTTTAAAAATGAAACCGATGAAAAAATATATAAAACTATTTGCAGTTTCGAGCTTATTCGTATTGGCGGCATGTTCCAATGATTTTTTGGAAAACGAACCCTATACCGAAAAAGTAACCGAGAATTTTTATAAAACACCAAAAGATGCTTACGAAGGACTTGTTGCCATTTATGACATATTACAGCGTGAAGCTTACGGTGGGCCTTTATTGATAAGCGAACAAGCTTCGGACAATTGTTTTGGAGGATATGGAATCGCTGATGCTCAAGGGGATGTAGAATGGGATCGTTTTTTATATGTGTCAGACAAGGACATGAATAAAGATGCATGGAAAATACCTTATCAAGGAATTTATAGAGCAAATATCCTGTTAGAAAATTTGGATAAAATAGATTGGGGAACCGATACTGCATTGAAAACAAAATACGAAGCAGAAGCCCGTTTTTTAAGAGCTCATTTTCATTTTCAATTGGCCAAAATGTTTGGAGACATTGTACCATTAGACAAAACAATAACTTCAGCCGAATTTTATTCTCCAAGAGCGACTCCAGAAGTAACGTATGCATTAATTGCTAACGATTTAAAATTTGCTGCTGATAATTTAGGTAGCGATAACTATTCACAACCTGGAAATGCTAATTATGGTCGCATTACTAAATGGGCCGCTGAAGCTTACCTTGCAAGAACATTTTTGTTCTATACGGATTATTATAAAAAAGCGGATTTAGCGGGTGTAGTTTCCAAAGCGCAAGCAGTAACTTATATCAATGATGCTGTAAATAATAGTGGACATGCTCTAGTAGCCGATTTTGCTCACTTATGGCTTGCAGCTTCTCTAGAAAATTTTGCTGGCGAAGGAAATACTGAAATAGTTTGGGCTGTTCGTTTCAACGGATCAGGTAAAGGAGATTGGAATCTGCACGAAGGAAACCGTTTCCAGGTAAATATTGCTCCTCGTGGTGGTACTATAGGACAATACGGAACAGGATGGGGTGGCGCCACTGTTAATCCTAAACTGTATAATGCTTATGGAGCAGGGGATACTCGTAGAGATGCTACGATTATTAATTTCTCTGGAGAAGGTTTGAATTTTGATGCTCAAGCTAGAGAACAACGTCAGTATACAGGTTATGCATGGAAAAAATATTGTCCAATTACCGATGCAGCTGGAAAAGCTATTGTAGAGATCAATGGAGGAAATTTCCAAATTGATAACTATCAAGATTTAGCTGTAATTCGTTTTTCGGATGTGCTATTGATGGCATCAGAACTTAATTTAGGAACTAATGATGGTTTTGCTCAAACGTGTCTTGATCGAGTACGTGACCGTGCTTATAAAGATGCAACACATCGTATAGTAGTTTCTAAAACAGTAATTATGGAGGAACGCCGTTTGGAGTTGGCTCTTGAAGGACAACGCTATTTTGATTTAATCAGACAAGGAACTGCAGTAGCCAAAGCTGCCATTGACAATGTTGATGCCGATCCTCAGTTTAATATCACTTTTAGACCAGAAACATTGGGTTGGTTCCCATTACCTCAATCTCAAGTCGTGCTTTCAAACGGGGCAATGTCTCAAAACCCAGGTTGGTAATTTAACTAATAAAAAAAGAAACTATGAAACGTAAACTATATATACTTGTAGCTGCAATGGCTCTGGGTTCAGTTTTTTCTTGTGAACCTATTGAAGATCGCGATAGCCTTCCGGCAATAACTTATACCGAAGCCACACTTAATCATACCGAAGTTGTATCAGAGAATACACTGGTTATGACAAATAATGACAAAGATGTTACTCCTTACTGGTCAGTTACTGATGCGGCGGGAACAGAGATTGGACATTTTAATGCTAATTCCTCTTCTGTGACAATTCCTTTTAAAGGGACTTACACAGTAACTTATACTGCTTATACAAGAGGTGGAGCTTTATATACTCAACCAAAAACGATAACTATTGCCAAAACTGATTTGTCGTCTATTACTACTGATCCAAAGTGGGCAATGCTAACCAATGGAGCTGCAGGAAAAACTTGGGTACTAAACATGGCCAACCCTATGGGATGGGCAGGATTAGAATATCCAGGTACATCTGGCGATAACTGGAATTGGTTTCCTGATTATGCGAGTAACAGTTGGGTAATGGAAAACAAAGATTGGGGCGAAATGCACTTTGACCTTAATGAGGCTTATAATGTTTCCGTAAAACAAACCGCAATTGTAGGTACTTCTCAGACAAACAAGTCAGGAACTTTTGTGTTTGACATCCCAAATAATAAATTAGTTTTTAATGGAGGAGTAGAGATGCTTTATGGTGGGGATTATTATGCAGATGTTAGTAATTGGACTTCTGTACACGTTATTAAAATTACTGAGACTGAACTGGAGTTAGGAGTGGTTCGTGACCAAAGTAGAACTGGAGAAGGGAAATGTCAAATCGTTTTCCGTTACAAACCAAAGCCATAATAGAATGATTATTTAGGTTAATGCAGTTTTTGGGTTTTGAAATGGGTTTTGCAACATCAAGAGATAGGATTCATACACTAGCTCTTGATGCCAATCCCAAAATGACAAGTATCGATTTTAAAATTGAAACATGATTTAGAACTAAAAGTAATAATAATGTATCGATAAGTAGTGTTATTTAAACACTTATCGGTACATTTATATTCCTTTAAAAAAAATAGAATTTTTAGAAAAATGAAAAAAATAAGCGATTTTATACAAGTGTTGGCATTATTGGGAATTACAGTTCTAGTAATGTCCTATACTGGCAAAGAAAAGGGAACTGTTCCCAATTCTAGAAAAGTGGCTTTCAATTCAAATTGGAGTTTTCACTTAAACGACAGTATAAAAGACAAAGATACAATCAGCAATTCTACAGCTTGGAGAACATTAAATTTGCCGCATGATTGGGGTGTTGAAGGGAAATTTGACGAAAAAAGTCCAGCTGGTTATGGCGGAGGCGCTCTTAACGGAGGCTTAGGGTGGTATAAAAAAACATTTAAGATTGCTATTGAGAATAAAGAAAAAATTACTTCAATCATTTTTGATGGAGTTTATAAAAACAGCCAAGTCTGGATAAATGGTCACTATCTTGGCAAACGCCCAAATGGGTATCTTGGTTTTCAATATGACCTTTCTCGGTATTTGAATTACGGAGATAAAAACAATGAAATTATTGTTAAGGTTGACAATTCAAAACAACCTAATTCACGCTGGTATTCCGGTTCAGGGATATTTAGAAATGTATGGTTGGAAACAACAGATAAATTACATGTTGATCAGTGGGGAACTTACATTACAACCCCGAAAGTTACTGCCTATAAAGCTTCGGTAAATATTGAAACTATGATTAAAAATCAAAATTCAGTTTCTAAAAATGCAATAGTAACTACTACTATTTTAAAAAATGACACTAAAGTAACATCTGTTACTCAAAATATAGCAATCGCAGCAAACGCAAATCAAGTTCTTAATCAAAATGTTTTGGTTAATAATCCTGTTTTATGGTCTGATGAAAAACCAGAACAATACACTTCGGTTACAACAATTAGCGTAGACAGCAAGATTGTTGATGAATACAAAACAGACTTCGGAATTAGATACTTCAAATTTGACCTAAACAAAGGGTTTCTTTTAAACGGAAAACAAGTCAAAATCAAAGGGGTTTGTATGCACCATGATTTAGGGCCATTAGGTTCTGCAATCAACACAAGAGCCATCGAACGCCAGTTAGAAATTCTTAAAGGAATGGGGGTAAACGGAATTAGAACTTCTCATAATCCGCCTGCTCCAGAGCTTTTAAACCTTTGCGACAAAATGGGTTTTATCGTTATGGACGAAGCATTTGACATGTGGAAAAAAGCCAAAACCAAATACGATTACAGCCTTGACTGGGATCAGTGGCATGTTAGAGATCTACAGGATCAAATCCTTAGAGACCGAAACCATCCCAGCATTTTTATGTGGAGTATCGGAAACGAAATTCCAGAACAATGGAGTGATGAAGGCCCAGTAATTGCGAAAGAATTATCCGCAATTGTAAAAAAGTTGGACACTACAAGGTTGGTTACTGCTGGAATGAATCCTGCCGTTAATATGGATATTGATGCCGTAACACTGCAATTTGAAAAGTCTAAAACCTATTTCAATAAATTAGCAACTTCGGGAGCTTTGGATATTATAGGCTATAATTATGCACATCAAACTTTTGAGCACCATCAAAAAAACTTTCCTAATGTCCCTTTCATAGCAACCGAAACGACTTCTGCTCTTGAAACACGTGGTTATTATGATGCGGTTTCGGATCAGATTAAGAAATGGCCGGTAAGATGGGATCTTAAATTCACCGATGGAAATCCAGGAAACACCGTTTCGGCTTACGATCAAGTGCAAGCGCCTTGGGGTTCAACCCACGAAGCGACTTGGAAAGTGATGAAAAAACACGATTTCCTTGCAGGAATGTACATTTGGACTGGATTCGATTACATTGGAGAACCAACTCCTTACGAATGGCCGTCTATCAGTTCGTATTTTGGAATTGTGGATTTAGCTGGTTTCCCGAAAGATGTTTATTATATGTACCAAAGCGAATGGACAAACAAAACGGTTCTTCACATCTTCCCGCATTGGAATTGGACAGCAGGACAAAATGTAGATGTTTGGGCTTATTACAATAATGCTGATGAGGTTGAATTGTTCTTAAATGGAAAATCAGTTGGCATCCAAAGTAAAAAAGGTGACGATTTGCATGTAATGTGGAGAATTCCTTTTCAGCCAGGAACTTTAAAAGCTGTTTCTCGTAAAAATGGAAAGACAGTTTTAGAATCCGAAATAAAAACAGCTGGAGAGCCGGCAACTTTTAAATTGTCTGCAGATAGACCAACTATCAAAGCTGACGGAAATGATTTGTCTTTCGTAACTGTAGATATCACTGATGCAAATGGGGTGCTTTCGCCAAATGCCAATAACGAAATTCAATTTTCATTAAAAGGAAACGGAACAATCGTAGGAGTTTGCAGCGGAGATCCTGTTAGTCATGAATCGTATAAAGGTTCAAAACACACTGCGCTTAACGGAAAATGTTTAGTTGTTGTTCAGTCGGGTACCAAAAGCGGTAAAATAGAATTAACAGCTCAAGCAAATGGTTTAAAACAAAAGACAATTGTAATTACCACCAAATAAATATTAACTAATAACCAAAAATAAACACAATGAAGAAAATACAGATAGCTTCCTTATCGCTTTTTATGGGATTTGGTTTGTTGCTTTCGCCAAAAGCTTCGGCACAGATTCAAAATGCGGATGTGTTAAACGCACCAATAGATATCAGTAAGGATTTTGAGAATTATTTGAATACCTTTTATTTTGCTGATGAGTTAGCTAGTTTTGATCCTGCAACAGGAAAAGGAACTATAAAATATTTGCGTTACAATTATCAAACACGTCAGGCTTTCAACAATATGATGATGAAGCCGGCTGTTGTTCCTGCCAATGAATTTCCAACAACGGAGTATGAAGTTTCTCCTGAATTGCCTTTTGAAATTCAGTTTGTATCGGATCGTTCCATTCGTATCAAAACGACTTCTGGACCACAATTTCATCCACAAAAAGAATCATTGATGTTGGTTGACGGAGTTGCTCCGAATCACCCGGAATTATGGAAATCTTCTAAAATCGAAGGCGGTTATAAATACACGAGTAAACATGGTACTGTCGAGATTTTGTCAAAACCATGGCATGTGAAAATTTATGACGAAAAAGGAAAATTACTAACGAGTACGCTTCATAATTCTGATTTCGCAAACGGATATACACCATCACTTCCTTTTTCATTTGTGCGCAGAAACAGTGATTATTCTAGAAGTATGGGAGCTGCTTTTAGTTTAGAACCTGACGAAAAAATATTTGGTTGCGGGGAATCTTTCACTCAATTTAACAAAAGAGGTCAAAAGGTAGTTTTATGGACAGATGATGCCAATGGTATTCAAAACGAAACTATGTACAAGCCGGTTCCGTTTTATATGAGCAGCCGTGGGTACGGAGTTTTCATGCACCATTCAACACCTATTACAGTTGACTTTGGAAGATATTTTGGAAGTGCCAATGAAATGTACATTGGAGATGATGAAGCCGATTTGTTTTTCTTCATCGGAGAACCAAAAGAAATATTGGATGAATATACCAACTTAACAGGAAAAGCTGCAATGCCACCGCTTTGGTCATTCGGTTTCTGGATGAGCCGTATTACTTATTTCTCTGAAAAAGAAGGCCGTCAAGTAGCTAAAGATTTACGTGCTTACAAAATCCCAACAGATGTAATTCACTTTGATACAGGCTGGTTTGATGTAGATTGGAGAAACAACTATGAGTTTGCTAAATCTCGTTTTCCTGATGCTCAAAAAATGATGTCAGATTTGAAAGACGATGGATACCATGTGTGTTTATGGCAATTGCCTTACTTCACTCCAAAGAATACATTGTTCAATGAAATCATGGACAAAAATTTGGCAGTAAGAGACCGCAAAGGAAATCTTCCTTATGAAGATGCTGTATTGGATTTCTCAAATCCTGAAACAGTAACTTGGTATCAAGGAAAATTGAAAAAATTATTTGACCAAGGAGTTTCTGTTTTCAAAGTAGATTTTGGAGAAGCTGCACCGCCAGAAGGAATTTACCATTCAGGACGCACTGGTTTCTACGAGCATAATTTATACCCATTGCGTTACAACAAAGCGGTTGCCGAAATTACTCAAAAAGAAAAAGGATATACTTTAATCTGGGCTAGAAGTACTTGGGCTGGTAGCCAGCGTTACCCGTTACATTGGGGTGGAGATGCCGAAACAAGCAATGGAGCAATGTCAGCCGAATTAAGAGGAGGACTTTCATTAGGATTAAGCGGTTTCAGTTTCTGGAGTCATGACGTAGGAGGATTTGCAACCAAAGCACCTGAGAATTTATATAGAAGATGGACACCGTTCGGGATGTTTACTTCACACGTAAGAAGCCATGGAGAGCCTCCGCGCGAACCTTGGTTGTACAGCAAAGACTTCTTGGAAGGATTTAGAAAAGCAGATAATATGCGTTACGAATTAATGCCATATATCTATGCTCAGGCTAAAGAAAGTTCTCTAAAAGGATTGCCAATGATGCGTGCTTTGTTTTTGGAATATCCAAATGATCCAGGAGCTTGGTTAGTAGATAACGAGTATTTATTTGGTTCAAGTATTTTGGTAGCACCGCTTTTTGAAGAGGTAACCGAAAGAGATGTTTACCTTCCTGAGGGAACTTGGATTGATTACCAAACAAAAAAAGTGTACAAAGGCGGATGGCATAAAATCCAAGCTGGCGAAGTACCAATCGTAGTTTTAGTAAAAGACGGAACTGCACTTCCTCATATTGGTTTGGCTCAGTCAACCAAAGATATGGATTGGAGCAAATTGACTTTAAAAGTTTATGCATCTGATGCTACAACAACTGCTACTGCAAAAGTTTTCTTGCCAGAAAGCGATGCAGTACAAACAATTACTGTTTCCAAAAAAGGAAACAGCTTTGAAACAACATCAAATCCATTAACTGGAAAAACCACTTTCAAAACGGAGTGGATAAAATAATTAAGTTGAGTTTTGTTTAGATTGAAAATCGGGGGAAGGTAAGTTAGTGCTTCCCCCTATTTTAAAAAATATATTAAAAAAAATACCATGTTAAAAAAAATCATACTTCCGGCATTTTTAGCAGCACTGACAGTTGTTGGTACTGTACAGGCTCAAAAGAGCAAATCTTACGAACTGGCTTCTCCAGGAGGGATAAACAAAATTAAATTTAACCTAGATAAAACAGCTCCAAAATATGAAGTTTCACACGGGAAAACCCAAGTGATTACTCCATCGGATATGGGTTTTACGTTAAAAAACAATGATGACTTCAGTTCAAATTTTGAAGTGGTTGATGTAAAAAATACATCTTTTGATGAAACTTGGGAACAGGTTTGGGGAGAAAAGAAAAAAATAAGAAACCACTACAATCAAATGGTGGTGCAGTTACAGCAAAAAAACAGCGCAAAGCGCAAACTGGAAATTCAGTTCCGTGCTTACGATGACGGAATTGCTTTTAGATATGTGTACCCAAATCAAGGAACGAAAGACAGTATTTTCATCATGGATGAAAAAACGACTTTCAATCTAAAAGAGGAAGGAAAAGCGTGGTGGATTCCAGCTTATAAAGAAAATCGTTATGAGTATTTATATCAACAATCAAGCATAAACGCGATTGACACTGTTCATACACCATTAACAATCGAAAGCAAAAGCGGATTGAAATTAAGTTTTCACGAAGCAAATTTGATTGATTACGCAAGCACAACATTGGTAAACAACACGGGAACACAATTAAAAACTGACTTGGTGCCTTGGGCTGATGGGGTGAAAGTAAGAGTAAAAGACGCATTCACTTCTTCTTGGAGAACTATTCAAATTGGTGAAAAATCAGGAGATTTAATCGATTCTTATTTGATTCTAAATCTAAATGAGCCTAACAAAATGGGTAATCCATCCTATGTAAAACCATATAAATACTTCGGAATTTGGTGGGGAATGCATATTGGGAAATATACTTTTTGGGAAAGCGACAAACAAGGAGCTACCACTAAAAATGCAAAAGAATACATTGATTTTACTGCCAAAGAAGGTCTCCATCATTTACTGATAGAAGGATGGAACAAAGGTTGGACACCAGCTTGGTATGAAAACCACATGCACATGTTCAGCTTCACGAAAAGCGCTGATAATTTCGATTTAGAAAAAGTAGTTGAATACGGAAAACAAAAAGATGTAGAACTTATTGGATACCATGAAACGGGTTCGAATTTGATTAACTATTTGAAACAAATTGACGAAGGTTTTGCATTGTACAAAAAATTAGGAATCCACACCGTGAAAATCGGTCACGTAGGTTCAAAATTAAACATGAAAGAATGGCACCACGGACAATTTGGAGTAAATTATTTCAGATACGTTTTGCAAAAAGCAGCTGAATATGATTTGGCAGTTTTCTATCACGAACCAATAAAAGATACTGGAGAACGCAGAACCTACCCAAATATGTTGGCTAGAGAAGCAGCAAGAGGACAGGAATACAACGCATGGAGCGAAGGAAATCCACCAAACCACGTTGTTATTTTGCCATTTACCAGAATGTTGTCTGGGCCAATGGAATACACGCCTGGGGTTTTGGATGTAGAAATCAAACAAGGATATCCTGGAAAAAGAGTTCACGGTACAACAGCACAGCAATTGGCGATGTATGTAACTTTTTATTCGCCTATCCAAATGTTGGCCGACCTTCCTGAAAACTACGCAGTGCCAGGGTACCAATTCTTAAAAGACGTTCCAACGGATTGGGCAGACACTAAAGTTTTAAATGCCGAAATCGGAGAATACTTGACAACCGTTCGTAAAGACCAAAACAGTGAAGACTGGTATTTGGGAAGTATGACCAATGAAAAAAGTAGAGATTTAAAAATTTCATTGTCTTTCTTAGATCCAAGCGCCACTTACGAAGCGCAGATTTATGCTGATGCCAAAGGAACTGATGAAACTCATAATCCTCAAAGTGTTGCCATTACTAAACAAACAGTAAAAGCTTCGGATAATCTTGAATTGCATTTAGGAGGAGCTGGAGGAACAGCCATCCGATTCAAAAAACTATAAATTAAAAACACCCTCCCATTTTCTCAGGATGATGGGAGGGTTTATAAATATATTTTGGGCGTGTCCCAAGGGCCGGGCTATTCGTTGCAATCTTTTTTTATCCCGCAAAAAGGCGGGAAAAAAAAGGATTTCCACTGCTATCCCTCACGCAAATTCTATATTAATTAAGAAATTTTGTGCTTTATATGTAAATGAAAATCTGTGTAAATCTGCAAAATCTTCGTGCCAAAATGATACAGGAATCCTGTTTCTTAAAAATAAATAACCTTTAATATGAAAAGGCTTTAGTCAATAATTAAAATGAAAAAAATTATATTTTATTTATTCTTTATATTATTTGTTGTGCCTCTTTTGGCGCAAAAAAAACAGCAATATCCTTTTCAGAACCCCAATTTGGAAACCGAAAAACGTATAGACAATCTTTTGTTTCTAATGACTCTGGAGGAAAAAGTAGCGGTATTAAGCACTAATCCTTCTGTTCCAAGATTGGGAGTAGTTGGTACGGGTCATGTGGAAGGATTACACGGATTAGCACTTGGCGGTCCAGGCGAATGGGGAGGAAAAGGAAAAGAACCTTTAACTACAACCACTTTTTCGCAAGCTTATGGTTTAGGAGAAACTTGGGATGTCGATTTGATTCAGAAAGTAGCTCAAGTGGAAGGATTTGAAGCTCGTTTTGCTTTTCAAAAATACAATCGTGGAGGCTTGGTAATCCGAGCTCCAAATGCAGATATTGCAAGAGATCCACGCTGGGGACGCACAGAAGAAAGTTATGGAGAGGATGCTTTTTTAAATGGAACGCTGACCGTTGCTTTTGTAAAAGGACTTCAGGGAAATCATCCAAAATATTGGCAGTCGGCTTCATTGATGAAACACTTTTTGGCAAACAGCAACGAAGACGGCAGAACCTACACTTCATCCGATTTTGATGAACGTCTTTGGAGAGAATATTATTCTGTTCCTTTCAGAATGGGAGTTATAGAGGGCGGTTCACGTGCCTATATGGCAGCGTACAACAAAGTAAACGGAATTCCAGCCACAGTACACCCGATGCTGAAAGACATTACTCAAAAAGAATGGGGACAAAACGGAATTATCTGTACTGATGGAGGCGCTTTCAAATTATTGCTTTCGGATCATAAATATTATGAAGATCAATATTTGGGGGCAGCCGCAGTTGTAAAAGCAGGAATCAATCAGTTTTTGGACGATTATAAAGAAGGAGTAAACGGAGCAATTGCCAAAGGATATTTAACCGAAAAAGATATTGAGGCTGAAATTCGAGGTAATTTCCGAGTGATGATAAAATTAGGAATGCTCGATGCTTCTGATGAAAATCCGTATGCAAAAATTGGTATCGGTAAAGACACAATAGATCCTTGGAAAAGGGAGGAACATAAAAGAATTGCATTAGAAGCAACTCAAAAATCAATTGTACTGCTTAAAAATGATTCAAAGTTTTTGCCTTTGCAAAAAGAAAAAATAAAAACGCTTGCCATAATTGGAACTCGTGCCGATCAGGTGCTTTTGGATTGGTATAGCGGAACACCTCCTTATACGGTAACTCCTTTGCAGGGAATTAAAAATAAATTAGGTTCAAATGTTGAAGTTTTATATGCAAAAAATAATGCAGACGGAAAAGCTGCTGCAATTGCTAAAAAAGCCGATGCAGTTATTGTGATAGTTGGAAATCATCCGGTTTGCAATGCTGGCTGGAACGATTGTCCGGTTCCGAGCGAAGGCAAAGAATCAGTTGACCGCCAGTCATTGACATTGGAACAGGAAGATTTAATCAAGATTGCTTATCAGGCGAATCCTAAAACGGTAGTTGCCTTAATCAGCAGTTTTCCGTACGCTATTAATTGGACGCAAGAACATGTTCCGGCTATTGTGCACATGGCACAAAACAGTCAGGAATTGGGAACTGCCCTTGCAGATGTTTTGTTTGGAGATTACAATCCCGCTGGTCGTTTAACACAGACTTGGGTAAAAGACATCACTGATTTACCTGATTTATTGGATTATAATATTCGCAACGGAAGAACCTATCAGTATTTTAAAGGAAAACCTTTGTATGCTTTTGGCCACGGATTAAGTTACACGACTTTTAAGTACAATTCGATAAAAATCAATTCAGAAACGATTACCAGTAATGGCGATCTAAAAGTTACGGTTTCAATCACAAATTCTGGAAATACAGACGGCGACGAAGTAGTTCAATTATATGTTAAACATTTGGATTCAAAAGTTGAGCGTCCTGAAAAAGAGCTGAAGGCATTTCAAAGAGTATTTTTTAAAGCAGGAGAAACGAAAGACGTTTTATTAACTGTCAGAGCCAAAGATTTACAATATTGGAATGTCGCAAAACAACAATTTGAGTTAGAAAAGAATACGATTGAACTGCAGATTGGATCAGCTTCGGATGTAATTCATTTAAGCAAAAAGATAAATGTAAAATAATAATATATGAGGAAAAATTTATTACTACTGATTGTTTTATGCTGTCTAAACAATGTTTCAACGTTTGGACAAAATAATTCAGATAACAGAACTATAAAGGTTAATTATAATGATGTTAGCGGGAAAATGAACACCATGTTCAAAGAATGTATCGGTGCCGGACGAGCAAATGAAGGACTGCGCGCCGATTGGCAGCAGCAATTGGCTTTGGTCAAAAAAGAATGTGATTTTAAATACATCCGTATGCATGGTTTATTGACTGATGATATGGCTGTGTATCGCGAGGATAATAAAGGAAATCCAGAATACAACTACCAGTATATTGATGCCTTGTATGATTTTCTTTTAAGTATAAATATCAAACCTTTTGTGGAATTAGGTTTTATGCCATCAGCATTAGCGAGCGGAAGTCAAACTATTTTTTGGTGGAAAGGAAATGTTACACCTCCAAAAGATTATAAAAAATGGGAAGATTTAATTCGCAATCTTACCGCTCATTTTACAGAACGCTACGGAGCCGATGAAGTAAAAACCTGGTATTTTGAAGTGTGGAATGAACCTAATCTTACACCTGGTTTTTGGACAGGAACACAGCAGGAATATTTTAAATTATATGAGTCTGCTGCAAAAGCTGTCAAAAGCGTAAATCCTGCTTATAAAGTGGGTGGTCCTGCAACAGCCGGAGCGGCTTGGGTGCCGGAAACAATTGATTTTTGTTCTAAAAATAATGTGCCAATAGACTTTATTTCGACACATACGTATGGTGTTGGGCAAGGTTTTTTAGATGAATTTGGAGGCTCTGGAACGGTTTTGAGTAAAGAAGCATCAAGCGTGAGCGGAGATGTAATTAATTCGCGCAAGCAAATTTCGGCTTCCGCAAAACCCAATCTCGAATTGCATTATACCGAATGGAGTTCATCCTATACACCAGCCGACCCAATTCATGACAGTTACCATTCGGCGGCTTATATTCTTCAAAAATTAAAGCAAGTAGGAAATGCTGCAAATTCGATGTCTTATTGGGTTTTTACGGATATTTTCGAAGAGCCGGGACCTAGATTCACGCCTTTTCATGGAGGATTTGGTTTGTTGAACACTCAAGGTATTAAGAAACCAGCTTATTTTTCATATTCACTTTTGAATAAATTGGGAGAAAATGAGCTTAAAAATACGGATACTTCTTCTTGGGCTACTAAAAACGATAAGGGCGATGTGCAGGTTTTGTTTTGGGATTTTACTTACACTTTGCCAGATGCAATAAACAATCAGCAATATTATATAAAAGATTTACCTTCAAAATCCAAAGGAGAGGTTAAAATTGAAGTGGAAGGATTGAAAAAAGGGAAATACAATCTGGAGATTTATAAAGTCGGTTATAAAGTTAATGATGCTTTTGCAGATTATTTAGCGATGGGCAAACCTAGCCAATTAACTATTGAACAAGTAAAATCAATCAAGAAAAATAATAATGGTGAGCCAATTGCAATTGAGAAAATAAACATTGATGGCACAGGAAAGTTTAGTAAAACGTATAAGATAAATGAGAACGATGTTGTCTTTTTTAATTTTATAAAACAATAATCGCAAAAGGAAGTGTTCTGCTGAATCCTAATAGATCAATAAATAATTGTAAATAAATATAGTAACACCTATGGTTTGAACTTTTTTTGAGAAATCCAAAAAGGTTTAAGTCTAAAAATTAAATTATCTAATTATGAAAAATAAACTAATATACCTATCGGTAGCTATTGCATTCGTAGCTTTCACTTCCTGCAAGAATGAAGTGAGCGCTCAATCTGATTCAAACGAGACGAAAGGCTATGAGGGAAAGGAAATAACTGCTGAATTTGACGCAGAAATTGACAAATTGGTTGCTCAAATGACACTTGAGGAAAAAATTGGAATGTTGCATGGTAATAGTATGTTTACCAGTGGAGGGGTTAAACGTTTGGGTATTCCAGAATTAAAAATGGCTGACGGACCACTTGGAGTCCGTGAAGAAATTTCAAGAGATAATTGGTCGCCAGCGGGATTAACAAATGATTTTGCAACTTATTATCCAGCCGCCGGAGCTTTGGCCGCCACTTGGAACACTGAAATGGCTTACACTTTTGGTAATAGCGTGGGGCAGGAATTACGCGCAAGAGACAAAGACATGTTGCTTTCGCCTGCAATTAATATTGTAAGAACGCCGCTTGGAGGACGTACTTATGAATACTTAACAGAAGATCCTTTTTTAAACAAAAAAATGGCGGTGCCAATGGTAGTTGGTTTACAGGATAACGATGTAATGGCATGTGTAAAACACTTTGCTGCCAATAACCAGGAAACCAATCGCGATTTTGTGGATGTTCAAATTGATGAAAGAACTCTTCGCGAAATTTATTTACCTGCATTTGAATCTGCTGTAAAAGAAGGTAAGGCATACAGTATTATGGGAGCTTATAATAAGTTTAGAGGTGAGTATTTATGCGAGAACGATTATATGCTGAACAAAGTATTGCGTGATGAATGGGGCTTTAAAGGTATTGTAGTTTCGGATTGGGCTGCGGTGCATTCTACTGTAAAATCTTTAAATAACGGATTGGACATTGAAATGGGAACTCCAAAAAAGTTCAACGAATTTTTCTTGGCAGATAAATTAATCGCAGCCGCCAAAGCTGGTGAAGTTTCAGAAGCTGAAATTGATAAACATGTAAAACGAATATTACGCAGCTTGTTTCAAGTAAAAGCAATGGGAGGAAAAGATCGTGTGAAAGGCAGCATTGCAACCGAGGCACATTATCAAGATGCTTATAAAATTGCAGCAGAAGCAGTTGTTTTATTGAAGAACGAGAACAATGCATTGCCTTTAAAATTGGAGGACGTGAAATCCATTGCGGTAATTGGAAATAATGCGACGAAGAAAAATGCTTTGGGCGGATTTGGGGCCGGAGTAAAAACCAAAAGAGAGGTTACCCCTTTAGACGGATTAAAAAACAGGTTGCCATCTTCAATCAAAATTAATTATGCCGAAGGATATTTGGAACGTTATGATGAAAAAAATAAAGGAAATTTAGGGAACATAACATCAAATGGGCCTGTAACAATCGATAAGTTAGATCCAGCTAAATTAAAGGAAGCTATTGATGCCGCTAAAAATTCGGATGTAGCCATCATTTTTGCAGGATCAAACCGTGATTATGAAACCGAATCTTCAGACAGAAGTAGCCTTAAGTTACCATTTGGTCAAGAAGAATTGATTAAAAAAGTATTGGAAGTGAATCCAAAAACCATTGTAGTTATGGTTGCAGGCGCTCCTTTTGATATTGAAGAAATAAAAAACAAAACAAATGCTTTGGTTTGGAGCTGGTTCAACGGTTCTGAAGGAGGAAATGCTTTGGCAGATGTGTTGCTAGGAAAAATAAACCCATCGGGTAAATTGCCTTGGACAATGCCTAAAAAATTAATGGATTCTCCTGCTCACGCTACCAACAGTTTCCCCGGTGACAGAACAGTAAACTATGCCGAAGGAATTTTGGTAGGTTACCGTTGGTTTGACACCAAAAAAGTTGAGCCACTTTATCCTTTTGGATATGGATTATCGTATACCACTTTTGCTTTCGATAATGCTAAAACAGATAAGAAATCATACACTGTTGATGAAACAATTACAGTTTCATTAACGGTTAAAAACACTGGAAAAGTGGATGGAAAAGAAGTGGTTCAATTATATGCTTCTAAATCAGATTCAAAAATTACCCGAGCTGCCCAAGAATTAAAAGGATTCCAAAAAGTATTGGTTAAAACTGGAAATTCTGAAACGGTAACGATTAAAATTCCGGTAAAAGAGTTAGCCTATTATAATGTTGAAACAAAAAAATGGACGGTTGAGCCTGGAAATTATACTTTGAAATTAGGGAGTTCTTCTCGTGATATTAAAAAAGAAGTAAACGTAATCGTTAAGTAGTATTCGCATTTCTTATAATTTGAATTCAGAATCTGCAGTGGATTTTCATTGCGGATGCTGTATTAACTAACCATAAAAACCAAAATTGCGAAAATGAAAAAAAAAGTAAAAAATCGATTATTTATAACCCTTTTATGTGTTGTTTTTTTTGGTATTTTGGCTTGTAGTTCCGATTCAGGAACGGATAAAAAGCCAGAAACAATTACGATTTCAGCAGATGCCAGTAAAATTGATTTTCAAACAAAAGGGAATGCAGTTGCTGTAAAAGTTACCACTAATGCAACTGCTTGGACGGTTGCCACTTCAGATGCTAGTTGGATTCAGTTGAGTCAACTTTCTGGAGGGACAGGCACAACTTCATTTAATATAACAGCTTCGGAGAATACGACTGCTGCAACAAGAACAGCGGTAATTACAATTAGCACTAACCAAGTTGCATCGGTTCAAATTGCAGTTTCTCAGATTGGAGCTGCAGTTGTTTCAGGTTTGTACCCTAGCTATAATACTAGTCCAATTGCAGACGATGTGACTGGAATGGGAAGCACAGCTTCAGAACTGGCGGCTAAAATGAAGTTAGGCTGGAATATTGGTAATACATTGGAAGCAACTGGCGGAGAAACAGCTTGGGGAAACCCAAAAGTTACTAAAGCGCTGATTGATTTGGTTAAAGCAAATGGCTTTAATGCGATTCGGATTCCGTGTTCTTGGAATCAAAATTTAGCTAATTCAACTACTGCACAAATCAAAACCGAATGGCTGAATAGAGTAAAAGAAGTAGTTCAGTATTGTGTGGATAATGATATGTATGTTATTGTGAATATTCACTGGGATGGTGGATGGTTGGAAAACAACATTACCGATGCCAAGAAGTCAGAAAATAATGCCAAGCAAAAAGCCTTTTGGGAACAAATCGCTACTCATTTAAGAGGTTTTGATGAGCATTTACTTTTTGCCGGTGCCAATGAACCCAATGTTGAGAACGCAGCCCAAATGGCAGTTTTAACATCTTATCATCAAACATTTATTGATGCGGTACGTTCGACAGGAGGCAAAAATGCATTTCGTACTTTGATAGTTCAAGGGCCGTCAACAGATATCGAAAAAACCAATAAATTAATGACAGTTTTGCCAACGGATAAAACAGCTAACCGAATGATGGCTGAGGTTCATTATTATTCTCCTTGGAATTTTGGAGGTTTAACTAAAGATGAAACCTGGGGTAAAATGTTCTATTATTGGGGAGCAGGTTATCATTCTGCAATCGATACAGAGCGAAATGCAACCTGGGGTGAAGAAGCTGATTTGGAGAAAAACTTCAAATTAATGAAAACTCAATTTGTAGACAAAGGAATTCCTGTTGTATTAGGAGAGTTCGGCGCAATTCGTCGTACTACTTTAACTGGCGATGCTTTAACTTTACATCTGGCTTCAAGAGCTTATTATTTGAAAACAGTTGTGAAACAAGCTAAAGCAAATGGATTGTTACCTTTTTATTGGGATGAAGGAAGTTTGGGTGATAAAGGTTTTGGAATCTTTAAAAGAAGTGATAATACTGTATTTGATACTCAAGCTCTAAATGGATTGCTCGATGGATTGAAGTAACTTTGGAGTTATTAAGTTACGGAGAGATTCTAAGATTCTAAGTTTTGTTAAAGCTTAGCGTCTTAGAATCTTAGTAGCTTAGAATCTTTTTAAAAATATAAAAAAAATGAAAAAAAGTATTGTATTTCTATTTTTGATGGTCAGTATATTGGCAAACGCCAATGTCCGTATGCCATTACTATTTTCTGATGGAATGGTTTTGCAGCGTAACAAAATAATTCCAGTTTGGGGTTGGGCAGATCCCAATGAAAAAGTTGAAGTTCATTTTAATAAACAAACCAGAACCATCATAGCTGATAAAAATGGTAAGTGGACTGTTGGTTTAAACGCCGAAAAAGTAGGTGGGCCTTTTGAATTGACCATAACCGGGAAAAACAAAATTGTCATCAAAGATGTTTTGGTTGGTGAAGTCTGGATATGCTCAGGACAATCCAACATGGAATTTCAGGTGTCAAAAACAATAAATGCTCAAGCTGAAATTAATGATTCTAATTATCCTATGATTCGTCATTTTGGGGTTGCCCAAGATTTAAGCGGGACTCCAAAAGAAGATTTAAAAGCAGGTAAATGGGAAGTTAGCAGCAAAGAAACCGTTGGAAATTTTACAGCCATTGGCTATTATTTTGCTAAAAAATTATATGCAGAATTAAAAATTCCAATCGGGATTATAAATACATCTTGGGGCGGAACCAATGTAGAAACTTGGACAAGCCGTCAAGCATTTGAAAAAAGCGAAGAATTCAAAGATATGATTGCCAATGTGCCTTCTGTTAATATGGATGCCATTCTTGAAACCTATAAAAAAACGATTTTAGAAAATCTCAAAAAAGTTCAAGGTTTTGATGTCACAATGGCAAATGAAAACCAATTTAAAGAGATGAATTTTGATGATAAAAATTGGCCAGAAATCAAAGCACCTTCACTTTGGGAAAATCAGCAATTAGGAAATATGGACGGTATCGTCTGGATGCGAAAAACAATAACTCTTTCCGCTGACGATATTAAAAACAAAGCTACTTTATGTCTATCAAAAATCGACGACGAAGATATTACCTATGTAAACGGAATTGAAATTGGCAAAAACACCCAATATGATCTAAAACGCGTTTACCTAATACCTGCAAATGTTCTAAAAGAAGGCAAAAACACCATTGCAGTAAGAATCGTAGATAATGGAGGTGGCGGTGGTATTTACGGAGAATCAGCCGATTTGAAATTAAACCTAGGCATTAAAAACATACCACTTGACGGACTTTGGAAATTTAATGTGGTAAATGTGAGAGTTTCAGTTTCGCCAAACAGTTATCCTTCGTTATTGTACAATGCGATGGTAAATCCGTTGATTCCTTATGCTTTTCAAGGGGTTTTGTGGTATCAGGGAGAAGCCAATGTTTGGAGAGCCAATCAATACAAAAAAGCTTTCCCATTAATGATTACCGATTGGAGAACCAAATGGAATCAAGGCAATTTCCCATTCTATTTTGTGCAATTGTCAACCTTTGATGAATTTGGCGGAAACAGTACAAAAGGAAGCCGTTGGGCCGAACTTCGCGAAGCACAAACCGAAACGCTGAAAGTACCAAACACAGGAATGGTTGTAACTACGGATATTGGAAATGCAAAAGACATTCACCCAACAAACAAGCAAGATGTTGCAAAACGTTTAGCAGCTATCGCCTTGAATGACGTTTATGGAAAAAAACAAGTTAACAGTGGACCAATGTATAAGTCAATGGATATCAAAGGAAACCAGATTATAGTAAGCTTTGCGTCCATAGGGAGCGGATTGTCATCAACGGATAAAACTGGAAATCTAAAAGGTTTTGAAGTTGCAGGAGCCGATAAAGTTTTTTACCCTGCCAAAGCTGCAATTAAAGACAATAAAGTAGTAGTTTCCAGCGAAGCAGTTCCAAATCCAGTTGCGGTTCGTTACGGTTGGGCAGATGATGATACAGAAATCAATCTTTTCAATAAAGAAAATTTCCCGGCATCTCCTTTCAGAACTGATAATTGGGAAATGATGACGGCTAATGAAATCTATAAAGTCAATAAGTAATTATTAGGGCGTGACCACATTTACAAAAGGCGCTATTTAACATACCGCTTATTGCGCGCCTTTCGTAAATGCGGTCGGGCTATCCGCACTACTTCGGTAGTTAGCTTTTATCCCTCACGCAAGCAAAGAAGACATAAGATGTTCAAAATAAGTAACAATATATGAAGTTAAATCTCTTAAATAAACTGTTTTTAGTTTTCATCTTTTCCATCTTTTGCAGAAATGCAGTAGCGCAATCCACCAATGTTCTTTGGTACAAACAGCCTGCTGAATTTTTTGAAGAAAGCCTTGTTTTAGGAAATGGAAAAATGGGTGCAACTGTTTTTGGCGGAGTGCAGTCAGACAAAATTTATCTGAATGATATCACGCTTTGGTCGGGAGAACCCGTAAATGCGAGCATGAGTCCCGAAGCTTATAAAAATATACCAGCCATTCGCGAAGCATTAAAAAACGAAGACTATAAATTGGCCGAAGAACTGAATAAAAAAGTTCAAGGCAAAAATTCCGAGTCTTATCAACCACTAGGAACGATGGAAATTAACAATTTCCACACAGGAAAAGCTTCTAATTATCACAGAGAATTGGATATTTCGAATGCTATTTCCAAAGTCAGTTATGAAATTGACGGCGTAAAATATACCCGCGAATACTTTGTTTCGGCTCCAGACCAAATTATGGTTATCAAATTGACAAGCAGTAAAAAAGGAACTTTGAATTTCGATATCCATTCAAATAGTCTGCTAACTTCAAATACCGAAGTAAAAAACAATCTGCTTACTCTGACCGGTGTGGCACCGATTCATGAAAACGCAGGCTATTCCGTTCCGCTTCTTTTTCTGGCGCAAAAAGAAAGAGGAACGCGTTTTACTAATTTGATAAAAATTAAAAACACAGATGGCTCAATTGTAAGTTCCGCCAATAGTTTGGGTTTAAAAGACGGAACCGAAGCCTTGATTTATGTGTCCGTTGCTACCAGTTTTAACGGTTTTGACAAAAATCCCGCTACCGAAGGAATTAATGATAAAGCGACAGCATCTACTAATTTGAACAAAGCTTTTGCAAAATCATTCGATAAATTAAAACATTCACATATTGCTGATTATCAAAAATTTTACAGCCGAGTAAGTTTGAATCTAGGAAAAACAACAGCTCCGGATTTGCCTACAGACGAACGCTTATTGGGATATGCCGACGGAAACGAAGATAAAAATCTAGAAATTCTGTATTTTCAATATGGACGTTATTTGCTAATCAGCAGTTCAAGAACCTTGGGAGTTCCAGCCAATCTGCAAGGACTTTGGAATCCGCATTTGCATGCGCCTTGGAGCAGTAATTACACTATGAATATCAATCTGGAAGAGAATTATTGGCTCGCCGAAAACACGAATCTTTCCGAAATGCATTTGCCTCTTTTGGGTTTCATTAAAAATCTTGCGGTAACAGGTAAAGTAACGGCGAAGACTTTTTATGGAGTTGACAAAGGTTGGGCTGCTGCACACAATTCTGATATTTGGGCAATGACTAATCCCGTGGGGCAGTTTGGAAAAGAAGATCCGATGTGGGCTTGTTGGCCAATTGCAGGAGCTTGGCTAAGTACGCACATTTGGGAACATTATGTTTTTACTGGAGACAAAAACTACTTGAAAAATGAAGGCTATCCGTTGATGAAAGGAGCGGCAGAGTTTTGTTTGGATTGGTTGGTAATTGACAAAAACGGAAATTTAATTACTTCACCATCTACTTCACCCGAAAATCAATACATCACTCCCGATGGTTTTGTTGGAGCAACTATGTATGGAGGAACAGCTGATTTGGCAATGATCAGAGAATGCTTTGATAAAACCATAAAAGCTTCAAAAGTTTTAAATGTTGATGCCGAATTCAGATCAAAGCTTGAAACGGCGCTTTCCAAATTCTATCCTTACCAAATAGGCAAAAAAGGCAATTTGCAGGAATGGTATTTTGATTGGGATGATAAAGATCCAAGACATCGCCATCAGTCGCAATTGTTTGGACTTTTTCCAGGTGATCACATTACCCCATTGAAAACACCTGAATTAGCAAATGCTGCCAAAAAAACACTGGAAATAAAAGGCGATGAAACTACAGGCTGGTCAAAAGGTTGGCGCATCAATCTTTGGGCAAGACTTTGGGACGGAAATCGTGCCTATAAAATGTTCAGAGAATTGCTTCGTTACGTAGATCCCGATGGAAAGAAAACGGAGAAACCAAGAAGAGGAGGAGGGACATACCCAAATTTATTCGATGCGCATCCGCCATTTCAAATAGACGGAAATTTTGGAGGAGCAGCTGCGGTTGCCGAAATGTTAGTGCAGTCTGATGAAAATGAAATCCGATTACTGCCTGCTTTGCCTGATGCTTGGGAAAGCGGATCTGTAAAAGGAATTTGTGCGAGAGGAGGCTTTGAAATTTCGATGGAATGGGAAGCCAAGAAGCTAAAAAAGGTTTCGTTGTTTTCTAAAAACGGAGGTAAATCAATACTTGTCAGCGGTAATAAAAAGCAAGATGTCATTTTGAAAAAAGGTCAAAAGATTGAAATAGTTTGGTAATAATAGTTAACACGAATTTCACTAATTAGCACGAAAAACTATTCGTGCTAATTAGTGAAATTCGTGTCTAAACTTTTTATTCGTTTAATTAGTTTCCAATAATCTGATCCATCACCCAGCTAGTATGTGCAGCTGTAAATCCGTTGGATGGATGTTTTTGATTTCCTAAAAGATCCTCCCGCATTTGCTCCACATGATACAACTGAATATTTTCGGGATGAGTAATGTTGTGAGTAGTTTCGCCAGCAGCAGTTTTTAGGATTATAGGGTGATTTTCAAATACGGAGAAAGTAATTTTTCCTTCACTGCCATAAATTTCAACAATATCTTCGCGTTCGAAGGAACCAAAATTCCAGCTTCCACTTCCTGTAACTCCAGATTCGTGAAGCCAGTTTGCCACCGCAGCATCTTTTGAAGTATATAACCCTTGCTGATTAAGGCTAATTCCCGAAACTTCTTTTATTGGACCGAGATAATGAATGAATAAATCCAATCCGTGGCTGGCTAAGTCATCAAAATAACCTCCTGTAGCGATTTTTATGTCCGTTCGCCAGTTGTATTCGCCTGAACGGTCTTGATTAGTTGTGGGCTTGCTTAAATGCCATCTGATATGTCTAATTTCTCCAATGGTTTTCGAATCAATCCATTTTTTTATTTGCTCAAATCTTGGAAGTGTCCTTCTGTAATAGGCAACAAATACAGGGATGTTTTTTGATTCAAAGGCTTCAGCAATGGCTAAACAATCTTGATAGTTTGGAGCCAATGGTTTTTCAATACAGCATGGTTTTCCAACTTCAGCCACTTTTAATCCATAATATTTATGGGTGTCGGGCGGTGTTGCAATATAAACAGCATCAATTTCGGGATCATTTATTAAAGCATCTGCATCTGTATAGAATTTAGGAATGCCATGTCGTTTGGCATAATCTTTTACTTTTTCCGGATCTCTGCGCATTACTGCTTGAATAGTAAAACCTGTTGTTTTTTGATAGGCTGGACCGCTTTTTAGTTCGGTAACATTACCACATCCAATTATTCCCCAACGGATTGTTTTTGTATTTTCAGTCATAGTTTTTGTGTTATTCACATCCATCGATACCACAGCTGTTTTTATCTGAGGTATTTTGAAGTTTTAGTTTGGTTTCAAAGTTTCCTTCTTCCCAGGCTTTTTCCAATGTTTTCAAAAAGACTTCCGTCGGCTGTGCTCCAGATACTGCGTATTTATTATCAAATACAAAGAATGGAACTCCAGTTACGCCTAATTCTTGTGCCTGTTGCTGATCTTGTCTAACCTCTTTTGTGAAGATATCTGTATCTATGAGCTGTTTAATTTCGTCAATGTGCAAACCGGCTTTTTGCCCAATTTCCTGTAGCGTATTCCAGTCATTGACATTTTTTCCTTCGGTAAAATAGGCCTTGAAAAGCAGTTCTTCTAAATCATTAGAGCGATTGTGCTTTTTTGCTAAATGCAGTAATCGGTGAGCGTTTAATGAATTGGCCAAGATTGCTTTTTCAAAATGGAAATCCAAGCCGTTACTTTTAGCTGTTTGAGTTGTGTTTTCCAGCATAGACTGAGCCCAATCAATATCTCTACCATATTTTTCAGCCAAATGATCGGCAATAGTTTCACCTGATGTTGCTACAAAGCGGGGATCCAATTCAAAACTTTTCCATTCTATTTCAATGGAATCTTTGTTTTCAAATTGTGTTATGGCTTCTTCTATTTTTCTTTTTCCTATATAACAAAATGGACACATTACATCTGACCAGATTTGTACTTTCAATTGATTTTTCATATTTGTTTTTTTATCGGCACAGCCAAATAATTTAAAGTGCAAAATTAGAGAAATTGAATTTCGAACTTTTATAGTTTAAGATTTTATTATAAAACTATTCAATATTGCTTTGATTTAAGTCACTTTTTTTGTCTGGAAACTGGTAGTTGAATTCCTTTAAATGTAATTTATCTCTTTTTGCAATTTTTGGAGTGGGTGGAAGTATGGCAATTTCAGCTTCTTTAGAAAGTATTTTATTCGATAAATAATTGGTTAAGTACTTCTTGAGAATTTGTATTTTTTCTACTTCAATCGAATAAATAGTTTTTTTTCCAACATTCTTTACATTTAATAAGTCAGCTTTTTTTAATTCTAATAAATGTTTGGATATTGTGGATTGTGCTAACGGAATTAAGGAAACAATTTCCCCGCAGGTTCTGTTGTTTTTATTCCATAAGAGTGTCATTATCTGCATTCGGGTTGGATGACCCAATGCTTTGCAGATTTCGGCGATTGCGTTTGTTTCCTGATCGAAATCTTGTCTTTTAGTTGTTCCCATGTCTCCTTTATTTCATATCGTAATTTAGCGATTATAATTGATATACAGTGTGTTGTTCTGTTTTTTTTATATGCCTAATATATTTCTAGATACTTACTGATACTTTTCTTATAAAAAATCTTAAGCATGATTTTTAGACTGTCAACTTTGTAATAAAAATCAGGTAAAAATACGTATAGGAGACAATTTTTTAATCAATAGCTTTGAAAAAAGCAAATAAGTAATACGTTCTTAAATTGTGAGATTGGTTTTCTTTTTGAAGTTTTCAAGTCTTAGTTTGATACATATAATGTCCCAACATTTACCTTTTATTAATTTAAACTTACCAATTATGAAAAGTATTTTCAGTGCCCTTTTTAGTTTGTTGTTGTTTACTCCTTTTATATACGCTCAAAAAAATCAGATAAAAGCCGCCCAAAAGGAATTGAAAGCAGGTAATTCAGAACAGGTAATTGCAATTTTGGCTCCTGTTGAATATTTGATTAGTAACTCTCCGGATGAAGAAAAAATCCATTTTTACTACACAAAAGGCTCCGCTCTATTGGATTTGGCAGACAAAAACATTAACACTTCTAAGTACCTTTCACAAGCGGTTACGGTGTTTAATGACTTGATTGTAGTTGAGAATGAATCAAACCAAAACAAGTATACTTCCGAGGCAATCGAATCACTTCATAAAATTAAAGTGGGACTTGTAAATAGTGCCATTGAAGATTCAGCAGTTAAAAACTTTATAGAAGCTTCGAATAAATTTTACCAAGCCTATCTAATAGATAAGAAAGATACATTACAACTTTATAATGCTGCAGTTAGCTATAAAAACGCTAATGAAAATGACATGGCTCTGAAATGTTTTGAAGAATTGAAAGCCATGAATTACTCTGGAAACATTGAGGTCTATATTGCTTATAGCAAAAGTAAATTAAAAGATGAGTATTTTGCCACATTGAAAGATAGAGATACTCAAATTCTAAACGCAACTCATTTAAGACCAAGACAGGTATTTCAATCTAAAAAGGCTGAAATTTATAAAAGTATTGCTATGATTTATATCCAAAAAGGTTATAAAGAAATTGCATTGAAAGCAATATCACAGGCAAGAAATCTTGATGGACAAGATTTGTCATTAGCCTTGCTTGAAGCCAATTTATATTTGGAAATCAAAGATTATGATTATTTCGACAATCTAGTGTCTGTTATAATAGAATCTAATCCCGACAATGCGGAGTTAATTACGAGTTTTGGTGCAAATTGCCAAAATGAACATTATTATGAAGGAGCGGAATATTATTATAAAAAGGCTATTGAAATAAATCCGGAATATGCTGATGCTTATCTGGGACTTTCGTCATTAATGATAGGGAAAAGTATTAAAATAGCAAACCAAATGAATGATTTAGGGTCTCCAGTTTTTGATAAAAAGGCCTTTGCAGATTTGAAAACACAAAAGGAACAAATTGAAAAAGGGGTATTCCCTTATCTTCAAAAAGTGGTTAGTATTGATCCTTTTAACAGTAGTGTAAAACAATTAGTGAACAGTATTAATATGACAAACAGTTATAAATCATCCAGAGCTTTGGCATCTGATGAATAAACAATTTATACTATTGAAAAAAGGGTATAATTATCAACTAGATTATATCAAAATGAGAGCTCAATAGCTTGCAATAGTATAATATTAAGTTTTGAGTTGAATTAGATTAGGGTAAAAAACCATCAATTATTGCAATTGGTGGTTTTTTTATGAAAAAAAGTCACTAACAATAAATATCATTAGTGACTTAATATATTTTTTTTTAAAAACTTATGCTAATAGATCTAAAATCAATGAAGGAAACAATCCTATGACAATGTTTAAAACAATAGCAATAACGGCAACTGCATAAATCAAGAATGGTTTTCCTGTACGAGTTTCGTTCGGTTCTTTGGTATACATTGCCAAAATCAATTTGAAGTAGTAACCAACACTTATAATTGAGTTGATAACCGCAAATATAACCACCACTAAATAACCTGCTTGAATGGTTTGGCTAAACAAAACCAATTTAGCAAAGAAACCTGCAAATATTGGAATACCCGCCATAGAAAGCAATGAACCTGTTAAAATAGCAGCCAACAAAGGATTTGTTTTTCCTAAACCGTGAAAGTTTACAACATCTTCGTTTTCTCTGTTTTTGCATACATATAATATAACGCTGAAAGCAGCAATACCAGACAATGAATAAGCAGAAGCATAATACAATAAGCTTCCTGCTGAAGTTGATAAACTCAATAATGTCATCAACATAAATCCAGCATGTGAAATACCTGAAAAGGCCAGCATACGTTTCACATTGACTTGTCTTAATGCCATGATATTACCAACAGTCATAGATGCAATTGAAACAACTACCACTACAATTTGGAATGCATAATTGATATCGGCATTCATGCTAGATAACAATTTATAAAGTGTCGCTATTGCCACAACTTTTGCCAAAGTACTCATTAAAGTTGTCGTCAAAGTTGGAGAACCTTCGTAAACGTCTGGAGCCCAAAAATGAAATGGAACGGCTGCGATTTTGAATAACATTCCGATTGTAACCAAAACAATTCCGATTGGGAACCAAATAGGAAGCTCAGCCGATTGAGACATATCGCTAATTTCTACAATGTCGAATGTTCCCATCGCACCATAAATCATACAGATACCAAATAAAATAATTCCAGATGCAAAAGATCCCATCAAGAAATATTTCATACCAGCTTCATTACTCTTTATGTTTAATCTGTTGCTTGCGGCAAGAACATAAAGCGATATGGATAATATCTCTATTCCTAAGAAGAACATAGCCAAATTTCCAAAAGAAACCATGGCAACTGCACCAGATAATAAGAATATTTTAATGGCGATATAATCAGAAAGTTTACTTTGGTGATTATCATAGAAATTATGGCCTAAAGCAACCAAAAAGATAGTTAGTACTATAAACAAACTTGAAAAAGAAACTGAAAATTTATTTACTACAATCATGTTGTTGTAGTAACTCGCTGGAGAATTAAATTCAGAAACTGTAAGTCCTAGAATGGCTAATAGTCCAATGATTGATATTGGAATAATGGCTTTTCTAAAATCGAAGATTTCAAATATAAGGCATAAAACACCTAATCCTATTATAGCTATTAATGTTGTCATTTATATTATGCTTTTACTTAATTGTATTTATTAATAGTGTTTAAAATAGTCTCTAGACTTGGTGTTATCAAATCATTGATTGGTTTTGGGTACATTCCGAAGAAAAATAAAACCGCAATAATAATTACCATTGTCAAACCTTCAGAGAAAGTAATGTCGGCAAATACTTTTGTGTTAGTTTCTCCAAGCATTACGTGTTGGAACATTTTCAACATATAATAAGCTCCCAAAATAATTGTTGTTCCACCCAAAATTGCAAACCAAATATTTATTTGAGAAAGGCTGTACAATACTGTAAATTCTCCAATAAAGTTAAAAGTTGTTGGCAAGGCCACAGAAGCTAGTACCAAAATTAAAAACATTGAAGTGAATTTTGGTGATTGAGAACGAATACCACCCATTTCTGAAATTAGTCTTGTTTCGTATCTTCTAAAAATGATTTCAGCAGCAAAAAATAATCCAACTACCACAAAACCGTGGGCAATCATTTGTAAAACGGCACCTCTAAAACCATCAAGGTTTAAAGCATAAGTTCCGGCAGCAATTAATCCAACGTGAGCAAGGGAAGAATAAGCCAATAATTTTTTCAAATCTTTTTGTCTCAATGCAACAATAGAGCCATAAATAACACCGGCAATACCTACACCGATGAATATAAACATGTATTCTTTGGCTGCTAAAGGAGTCAAAGGCAATTGCCAACGGATAAGGCTATACAATCCCATTTTTAGCATAATACCGGATAAAAGCATAGTTCCAAGAGTTGGAGCTTTTTGGTAAACATTCGCCTGCCAAGTATGAAAAGGAATTAAAGGAATCTTAATTGCATATGCTAGGAAGAAAGCCGTGAAAATCCATTTTTGCTCGTTAACAGTTAAGTTCAATTTGTATAAATCCTCGATTAAGAAGCTTCCATTTGCTTTTTGATACATATAAATAAATGCAACCAGCATGAATAATGAACCGGCAAGAGTATAGATAAAGAATTTAACTACTGCTTTTTTACGTTCTTCAGCATCGCCATTACCCCAAATCAAAGCGATAAAGTAAATAGGAATCAATGATAATTCCCAGAAGATATAATATAAAAGACCATCGCTTGCCAAGAAAGTCCCTGTCATTGCAAATGACATAAACAATATAAGAGAATAAATTGCTTTTGAATTTTTGAAATCATTACCAAAAGAAGATAAGATTATAATGGCAGTCAAGGCAGTTGTCAATAAAACCATGGCTAACGACAATCCGTCGGCTTGTAATGCAAATGAAACTTTAGGTAATGTAATCCATTGGCTGCTGTAGCTAATGTTTTCGCCTAAATTAAAATGGTTTAACAAAACTATTGAGCAACCTGCAGCCGCTAATCCGAAAAACAATGCCACTTTTGGAGCAAGCTTGTCACCAGCTAAATAAGTTGCAAATGCGCCAACTAAAAGGATGATTAATATTAGAGATACATTCATAGTATATAATTATTGAGCTAGAAATAAAAATGAAACAATGGCACACATGCCTAAAACAAAAGCAAATAGGTATAGTCCAACACTTCCATTCTGTAATTTTTTACCTTGGTAACTAAGTTCGCTGGTTACTTTTCCTAATCCAAAAACTAGGGTAGAAATTCCTGTTTCAACATAGTCCCTAAAGAATTTTGATAAACTATTTACAGGCGCTACAAACACTGAATCATATATTTCATCAACGTAGTATTTGTTGTAAAGCACTTTTGATAATCCAGTAATTTCAGCGTCCTCACTCGGAACTGTATTTTGTTTGATGTATTTAGCATAAGCAATCCCAATTCCTACTAGTCCACCAACAACGGCAATTGCCATTAGCATGTATTCTGTGGTTCCCAATGTATGTTCTTCTGATGTCGCTTTCGCAAAAAGTGGAGCTAAATAATGGTTTAACCAACTGTTGCCAGGTAAACTGATCAAACCTCCGATAGTAGCCAAAATAGCCAATACAATTAAAGGGAATGTTATTAAAGCAGGGCTTTCATGTAAATGATGTTTTTGTTCTTCAGTTCCTCTAAAGTCATTAAAGAAAGTTAGGAACATCAATCGGAACATATAGAAAGCAGTCATTATAGAAGCAACAGAAGCAACAACCCATAGTGGGATGTTATGATGGAATGCCGTCATCAAGATTTCATCCTTAGAAAAGAAACCTGAAAACAAAGGAACTCCCGAAATTGCCAATGATGATATAAGCATTGTCCAAAAAGTGATTGGCATGGCGCTTTTCAATCCACCCATTTTACGCATATCCTGTTCTCCGTGCAAGCCATGAATTACAGATCCAGATCCAAGGAACAAACAAGCTTTGAAGAAAGCGTGAGTGATTACGTGAAATATTGCTACTTCATAAGCACCTAATCCCAATGCTAGAAACATTAAACCCAATTGAGAAACGGTAGAGTAGGCTAATACTTTTTTAATATCATTTTGAACCAAACCAATAGTTGCGGCAACTAATGAAGTTACACCTCCAATTACGGCAATTATTGTTTGTACTTCTGGTGTTAAATCAAATAAGAAATGCATTCTTGATACCATAAAAATACCTGCAGTAACCATTGTTGCAGCATGTATCAATGCCGAAACCGGAGTAGGCCCTGCCATCGCATCAGGTAACCAAGTGTATAATGGAATTTGTGCTGATTTTCCACAAGCTCCGATAAACAATGCCAAAGCAGCGATGCTTAACCAAAGTGTATCAACATTTGAGGCTCCAGCAATAGCTGTTTTTAAAGTAGCAAAATCCAATGTAGAGAATAAACTTCCTAAGATAAATATCCCGATTAGCAATCCTAAATCCCCAATACGGTTCATGATAAAAGCTTTTTTTGCAGCATCATTGTAATCTTGGTTTTTATACCAAAATCCAATTAATAGGTAAGAACAAAGTCCAACTCCTTCCCAACCAATGAACATTACCAATAAGTTGCTTCCAACTACTAGGGTAATCATAAAGAAGATAAACAGATTCAAATATGCAAAGAAAGAATGCATTTTCTCGTCATCATGCATATAGCTGATGGAGTATAAATGAATCAACGAACCAATTCCAGTTACAAACAATAACCATAAAATTGATAATTGGTCTAGTAAAAATCCAAAACTAACATTGAAGTTACTAATCTGAATCCAATCAAATAATTCAATTGATATGGCTTGTTTCGTTTGGTTGATTTGTAGAAAAAAGGAAATCGTAACAATAAAAGAAATCACTACCGAAAGGGTTCCGATGATTCCTGAAACAGATTTTCCTAAACTTTTCCCGAAGAAAACATTAATTAAAAATCCTAAAAAAGGAGTTAATAGTAAGACTAAAGCTAAATTGGTATCCATTGCCATTTATCCTTTTAAGTTTTTTAAATTATCGATGCTAATTGATCCAATATTTCTAAATATCGAAACTAATATGGCTAGTCCTACTGCAACTTCAGCTGCTGCTACTGCCATGGAGAAAAATACGAATACTTGTCCTTGTGCGTCTTGATGGTAAGTAGAGAAAGCCACAAACAATAAGTTAACAGCATTCAACATAATTTCAATAGACATAAACACAATGATGGCATTTCGTCTGTATAAAACCCCAAAAATCCCAATACAAAATAGTGTTACACACAGGAAGATATAGTTCTCTATACCAATTTGAGTTAAAATATTGTTCATTATTTTTCTAATTTTTCTTTTTTAGACAATAATACAGATCCAATCATCGCTACCAATAATAGAATAGAAGCAAATTCAAAAGGCACCATATATTCGTTCAATAATGCTTTTCCTAATACTTTTATCGATTGGTAATCTTCGCCCGTATAATCATATTCTACAATAGGTTTAGAGTCGATAAATATTTTTATTAAAACCAAACAAACCAAACAAAAGGAAACAATTGCACCCAATCTCGTGAATCTCGGCTTATGAACTTCATCAGCCTCATTAAGATTCATCAACATTATGGTAAACAGTAATAAAATCATAATCGCCCCAGAATACACAATGATATGTACAATTGCCAAAAACTGTGCGTTCAATAATAAATAATGTCCTGCTATAGAGAAAAAACAAATCACTAAGTAAATAGCACTATGAATTGGGTTTCTACTAAAAATAGTTAAAAATGCTGTTAGCAATGTGATTGCAGACAATACGCAAAATAGAATAAGTACTGTTGACATTAGTTAGCGATTTTAGGTTGAGTGTTCTTAATAGCCATTTCTAGAGGCATAACTAGTTTGTCTTTTCCAAAAATGAAAGATTCCCTGTCATAACTAGCAGGAACCAATTCTTTGGAGATAGTCAAGTAAATAGCATCTTTTGGACAAGCTTCTTCACAAAGTCCACAAAAAATACATCTCAACATATTGATTTCATAGATTTCAGCATATTTTTCTTCTCTGTACAAATGCATCTCGTCAGCTTTACGCTCACCGGCTTTCATTGTAATGGCTTCAGCAGGGCAAGACAAAGCACATAAACCACAAGCTGTACAGTTTTCTCTACCTTGTTCATCGCGTTTCAACATATGTTGTCCACGATAGACAGGGCTCATCTCACGAACTTGCTCAGGATATTGAATCGTTGCTTTTTTTCTGAATAAATGCTTCAGCGTAATGATCAAACCTTTCACAATCGCAATCAGATACATGCGTTCCAAAAAAGTCATCTCCTTGTTGGAGACCATTTTTTTTCTTCCTGATAAGGATATAGTTTCTATTGACATTTTATATTTTTTATTTGTAGCTAATCCTGCTATCCGTTGCAATCTTTTATGTTTTAAAGAAAAACATAAAAGGATTTCCACTTCTATCAGGGCTAGTCCCCGTTAACATCGTGTTTTGGTTCTATTAAAATCCGAAATAAACAGCTATTTCACTTCTCAAAAGCACAACTCCAGTAATCATAATATTTATTATCGCAAGCGGAATCAAAATTCTCCATCCCAAATGCATTAATTGGTCATATCTAAATCTTGGTATCGTCCAACGAACCCACATGATAAAGAAAATAAAACCACATAATTTAATGAAAAGGGCAGCCATTCCTAATACGTTGGCAATATTTACGCCCCAGTTTTCCAATACCCATCCCATTCCAGGATAATTGTATCCACCAAAAAACAAAACGGCTAAAATTGTAGAGGAAACAAACATATTTGCATATTCGGCAAATAAATAGAATCCCATTTTCATAGAGGAATATTCCGTGTGGTACCCACCAATCAATTCCGATTCACATTCTGCCAAATCAAAAGGTGTTCTGTTCAACTCAGCAAAAGAACAAATAAGGAAAATTAAAAAAGTAAGTGGCTGATACAGCACATTCCAATGCCATTCTGATTGTTGTAATGAAATTTCTCTTAAGCTTAAAGTTCCTGTCATCATAATCAAAGCGATTATGGACAATCCCATGGCAACTTCATAAGAAACCATTTGAGAAGCAGCTCTAATTGCACTCATCAAAGAGAATTTATTATTAGAAGCCCATCCACCAATCATGATGCCATAAACTCCCAACGAAACAACTCCAAAAACATACAATATGGCAACATTTACATCAGTTGCCTGTAATAAAATATCTCTTCCGAATAAGTGTAATTTGTCTCCCCATGGAATAACAGCACTTGTCATCAAGGCTGTAGCCATTGCGATTCCAGGTCCTACAAAAAATAAAAATTTATTGGGTGTGTTTGGTTCAAATTCTTCCTTCGAGAACAATTTTAAACCATCGGCAAGCGGTTGGAATAATCCCAATGGTCCCGCTCTGTTTGGACCGATTCTGTCTTGCAACCAAGCGGCTACTTTACGTTCTGCCCATGTGGAATACATTGCCATCAACATAGTAAGGGCAAAAACCACTACAATAACAACACTCTTTTCTATAATAAATGTACTTTCCATTTCTTAAGATTTTTGAGTGTTAGTGTCCAAAGGATTGGCTGCCATACTTATTTTTTTTCTGTCTTGATCTCTACCCAAAAGAATATTTTTCTCAGTAGCAATTTCTACTTTTTCTAATTTTTGAGTGTAGTTATTCTGATTGATAACTGAATCCTTTTCAAATTCACGTGGTCCTTCAATTACCCAGTCAGAAACTTCTTTTTTGTCAAAACGACAAGTATTACAAATGAATTCTTCTACTTCATGGAATTCGTCTTTACGGCCAGTAACACGTTGAATTTCGTTTCCAAACATCCAAACAGTTGTTTTACCGCAACATCCTGGAGTCGTACATTCTCTGTGTGCATTATAAGGCTTGTTAAACCAAACTCTTGATTTGAATCTAAAAGTTTTATCAGTCAAAGCACCAACTGGACAAACATCAATCATATTTCCAGAAAACTCATTAGTTATAGCTTTTGAAATACAAGTAGAAATATTGGCGTGATCACCACGATCCATTACTCCATGCACTCTGTCGTCAGTCAATTGATCGGCTACTTGAACACATCTTTGACATAAAATACAACGATTCATGTGTAATTGAATATTTGGACCGATATCTTCAGGTTCAAAAGTTCTTTTTTCTTCAATAAAACGGGATTCTGATTTTCCGTGTTCGAAGCTTAAATTTTGTAAATCACATTCTCCAGCTTGATCACAAATTGGGCAATCTAATGGGTGATTGATTAACAAAAATTCTGTTACTGATTTTCTTGCTTCCTGAACTCTTGGAGATGCTTTACTGGCGATTTCCATTCCGTCTTGACAGCCTGTTACGCAAGAAGCCATTAGTTTTGGCATTGGTCTTGGGTCAGCGTCACTACCTTTGGTAACATCCACTAAGCAACAACGGCATTTTCCACCGCTCCCTTTTAGCTTAGAATAATAGCACATTGCTGGCGGAACAACTTCTCCACCAATCATACGCGCAGCCTGCAAGATCGTTGTTCCTGCTTCTACTTCAATTTCTTGACCGTCTATGGTTACTTTCATTCTATTTTTGTTTAAAAGTTTATAAGTTTAAAAGTTTAAGTGTTACCACTTCTAACTTCTAACTTCCAACTTCGGACTTTTAAATTATACTATTACTTTAGAAACTAGGTGCTTCACTTTTTCAAAAGGTTCTGCAACAAAATGATCTCTATTTTTTATTTTTTCCGGAAAACGTATATGGTACTCAAACTCATCTCTAAAGTGACGAATAGCTGCGGCTACTGGCCAAGCTGCTGCATCACCAAGCGGACAGATAGTGTTTCCTTCAATTTTGCTTTGGATACTCAATAACAAGTCGATATCTTCTTCGCGTCCGTGTCCGTTTTCTATTCTATGCAATACTTTTTCCATCCAACCAGTACCTTCTCTGCATGGGGTACATTGTCCACAACTTTCGTGGTGATAAAAACGGGAGAAATTCCAAGTATTACGAACGATACAAGAGGTGTCGTTGTAAACGATAAATCCTCCTGAACCCAACATTGATCCAGTGGCAAAACCACCATCACTTAAGGATTCGTAAGACATCAAGCGATCTTCGCCTGCTGCAGTTTTATAAATTAAATGTGCCGGTAAAACAGGAACAGAACTTCCTCCAGGCACAAAAGCTTTCAAAGGACGGTCAGAACTCATTCCACCTAGATATTCATCAGAGTTCATGAATTCATAAACACTTAGTCCCAATTCAATTTCATAAACACCAGGATTTTTCACATGTCCTGAAGCAGAAATTAATTTGGTTCCTGTAGATCTACCGATACCGATTTTAGCGTAATCCGCTCCTGAATTGTTTACAATCCACGGCACAGCAGCAATTGTTTCTACATTGTTTACTACGGTTGGATTAGCCCAAAGCCCAGAAACGGCAGGGAATGGCGGTTTGATACGGGGGTTTCCTCTTTTTCCTTCCAATGATTCAATCAAAGCAGTTTCTTCACCACAAATGTAAGCTCCGGCACCACAATGAACATGCAGTTCTAAATCAAATCCAGAACCAAGTATATTTTTTCCTAAAAAACCAGCTGCTTTTGCTTCAGCAATGGCTCTTTCCAATATTTTGAAAACCCACATATATTCTCCACGAATGTAGATGTATGAAAGGTTGGCACCCAAAGCATAGCTGGAAGTAATCATTCCTTCTATCAATAAGTGAGGAATAAATTCCATCAAATAACGATCTTTGAATGTTCCTGGTTCAGACTCATCGGCATTGCAAACCAAATGTCTTGGTTTTCCTGATTTTTTATCAATAAAACTCCATTTCATTCCGGCAGGGAAACCAGCACCACCACGACCACGTAATCCAGAAGTTTTTACTTCTTCTACAACTTCGTCAGGAGTTAAGGTTTTTAAAGCTTTTTCTACCGAAGCATAACCACCATTTTGACGGTAAACTTCATAGGTTTTAATCCCAGGAATATTGATTTTATCTAATAATATTTTTTGTGACATCTTATTTATCGTGTAATATTATTTTATCGTCTTTACAATCGGCAATTAGCTGGTCGATTTTTTCTTTGTTCAAATGTTCTTTGTAAAAATCTCCCAATTGCATCATCGGAGCATAACCACAAGCACCTAAACATTCAACTCCTCTTACTTCAAAAAGACCGTCAGATGTAGGTTGTCCCACTTGAACGCCTAATTTTTCACAGGTATAATCCATTAAATCCTCAACACCGTTTAAACAACAAGGTGAAGTTTGGCAGAATTCAAACATGTATTTGCCAATAGGTCTTTGATTATACATGGTGTAAAAAGTAACTACTTCATACACTTCGATAGGTTTGATATGTAAAATTTCGGCAACTTTATCTTGTAATTCAATACTCAACCAATTGTCGTGAGCGTCTTGAACTTCGTGTAAAACGGGAAGTAAAGCTGATTTTCTTTTGTCTTCAGGATAATGACCAATTAATTCATTGATGCGGGACATCAATGCTTCGGTCATGTTTATTTCTTGTTTGTAATGTGTTCTTTCCATCCTAATATTTTAGATTTTAGATTTTAGATTTAGATTTTTCAATCTGCATTCTCAAATCTGTATTCTGCAATCTTTTTTATGCGTCTAATTCTCCAGCAATAACATTTAAACTTGATAAAATAACAATGGCATCAGATAACATTGAACCTTTAATCATGTCTGGATAGGCTTGATAATAAATAAAACAAGGTCTTCTGAAGTGTAATCTATAAGGAGTTCTGCTTCCGTCTGTAACCAAATAAAAACCAATTTCTCCATTTCCACCTTCAACAGGATGGTAAATTTCGGCAACTGGAACAGGAACTTCACCCATCACAATTTTGAAATGGTATATCAAAGATTCCATATTTGTGTAAACATCTTCTTTTGGAGGAAGGTAGTATTCAGGAACTTCAGCATGGTATTCATTTCCTTCCGGCATTTTATCTAATGCTTGACGGATAATGCTTAAACTTTCCCAAACTTCAGCATTACGAACGCAAAAACGATCGTAAGTATCTCCTGATTTTCCTACTGGAACGATGAAATCAAAATCTTCGTATGAACTGTATGGTTGTGCCACACGAACATCATAATCAATTCCGGCAGCACGTAAATTTGGACCTGTAAATCCATAAGCCATTGCTTTTTCAGCAGTGATCGATCCAACATTTACAGTTCTGTCGATAAATATTCTGTTTCTTTCAAATAAGTTTTCAAATTCTTTCCAAGCGACCGGAAAATCTCTTAGAAAATCGTCTAGTTTTCTAAAAGCTTCTGGTGACCAATCTCTTTCGAAACCACCGATTCTTCCCATATTGGTGGTAAGACGCGCTCCACAAATTTCTTCGTAGATTTCGTATACTTTTTCTCTGAATTGGAATACATAAAGGAAACCAGTATAAGCTCCAGTATCTACTCCAAGAATTGAATTACAGATTAAGTGATCTGTAATACGAGCCAATTCCATTACAATAACTCTTAGATAATCAACTCTTTTAGGGACTTTGATATCTAGAAGTTTTTCAAGCGTCATCCACCATCCCATATTATTGATAGGTGATGAACAATAGTTCATTCTGTCAGTAAGTGGTGTGATTTGGTAAAAAGGACGATTTTCGGCAATTTTTTCAAAAGCTCTGTGGATGTAGCCAATGGTTGGTTCTGCATCAAGGATTTTTTCACCATCCATCAACAAGATATTTTGAAAAATACCGTGCGTAGCTGGGTGTGTAGGACCTAAATTCAGAATAGAAAGCTCGCTTCCATCTTCATTGTGTCTCTCTTTGATTATTTTAGCATAGCGATGCTCTGGTGGTAATAATAGTTCTGACATTTATCTAATGTGAAAAATTATATTTATTTTTTTAGCTCTTGGTTGATTGTTGTTCTTCCAAAATACCTATCATCTTTATCTGTCCTTCCACTGTCTTCCATTGGAAATTCTTTACGCATAGGGAAAGAAATCATCTCATCCATATTCAAAATACGTTTCAACTGTGGATGTCCGATGAAATTGATTCCGAAGAAATCATAAGTTTCTCTTTCCATCCAATTGGCACACAAAAAGATGTTTGAAATACTTTTAATTTCTGGATTTGAACCGTTTATGAATGCTTTAATTCGGATGCGTTTGTTTTCGTACCAGTTGTGTAAATGATAAACTACTGCAAATTGACTGTTTTCTTCGTTGTCAGGGTAGTGTACCGCACATAAATCAGTCAAAAAGTGAAAACGTAAAGTAGGATCATTTTTTAAATAAAGAACTACAGCAGTAATAATGTCTGAATCCGCTTCAAATGCAAAAATGTCTTTATCTTGATTGAATCCTAAAACCTTTGAACCAAAAGTTTCTACTAATTTATCTTGAATTTCTGTTGTTTCTAAAGCCATTTTACTTATTGAATGTTATAAGATGCCAATAATTCTTGGTACTCTGGTGAACTTCTTCTTCTTACAGATTCGCTTTTTACTAAGTCTTGTAATCTCATAACTCCATCCACAATTTGTTCTGGACGTGGTGGGCAACCAGGAACATATACATCAACAGGAATTACTTTGTCAATTCCTTGCAATACTGAGTAAGTATCGAAAATTCCTCCCGAACAAGCACAAGCACCAACTGATATTACCCATCTAGGTTCTGCCATTTGTTCGTACACTTGACGTAAAATTGGAGCCATTTTTTTGGAGATTGTTCCCATTACCAATAGCATGTCGGCTTGACGAGGAGAGAAACTCACTCTTTCAGAACCAAAACGGGCTAAATCATAATGCGAAGCCATTGTTGCCATAAATTCGATTCCGCAACAAGAGGTTGCAAAAGGTAAAGGCCAAAGCGAATTGGCACGTGCTAATCCAACAACGTCATTCAGTTTTGTAGCAAAGAATCCTTCACCAACAACACCTTCTGGAGGGGCTACCATATTTATTTTTGAATCGCTCATTTTAATTTTTTTATTTTGAACGTTGAATTTTAAATTTTTGAATATTTCAATTAATTTATAATTCAGCATTTATAATTTAAAATATTTTTATTCCCACTCTAAAGCTTTCTTCTTGATGATATAGAAAAAACCAACCAAAAGAAGCATCATAAAGATAATCATTTTTATCATTCCTTCAATTCCTAACTCTTTGAAATTCACGGCCCAAGGATATAAAAATATCACCTCGACATCAAAAAGAACAAACAAAATAGCAACTAAAAAATATTTTACCGAAAAAGGAATTCTTGCATTTCCTACAGATTCAATACCACATTCGAAGTTTTTGTCTTTATTTTCCGATGATCTTTTTGGTCCAAGCTTGCCTGAAATTATGATGATAGCTATGACAAATCCTACAGCTAAAACAAGCTGCATGAAGACTGGGATATAGTTTAATTGTTCAGATTGCATAATTGTCAATTTTTGCTTTAAATTAAGCGACAAAGATAGCTTTAGTGTAATTAAAACACAAGTTTTACAGCGAATTTAGTAGGGACATTGACTTGATATAATCCTAATTTTTAATGATTATAAATAAGGATAGTGACTACTGTTTTTTTAGAATGGGCACAAAAAAAAACGTTCCGAAACTAATCGGAACGTTTTTTAGACGCTTTTTGCAAAAAATATGTAACTATTTTTATGCTTAAAGAACTGCAACTTTAGCAGCAACTTTACCTTTTCTTCCTTCTTCTTCTTCATAGCTTACTCTGTCACCTTCGCGCAATTCTTCCGCGTTGATTCCTGATGCATGAACAAAAATGTCTTTTCCTGTTTCTTCGTCTGTAATGAATCCGTAACCTTTAGATTCATTGAAAAATTTAACTGTACCTGTACGCATTGTAATAGTAATAATAATTTATAATGAGGCAAATGTAATCTTTAATCTAATACGAAAACCATTCTCATAATATTTTTTTTCTAAAATTATTGATATTCAACCTTTTCACCTAATTTGTTAAATTTAATTTAATATGTAATTCCTTTAATTGTGATTCGTCAATAACAGACGGAGCGTCAATCATTACGTCTCTTCCAGAGTTGTTTTTTGGGAATGCAATAAAATCACGAATAGTCTCTTGTCCCCCTAAAATAGCCACTAGACGATCCAATCCAAAAGCTAAACCACCGTGAGGAGGTGCTCCAAATTGGAAAGCATCCATTAGGAAGCCAAATTGTGCTTTTGCTTCTTCTTCTGTAAAGCCTAAATATTTAAACATTAATTGTTGTGTCGCTTTGTCGTGAATACGAATTGAACCTCCACCAATTTCATTTCCGTTCAAAACCATATCGTAGGCATTGGCACGAACTTTTCCAGGATTGGTTTCCAATAAGTGCATGTCTTCTGGTTTTGGAGAAGTAAATGGATGGTGCATTGCATGGTAGCGTCCGCTTTCTTCATCAAATTCCAATAAAGGGAAATCTACAACCCAAAGAGGTGCAAATTCAGCAGGATTCCTTAATCCCAAACGAGTTGCCAATTCCATACGCAAAGCACTCAATTGTGCTCTTGTTTTATCGGCTGGTCCAGAAAGAACAAAAATCATATCACCAGGTTTTGCTCCGGTTGTTTTTGCCCAATTGGTCAAGTCTTCTTGATCGTAGAATTTATCTACCGATGATTTGAAAGTTCCATCATCGTTACATTTTGCATAAACCATTCCGCTGGCGCCTACTTGTGGACGTTTTACCCAGTCAATCAAGGCGTCAATTTCTTTACGGGTATAATTTCCAGCTCCAGGAACTGCGATTCCAACAACTAATTCGGCTGCGTTGAAAACTGGAAAATCTTTATGTTGCGCAAATTCGTTCAATTCACCAAATTCCATTCCGAAACGAATGTCCGGTTTGTCATTTCCGTATGTTTTCATGGCATAATCGTAAGTGATTCTTGGGAATTTGTCTACTTCGATACCTTTTATTTCTTTTAGCAAATGACGGGTTAAACCTTCAAATACATTCAAAATATCTTCTTGCTCCACAAAAGCCATTTCGCAGTCAATTTGTGTAAACTCCGGTTGTCTGTCTGCGCGTAAATCTTCGTCACGGAAACATTTTACGATTTGGAAATATTTGTCCATTCCACCCACCATCAATAATTGTTTGAAAGTTTGTGGAGATTGTGGTAAAGCATAGAATTGTCCTTCGTTCATACGGGATGGAACAACAAAATCTCTTGCTCCTTCTGGAGTTGATTTTATTAAATAAGGAGTTTCCACCTCACAGAAATCAAGATCAGAAAGGTATTTACGTACTTCCATTGCCACTTTGTGACGGAAAAGCAAACTATTTTTTACCGGATTTCTACGAATGTCCAAGTAGCGGTATTTCATTCGGATGTCTTCACCACCATCAGTTTCATCTTCGATAGTAAACGGAGGAGTTAAAGCGGCATTTAATATGTTTAGTTCAGTTACTAAAATTTCAATTTCACCTGTAGGAATGTTTTTGTTTTTGGCTTCACGCTCGATAACTGTTCCTTTCACTTGGATCACATATTCGCGACCCAATGTTTTGGCAGCTTCAAAAACTTCTTTTATAGAACGGCTTTCGTCAAAAATCAATTGTGTAATTCCATAACGGTCGCGTAAATCTACCCAATTCATAAATCCTTTGTCTCTAGATTTTTGAACCCAACCGGCAAGTGTAACTTCTGTATTGATATGTGAGGCATTCAATTCGCCACAATTATGACTTCTGTACATGTTATAAATTTTAGACTGCAAAAGTAAACACAAAAATTAAATAATCTTGAAAAGCATTCAACTTCAATGAAATTAAAATTTTGTTAATTTTTTTAACACCATGTCATTTAGGTTTAGATTTGAAATATAAAAATTTTAATTATTTGTTTATGAGAAAAATATTAAGTGTTTTAGTTGTCTTTATGATTTCTTTTTTGAGTAATGCTCAAGCTAAAAAATATGTTACTTTTCAGGCTGAAATTGCCAATAGAAATGGAGATTCTGTCTTCATTCGAGCTAATAAAAAAATAATTAAGAAAATCGCAGTCAATAAAAATGGGGTTTTTAAAGACACCATGAATGTATCCGAAGGGCCTTATCTGCTTTATGATGGAGTCGAATATACTAGTTTGTATTTAAAAAACGGGTATGATTTAAAATTGAAAATGGATGCTAAAAAGTTTGATGAATCTATAGTTTATAAAGGAAAAGGTTCTCTTGAAAATAATTATTTGGCACAAAGAACAATTTCGGATTCAAAGTACGATTATGATGCATTGTTGGCAGCAAGCCCAGCAGATTTTAAAAAGCTGTCAGATCAAAAAAATGCATCAGATTTAGCAAAATTAAATAATGGTAAATTTGATTCTAATTTTATTACTGTCCAAAAAAAGGATATTGAACAGTCCCTAGCAGGTTTGACTAAATATTATGAGCAGGGGCAAGAGAATAAAAAGATGAATAATTCTCAATCTCCTACTTTTGATTATTTGAATTATGCTGGAGGACAAACAAAATTAGAGGACTTAAAAGGTAAATATGTTTACATTGATGTTTGGGCTACTTGGTGCGGACCTTGTCGTCAAGAAATTCCGTTTTTGCAAGAAATAGAAAAAAAATATCACGGCAAGAATATCACTTTTGTGAGTATTTCTATTGACAAATTGAAAGATCAGGAAAAATGGAGAGCCATGGTTAAAGATAAATCATTGGGCGGTGTTCAGCTTTTTGCAGACAATGACTGGAATTCTAAATTTATTACGGATTATAAAATTACCGGTATTCCGAGATTTATTTTAATTGACCCAAAAGGCATAATCGTAAAGGCCGATGCAGTAAGACCTTCCTCGCCAGATTTAGTAAAAGAGCTTGATTCTTTACTCAATTAATAATAGTTGCGAAGCAGTTATTTTTTTTGTCACCATTAAAATGCTTTGATTTACTTTTTTATCTAAAAATGAACATAAAAGTGTCGGATTTTTCGCTTCCTTTTGATTTCCAATGTTAAGCTTTTGTCTATGTTATGAAATTGTTATCAAAATGTTTTTTTAATGTAAAATTTGTTTTTAATTTTGGGGTATAAGATGTAAACAATTAAAAACTAACGATATGAAAAAGCTTGTAATTTTAGTAGCTGTATTATTCTCAGGGGTTATTTTTGCACAAGAGGCAAAACCCGTTTTGGAACCATTTGGAAAAAAAATAAAAGCCACCTATTTTCATGATAATGGACAAGTGCAGCAGGAAGGCTATTTTGAAAACGGTAAACCGGAAGGAATCTGGGTATCCTATAATGAATCTGGGGATAAAATTGCTTCAGGGGAATATGTTGCAGGCGTAAAAACAGGCAAATGGTTTTTCTGGTCTCAAGTAGATGGAAAAAATAGTCTTAGCGAAGTGGATTTCTCCAATAACAAAATTGAGAAAGTTAAAAATTGGAGACAAGATGCTTTTGCAACTTCAAACGAGTAGCAATACATAGTTAATTTAAGAAAAGGAGAAAGTCTGTATAGATCTTCTCCTTTTTTTATTGTGCTTTTCGGTGTTATAACTTTGTTAAGTTCGAATTTGTTTAATTGTATTTATTGTACCTTTATTATAGAAATACAGCTTATATTTTAAGGTGAAATAGAGAATCAGTTAGTTTAAATATCTATTTGTCAGAGTCCTGAATTATAAGGTTTGTGTTTGCTAAGAAATCGGCTTTTATAGATTACTGTATTAGCCGATTTTGATTGTTTTAGTGCTTTTTAGAGTTTATTGAATTTAAAAAGCAATTGTGTGTACTGCCCCTTTCTGCATAAATCTCTTTATTCTCTCAATTGTTTTTTAAAGGGAAAAGCGATTTTCTATAATTATTTAATTCTAATTTTTAATCTAATTAGTATGCCAAAGTATGTTATTGAAAGGGAAATTCCAAACGCAGGAAATTTAACACCTGAACAATTAAAGGAAATTTCGAATGCATCTTGTGATGTTCTTAGAAAAATGGGGCCAGAAATACAATGGAAACACAGTTACGTGACAGATGACAAAATTTATTGTGTTTATATTGCCCCGAATGCAGAAATGATTAGGGAACATGCCGATAAAGGTGGGTTTCCAGCCAATAAAATAAGTCTTGTTTCGGAAATTATCGACCCGGTTACTGCGGAGTAGCAAGTTATGGCTTATTTTGGAAAAGGAGAAATTCGTTCGATTTTCTCCTTTTTTTGTATTTTTAACCAAGGTAATCAATGTGTAAAAAAATCAACCGCAGATTCGGAGATTATTTTCTTTAAAAGCTAAATTTTTCTAATTATAAAATAATTAATTTGCGCTAATTCAGTTGAAAGCGGTTAATATATTATAAAATAATTATTGGAATCTGCGAATCTGCGGTGAAAATAACTCATACGTTTATCCTGTGTTTTAAACTAGGTATTAATTCGTAACCAATTGATTATACTCAAAAACCCCATCCCAAATTTCGTCCATTCTAACAAGAGCCTTGTCCAAAGGAATAACTTCCCATTTTCCGTTCGTTTCAAATGCAAGACCGCTGTTTTTTAATTTCAGCAGTGCATCATATACATCAAAATCCAGATCGGTATTGTGTTTTGTTTTAAACCAGGATTCAATTTGATGATCGAGTTCATCTTCCGTCAAAGGAGTTTCACTTTTGTTCAAAAAGGAATAAGCCAAGATGGTTTCTTTCAGGACTTCCTCTTCAGATGAATTCAGCAAAGAATAAAATGCCCCGCTGTTATTTCCAAGATTCTTAAAATACAGACTGTCAGAAAGCATTTTAGAATACTTTATCTTCTTGTTTACAAAGTTGTTGTACTGGCGAAATAAGTACGCACCCAAAATTCCAAGCGCAATTAATCCTTGGTTCAAAGACGTTTTGCTGTTTAATAAATCTATAGTTTCTCCAGATTCGTATGCCGATTGCATTGTAATCAATGCCGGAATTACCTTGGTGCTCAATAATGAAATTCCACCGACAAGACCCGGAACCCATAATAACAATTTGTCGGTTAACGACATTTTGGGAATCGCATTCGGGAAAATCGTTTCAAGATCGTTTTTGGGAACGCGTTTAAAAATTTTCAAGACGACTGTACCAGGCTCGATCAGAGTTTTGTTTTTTTTAAGCTTGTTTTTTTTGTAATAATCGGCATCGTGATAGCTAAGGTAAATCATCACTCGGTCATAATATTCGACCTCAATTTTTTTCTTCCAAAAAATATATTTACTAACCTTTTCTTTGGCAGTATGCTGACCTCTCACATAAATTTCATAATCCTTATAAACATCTAAGTCAATAGCCAGTTTTAAGCCTATCAAATCCGAATCCTTGAAAGCCTGATCCAAAGTTTCTTGACCCACACGGCGATAATTACTCAAATCGAGAACCTTAAGCAGATTTTCCTTGAAAAGCCCAAAATCACTTTTGTCCTTAAAAATTTCTCTTTCTTTCGGATGCAAATCAGGGTCAAAAAAAGCGTAATGCTGCTTTATATTCCGAATCAGATTAAACGCTTCATAGTGAAAATAATGTTCAATGATGTCAAACAGCTTTTTGAAGTCTTCAACCTGCTTTTCATCACCGGCAAATTCAGCCAATTGCTCTTCGAGTAAGAATTCCTTATCAAACGGGATATAATGTTCTCTTTTCATATTGAATTCGGCGCTTTAAAGTAATTTTTTAAAAGTCCGGCAAAGGTAAAGCACAAAACTCAAATTTTAAAAATAATAAGGAGCGAAAGAATGGGCTTTATCGGGAAATATGGGTTCCTGTTGTCCGCTATATCTTTTCCTTTTTAAAGAAAAAGGAAAAGGATGCCGCTTCCATCAGGGCTAAAAAGTAGGCAAAGGGATTTTTTGGAAAATTTTATACAAAACAAAAACCCACCCAAAAATCAAATTTCAGGTGGGTTTTCATAAAGTTTAAAAAATCTATATTTTGGCAGCCTGAGTTTTTCTTCTGTCTCTCAACCAATATTTAGTTCTCTTCACCAAATAGAACATCACTGGTACCATTACCAAGGTCAATACCGTCGCGTAGGTCAATCCGAAGATGATGGTCCAGGCCAAAGGTCCCCAGAAGATAACATTATCTCCTCCCATAAAAATGTGTGGATTCAAGTCAGTTATTAAGGAGAAAAAGTCAAAATTCAGTCCAATCGCCAGCGGAATTAACCCCAAAACAGCTGTCAAAGCAGTCAGCAATACAGGACGCAATCTTGATTTACCAGACTCGATGATTACTTCTTTAATTTCTTCTATTGTTAAATCATCGTGGCTTTCCAAATGGTTGTCGGCAACTTTTTTGTCTAATAATAAAACAAAGAAATCCATTAATACGATACCATTTTTCACCACAATACCCGCCAGCGAAATGATTCCCATCATCGTCATCAGAATCACAAAATCCATGTTGGCAATTACGTAACCATAAAATACTCCACTAAAACTCAGGATTACAGTAAACAGAATTACCATCGTTTTGGAAACCGAATTAAACTGCAATACAATAATAATCGTAATTCCCGCTAATGCTAAAAATAAGGCATACAGCAGAAAGCTTTGGTTTTTGCCTTGCTCTTCCTGAACTCCGGAGAAGGAATAGGTAACTGTTTTCGGAAGTTGATAGCCTTTTAAGTCGGCTTCAATCTGTTTGGTGATTTCGTCACCGTTGTAACCTGTCAAAACATTGGAATAAACCGTCATAATACGTTTTTGGTTTTTTCTTTTGATTTGGTTGTAGGTGGTTGTTTTCTCTGTTTCCGAAACCGCCGAAATCGGCACCTGCATCATTTGTCCGTTAGCAGGATTTCTGAAAGTCAGCGCCTGATTGAATAATATGTTTTCGTTCTTACGCTGATCATCTTGCATACGCATCGTGATGTTGTAGTCGTCATCGCCTTCTTTGTATGTCGAAATTTCCTGTCCATACACGGAACGGCGCAGATTGAATCCCAGCTGCCCTGTCGAAACGCCCAAACTTCCCGCACTTACGCGGTCTACTTTTACCTCAAGTTCCGGGCTTTCTTTATTAACATCAATGCTCAAACGCTCAATTCCGGGAATGTTTTTGGAATTGATAAAAGCAATCATCTTGTCCGCTTCTTTCAGCATTTCTTCATAATCGATTCCTGTCAGCTGAATACTGATTGGGTAACCAGCCGGTGGTCCGTTGGCATCTTTCTCAACGGTTACCGTAGCTCCAGCAATTGCTTTTACTTTTCCTCTGATTTCTTCGAGAATATCGGCAGTGTTGATGCCTCTTCTGAATTTGAATTCGGAGAAATTCACCGTCACTTTTCCTTTAAAAGGTGTTTCCGAAGCCGATCCTGCATCGACGTTTGGATTACCAGCTCCAACACCCACTTGGGATACGATGGATTCAGCCAGATAGTTTTTGTCAGTTTTTGGATCGATATATTTACTTAAAATAGAAATCACCTGTTTTTCTACAAATAGCGTAGCCTTATTGGTTTTTTCAATGTCTGTTCCTTGTGGGTATTCGATATAAGTGATTACCTGATTTGGAATGTTATCTGGGAAGAAAAGCACTTTTCTAGGGAATATTCCCAGAAGAATGAAGGAGAAAAATAACAGACCGATGATTCCGAACAAAGCATACCAAGCTCTTCTTGGAGTAAGTATTTTGGCCAAAAAGCTTTTGTATCTTTCTTCCATTCTAGGAAAAAAGCTATGCTGAAAATCTTGTGTCCATTGGTACAATTTTAATTTGTACAGCCACATCAATCCAAGGGAAATAATAGCTAAGTGTCCAATGGCTTTTGCAAATTTAGAATCATAAATATTTCCAAGAAGTACAAAAATAACGGCAATAACGGTAAAAAATATCGAGTAGGTTTTAGCCGATTTTTTAGTCACATTTCGGTCTTCAATATCCATCGAACCTCCAGTCATAGCCGCATTGACAACCATTGCAACAAATAACGATGCAGAAAGTGTTACGGTTAACGTAATTGGGAAATATTTCATGAATTTACCCATAGTTCCCGGCCATAACGCAAAAGGCAGGAACGCCATCAAGGTTGTAGCGGTAGAGGAAATTACGGGCCATGCGATTTCGCCAATACCGACTTTTGAAGCTTCGACGCGATTCATGCCTTTTTTCATGTTGGCAAATACGTTATCGACCACCACAATTCCGTCATCCACGAGCATTCCCAGTCCCATTACCAATCCGAAGAGTACCATCGTGTTCAGTGTAAGTCCAAATGCCGATAGTATACTAAACGCCATCAGCATTGATAAAGGAATCGCTGCGCCCACAAATAATGAATTTCGAAGTCCCATTGTAAACATCAGTACAATCATTACGAGTACAATACCGAAAATGATATGGTTCGAAAGTTCATCAACCTGATGTTCTACTCGGGAAGATTGGTCATTAGTCAATTCAATTTTTAGATTCGAGGGTAAATAAGAAGCTTTGGCGTCTTCAATTTTTTCTTTAACCTGTTCAATAGCCGAAATCATATTCTCATTGGAACGTTTTTTTACGCTCAGCATCACCACTTCAGTTCCTTTCTCACGGGCATAAGTGGTTTTTTCTTTTTCTTTGAAACTGACTACTGCAATATCTTTTAGGTAAACGGTTCCTCCATTGTGTTTTACAATGATGTTTTCCAGTTCTTTCGGATCTTTGATTTCGCCCACAATTCGGATGTTGTTTCTTGAACCTTGTGAAATTAAATTTCCTCCCGAAAGTGTCATGTTTTCATATTTGACTGAATTTTGAATATCGTCAAAAGAAACTTGGGCTGCTGTCATTTTGAAAATATCAACGGCAATTTCCACCTCTTTATCATCAACACCCAGAATGTCCACTTTTTTTACTTCGGGAATTTCTTCAATATCGTCCTGAAGCAGTTCTCCGTATTTTTTAAGCTGCTGTGTTGTGTAATTTCCCTGCAAATTGATGTTCAGAATCGGCACTTCTTCCGAAATGTTCAATTCAAATACGCTTGGTTCTACTTTGCTTCCGTTGTCAAGATTTGGCCAGTCGGTATCTGCTTTTACGATATCGACTTTGTCCTTAATTTTAGTTTTGGCATCCAAAATGGTTACTTTATCTTCAAACTCAACGATAATCATTCCATAATCTTGAAAGGAACTGGACGTGATTTTATCGACTCCGCTGATGTTCTTGATTTCTTTTTCCAGCGGTTTGATGATTAGTTTCTCTACATCCTCGGCTGAATTCCCAGGGAAAACAGACGAAATGTAAACCTTATTTTCTATAATTTCCGGAAAATCCTCGCGGGGCATCGTAACATAGGCAATGGTTCCTGTGATTACAATCAGTAAAGTCAGGATATAGACTGTAACGCGGTTTTCGACAGCCCAACTTGATATTCCGAATTCTTTATTTTGATGTGACATAAGTTTTTGGTTTAAGGTGGTTTAATGTTGTTTAAAAGTTTAAATAGGGTTGTATTTTAAACAACCTTAAACAGTTAAACAATTTTAAACTTTTTAAAAATTCAATTTCATCCCGTCCGAAATAGTGTTCATGCCTTCGGTAACTATTATGGCATCCGAATCCAAACCGCTTAAAATCTCGGTTACATTGTCTGATGACAGACCTGTTTTGACAATTACTTTTTTGGCAATGCCTGATTTCCCTGTAGAGTTTGTTACTGTGTACACAAAACTATTTTTCTTAGAATCCTGCTGAATCACATTAGTCGGAACAACTACAGCATTTTTACTCACGTAATCAATCACTTTCATTTTTGCGACTTGGTTAGGACGCAATAAATTTTCCGGATTGGGAACGCTAACTTCAATTCCGAAACTTCTGTTGTTTGGATTGATAAAATTACCAATTTGGCGTACTTTTCCTTTGTAGGTTTTGTTCAATGAAGTTAAGTAAACATCTACCTCAGTACCAATTTTCAGTTTCCCGATATAGGTTTCAGGAATCGAGGTAGAAACATACATATTTCCAAGATTCACGATTCTCATTAACCCTTGCGGGCTTGCAGAAACCACTTCCCCTTTTTCAACATACACTTCGTCTATGGTTCCTGAAAATGGTGCTCTGATTACTGTTTTTGCAATTTGGGCGTTGATTTGCGCTACTGCTTTTTGCGCTGAAATCATTTGAGCCTGTGCTTGAAGGTATTGTATTTCGGAACCTATTTTTTGATTCCATAGATTTTTTTGACGTTCAAAAGTAGTTTTGGCAAGAGCATATTGGTTTTCGGCACTGGCCAATTGCTGGCTCATACCGCCATCATCTGTGCGACCCAAAACTTGTCCTTTGCTTACTTTTTGTCCCGCTTTTACATTCAATTGCACTAAGTTTCCAGGGAATTCAGGCTGAATTAATACATTCTCGTTGGTGTTAACGCTTCCCTGCACCTCAAGATAATGGTTGAATGTAGTGTCTTTCAATTTTGCGGCGCTAACCAATGCCTCGACTTCTTTGTTTACTTCCAAACCAGCCAATGCTTCATCGATTTGAGAAAGTTGGAGCTGTAGTTCGGCTTTTTTGGCAGTTATCGCTTTTACGTCTTTGGATGCAATTATACTGTCGATTGATTGGTTTTTCTCTGATGAATTACAAGCAATCAATACAATTGAAATAACGGTTAGGATTAGTATCTTTTTCATATTTTTAGTTTTAACGGTAGTCATTATTTAGTGGTTATTTTTTCTAAACTGGCTTTTTTGTTGATGATGTTAACCATCGTTTGCAAGTATTTTTGTTGAGCGCTGTACAATTGACGTTGTGCATCATTAAAGTCAAAGCTGGTAGAGAGCCCTTCAGTAAATTTAATCTGCTGTTTTTTCTCAATTCTTTCTGCCAGATTCAGATTGCTTTTTGCAGTTTCGTAATCGGCGATACTGTATTCGTATTCACTTTTTGCGGTAGCATATTGCAATTTCAATTTTTGTTCGGTTTCGCTTAACACTGTCTTTGCTTGATCCAAAGCAATTTTTGCTTGTTGTGTTCTTGAGCTTCTTGCCAAACTACTAAATATGGGAACATTTAGGCTAAGCCCAAGATTGGAATAGTTAAACCAATTTTGATGTTGTGTAAAAAATTGAAACTCATCTTTAAAAGCAGTGTATCCAAAATTAAGATTGGCAGCTAATGAGGGTAGGGCTTTACTTTTTTCCAGTTTGTATTCCAGTGTTCTTTGCTCTTCAAAATTGGAGGCTATCCTAAAATTGATATTATTGTTCACGTCAAATTCTGTATTTGAAAAGGACATATCCATATTTTGAATAGTAAGGACATCCAATTTGTCGGTCAATGTGATTTGGTCATTAATGGCTATGCCTAAATTAATTTTTAGCATTTTGTAGGTGATATCCAATAAACGCTTGTTGTAGTTTAAGGTGCTTTCCAATGAGGATAATGTGATTTGCAATTGCTCTACGCTTTCTTCTTCGATTAAACCGTTTTTATAAATGGCTTTGGTGTCGTTCAACGTTTTTTGTAGGGAAGCAATATTTTTTTCTAAGATTGCTATGTTTTCTTGGGCCAATAAAACGTTGCCATAAGAGTTAATAACCATTTCTTTGATTTCTATATCGGATCTTTTTTTGGCGTTTTCATAATAGGCCAAATAGGTTTTGGACGCCTGAAGAGCCACGATATACGAACCGTCAAAGATAAGCTGGCTCAAGGTGGAGCGAGCAATCATTGTATGTTTGGTTCCAAAAGCCACTTCTATGTAATCTCCTGGGTTTCCTCCGGCAAATTCAGCTGGGATTACCGATTTTTGCAATACGAAATTGTTTGTATAATCCACACCAGCATTAATCTGTGGCAAGCCCATTGCGGTTGTTTCCCATTTTTTTTCTTTGGCCGCTTCAATATCGCGTCCTGAATTGATAGCTGAATAGTTGTATTCGAGTGCGTGGTCTATTGCCTGCTGTAATGAAAAGGAGTAACTCTTTGCCGAGTCTTGGGCATTGATGCTCAAACTCAAGAGCGTAAGCATTAGAATGAATATGTTTTTCATTATATTTTGGTTTTAAGTAATTGTTTTTCAAGTTCGGCTATTCCTTTTGGCGTTGCCATTGCTCTGGTATGGTACTCCAGGGCCTGTAATTCTAGTTTTGTAGCTTCTCTTTCGGAGCTGGTGTTTTCTTTGATGCTAAAAATTAAGGAGTAATAAAATTTAACGTAGATGTCAACATCGAGATCTTCCCGGTATAATTCCTGCTCAATGCCTTTTACAATATTTTGTTTAAAGCACATATTGCATTCATCCAGTTCCCTGCTCATTACCTTTTGATAGATTTCGGGATAATGTTTTTTTAATTGATAAAGCGGAGAAGTGTCTGCCGCCTGAAACATTTCTTTGAACATTTTCCGAATCTCAAAATTCTCTTCAATGGCATTGTAGTCTTTGGCAACAATGGTATTTATGATTTCGTGAACGGTTTTGTGAACCATTTCCGTGCTTTCCTCAATCAGTATTTCTTTGTTGCAGAAATATTTGTAAATCGTTTTTTTGGAAATGCACATTTCGCAGGCGATATCGTCCATAGTGACACTTTTAAAACCAAGTTTTAAAAATAAATCGCTTGCTTTGGATATGATTTTTTCTTTCATTTTTTGGTGGTAACTTGTTGGTTAGTGGTTTTTTTTGATTTTACTTGGCTGATTATAATAGTTTTAATGATGAATAAATTCTAAAGAGGCAATGAGTTTAATGTCTGTGTCAACTGCTTTTTATTCTTTGTCCTTTTTTGTAATAAATTTGTAATGCAAATATAACAATGGAAACTTTATAAACAAATTAAGTTTCCATTGTTTTGTTTTAATTATGCTAATTACTAGATAATTAACTTTTAAATGCTACTATATGGCTACCTATTTGTAACTATTATTTATTAAATTTGAAAGGCAATACAACTACCCTTTTTTTGACCAAGCTACCTAAATAGTGTGGATATGTGAGATTTTATGAGACCTACAAGCGAGTTAGGCGTCATTGTATTGCGACACCCTGCACTCAGAAAATTGGAATAAGAAATAATAAAAGCAACTTAAAATAATAAAAATCATGGCACTTATCAATCCTCACGTTAACTTCAACGGAAATGCAGAAGAAGCATTCAATTTTTACAAATCGGTATTTGGTGGAGAGTTCGAAAGAATTGTTCGTTTCAAAGAGATGTCGAACGATGAATACCCGATACCCGAAAAGGAAGCCAATAAAATAATGCACATTGCCTTATCTATTGGCCCAAATTTTTTGATGGGCAATGACGTTCCGGAAAGTATGGGTCCAGTAAATGAAAATGAAAATAGATCTAAAATATCGATTAGCGCAGAAAGTCGTGATGAAGCCGACAAACTATTTAGCGGACTTTCGGCGGGAGGAAATGTTGAATACCCTATTGGTGACAGCCCTTGGGGCTCTTATTTTGGGATGTTTAGAGACAAATACGGCATTGAATGGATGATCGATTTTGTCGCAAAAGTATAACCAACGACAACGAACAGACGAAGCAAACCACTGCGCTACGCAAATGTCTCATGACTTTGCGTTTTTTTATAGTTCTTGAAAGTTATAAATATGATAAAAGTCTCCCGACTTTTTTTGTAAATACCTTTAGAATCTCATGTTTTTCAAACAGTCTGGCTGCGTATTCTATGACTTCAGCAGGAGTTTGAAATCTTGAGGAGCCAATTTGTCACCTCAAATTGGGGAGGCACAAGATATATGCCTATGGCATTTACAGAACAAGGCGTGGCGATGTTATCGACTGTATTAAACAGCCCAAGAGCTATAAAAGTAAGTATTCAAATCATTCGCGTATTTACCAAAGTAAGAGAAATGCTTACTGATAGTTTGAGTGTGAAATTGGAAATCGAAGAAATTAAAAAGAAACTCACCAATCACGGTAGAAATATAGAACTGGTATTTAGCTATCTCGATGAATTGATTGATAAAAAAGACAATACAGAACCAAGAAAAAAAATAGGTTACAAATAGAAATCAAGGAGCTGAGGACACGGAAGCTCGTATCAGGGCATTATTTTTTCTTCGGACGATCTATTTTTATGGACGGAGGACAAAAATGACTGAAATGAACAAAAATTACACTTTGTAGGTTTGTAACTATTATTATTATCTATATTTGAAAAAAACATAAAACGAAACAAACCTTCGCCAACCCCGATAGCGCGGATTTGCAATCCGTGCCCACAAAGTATATCGATAAAGTGAGCGTGCTAAAAATAACAATGATAAAAACAAGTTGAACTTGATAATTGGAATGGGCACGGATTGCAAATCCGCGCTATCCTAATCTTGTTTAATATGTGGTTTTAGTATGCGACTTGAGTTAAAAAAAAACAATAAAAAAAGGGCTTTCAAATATCTTGAAAGCCCTTTTTTGAATTAGTAAGCAACCTATTTTAAACTGTATGCTTCGGATTGAAACCATCCTCGCTTAATTCTTTGTGGTCATAATCGGCAACCATTTCGGCTTCATAATCGATTTTTTCACCTTTAGATAATTTGGCTTTGATTTTCTCCATGATTTCATAAATTACAGGAACAATAATCAAGGTTAGGAATAAAGATGAAATCAATCCACCAATAATTACCCAAGCCAAACCGTTTTTCCATTCGGCACCAGCTCCAGAAGCCAATGCAATAGGGAACATACCAAAAACCATCGCAATTGTAGTCATCAAAATTGGACGAAGACGTGCGTGATTCGCTTGAATCAATGCTCTTCTGATAGATTCTCCTGCGGCTCTTCGTTGGTTGGTGTAATCCACAAGCATAATCGCATTTTTACACACCAGACCAATCAACATAATAATACCCAAAATGGTAAATATATTCAACGTATTATTTGTCAATGCTAAAGCCAGCATCGCTCCAATAAACGAAAGCGGAATAGCAAATAATACCACAAACGGGTGCATAAAACTATCATACAAACCAACCATTACAAGGTAAACCAAGACAATAGCAGCCAATAAAGCGATTCCCAAAGTACCAAAACCTTCGCTTTGATTTTCTTGGTCTCCACCCCAAATGTAATTCACACCAACTGGTTTCTTCAATTTGTCCAGTTTAGCTTGCCATTGTGTTACAATTGTTCCTGTTGGAACCCCAACGTTCTGACCTTGCACCGTTACCGAAGCCGATTTATCACGACGTTCCAATTGGCTAGGTCCTGAACCTTCAGTAATAGCTGCAAATTGAGACAATTTGATTTGCTGACCCGCATTGTTGATGAAAATCAGATTACTTACGTCAGTAATATTTTTTCTGTCAAAAGCATTGTATTTAATGTTGATGTCATACTCGTATTCACCAGCTCTAAACTTCCCATCCGTGTTACCGCTATAGGCAGTTTGCATTGTCATACCAACAGTTTGAAGGGTTAGTCCTAATGCAGCCATTTTATCACGATCAACCTGTACATTGATTTCCGGATTTCCATCTTCAACGGTTAATTTAATCTCGGTTGTTCCAGGAATGGTACGCAATTCAGCTTCGGCTAATTTGGCGAAAGCCATAGCAGCTTCAGTAGAAGGACCTGTTACAATCAATCCCAATTTTGCATTTTCGGCAGTACCCAAAATACCAACCGGAACCGTTTTTACTTTGGCTCCAACCAATACTTTTTCCAATTTACGTTTGATTTTTGCAGCATATACCGAAGCATCATCAGTACGTTCTGCTTGGTCAATCATTTTTACGTCAATCTCCGCTTTGTAAGCAGTAGCTTGTGCAGCACCCATACCTTCACTGGTTTGTCCTACAGTCGTAATCTGGCTGTGAACATACTCTTCGTTTTTCAAAAATGCTTCCGCTTTTTGAGTCATAAAGTTAGATTGTTCCAATGAAGCGTCTTTTGGCATTTCGATTTGAACCAAGAACTCCCCACTATCTGAAGAGGCAAAGAATTCTCCACCAATAAAACCACCACCCATTAATCCGATAGTTGATCCGAAAAACAAGACAAGTACAACTGCAATTGTTTTGAAATAATGATCCAAACACCAGTTTAATAATTCGGTAACCCAGTTTGTAAAACGAGTTAAGTAACTTTCGAATCCAAGTATCGTTTTTCCGAACAAGTTTTTTCCTTCAATATGTTCCAATTTTCCAAAACGAGAAGACAACCACGGAATAATTGTAAACGAAGCCAATAATGAAAACAATGTTGAAATAATTACGGTAACACAAAACTGTGTAATAATATTGGATACCAATCCAGAACTCATTGCAATTGGTAAAAACACCACGACAATTACCAATGTAATCGAAGTTACAGTTCCACCAATTTCGGCTGTTCCGTCATAAGCGGCACGAACACGGCTTTTACCCATTTCCATGTGCCTGTAGATATTTTCCAATACCACAATGGCATCATCGACCAGAATACCGACCACAAGTGAAAGTCCTAATAAACTCATCAAGTTCAGCGTATATCCCATTAGGTAAATTCCAATGAAGGTTGCAATTAACGAAACAGGAATCGAAACCATTACAATCAATGAGTTTCTAATACTGTGCAAGAAGAACAACATTACAAAGGCAACCAATACTACCGCGATCATTAAATCGTGAATTACAGAATCTGCGGCTTCTAAGGTATAAACCGTACTGTCTTTGGCGATTTCTAATTTTAAAGCGTTGGTTTTATAATCCTTTTCTAATTTATTTATACTTTTAATTAATTGCTCACTTACCGCTACGGCATTCGCATCGGATTGTTTAATTACCTGTAAAATAATCGCGCTTTTTTGATCGACACGAGAAATTTTCTCGGCAATTTTTTGGGCATCTTGTACGTCGGCAATGTCTCTCAAACGAATTTCAATTCCGCCTTTAGAAGAAACAACCAAGTTTCTTAGTTCTTCAACATTCTTATATTTTCCGGCAAGACGAATTAATATTTTTTGGTCACGTGTTTGGATGTTTCCGGTTGGGAAATCCAAGTTGGATGACAAAATAACTTGTTGTACTTGTGGAACCGAAAGTCCGTAACCTTGCATTTTTACGGCATCAAGATTTACTTGAATCTCTCTTTCCTGACCACCAATGATATTTACCTGTGCTACACCAGTAACACGAGATAGAACCGGAGCGATTTTTTTATCGATCAAATCATAAAAAGCAGCTTCGTCCATTTTTCCGTTGGCACCAATAGTCATAATCGGTAAATCACTCAACGAGAATTTAGATAACGACGGTGTTTTGGCATCATCGGGTAAATCACTTATCAAAGCATTGATTTTTCGCTGTGCGTCATTCATCGAAATGTCCACTTTTGCTTGTGTTGTCAATGTAACCGTAACTACAGACAAACTTTCGTATGATTTGGAATCAATTTTTTTGATGTTTTCCAAAGAGGCGATCCCATCCTCAATCTTTTTGGTAACCGTATTCTCGACCTCACTTGGAGAAGCTCCAGGATAAACGGTGGCAATGGTGATAACGTTTTGTTCGAATTTAGGAATCAATTCATAGCCCAATTGGCTATAGCTGAACAGTCCGCCAAGGGTAAGAATCGTAAACAATACAATTATTATCGACGGACGTTTTATGGATATTTCTGCTAATTTCATATGTTTCTTTTAAATAGTGGTAGGTGATTAGTTTTTAGTCCTTAGTCCCTAGTTTTTCATTTGTGTTAATTACTGAGGACTAACAACTAAGGACTTTTTACTAATTACTTTTACTTAATAATTTCTACTGTATTACCGTCTTGCAAGTTAATTTGCCCTGTAACAATTACAGTTTCTCCATCAGATAATCCGTCAACTATTTCTACTTGTTCTCCTATAATTCTTCCAGAGACTACTTTTTTCAATTTAGCGATACCGTTTTCTACAACAAAAATTTCATTACTGCTTACACTTCCTACGAAAGCGTTTCTAGGAACTACTTTTAATTGTTGTTTTTGTTTAGAACCAAAATTGGCAGTTCCGTACATTCCTGCTTTTAAGCTTTTGTCAGCGTTGTTTTCGATTTCAAGTTCCACTGGGAAATTCAAGCTTTCATCAGCTTTTGCAGCGATAAAAGTAATTTTACCTGCAAATGTTTTATCAGGGAATACACTTGAAGTAATATTAATAATGTTCCCTAATTTTAAGCTGGCTACTTGACTTTCGTTTACGGTAACTTTTAATTTCAATTTAGAAACGTTCACGATGTCAAACATTGCTGTTGCTGGCATTCCTGTTAAAATAGAACCTGGCTCAATGTATTTTTTATTGATGAAACCTTTAATCGGAGCTTTAACTTTAGTGTCTCCAACGTTGATGTTGGCTTGCTTCAAGTTGTTGGCAGCGTTAGTCAAAGCCAATTTTGCCTGATCCAATTGTTGTTTGGTAACTCCACCTGAATTAAAAGCGTTTTGATAACGGTCATAATCTGATTTTGCATTGTCATAAGAAGCTTTTGCAGTTTGGGCATTTACATTTATAACGTCACTTCTAACGATTACCAATGTTTGTCCAACATTTACATAATCCCCTTCTTTTACTAAAACACTGATTACTTTACCTGATTTTTCAGCAGAAAAAGTCAATTCTTGAATTGGTTCAAAATTTCCATTGGCTAAGAAATCCAATGATACTTCTTCGGTTTTTACCTGAGCTGTTTTTACGGATACAGCTGCATTTTTTTCGGCAACAATATCAGTTTTAGCTTTGTTCTCAGTTTTGTTCTTATTTAAAGTAAAAGCAATAAGTCCTAATGCTCCTAAAATTACGGCTATGGTTATTATATTTTTTTTCATCTTGTTTTAGTTTAATAGGGTTCTAAGTTCTCCTTTTGATTTGATTAATGTTATTTCTGCTATTTTGTAGGCTAGTACTGCTCTGGTATAATTGTTTTGTGCTTCAAGAGATGCGTTTTCGGCATCCAATAAATCAGTTAATGAGGCTAAACCTTGTAGGTAATTGTTCTTGGTGTTTTTTAAAATCTCACCAGCCAAACGCATATTTTCTTTTTGATTTCCGATGGTTATAAGGTTGTTCTCAATTTGAGTTTTAGCATTTCTGTAATCCAAATCAAGTGAAAGTTGTGTGTCTTTAATGTCTTCTTGAAGTGTTCTAATATCAACATCAGCTTGTCTTACTCTGGCGCGAGTTCCAAAACCGGTAAAAATTGGCACTCTCAAATTCAATCCAATTGCTGAATAGTCAGACCAGTAAACTCCATCGGCAGGTTTTGCAAAAAGAGGAACTTCTGGTCCTTGTCCGATGTAATTATATCCCGCTACCAAATTAAGTGTTGGGTAATATTCGGCTTTAATGGCTGTTTTTTGAAATTGCAATAATTCTTCTTGTTTTTTCAAAAGCAAATATTCGGTTCTGTTTTCAACATTTGGAGCTTCAGATAATGCTGCCGGAGTTGCTTCAAATTCTGTTTTTGGAATCACGATTACAGTTTCAATAGGCATTCCCATAAAAAACTTCAATGCATTTTCCTGTAATTGAATTTGGTTTATGATTTGTTGACGCTCCGTATCGATGTTAGACATTTTTACGATGATTCGGTCCAAATCAATTTTTTTGGCCAAGCCATTATCAAATTGCCCTTTTACGATATCGCGAACCTTTGAGGTATTCACATAATTGCTGTCCAATAAAGCTAATCTTTCACGTTGAACGTAAACAGAGTAATAATTGTTTGCTACTCTTTCAATTACTTGTTCTTCTGTTAATTGATTGTTTATTTGATAAAACTCACGAGTGCTTTGTGCTGCTCTCAATCCTGTAAAAACAGATTGGTCAAAAATCGTTTGGGTCAATGTAACTCCAGCGCCCGATGTCCATTTTTGTCCAAAAGAAGCTTGAATTGTAGTTCCTGGAGCGCCAAAAGCTGATCCATCAATTACATTGGTTTGCAAAATAGGATTGTATGTTAAGCTTCCGTTTGCAGATATTTGGGGCAAAGCTCTTGAACGAACTTCTTCGATTTGGTATTCACTGTTTTCAACACTTAATCTTGCTTTTTTAGCTTCGGCTTTGTTCTCAAGTGCGTAAGTAATTGCCGCTTTTAGCGTAAGCGGATTTGTTGTGCTAACTCCTTGGGATTGTGCAGTGATAGCAAAGGTTAAGAATGTTAATAAAAGTATTCTTTTCATAGTAAGGTAGGATTTTGTAATTGTTTTTCTAATTCTATTATTCCACTAGGCGTTGCCATTGCTCTAGTGTGATATTCTAATGCTTGTAATTCTAATTTTTGTGATTCTTTTTCAGAACTCGTCATTCCGTGAATGCTGAAAATAAGGTTGTAATAAAATTTAACATAGATGTCGATATCCAAATTTTCTCGGTACAAACCCTGTTGAATTCCTTTTTCAATATTCTGTTTAAAGACCGTGTTGCATTCGTTTATTTCTCTAGACATTACTTTATCATAGATTTCGGGGTAATGTTTTTTCAATTGATGAGCGGGTGAAGCTTCTCCGGATTTAAACATTTCTTTGAACATCTTTTTGATCTCAAAATTTTCTTTGATTGCATTGTAATTTTTTGCAGCAATTGTATCGATACTTTCATGAATTGCTTTATGAACCATCTCTGTACTTTCAACGATAAGGATTTCTTTGTTGCAGAAAAATTTGTAAATCGTTTTTTTAGAGATGCACATTTCGGTGGCAATATCATCCATGGTTACACTCTTAAATCCTAGTTTTAAGAAAAGTTCCGTTGCTTTTGATATAATTTTATCTTTCATTTTATGGGTAACTTATTGTAATTAATATTTTGAAATAATACAGTAAAAGTTAGTTGTCAAATGAGTTTTAGTTTGTTATTATGCTTTGTAAGAACTGGTTACTCTTAATGTGAAAATTCTAAGTTGGCAATTAGTTTAATATCCCTGCCTATCGGGTGACCTCCATTTGGAGACAACATATTGTAATTCAGTCCAAAATCTTTACGGTTAATGTTTCCCGTAATTTCAAAAGAGGCTTTTTGAACACCATTATAATTATTGAATCCTATAAACTCGGTATCCAATTCGACTACTTTTGTAATGTTCTTGATAGTAAGAAAGCCTTTCAGGAAATTGATGTTTTTATTGATCTTCTGAAAAGAAGTTGATTTGAATTGTATCAAAGGGGTTTCATCTTCCTCGAAAAGATCGGTAAATTTTGGATCCTTATTTTTTTGAATCGAACTGGATTCTTTGTCATTTACATTTAATGAAAATTCAATCGAAGCATCTTCTACTTGGTCGTTTTGTATAGCTACATGGCCTTTGAAATTGTTTTTGTTTCCCGGCATGTAACCGATTAGAGAATGTCTAGATTTTATTAATACGTCTGATCCGTTTGAATCAATTGCCCATTCATTTTCCATGATTCTTGTTTTTAGTAAAGTTGTTCCTTATTTGTTTATTTTTTTTAAAACGCATTTCGGAAACTTTTAACACCAATTAAGTTTCCTATGTTTTGCAAATGTAATAAGGAAACTTTAAAAACCAACAAAGTTTCCGATGTTTTTTTTAAATAATTTTATAAGCAAAAACTATGCCCTATTTTTACTCACATTTCCAAAGCAATAATTCATATTTGAATTGTATCTTTGGGCTTTTGAAAACCAGAACCTTAAATTTTATGCACGCCATTTATCAGTATCAAGATTTTTTTATTTCTTATTTAGAAAATCAAAGTATCAATAAAGAACCGAAGAATCTGTACGAACCGATTGATTATATTTTGCGTTTAGGAGGAAAAAGAATGCGGCCAGTTTTGACTTTAATGGCATCGGAAGTTTTTGAAGCTGATTATAAAAAGGCACTTCCAGCGGCGATGGCGGTTGAGGTTTTTCATAATTTTTCGCTGGTGCATGATGATATTATGGACGATGCGCCTTTAAGAAGAGGTGAACAAACCGTTCATGAAAAATGGAATATCAACACCGGAATCTTGTCGGGTGATGCCATGCTGATTTTGGCTTATCAATATTTTGAACAATATGAGCCAGCTGTCTTTAGGGATTTGGCTAAATTGTTTAGTAAAACAGCTCTTGAAGTTTGTGAAGGGCAACAATGGGATGTCGATTTTGAAACCCGTGCCAATGTCACCATTCCAGAATACCTAAAAATGATAGAGTATAAAACGGCTGTTTTGGTAGCGGCTGCGATGAAGATGGGCGCTATTATTGCTGATACTACAGCCGAAAATGCCAATTTAATTTATGATTTCGGACTCAATTTAGGATTGGCTTTTCAATTACAGGATGATTATTTAGACGCCTTTGGTGATCCAGAAACTTTTGGAAAACAAGTTGGCGGAGATATAATCGAAAACAAAAAAACGTATTTGTATTTAAAAGCAATCGAATTTTCGAATCCTGAAAAAGCTTCAGAATTAGAAAAATTATTCAGTTTACAGCTGGAAGATAATTCAGAAAAAATAGAAACTGCAAAAACTGTTTTTAACGAATCCGGAGCATCAAAAGCCACTCAGGAAGCAATTGAAATGTATACTTTCAAGGCTTTTGAAACTTTAGAAAAAATGACAATTTCAGAAGAGAAAAAGAATATTCTAAAAACTTTTGGTGAAAACCTGATGGGAAGGAAAGTGTAATAATATCAATGGCAAAAATCAATTTCAATAACAATTTTGAGAGTTGAATTTTGCCATTGAAATTGCCATTGAAATTCAATTTAAAAAATATGTTTATAGCGCCAATAAATACCGATTTATTACTCCAGGAAGCCAACAATGAAACGCTTTATGACAATTTGATTACTCAATTGAATAAGGATTTTAATTTGGCCAATGAAGCAATTGATTTCCCAAAAAGTATTACTCCAGATGAATTAAAAATTCAATTACACGAAAAAATTTATAGACTTATTCAGTATAAATTTGCTGAGTACCTCAATTTGCTTTATATCATTGATGTTTCCGAAGAGGAAATCAAAAAACTCGACGGTTCCGATTTAGTGATTCTTGCGGAACAAGTTGCTTTCTTAATCCTAAGAAGAGAATGGCAAAAGGTTTGGTTTAGGAATAAGTATAAGTAAAGATTCTAAGTTACTAAGTTTCTGAGATTCTAAGACTTTTTTAAAATAACTTAGAAACTTAGCATCTCAGAAACTCAGAAACTTCAAAAAATCAAAAATAAGCTCTCACAAAAGGCATAAGCGCATCGCCATATACATTGTCATTTTCGTCGTACAATACATTATAGGCAAGTCCCACGGTTACATTTCCTGTTCGATAACCCGCTCCAAGAAACAAAGCAGTATTCCAGAAATTATCGGTATAGCCACTATAGCCATTATAGGCTTCATAATGATTATTAACATAGGATTGATTTAAATTTATGGACAACTGAATTTGTGGAATCGGATTAATGAAGGTGAGTATGCTTGCTCCATAAATTCCCGAATCGTAATAATTTTTGGAAGAAACATAGCTAGCTTGAAGTCCTAATCCCATTGCTAAATAGGGATTGATGTTATAAATAGCACTCGGAGCAACAGAGATTTCAGTGTATCCGCTGCCAAAACTTAATCCTAATCCGCCTCCAAATTGTACATTATTCCAAAACGGACTTCTCGATTGAGGAGTTTGCTGGTATTGAGCTATTACGTTTTCGTAAAAGAACAGGGTAAAAAAGATGAAAAGGTACTTTGTTAGGGAAGAAAAGGTTGATTTTTTCATACTTCGGGCTTTTTTTAACAAATTTTTACGTAAAAGTACGTAAAAAAATAGATTTAAATAATTTGCTTTATTGTATTTTTGCCGGACTATTTAACAAAAGTATATTCAACAACAATATTATGGATAGGTTTTCATTTTTAAACGCAGCGCATACAGAATTTTTTGCTCAATTATACGATCAATATTTAGAAAATCCAGATAGCGTAGAACCAAGCTGGAGAAGTTTTTTTCAAGGTTTCGACTTTGGAATGACTACTTATAATGATGAAAATCCAGTTCAGCGAATTGTTGAGTATGTGGAGAGCAATACTGACTGCAGTTTGGTTTCGGATAAACTGCAAAAAGAATTCAATGTTTTAAAATTAATTGATGGATACCGCACACGTGGACATTTATTCACTAAAACAAATCCGGTTCGTGACCGCAGAACATATAGCCCGACTTTGGATATTGAAAACTTCGGATTAACAACTGCTGATCTTTCAACTGTTTTTGATGCAGCTAAGGTAATTGGTGTTCCTCCGTGTTCTTTGCAAGATATTGTAGCGCGCCTTGAAGCTATTTACTGTCAGTATATTGGGGTTGAATATATGTATATCAGGAATCCTGGTGTTGTAAAATGGATTCAAGACAAATTGGGCGTAAACAATAACCAGCCTAATTTCTCTGTTGAGGAAAAGAAAACAATCTTAAATAAATTAAATCAAGCCGTTTCTTTTGAGAACTTTTTGCATACCAAATATGTAGGTCAAAAACGTTTCTCATTAGAAGGAGGAGAATCTGTAATTCCTGCTCTTGATGCTTTGATTGAAAAAGCTGCCGAAAAAGGAGTGGAGCAGTTTGTGATGGGTATGGCTCACCGTGGACGTTTGAATGTTTTGGCTAACATTTTCGGAAAATCTACTCAAGATATCTTCGGTGAATTTGACGGAAAAGATTACGATCAAGAGTATTTTGACGGAGACGTAAAATATCACTTAGGTCTTACTGCCGATAAAGTAACTAAATCTGGTAAAAAAATAAACATCAATTTAGCTCCAAATCCATCGCATCTTGAAACAGTAGGTGCAGTAATCGAAGGAATTACAAGAGCAAAACAAGATAAGTATTTCGCAGATGATTTCTCTAAAGTCTTGCCAATTGCCGTTCACGGTGATGCTGCAATTGCAGGGCAGGGTATTTTGTATGAAATCATTCAAATGTCATTGCTTGACGGATACAAAACAGGCGGTACGATTCACATCGTAATCAATAACCAGGTTGGTTTTACCACTAATTATTTAGATGCTCGTTCTTCTACTTATTGTACAGATGTTGCCAAAGTAACACTTTCGCCAGTATTGCACGTAAATGCAGATGATGCGGAGGCTGTTGTACATGCTATGTCTTTTGCGTTGGATTATAGAATGGAGTATGGACGTGATGTCTTTATCGATTTATTAGGATACAGAAAATACGGTCATAACGAAGGTGATGAACCTCGTTTTACACAACCTGTTTTATATAAAATCATTGCAAAACATCAAAATCCTAGAGATATTTATGCTGAAAAACTTTTGTCAGAAAGAGTTATTGATGCCAATTATGTAAATACAATTGAGAAAGAATACAAAGCGGATCTTGAACAAAATTTAGAAGCCTCCCGCAAAAAAGGTCTGACAATCATTACTCCATTTATGCAGAATGAATGGAAAGGATTTAATCAGGTTTCTGATGATGTGATGCTTCAAAAAGTAGATACCTCTTTTGCGAAAAAATCACTAGATTCTATTATCAAAACAGTATCGACTTTACCATCTGATAAAAAATTCATTAACAAAATAACCAAAATTGTTTCTGACAGAAAAGCAGGATATGATAATAATACAGTTGATTGGGGAACTGCCGAAACATTAGCTTACGGTTCTCTTTTGAGTGAAGGATTTGATGTTCGTATTTCAGGTCAGGACGTAGAGCGTGGTACATTCTCTCACCGTCACGCAGTAGTTAAAGTAGAAGATTCTGAGGAAGAAGTGATTTTATTGAACGCTATCGAAAACAAAAAAGGAAACTTTGGTATTTTCAATTCACATTTATCGGAGTATGGTGTTCTTGGTTTTGATTATGGTTATGCCTTGGCAAATCCAAATGCATTAACTATTTGGGAAGCACAATTTGGAGATTTCAGTAATGGAGCACAAATTATGATTGACCAATATATTTCTTGCGGTGAAGACAAATGGAACAATCAAAACGGTATTGTTTTATTATTGCCTCACGGATATGAAGGGCAGGGAGCAGAACACTCATCTGCAAGAATGGAGCGTTACTTACAGCTTTGTGCCAGACATAATATGTATGTTGCCGATTGTACAACGCCAGCCAACTTCTTCCACTTGTTGAGAAGACAAATGAAAACTACTTTCCGTAAGCCACTTGTAGTATTCTCTCCAAAGAGTTTATTGCGTGATCCAAGATGTGTTTCTACTGTAGAAGAATTAGCAAAAGGAAGTTTCCAGGAAACTATCGATGACGAAACAGTAAACAAAAAAGAGGTAAAAACATTGGTTTTCGTTACAGGTAAATTCTATTATGATATTGTTGCCGAAAGAGGAAACAATGGAAGAAATGATGTAGCGGTTGTTCGTATCGAGCAGTTATTCCCTTTCCCAGCAGAACAGATTAAAGCGATTATTGCTAAGTATCCAAACGCTGACGATTATGTTTGGGCACAGGAAGAGCCTAAAAACATGGGAGCTTATAGCTTTATGCTGATGAATTTCGACTTTATCAAATGGAGATTGGCTTCATTAAAAGCGTATGCAGCTCCAGCATCAGGAAGTTACACAAGAGCAAAACGTCGTCATGCAGATGCTATCAGAATGGTATTCGACAAAAATTTATTTAGATAATTAAGAATTGTTTCAAGTTTAAAGTTTCAGGTTTGTAAATGAACGCGACATGAAACTTTAAACAATTTAAACTTTAAACAAAGAATAAGATGATTTTAGAAATGAAAGTCCCATCACCAGGGGAATCAATCAAAGAAGTAGAAATTGCAACATGGTTAGTTAAAGACGGAGATTATGTAGAAAAAGACCAAGCTATAGCTGAGGTTGATTCTGACAAAGCAACACTTGAATTGCCAGCTGAAATGAGCGGAATTATCACTCTAAAAGCAGAAGAAGGCGATACAGTAGCGGTTGGGGCAGTAGTTTGTCTTATTGATACTGATGGAGCAAAACCAGCTGGTGGTGCACCAGCAGCAGCTCCAGTAGCTGAAGCGCCAAAAGCAACACCTGTACCAGTGGCTCCGGCTCCAGTAGCAGCAGCTCCAGCGCCAGTAGCATCTTATGCAGCAGGAACACCGTCTCCAGCAGCTAAAAAAATATTAGACGAAAAAAATATCGCTCCAGCAACAGTTTCAGGAACTGGTAAAGGCGGAAGAATAACTAAAGACGATGCTGTAAATGCAGTGCCTTCAATGGGAACTCCAACAGGAGGTTCTCGCGGTACTGAAAGAACTAAATTGTCTATGTTGCGTCGTAAAGTAGCTGAAAGATTAGTTGCTGCCAAAAATGAAACAGCAATGTTGACTACTTTCAACGAAGTAAACATGACGCCAATTAACTTGATTCGTAACGAATACAAAGATGCTTTCAAAGCAAAACATGGTGGACTTGGTTTAGGTTATATGTCATTCTTTACAAAAGCAGTTACTAGAGCCTTAGAATTGTATCCAGACGTAAATTCTATGATGGATGGTGACCATAAAATTGCTTTTGATTTTGCAGATATCTCTATCGCAGTTTCAGGACCAAAAGGACTTATGGTTCCTGTAGTTCGTAATGCAGAAAACTTGACTTTCCGTGGAGTTGAAGCTGAAATTAAAAGATTAGCGCTTAGAGCTCGTGACGGACAAATTACTGTTGACGATATGACAGGAGGAACTTTTACAATCACTAACGGTGGTGTTTTTGGATCTATGTTGTCTACTCCAATCATCAATCCTCCTCAATCTGGAATCCTTGGAATGCACAACATTATCGAGCGTCCGATTGCCGTAAACGGTAAAGTGGAAATTCACCCAATGATGTATGTAGCGCTTTCTTATGACCACAGAATTATCGACGGTCGTGAGTCTGTTGGTTTCTTAGTTGCTGTAAAAGAAGCTTTAGAAAACCCATTAGAATTGTTGATGGGCGGTAACGCTAAAAAAGCATTGGAATTGTAAAATAATTTTATTTCAATATAGTAGAATCCCGTTTGAGAAATCAAACGGGATTTTTTGTTTATTTGCCCCACCAACAAAATACTATTTATGGCATCAAACAAAAAACAGGCTGCTATCGGCTTTATCTTCATCACAATGTTAATCGATATTACGGGTTGGGGAATTATCATTCCAGTTATCCCAAAACTGATTAAAGAATTAATACATGGTGATGTTAGTGAAGCAGCAAAATATGGTGGTTGGCTAACATTTGCGTATGCGATAACCCAATTTATGTTTGCGCCTCTAATTGGTAATTTGAGTGATAAATTTGGGCGAAGACCCATAATCTTGATTTCGCTTTTTGCTTTTTCACTGGATTATATTTTGCTGGCATTTGCGCCAACGATTACATGGCTGTTTATAGGACGAATAATAGCCGGATTAACAGGAGCAAGTATTTCAACCGCTTCGGCGTATATAGCCGATGTGAGTACGCCAGAGAACAGAGCCAAAAATTTTGGTATGATTGGTGTGGCTTTTGGCCTCGGATTTATAATCGGTCCAGTTATTGGGGGTGTTTTGGGACATTACGGATCCAGAATTCCGTTTTATGCAGCAGCCGTTTTATGCATGCTGAATTTCTTGTATGGCTATTTTATTTTGCCCGAATCATTATCAAAAGAAAACAGAAGGCCAGTAAATTTAAAAAGAGCCAATCCAATTGGAGCTTTTTTGAATTTAAAAAAGTACCCTTCCCTATATGGATTATTGTTTGCTCTGTTTTTGATTTATGTAGCATCACATGCAGTTGAAAGTAATTGGAGCTATTTTACAATGTATAAATTCAGCTGGGATGAAAAAATGGTCGGAATATCGCTGGGAGTTGTTGGTGTTTTGGTAAGTCTGGTTCAAGGAGGACTAATACGCTGGACTAGCCGAAAATTTGGAAATGAAAAAAGCATTTATATCGGAATGACATTATATACTATTGGAATGTTTTTGTTTGCTTTTGCTTCCGAAAGCTGGATGATGTTTCTCTTCTTGATTCCGTATTGTCTTGCCGGAATCGCTGGTCCAGCATTGCGAGCCATAATTTCAAATCATGTTTTGCCATCAGAACAAGGTGAAATACAAGGAACAATTGCGAGTTTAATGAGTGCTGCAACCATTATTGGGCCACCAGTAATGTCAGGTCTTTTTTATTATTTTACACATAAAGGGGCGCCATTTGAATTTGCGGGAATGTCATTTATTCTTGGTGGTTTATTAATGATGGCTAGTGGAATTATATCTTATTTTGCATTGAAAAAGTATGCTACTTCAAATACAAACAATGATTGAAATAGTCAATAATTCCCTTGCCTTTCATCAAAACATCGGCACCAATGATACCATGAACAGGTTTTACTTTATAATGACCCAAAGCTTCATTCACATGTGATAAATCGAAGATTACAAGATCGAACTTATTATGTTTCCAATTGTTTAGCTTGAGTTTGTTGTTGGAGGATATTTGTGTTAACATTCCTGTTGCTCCCGCACCAGAAGCTTTGGTTTTGGAATTCTTGGCTTCCAATGCAAAATATTCAATGCTTTCAAATCCCACACAGCTGTTGGAAGCGCCGGTATCCAGTATGAAATTTCCTTTTACACCATTGATTTTTGCTTTAATCAAAAGATGTTGTGTTTTGGTGACTTTAAACTTGATTTTTTTATAATCTACCTTCTTTAGTTTATCGTGTAAATTCTTCATGTTGGAAATGACTTTTGTGTAAAGTAAAAATAGTGTTATACTGCGTATGTTTCCCTATTTAGACTTATAAAAATGATTAGGGGACTTTATGAAACCCCATTTTTTTGGAAAGCCCGCTTTTTAGAGTAATTTTGCAACATTAAATTTTACACTTGGAAACAAAGGCAATACTTACCGATACCCACACGCATTTATATTCTGAAGAATTTGATTTGGATAGAAGCGAAATGATGCAACGCGCCATTGATAATGGTGTTACACGCTTTTTTGTCCCAGCAATAGACTCGACTTGTACGCAAAGCATGTATGATTTGGAACGAGATTATCCTAACAATGTATTCTTGATGATGGGTTTACATCCTACTTATGTTAAGGATAATTATTTGGAGGAATTGCAGCATGTCGAAAATGAGTTAGCTAAAAGAAAGTTCGTCGCTATTGGTGAAATAGGGATTGATTTGTATTGGGATAAAACGCATTTGCCTGAACAGCAAATTGCGTTTAGAAAACAAATTCAGTTAGCCAAACAATATAAACTTCCGATAGTGATTCATTGTCGGGAGGCTTTTGATGAAATATTCGAAATTTTGGAAGAAGAAAAATCACCTGAGTTGTTTGGTATTTTTCATTGCTTTACGGGGACTTATGAGCAGGCTTTACAGGCGATATCCTATAATATGAAATTGGGAATAGGTGGGGTTGTTACTTTTAAAAACGGGAAAATAGATCAATTCTTAAACAAAATAGATCTGAAACATATTGTTTTGGAAACAGATTCTCCTTATTTGGCTCCAATTCCGTACCGTGGCAAACGCAACGAAAGCAGCTATTTAATAAATGTTGTAGATAAATTGGCTCAGATTTATGGTCTTTCGGCAAATGAGATAGCAACCGTAACAACAGATAATTCTGCAGAAATATTCGGTATTTAATATCGATTTTCTGTAACTTTAATATTTTTTTTGTTCTTTTGTCCAACTAAATTGAAAACCAAAATGAATAAATTTGATGCGATTCGGTCTTTTTATGATTCCGAAATAAACGAAGGAATAATAAAAGTTATTGATCATCCCATGATGAAAGCTTTAATGAACTTTTGTTTTCCGGGACAAGACGATGAAATTTGGAAAGAACAGCTTCGTAAAACTCATTCTATTCGTGATTTTCAATGCAACTTTATTTATTATGGAGTGCAACAGGTATTGGAGAAAAGCTCAGAGGGTTTAACCACATCCGGTTTTGAAAAGTTAGAAAAAAACACTTCTTATCTTTTTATTTCAAATCATAGAGATATCGTTTTGGATACAACTTTGTTGAATGCTTCTCTCTTTGAGCACGGGCTGGATATGACTTCATCTGCTATTGGTGATAATTTAGTTAAAAAAACGTTTTTAAGAATATTAGCCAAATTAAATAGGAATTTTTTAGTACAGCGTGGATTATCACCAAGGGAATTGTTGGTGAGTTCCAAATTGCTGTCTGAATATATGGCTCAGTTGTTGTTGCATGAAAATCGTTCGGTTTGGATTGCGCAACGCGAAGGAAGAACCAAAGACGGAAATGATGAAACGAATCCTGGGGTTTTGAAAATGATTGCCATGGGGTCTGATGAGCCTAACATAATGGATTATTTTAAGAAAATTAAAATTGTTCCGGTTTCTATTTCTTACGAGTATGACCCAACAGATGCTCTAAAAATGCCGCAGTTATTGGCAGAAGCAAATAATGAGATTTATAAGAAAGAGAAAAACGAAGATTTCAAGACTTTGTTAAGTGGAATCATTGGGCAAAAGAAAAGAATTCACATACATATAGGAGATGTTCTCGATACTGAAATCGATGAAATCATTAAAAATGTAGATACTACAAACAAGCAAGTACAAGCATTGGCTCAAGTAATTGATGATTCCATTTTGAGCAATTACAAATTGTGGACTACCAATTTTATTGCTTACGATATTTTGAACTGCTCGAATCGATTTGCTCATTTGTATACCGAAAATGAAAAATTGCTTTTTGAGCGTCGCTTGGAAATGAGAATTGATCACGAACATCCAGTTGCCAAACAAGGGTTTTTGGACATGTACGCGAATCCAGTTGTCAATAAATTGAAATATGTCGATGAACTCTAATCCTAAAATTCTTTTGATTTATACCGGTGGAACGATCGGTATGAGAAAGGATTTTGAAACGGGAGCACTTAAGGCTTTCAATTTTAGTAAACTTCTCCATAATATTCCCGAATTAAAATTACTGGATTGTGAGATAGATACTTTTTCGTTTGAAAATCCTATTGATTCTTCTAACATGAACCCTGAGCACTGGGCAGAAATTGCTCGTACTATTGAGAATAACTATCCCAATTTTGATGGTTTTGTGGTGCTTCACGGTTCGGATACTATGTCTTATTCGGCTTCGGCATTGAGTTTTATGCTCGAAAATCTTGCAAAACCTATCATTTTCACCGGCTCGCAATTACCTATTGGGGATTTGAGAACCGATGCCAAAGAAAATTTAATCACAGCAATTCAAATTGCTTCTTTACAGGAAAATGGCAAACCATTAATCAAAGAAGTTTGTCTTTATTTCGAATATAAATTATACCGTGGAAATAGAACTGTCAAGATAAATGCTGAACATTTTAGGGCATTTATTTCCCCTAATTATCCTTTTTTGGTCGAGTCCGGAGTTCATTTAAAAATAAATTCGGAATTGTTTTTGCCTTCAAATGATGGAGTTTCTTTAAAAGTTCACATGCATTTGGATAATAATGTAGCGATCATCAAAATGTTTCCGGGAATAAGTGAAACAGTACTCTCTGCAATTTTGAATATTCAGAGTTTAAAAGGGATTGTACTCGAAACTTACGGCGCAGGAAATGCACCTACGGAAGATTGGTTTTTGACGCTTTTGCAAAATGCAATAAATAGAGGTTTACATATTGTAAATGTTACGCAATGTTCGATAGGCAGTGTGAGCATGGGGCATTATGAAACGAGTACCACTATGAAAAAACTGGGAATTATTTCGGGAAAAGATATTACTACAGAAGCTGCAATTACTAAATTAATGTATTTATTGGGGCAAAATATAGCTTCGTCAGACTTCAAAAATGTATTCGAAACTTCATTAAGGGGAGAAATGCAATAATATTGATTTTTTTACTTTCAAAATTCATTTTTTTTAATGTTCTTTGCACACCAAAATAATAGAGAGGTGTCCGAGTGGTTGAAGGAGCTAGCCTGGAAAGCTAGTATATGGGTAACTGTATCGAGGGTTCGAATCCCTTCCTCTCTGCAGAAAAAAAGCGTTGTGTCAAATTGATACAACGCTTTTTTAGTTTATGATTTTTTACTCTATATGTCTTTTAACAAAGGATAAACCTTTTTGAATTTGTCAAATGCTTTTTTATAAACCAATGTATGATTTGGGTTGGGATAAAAAGCTGTTTCTGTTTTGTTCTCGAAAGAATTTGCATTTTCAATGGCTTTAAAACCAATTAAAACAGCTCCCCAAGCTGCTCCCTCAATGGTTTCGGAAACAACTACCTTCATTTGGAAAATGTCGGCTACCATTTGTAACCATAATTCACTTTTGCCAAAACCACCGCTGACCATCACACTCGTTTCTTTTCTTATTTTGGGATCTGGAAGTAAAATTTCAACAACACTGAATAATCCAAAAAGAATGCCTTCGAGTGTCGCTCTGATAAAATGAGCTTTATGATGGGTAATTTTGATACCCAGTAAAGTTCCCTGTGCCTCTGCATCCCAAATTGGAGCTCTCTCTCCAAGTAAATACGGAACAAAAAGTAAACCATCAGAACCTGCTGGAATTTCTTTTGCTTGTTCTAAAAGGGTTTCGTACGATTCATTTGTTTTTAAAAGCGATTCTTTTAGCCATTGCAAAATGATGGCGCCATTATTTACCGCACCCAATTTTAAGTATTGATTGTCTATTAAATGATAACATTGTGTTCGCATTTCTGAATCAATGTAAGGTTGTTCAATGGGAATTCTAACAGCTCCACTGGTTCCTATGGATAAAGCAATCCGATTTTTTTCCATTGAGCCAGTTCCGAGGTTTGCCAATGGACCATCTCCGCCTCCTAGTATGTATAAAAAACCATCATTAATTCCTTTGCATTTGTGGGTTGGTGGAACAATCTCAGAAAGTTGGTTTTCCTTTATATTTAAATAATTAAGAATAGTTTCGTCCCATTGTAAAGTATGGATGTTCATTATTCCAGTGCCCGAAGCCATTGATGAATCGGTTACATATTCTCCTGTTAGCTGATGCCAAATGTATTCTTTGAGACTGATGAATTTAAATGCTTTCTGATATAAATTGGGATCATTTTCTTTGAGCCAAGCCAATTTTGTCATCGGAGAAAAAGGATGAATAGGAATACCTGTTTTTTGATAAAAAAGAGACCCAAGTTCAGACTCCTTTAATGCTGTAGCAATTGAATTGGCTCTGTTGTCTGCCCAAAGTAAGGCATCACTTATTGGGGAACCTTCTTCATTTATGACAAGAATACTTTGCATTGCAGCACTGAAACTAATGAATTCGGGTTGTATGTTTTTTGTGATTTCCTTAATACAAGTTAAAACAGAATCTAAAATTTCATTTGGTTTTTGAATGCTCCAATTTTCTGCAGGATGATACATAGGGTATTCTTTGGTGATTTGCTGTAATACGTTGCCGTGTGCGTCAAAACAAACTGCTTTTGTAGCTGTTGTGCCAATGTCGATTCCTATGTATGTTTTTTTCATTTTATGCGGTTATAAATTGATTTAGAACTAAAACACCTGCCAATCCCATAATTCCTATAATCGTTTCCATTACAGTCCAAGTTTTAAAAGTATCTTTTAGGCTAATGCCAAAATATTCTTTGAACATCCAAAACCCTGTATCATTAACATGGGAACACATTAGACTTCCAGCTCCAATAGAAAGCACCATCAATTCTGGACTGATGCCTGAACTCGCTACCAAGGGTTGAACTATTCCTGCAGCTGTTAGTCCTGCAACTGTTGCCGAGCCTATTGCTATTCGAATAATTGTAGCAATTAACCATCCTAATACTAAAGGCGAAAGTGTAGATTTTTCGAAAAAAACAGCTAAATCTGTTCCAATACCACTGTCAATCAGTACTTGTTTGAAAGCGCCTCCTGATGCGATAATTAAAATAATCATAGTTACCGACGCAAGTGCAGTGCTTGATTTATCCATGATGTCCTGCATTTTTTGACCTCTCTTTATTCCCAAAAACACAAATACAAATAGAACAGCAATTAGCAAGGCTATTGTTGGATTTCCGATATATCCAAGAATGATGCGGATAGAATTATTTTCGGCTAATGTCAATTCGGTTATGGTCGCCAAAGCCATTAGCAAAATAGGAATCAATGCGGAAACGATACTTATGCCAAAGGAAGGTAACTCGGATTCTTGGAATGTTTTACTTTCGAATAAACCCTTAGGTGGATTGGCGCTAATTTTTTTGATGAATTCTGGGAATAAGATTCCAGCTATTAGTAAAGCAGGAATCGCTACTATTAATCCATAAAGTAAGGTTTTGCCAATATTGGCTTTAAAAATTACTGCAATGGCTGTTGGTCCAGGATGTGGAGGCAAAAATCCATGAGTAATCGACAGTGCCGATGCCATAGCAATACCCAAATAGATAAGCGGTTGTTTAGTATTTGTGCTGACAGCAAACACCATTGGAATCAAAATGATAAAACCAGCATTGTAAAACATGGAAATGCCAACTGCAAAACCAGTTATAGCCATCGCCCATTTTATATGTTTCGCACCGAATAGCTTAGTCATTACGGAACTTATCCGCTGTGCCGCTCCACTATTTGATAATAAATTACCCAGAATAACTCCTAAGGCTAGAATTAAAATTAAAGAGCCGAGTGTACTGCCGATGCCTTGTTGCAATGAATTTATGATTTCGAGGAAAGGCATTCTTTTTGTAATTCCAACAAAAAGAGCGGTAATGATTAATGCTATAAAGGCATTGAGCTTGATTACGGAAATCAGAACCAGTAATAATACAATGCTTATAATTAAAATCAATATGGACATGTATTTCTTTTTAGATTAAAATTCAAATGGAATGATTCGACTCAGTTTACTCGTTTTTCTCAACGGCGTGGCCTCCGAATTCATTACGGAGTGCTGCCACTACTTTTCCGGAAAAAGTATCCTGCATTTGAGAACGGTATCGCATCATTATTGAAAGTGCAATTACAGGAGTGGGAACACCTAAGTCTAAAGCGGTTTCTAAGGTCCATTTTCCTTCACCTGAAGAATGCATAATGCCTTTTATGCTGTCCAGTTTTGGATCTTTAGAAAAGGCATTTTCTGTAAGTTCCATGAGCCAACTACGAACCACTGAACCGTGATTGAAAAGTTTGGCCGTTTTTTCAAAATTAATGTCATACTCAGAATGTTCAAATACTTCAAATCCTTCGGCTATAGATTGCATCATCCCGTATTCTATTCCGTTATGAACCATTTTTGTAAAATGCCCACTGCCAGATTCTCCAGTATAGAGCCATCCATTTGGAACTGAAATTGCTTGAAAGACATTGGATACATATTCGAAAACATCAGTATCTCCACCAATCATGGTACAGGCACCATTTAAAGCTCCAGATGTTCCGCCCGAAGTACCACAATCCAGAAAGTCAAAACCAAGCTCTTTTAGTTGGGCATATCTTCTTTTGGAATCTTTATAATTTGAGTTTCCGCCATCAATGATAATGTCATTTTTATTTAAAAAAGGAAGTAGGGAAGTGATTACTTGATCGACAATTTCCCCTGCAGGAACCATTAGCCAGATTACTTTTCTATTTTGTAGCTTTTGGCACAATTCTTCGACAGTAGTTGCCGTTTTTATCCCTTCTTTTGCGATATTCTGGACGAAAGAAGAATTCACATCGTGAGCAATAACTTCGTATTGATTTCGGTTTAGATTTAAAGCCAAATTAAACCCCATTTTCCCAAGTCCTATAATTCCTATTTGCATTTTTATCTATTTTTTAAAGTGCTGTAAATGTTTGTCTTGTGTGTTTTTTAACAAGTGTTTTGTAAAAATATAAGTTTTGCATTGATTATGTGATACAGTTTCCTAACATTTTGAACAAAGTTTTTGAAATTACCTAGTTTCAAAGTTTAATTGTTTTGAAAAGTACTTTCAAGCTCCCAAAATCTTATATTTGTAACATTGATTATTAACAATAGGTCACAAAAGGCTTTGGATTAAACAGCTTTCAATTTAACTCACAAAACAATGATGCGATTATTTCTTGGTTGTTTTCTTTTTTTATCATTTTTCAGAGGATATTCTCAAGAGAATACGTTTTCAATAGATACTTTGCACGTCAAGATTGACAGTCTTTATAGAGAAGATCAGTTTTATGCGGGTCTTAATTATAATTCGCTTTTGGAGAATCCGTCGGGGGTGTCACAGGAAAAAATATCGTTTGGTTTTTCTGCAGGATTTCTTAGGGATATGCCGATAAACAAAGCAAGAACTTGGGCAATAGCATCTGGTGTTGGTTTTGCGTTTAATAACTATCTCCAAAACATGTCCATAATGGGAACAAGCCAAAATCCTGTTTATGAAGTAATACCGTCTACTGTAAGTTTTGATAAAAATAGATTCGAACAACTACGGGTAGAGATTCCTATTGAGTTTAGGTGGCGTAATTCGACTCCTCAAGAGTATCAGTTTTTTAGGATTTATGGAGGGGTTAAATTCAGTTATTTGTTGCTGGATAAATCAGTTTATGATGATGGTGTTCAAAGAGTTGTCATTAAAAACAATAAAGATTTTGAAGAGTTCCTTTACGGATTGTATCTTTCAATCGGTTACAGTGCTTTTAATCTTCAAGTTCATTATGCCTTGAATTCTTTTTTTAAATCGTCTGCCCAAATTGATTCAGCGCCAATCACGATGAAAGCTTTGAGTATTGGTGTTGTCTTTTACATTTTATAGCCATACAAAAAGGAACAATAACTGGGGAATACTGCCCAAGAGCAATCCTATGATTAATTCTTTTGGAGTGTGAGCTTCCATGACCAAACGTGATGAAGCTACAAAACCATTCATTAACAGCAGAAAGGGTACTAAGAAGATGTTTCCAGTTTGCAAGTGAATATTCAATCCGAAAACAAATACCGTTAATGCTGAAATAGCGAGCATGTGCAAACTTGCCTTGGTTTTGGCATATAATAATCCAAGTGCAAATAGGGTGCTAAATAAGGCGCCTAAGAAAAAAAAATGCAATTCAGGGTAATAGTCTAGCGGAATGCTTTTTCTTAGTAATAAGATGAATAAAAAACTCTGAAAGATTAAAGGTATTTTGCGTTGTTCCCTATCGGCAATCATTATGGAGTCTACTTTGCCTGTAAATCGTAATAAATAATACAAGGCCATCGGAGTCACGATGGTAATGATCGAGATTTGTAAAAAAAGTGAACTAATCTGTTCGGTTTTGTAATCTTCAATATGGAATAAAAAAAAGAAAAAGCAGGCTTGTATCGGTGTGAAAAGCGGGTGGAAGAGATAGGAGAATATAGGGAGTATCTTTTTCAATTTCAAAAAGAGATTACAGGGATATTATAGTTAAAAACGATATTTATAGCTTCTTTCTCATGCGGGCAACGGGAATTTCCAGCTGTTCGCGGTATTTTGCAATTGTTCGTCGGGCGATTGGATATCCTTTTTCTTTGAGAATTTCAGCCAAAAGATCATCTGGAAGCGGATTTTTTTTGTCCTCTTCTTCAATGGTATTTTGCAGAATTCTTTTGATTTCGATGGTGGAGACTTCTTCTCCCTGATCGTTTTTCATCGCTTCCGAAAAGAACTCTTTTACCAGTTTTGTGCCAAAAGGAGTTTCTACATATTTACTGTTGGCTACCCTTGAAATTGTCGATATATCAAGCCCAACCATATCGGCGATATCTTTCAAAATCATTGGTTTTAGCTTTGTTTCATCACCTTCAAGTAGATAGTCTTTTTGATAATGCATAATGGCATTCATCGTTACGTACAAAGTGTCCTGACGCTGTTTGATTGCATCTATAAACCATTTGGCAGAATCCAGTTTTTGCTTTATAAACTGTACGGCATCTTTTTGCGAATGCGATTTGTCTTTTGATTCTTTGTAAGTCTGCATCATTTCCTGGTAATCTTTGGAAACGTGTAGGGAAGGGGCATTCCTGCCATTTAGGGTAAGTTCCAAATCCCCATCAACAATGCGAATGGTGAAATCAGGAACTACGTTTTCGGTAATTTTATTGTTTCCTGAAAATGATCCTCCTGGTTTTGGATTGAGCCTTTCTATTTCATGAATAGCATTTTTAAGTTGCTCATTGGAAATATTGAATTTCTGTATCAATTTATCATAATGCTTTCTCACGAAAGCATCAAATTGTTGTTCAATAATCGCCGTGGCTAAATCAACGGATTCCGTTGGAGTTTTGTGTTTTAGCTGTAACAATAAACATTCCTGCAAATCTCGCGCTCCAACTCCTGTGGGTTCGAGTTCGTGAATAATATTCAGGATGTTTTCCACTTGCTTTTCGGAGGTGTAAATCCCTTGCGTAAACGCCATATCATCGACCAAATCAGGAGTGCTTCTTCGGATATATCCTGTATCGTCTATGCTTCCTACCAAGAATTCGGCAATATCACGTTCTTCATCATTCAGGATGAAGGTGTTTAATTGATTGATGAGATCCTGATGGAAGCTTATTGCTGCAGCAAATGGCGTTTCTTTGGTTTCATCGTCATCGCTGTAATTGTTAGCCTGTGTTTTGTAATCGGGAGTGTCGTCACTGTTTAAATATTCGTCTATGTTGATGTCTTCGGCTTCAACTCGGTCTGCTTCCGAATCGTCATAGTCGTCGTATTCTTCGTTGTCGAACTCGTCCTTTTCATAAATGTCGTCCTCTTTTCCAGATTCCAAAGCAGGATTCTCATTCATTTCTTCCAACAAACGTTGTTCAAATGCTTGCGTAGGCAACTGAATTAACTTCATCAACTGGATTTGCTGTGGAGATAATTTCTGTGATATTTTTAAATTTAAAAATTGCTTTAGCATTTATATATTGTTTAAAGGTTTAAGGGTTTAAATGTTTAAGGGTTTGAAGGTTTAAGAGTTTAAAGGTTTAATTGTTTGCCATTGTATTTAGACAACTTTGAACAATTAAACTTTTAAATAATTTTAAACAAACGTTAAACAATTAAATCATTTTAAACTTTTTTTAAAATTCAGCATTTTGTGGCGTTCTTGGGAAAGGAATTACGTCACGTATGTTGGTCATTCCAGTTACAAAAAGCACCAATCTTTCGAATCCAAGTCCGAAACCAGAGTGAACCGCAGAACCGAATCTTCTAGTATCCAAGTACCACCATAATTCTTCTTCGTCGATTCCTAAGGCTTTCATTTTTTCGACCAAAACATCAAAACGTTCCTCTCTTTGAGAACCTCCCACAATTTCTCCAATTCCAGGGAAAAGAATATCCATAGCACGAACTGTTTTTCCGTCTTCGTTCAAACGCATATAGAAAGCTTTGATATTTGCAGGGTAATCAAACAAGATTACCGGACATTTAAAATGTTTTTCTACTAAATAACGTTCGTGTTCTGATTGTAAATCAGCTCCCCATTCGTTGATGATGTATTGAAATTTTTTCTTTTTGTTTGGAGTAGAATCTCTTAAAATATCAATCGCTTCGGTATAAGAAACGCGTTTGAAATTGTTTTCCAGAACAAAGTTTAGTTTTTCCAAGAGAGCCATTTCGCTTCTTTCAGCCTGTGGTTTTGATTTTTCTTCTTCGAGAAGTCTTCCTTCAAGAAATTTTAAATCATCAGCACATTTCTCTATGGTGTATTTAATTACATATTGGATAAAATCTTCGGCCAAGTCCATGTTGTCATCCAAATTATTGAAAGCTACTTCCGGTTCAATCATCCAAAATTCGGCCAAATGGCGAGAAGTATTCGAGTTTTCGGCTCTAAATGTTGGTCCAAAAGTATAAATCTGACCCAAAGCCATGGCAAAAGTTTCTCCTTCCAATTGTCCAGAAACAGTTAAGTTTGTGTGTTTTCCGAAGAAATCTTTTTTATAATCAATATTGCCTTCTTCATTTTTAGGCAAATTGTCCAATGGTAATGAAGTCACTTGGAACATTTCGCCAGCACCTTCTGCATCGGCTCCGGTGATGATTGGTGTATTTACGTATACAAAACCTTTTTGTTGAAAATAACTATGAACGGCGTAAGACAAAACCGAACGCACACGCATAATTGCGCCAAAAGCATTGGTTCGAACTCTTAAATGTGCATTTTCACGCAGGAATTCCAGCGAATGTTTCTTTGGTTGCATTGGGAATTTCTCGGCATCTGAGTCGCCAAGGATTTCGAGTTTGTTTACCTGAATTTCATACTTCTGTCCAGCACCTTTGCTTTCTACCAAACTTCCGGTTACAGAAACGGCAGCGCCGGTTGTTATTCTCTTTAAAGTTTCATCAGGAGTATTCTCAAAATCGACAACACATTGTATATTATTAATGGTAGAACCATCATTTAAAGCAATAAACTGATTGTTTCTAAAAGTTCTAACCCAACCTTTTGCATTAATTTCCTGTAACGTCGTTGTACTGTTTAGTAAGTCTTTAACTTTTGTGTGTCTCATTTTGATTTTAGATTTTAATTTTAGATCAAAACAAAAATTGGTGTTTTAATCTAAATGCAAATATAAATCATTTGTTTGTAATTGTCATTGTGAGATATAGTGTAATAAGGAGCAATTTTTTGCTATTCTCCAGATCTTTTATTTTTTAGGGATAAGCGTCATGTTCGCTGGATAAGGGTTGATGGCGATGATAAATGTTTGGTCTAATTTAAATTTGTATTTAGATGAAAATATTTTTTAAGTCTAAGTGTTTGATTTTATGGTTTTGCTACCTAGGGATATGACATTTTTTCAACCCGATTCTGAAAAAATGTCATTTTTTTCTAATGGCATATTTTTTGTTTTTCGGTATATAACTTGCGCAAGTTTAGAATAAATAGAATATTTGTTTAACAATTTTAAAAGTAAAACAGTTATGAATCTTATTAAAAGAAATGTAGGTCAAGCGCCAGCTTTACATCGTTTATTCTTTGATGATATCTTTGGCCGTGATTTTTTCAATTGGGAAAATAATAATTATTCAACAACAAGTACCACGCTGCCTTCAGTTAACATCAAAGAGACTTCTGATAATTATGAAGTCGAAGTTGCCGCTCCAGGTATGGATAAAAATGATTTCAAGATTACACTTGATGGGAACCAATTAACTATCTCTTCGGTGAAAGAAAATGAACAAACAACTGGGAACGAAAATTATAGCCGTAGAGAATTTAGCTACCAATCATTCCAGAGAAGTTTTGAATTGCCTAAAAACGTAGTGGATGAGGATAAAATAATAGCTCGTTATGAAAATGGACTTTTATTATTGTCTATTCCAAAACGTGAAGAGGCTAAACCAAGACCTCCACGAATGATCGAAATTTTATAAATTATAACTTAATTATCTTTTTGGAAGCTGCCGTCTTTAGGCAGCTTTTTTCATTATAAAATGCACGCAGATGTGTCACAATTATTTTCTGGGATAGCTGAGTTGTTTACAATGTTTCTAAGCACATTTTGGCTTATGATTATTCAGTAATTAATTCTATAAATTACCATATGCAAAGCAGGAAATTTATTGTTTTTTAGTGATAGTTTATGATGAAGTGCTTTCATAAATATTTCTAGCCAATACTAAAAAACCGCAAAATAACAATTTGTTACTTTGCGGTTCTTGATTTTTATCTTGTAACTATCGCTAGGGCGGTAGTTTAGAGTTTATTTCGTTTTTTTCTCAAAACTGTCTATTTCTTCATCTGAAAATTCCAGGATTTCAAGTTTTGGTTCGATAAATTCCTGTTCGTTGGCAATTGTTTTGTTTAATGTTAAAACCAATGCTGGAAGCAACATCAAATTCGATAACATTCCGAATAATAAAGTCAATGAAATCAGTCCTCCAAGGGCAATGGTTCCACCAAAGCTCGAAAGCATGAATACCGAAAATCCGAAGAACAAAACAATCGAAGTGTAAAACATGCTCAACCCAGACTCACTGAAGGTCGCGTATACGGATTTTTTTATTTTCCAATCGTTTTTTCTTAGTTCTTCTCGATATTGAGCCAAGAATCGAACGGTGTCATCGACCGAAAGCCCAAAAGCAATACCGAAAACCAAAATCGTTGAAGGTTTTAACGGTATGTCCAAAAAGCCCATGATTCCTGCAGTAAGGAGCAATGGCAAAAGATTTGGTATGATCGAAACCAATACCATTTTGAAAGAACGAAACATAAACGCAATCAAAAGGGCGGTTAGGAAAAAGGCAAATACAAGAGAAGAAAGTAAATTGTCAAGTAAGTATCCGGTTCCTTTTTGAAAAACCAATGCTTTCCCAGTAATAATTACATCATATTTATCGGGCGGGAACAATATGTCTGCTTTTCTGCGAATTTCAGCTTCAATGATGGGGATTCTGCTGCCGCTTTCGTCACGCATAAATGTAGTGATTCGAGCGACTTGTCCTGTGGCATCAACATAACTTTTCATCAAATTATCTTTGGAATTTTGGGTAGCATTCTTAGCATATGACAAAATAAAAGATTGCTCCTGTGAGGTAGGTAATTCGTAATAATCGGGATTGCCATTGTAATAAGCCTGTTTTGAATATTTAATCAAATTGACAATCGAAATCGGTTTTGAAAGTTCTGGAATTTCTTCAATTGTTTTCTGAAGTTCCTCCATTTTTTTCAAAGTAGATAATTTCATGATCCCTTTTTTGCGTTTGGTATCAATCATTATTTCCAAAGGCATTACGCCGTCAAATTCTTTTTCGAAAAAAATAATGTCCTTGAAGAAATCTTCTTTTTTAGGCATATCTTCAATCAAGCTTCCTGAAATGCGCATTTGAAAGATGCCAATAATACTTATCACCAAAAGGCTCACGGCTACTACATAAATAGAGAAACGGTTGTATTTTACGTTTCTTAGAATCCAATCCATAAAACGCTTTATTGAATTTCGATCCAAATGTTCTAAATGCCTTTCTTTAGGAGCGGGTGCATAGCTGTGTAAAATTGGAATGGTAATGATGCAAAGGATGAACAACATCAAAATATTGATAGAAGTTACGTTTCCAAACTCGATGAGCAGTTTGTTGTTTGAGGTGATGAAAGTAAAAAATCCAATAGCTGTGGTCACATTGGTCATTAGCATTGCCATTCCCACCTTGGTTGTTACACGTTGTAATGCCTTGGCCTTGTTTCCATGTGTTTTGTATTCCTGATGGTATTTGTTCGTAAGGAAAATACAGTTTGGAATCCCGATAACGATCATTAAGGTTGGCACCATGGCAGTCAATACCGTAATTTCATATCCCAACAATCCTAAAATTCCAAAAGACCACATCACGCTGATGATTACAATGAACAGCGAAATCATTGTCGCTCTAAAACTTCTAAAAAAATAAAAGAACAGTAGTGAGGTGATAAATAATGCAGCACCTATGAAAAGGCTAATCTCGTTCAGAATGGTTTGTGCGTTCAGCGTCCTGATATATGGCATTCCAGAAACGCGAAGCTTGATATCGGTTTCTTTTTCGAATACTTTTATGGCAGGAATTAGTTTATTGAGAACGTAATATTTTCTTTCGGGAGTGTTTACGATTTTCTTGTCGAGATAAACCGCAGAGCGAATGCTTCCCGACCTTTTATTGAAAAGCAATCCTTCGTAAAAAGGGAGTTTGTTAAAAAGTTCGTTCTTTATTTTTTGAAGATATTCTTTGTCCAGAGTTTTGCTTTGATCAATAAAGGGAACCAGTTCAAATTTTTCCTGAGCTTCATTTTTTTGCAGTTTTTTCAGGTCATTTAATGAAATAACCAAATCGACATCCTTGTTTGATTTGATTGTGTTCATAAGTTTTGCCCAGGAAGCATATACTTTTGGTGTAAATATGGCGTCGTTTTTTACGCCAATGACAATGAGATTTCCCTCTTCGCCAAATTTATTCAGAAAAGCGTTGTATTGGATGTTGACAATATTGTCGGCAGGGAGTAGGTTGGCTTCGGTGTGGGTGAAATGGATGTTTTTCCATTGCAGTGCCAGAAGAACCGTAATCAGTGCAATTAGAGATAACATCAGTATTTTATTTCTAAGAACAATTCGGGCGATTAATTCCCAAAATCCTAGACTGAACGATTTTTTCATACGAGGGTATAATTTGTTTTATATAGATTCCGAAAGTTATCGGGACGTGTCGTCATTTTTCCTTTTTTCTATTTGTGATATAGGAATTATGAGGGTTTTATTTTAAATTTTTAAAGGGCAAATTTACATAAACCCATACAGTTATTTCGGTTTTTAGGCATTTGATTTTTGGTTTTTTTGAATGAATGCTATTGATACCATTAAATTTTAATTACTATTCAGCTTCGTTTGATAATAAATAGCTTTGTTTTTCTCATCTTTGTTTTCAAAAATTAATTTGCGCATTGCTATAGGTATGGGAAAGTTCAGAAACACATTATTTTATTTAGGAGTTACAGGTGGTTTTACCGCTTTAATGTATTGGATTATAAAGAAAGGGAAGCTTCTGGAGGACAAAGCGACTATAGTTCAACCATTGGAAAGCAATGATTCCTGGAACGATTTTCTAACCTCAATGATTCATAATGTGCAGGATCCTTTGGCTATTTTATTAGCACAAATTATAATGATTATCCTTGTTGCACGTCTTTTCGGATGGTTTTTCAAAAAAATTGGACAGCCATCAGTAATTGGTGAAATTATTGCTGGAATTGCACTTGGCCCATCCCTTTTGGGACTCTATTTTCCTGATTTTTTCCATGCTCTTTTTCCAGCCAATTCATTAGAAAACCTAAAATTTTTAAGCCAGATCGGACTGATACTTTTTATGTTTGTAATTGGTATGGAGCTCGATATCAAAGTATTGAAAAACAGAGCGAAAGAAGCGATTGTTATTAGTCATGCAAGTATTGTCATTCCGTTTGCATTAGGAATTGGACTGGCCTATTTTGTTTACGATCGTTTTGCTCCAGTGGGAGTTAAGTTTCTTTCTTTCAGTTTGTTTATGGGGATTGCCATGAGTATTACCGCCTTTCCAGTTTTGGCAAGGATTGTTCAGGAAAGAGGCATGCATAAAACCAAATTGGGAGCTATTGCCATTACCTGTGCCGCTGCCGATGATATTACGGCCTGGTGTTTATTGGCTGTTGTAATCGCCATTGTAAAAGCAGGAACTTTTGAAAGTTCGATGTATATCATTTCATTGGCTGCGCTTTATGTAATCTTGATGATATACTTGGTAAAGCCTTTCCTAAAAAGAATTGGGGACTTGTATGGTTCTAAGGACAGTTTGAGCAAACCCGTTGTTGCTATCTTTTTTCTGCTGTTAATTATATCTTCCTATGCTACTGAATTGATAGGTATTCATGCGTTATTTGGCGCTTTTATGATGGGTGCCATTATGCCTGATGTTCCTAAATTCCGAACAGTATTTATTGCTAAAGTTGAAGATGTATCTGTAATACTGCTGCTTCCTTTGTTCTTTGTGTTCACAGGATTGCGAACAGAAATTGGATTGATAAACGAACCGTACTTATGGAAAGTAACCGGTTTTATTATTCTTGTAGCTGTAGTGGGTAAGTTTTTCGGAAGTGCTTTGGCTGCCAAATTCGTTGGGCAAAGTTGGAGAAATAGCCTCATCATCGGAGCCTTGATGAATACCAGAGGGTTGATGGAATTGATTGTTTTGAATATTGGACTAGCACTTGGCGTACTTACTACCGAGGTTTTTACAATGATGGTAATCATGGCATTGGTTACTACTTTTATGACAGGACCAGCGTTGGATTTAATTAATTATATTTTTAAAACTACCGATATTTCCGATCATGAAGAGGAAATTGATCAAAGCAAGTATAGGGTTTTGATTTCTTTTGGGAATAATGAAAAAGGAAAATCTTTGCTGCGTTTAGCTCACAGTTTGGTTAAAAAACAAAATGAATCCACCAGTATTACGGCACTGCATTTGTCTTTGAGCGATGAAATGCATTCCTTTAACATGGAAGATAAAGAGAAAAGCAGTTTTAGTCCGATTGTGAAAGAAGCTGTAATATTGAAACAGGAAATTACAACGATGTTTAAGGCAACACTGGATGTTGAATCAGAAATAATTGATATCGCAAATCAGGGAGATTATGATTTATTGCTGGTTGGCTTAGGGAAATCTATCTTTGAGGGAACCTTATTGGGCAAAGTAATTGGTTTTACCTCCCGAATAATTAATCCCGAAAGATTGCTGGATAAATTTACAGGAAAAGAAGGGTTGTTTGATAATTCTCCATTTGATGAAAGAACCAGACAGATTGTTCTAAAAGTTAAAATGCCATTGGGAGTTTTGATTGACAAAGATTTAAAAGAAGTAAATCAGGTTTTTGTTCCCATTTATTGCCCTGAAGATTCCTTTTTGATTGATTATGCCCAAAAATTGATTTATAACAATAATACTTCGGTTACCTTTTTGGATATGAAAGGACATATGGAATCTAATTTTGTTATTGCAAGCGCTATCGGTTCTTTAAAACAAAAATTCCCAAACAGTGTATTTCTAAATAACGAATCTATTCTTTACGATGAATTTTTGATGAAGCAGGATTTAATGATTGTAAGCTTGGACAGCTGGAAAGATTTGTTGGATTCCCGCAGTACATGGTTAAGCGGTGTGCCTTCAGTATTGATTATAAAACCATAATTATGAACTGGATTTTACTCATTATAGCAGGTCTTTTTGAAGTTGGTTTTGCTACTTGTTTGGGCAAAGCCAAAGAAACTAGCGGTATGACATCTACTTTGTGGATGATTGGTTTTTTTATAGCGCTTTCTATAAGTATGGCGCTATTGTACAAAGCGACTCAAACCTTGCCAATTGGTACTGCTTATGGAGTTTGGACAGGAATTGGAGCAGTTGGAACTGTTCTTGTTGGTATTTTTGTATTCAAAGAACCGGCAACTTTCTGGAGACTTTTCTTCCTGTTTACTTTGATATCATCTATAATTGGATTGAAATTCGTATCCGCTCATTAAAACCTAACCAGTTTAAAAGCAGGCTAGTTCTCTTGGTTGAAATTTGTTGAGCTATTAATTAAAAATCAATTCTAGAGAACTGTATCCTTAACTTGTTCTGGGAAATTTGTAGCTATAATTTCAAGTAGTGCTTCTTTACTCATGGGCTTTTGTCTAAATTCCGAAATTTCCGGTATGGATTCAGCTTTGGCTTTATCGGCAGGGTTGAAGGAGCTACTGAGCATTATAATAACAATATTTTCTTTGTTTTCTATTTCCAAATCTCGATAGGCCTCTATAAATTCCCAACCATCCATAACTGGCATATTAATGTCCAATAATATCAATTGGGGTTGAGGGTATTGGTTTTCGATAGATTCGAATTTCCCTTTATTACATAGGTACTCTAGAGCTTCCTTGCCATTTAAAGCTACTTGTATATGCTCGATTATATCTGCTTTTTGTATGATTTTTTTGTTGATAAAGTTAGTGGCAACATCATCATCAACTAGTAAGATACAGTTCAGTTTATTTTCCATTTTTTGCTTTGTAAGGTTTTTGATTTATATATTTTTAGTTTTGTTCTAATGGGAATGTCCATTTGAAGGTACTTCCTTGATTAAATTTCGATTCGACCCAAATTTTCCCTCTATGGTGTTCTATGATTTTTTTGCAATGTGATAATCCTATACCGGTTCCATGGTAATCACTACGATTATTCAATCGTTTAAAAATTACGAATACTTTATGCATGTCTTGTTCTTCAATCCCGATTCCATTGTCTTCAATTGAAAAAAGCCAATTGTTTTCCTCTTTTACAGCCGCTATTTTTATTTTTGGTTGTTTGTCTTTTTTTCTAAATTTATTGGCATTACTGATTATATTTTGAAAAAGCTGTCTCATTTCTGTAGTATTACCTTCGATAATTGGCAGGTTCTCATATTCGATAATGGCATTACTTTCTTTTAGACTAACGTTCATATCTTCAAGGACATTGGCAACGATCTCATTACAATTAACACTGCTGGTTTTCCTTTCCTTTCCAATTCTGGAGTAGTCCAATAGTCCTTTGACTAATACCTGCATACGAGATGTTGAACTGTTTATGAATTGTAAATATTGCTTTTGGTCCGCATCCAGATTTTCGCCCAATTCTTCTTTTAGCAACTGTATGAATTGAATTACGGTGATTAACGGCTCTTGTAAATCGTGTGATGCTATGTAGGCAAATTGTTCTAATTCAGTATTTTGAAATTCTAGTTGTCGGTTTTTTGTCATCATCTCCTTTTGAAAGGCTACACGGTCGTTAACGTTTCTCATTGATTTTTCAATGTAAATTGGCTCTCCGTTTTCATCATATATTAAACGAGCATTTACCGAGAAAAACACAATGTTTTCATTTCCATCTCTAAATCGGATATCACAATCTCTAACTTGCCCTTCTTCTTTTAGCTTTTTAAATAATGATTCTCTGTCTTGTTTGTCATAATAAAAATCAAAAACTGAATTGTCTAATGCAAACGAGCAAGGTTTAAGAAAATGCTTTTCAAATGAAGGACTGACATCAAGAACAGTACCATCCATCGTCGTCCTGAAATAAACGTCTTCAAAATTTTCAAAAATAGATCGGAATTTTGCTTCACTTATCTTCAGTTTTTCCTCCGCTTGGATACGGGCAGTAACATCTCTGAAGGATCCAATTAGGAATTCCGGTTCATTGTTCTGATCAAATACAATTTTAGAGTTGATGGATACGTTGTGAATTTTAGAATTTAGCAAAAATTTGACATCGTAATTTTTTATTTCACCATTTTGTATTAGCTCATTTAGAACTGCTTGCCTATCTTCTGGATTGTGATAAAATTCCTGAATTGACTTTCCTATTATGTCTTCTGGTTTTAATTCAAAATAAGCACAAGACGGACTGATGTCTATTATTTTATGGTCTTTGGCCGAAGCTCTAAAAAATACATCACGAACACTCTCGAAAATGGTTCTGTATTTTTTCTCATTTTCCTTGATGGTCTGATTGGCCATTTCAATTTCCAATTCGTTTTTTTTCCTTTGGCTGATATCCCTCATTGTACCTTCGGTGTACATTGCATTGCCTTCGGAATCATACACCAAATGTGCATTAATAGAGAAATGAACAGGATTATTGTTTTTGTCCTTAAAAATGGTTTCGAAATCATTAATATGCCCTTTTTTCATTAAAGCTTCAATTACCTTGGTACGGTCTTCCGGATTTAAATACAAATTAGTGGCATAGGTATCGATGATTTCTTCTCTCTTGTAATTTAGTATTCTCTCCACAGACGGGCTGACGTTTTGGATATATCCATCTAAAGAAATTCGATAGTATAAATCTTCAAAGGATTCAAATATTGAGCGGAATTCTTCTTCGCTTTGTTTTATTTTTTCAGATGCTTCAAGCAATTTGTTTTGATTGTTGATTCTTTCATTGATATTACGCATTGTCCCTTCCACAAGAGTGGGATTGCCGTTGCCGTCATTTATTAATTTTGAATTGACTGAAAAATATAATGTTTCTCCAGATGCCGTCAAGAACTGTACTTCTTGGTCATTTAAAAAGCCGTCTTTAAGGATTTTTACTATAAGTTCTTCATATCTGGCGGGATCATAGTAGAAATCTTTTGCACACATTCCAATAACATCTTCTCTTTTTACCTGAAAGTGTTTTTCAACAGAAGGGCTTATGTCTATTAGTGTGCCTTCGAGGGTTTGCAAATAATACACGTCCTGCATGTTCTCAAAAATAGAGCGAAATTTCTCTTCGCTTATTTTTAGATTTTCCTCGATCAATCTTCGTTCGGTAATGTCCCTTAACGAGCCTACTGCAAATTCTGGTTCTCCATTTGAATCTAAAATAACTTTGGCGTTGATTGATACATGAAAAGGCTTTCCTTTTATTGTTATTTGATTATTATGGTCAATAACTTTTTGTTCCGTTATTATTTTTTGAAACATCAATTGCATTTGATTTCTATCGGAATAAATAATTGACATGTTTTGACCTATTAGTTCTTCTCTTGTTATTCCATTAAAAGTGCTGCAAGATGGACTGACATCCAATATCTCTCCTGTTATTATTGAAGTTTTGAAAAAGACATCCTGAACGTTATCAAACAAAACGCGATAGGTTTCTTCGCTTTTTAGGAGTTTTTCTTGAGCCAATTTTCTTTCCATAGATCTGGAAAGAATATCTGATAATGCTTCCAATAATTTAACTTCTTCTTCTAAAAAGATAGTTTCTTGTTTCAAGTCTTTTCCATTATAATAACCAATTTCGATAAAGCCGTATTCCTCCCCATTTATTGAAATCTTTTGTTTGAGAGTCCAATCGTTTTGCTGATAATTGTCAGAAAAGAATTCTTCCTCACATATTTGAATTCGGCAATTGGCTATTTCGGAATATTGTAATGCTTTTGGAATAATTTGAACACAGGCCTGGATCTTTTCGGATTTGGAAAGTGCTTTGTTGCTAATGATTTTTGAAATGTCGAATAGGCAAGTGAGCTCTTTAATGCGCTCATTAAGAGAAAAGTTGTTTTTTTCTAGTTGTATTTCTTTTAATTTCAATTCGGTAATATTGGTGATAATGGTAGTTATTCCAATGATTTTGCCTTCATTGTTTTTGATAGGAGATCTAGCAATGTTTAGATATTCTCCTAGTTCATTTTTTACCTCGACAGAAGAATTGTTTCCTTTCAATACGTGTAGAAGTATTGTGTTGATTTCTTCTTTTAGATCAACGTTTGAAAATAATTCGACATGATTGTTTCCAATTTTTATATCGGCTCCTTGAGCTTTTTTCATATAATCTGCATGGCTCGAATTGAAACTTATATAGTTTAAGTTGTAATCCAGAGAAAAAATGCTGACTTCTTTTGGGCTTTCGATGGTTGCCTTGAGGATATTTTTCTCCAGACCCAATTCGTGTTCGCTACTTTTTAATTTTTTTTCCTGCCTTTCTCTTCCCTGTAATACAGCTTTCAAAAAAAGGATGGAGATCATATTTACAAATAGGAACAATTGTAACATGAAAAAATCTTTATTCCAATCGCTAAAAATAAATCCACCCATCTGATGGCCAGTACAATATATGGCTATAATAGTAATGATTAAGGCGACTAGAGTGATAGTTTTCATCCCAAAACGACAGGCCGCCCATATCAGAAAAAAGAAAAGAATGGATTCGTTGTTGGCACGTGTTTCAAAAATAAATATGGTTGTAAATAGAGTGAAAACAAATAGAATAAAGGCTTCCATTTTTTTTACTGCTGACCATCCAGTGAATTCTTTCGTGTCATGTAACCATGAAAGTGCGAATGGGGTAAATATAATGGCACCCAAAACATTACCCCTGGACATGTTGCTCAAAATTAAAATGCAATTATCCAAAGGGAAATAGGAAGTCAATGCAAGTGGAATAAAACCAATGCTAACACTTATAAGAGTTCCCGCTAAACCGGCTAAAGTAAAAAATATGACATTTTTTTCGTTGTCAAAAGGATATTTAGTTTTGCACCACAATTGCGTCAAATAAGAAACAAGAAATGTATTTAGAATGGCTATAATTGTTCTGATGCTACATAAGAACAATAGTTTAAGAAGCTCTTCTAGTGTTGTGGCATTTTGAAAATCATTTTTAAATAAACTTATGGAAAACAAAAAACAGCCTATTCCCACTCCAAGAAGAGCTTTTCGCCCCAAGAGTAGAGTTGCAGTTATTGCAAAACCAATTGCAGGAAAAAAAGGAAATATATTAATTTTGGTAATGAATATAAATAAGGATAATTTGGAAATTAGGAAATATAATATTGCCGTACTGGCGACAATTTTGGTTGTCGAGTTTAGAAATGTTGGAATACGGTAATGTCCGTTATTTATATTTTCGTCCATTTTTATTTTTTTTACCCTCTGTTTTATTTAAAATCGTTTTTTTAATAAATAAGTTTAAGATTACTTTTTTACTACTTAAATGTATTTTGTCGATATAATACACTTTTTGTCGTTACAAATCTAATGCCAATTTATTGACAACCTATCAATTTGTTCTTTTCAGACTTAAAAACAAGTGTTTTTTAGTTATAAGAAAGTCTTTTTCTTACACGTTTGTGTATTGCTGAAAATTTCATTTTGAATTTTTGTAAGTTCTTTATTTTGAATAGACTGGATTTGATTATTGGGTGTGGACGGTCAATCAAAAAAATTGAATATTTGATTTTGACTTTTTTTAGAAGGAATTTGAATGGGGATTTAGGTTAAATACCCAAGTCAAGAATAAAAGTGAGTTTTATGGCAATATTGTCTTTGATATCGCTTAGCTGATTTGGCCCATAGCGGTAATAACCGCCAAGTCCGAAACCATTAAAGATTTTGTTGAGTTCAATACCCGATTCAAAAAATCCTTTGTTCAAGGTTTTAAAGTCAAGTCCGATATGGTTTTCCTGGTTTTTCATTGAGCCCCAAGCCATTCGGGTTACAAAATCAAGAGAAGGCTTTAGCTTATTGAATATGTGAATTCTGTTAAAACCATGTTTGAACTGAAAATATAGGTATTCGCTGGAGAAAAACTCATTGAAGTACATCGTTTCAAAACTGTTTTTACCCGCAAATGTAATTCGCTTAAAAATGGTCTCTTTGTTGAGGTTGTTTGGTGAGTTGCTATACAATTGAGGAAGCGGAATGTCACCGAAGGCACTTCCGGCTTCAAGCAATAAATTAGTTCTCTGACCATCTAAATATTTGATTTGGTAATCAGCTTTAAAATCAATTTTGGTATATGTAAAGTCATTGTCCAAAACATTCGGAAGGGATTGAGTAAGCTGTAATGTAAATTTTGGAAACCGTTTTTCGGCTTCAATTCTTCCGTTTGGAGTTTGCATGTAATCACTGTATGGATTCCATTTTAAAGAAAGTGTCGCCGTAGTCATGGTGTAGGTATGATACGAAGTGCCATTTAGGTTGTAAGTATAATCGAATTGGGGTGTTACAAAAGTATTGGCTAGTGCCAAAACACTTTCTGTTTTTGGAATAATTTTGGATTCGAGAGCAATTCGAGACTGTTCGTATCGGTAAAAAGTGTTGAAATTTATCGCACGAGGATCGTAAATTTTGAAGGCTCTTTTTTCGACAACATAGTCGGTACTTGCAATGTCCCTAAGGTCATCTGTATAGCTTATCCCAATCCAAGTGTTAGAAAATTTATCGACTCTGGCGCCAATTCCAATATTGTATTTGAAGTTGTAATCGCGAAGTCCATAAGCAGTATAACCTTCAATTCTGTATTTTCTGGAAAAGTCATTGTTGGTAATCCCTCCAATGCCCAATCGAAGTCCTTCATAATTGTTGTAGCTTAGTATTTTACGCAAATCAAAGTCCCAAATTTTGAGAGGAAGGTATCCCGTTAGAACTTTACGCGCTAAATTCAGTCTGCTTTCAATTCGCTTCTTTATCGAAATACTATCTAGCGATAAATAGGTTCTCTCACTGCGGCTGTCTAGGCTGTCTTTTCGGAATTCAACCCAAAAGCTTTCGGGTTTGTTTATGGCATTTTCTTTAATTTCAACTTGAACTATTGGTTTTCTGATTGCTACAGGAGTAGTGTATTGTATGTCAAAATTTGTGGTTTGAGAAAGCAGATAAATGTAATCGGATTCGTTTCTTTTTCTGGGCGTTAAGTCTTCTTCAATGTCACCGTCAAATTGAATTGTTCCTCCCAGTATTTTGATGTCGTCATCATTGGTTCCTTTTACGATTTTGAATTTTTTTTCCTTTGGAAACCATAAATTTTTCTCTGGGATGTATTGAAATTCATGAATACCGCTAATGTCCAGTATGCCTTTGATACGCATAATCGCTTTTGCAACAGCATAATTATTTTCATCAATGTACAAGATTCCTTCCAGTCCAGCCACTCTTTTTTCCTTTTTATTTTTAAAGTAAACCATATAGGCTTCACGGTCATCGATAGTAACAGTGTCCAGCAGTTTGTAGTTGTACTCTTTTAAGGCATCATTGGCAATCGGGCTGTTGTATTTGGTTTCAAAAAGCTCGTATTTAGAATCATAAATAGAGTAGGACTGAAGGTTAAAAGTTAGGATTTCGTAAACAGGTTGTTTAAATCCAGCCATTTTTGTACCTAAAATGGTCTCTTTTAATCTTTTGCCGTCAAATTGGTATTTGGATACTTTCTCGGTTTGAAACAAATGCTGTTTCTTGATGAGCTGTTTGAATTTATAATCGGTTGAATCCAGCTTTTTTAGATAAGTTTCATACTGATTGGTTACAAATACTGAGTCTATGATTCCATTAATAGAGTCCGGATTGGCTGTAACAATGAGTTTGTTGTAGGATTTGTATTCAAAGCTTTTCAATTTTTCCTGCGGGTTGTTTTCCGCTTTATTTTGGATAGTTTTTTTTATAATTGCTAATGCTGGGTTTTCATTAGAAACGAGAACTTCGTTGAGTTGATCTGTTTTTTGAAGTAGTGCTACTTTATAAAATAGTTGGTCGTTTGTTACGGGAATTATTTTATTAACATATCCAATGTAAGAAACCGTTAGGGTTGTTATACTGTTTTTCGATGCAATGCTGAATTTTCCGTCCACATCCGAAATGGTGCTGGAACCATCCTCTGAAATAATGTTTGCAAAAGGAAGTGGTTTTTGGGTTGAAGCATCTTTCACAATTCCGTTTACTTGAAATTGCGCTTGAAGCGAAAGCGTAAAAAAGAAGAACAGTACAATAAAGTGCTTCATATAAACGGTTTAATACAAAACGTGTTTGTATTCGTTTTGTTGCAACAAAAATAGCAATAAAAAAATCCGTCTTGTTCTAAAAATGCAAGACGGATTTAATAAATATTTAATTGAAACCGAAATCAAAAAATAATTTTCTTTCCGATGAGATGAAAAGAGGGTTTCTGACAACCAAAATTTAAATACTTTCTGGGAAGAAAGATTAAACTTTCATGATTTCAGCTTCTTTAACTGCAAGAAGTTCGTCAATTTTCTTTATGTATGAATTAGTTAGGGTTTGTACTTCTTCTTCAGCGCTTTTGCAAATGTCTTCCGAAGTCCCTTCTTTTTCTAATTTTTTGATATCTGTATTGGCATCTTTTCGAGCGTTTCTAATACCAATTTTGGCGTCTTCCGCTTCAGACTTGGCTTGTTTTGCCAATTCACGTCTTCTATCTTCAGTAAGAGGCGGAACGCTAATGATAATCATGTCTCCATTATTCATTGGGTTAAATCCAAGATTGGCAACCATGATTGCTTTTTCGATAGGATGCAACATGTTTTTTTCAAACGGTTGAAGCGTGATGGTTCTTGCATCTGGCACACTAATTTTTGATACTTGAGATAGTGGTGATGCCGATCCATAATAGTCAACAAAAACACTTCCCAACATGGCTGGTGATGCTTTTCCTGCACGAATATTTAAAAATGCTTTTTCTAAATGTTCAATTGAACCAGTCATTGATTCTTCTGTACTATCTAATATAAATTCAATTTCTTCTGTCATTTTTTTTAAGATTTCAGATTTAAGACTTCAGATTTCAGATTGCTGTATTGTTATCTGAAAACTGCCTACTGCTAACTATATGTTCACTACTGTTCCTATATTTTGTCCTTCACAAATTTTCAATAGATTGCCTATTTTGTTCATGTCGAATACTACTATCGGTAAAGCATTTTCTTGACTTAAAGTAAATGCAGTGGTATCCATTACATTCAATCCTTTTTTCAAAACATCTTCAAAAGTGATGAAATCAAATTTTACTGCACTGGCATTTTTCTCTGGATCACAATCATAAACACCATCTACACGAGTTCCTTTTAGAATCACATCGGCATTGATTTCGATACCACGTAAAACAGCAGCTGTATCTGTTGTGAAATATGGGTTTCCAGTTCCTGCTCCAAAAATAACGATTCTTCCTTTTTCCAAGTGACGATCCGCTCTTCTTTTGATATAAGGTTCTGCAATTGATTCCATTTTTAAGGCAGTTTGCAAACGGGTTTTCATGCCTTTGTCTTCAAGTGCGCCTTGTAATGCCATTCCGTTAATAACTGTGGCCAACATTCCCATGTAATCTCCCTGAACTCTGTCCATTCCAGAACTGGCTCCTGCAACACCTCTAAAAATGTTTCCTCCACCAATTACTATAGCGATTTCTACTCCTTTTTCATGAATTTGCTTGATTTCATCGGCATATTCGGCCAATCGTTTTGGGTCAATTCCGTATTGTAAATCACCCATTAAAGCTTCACCACTTAATTTCAGAAGGATTCTTTTGTATTTCATCAGTCAGTTTTTGTTTTTTAAGGTCTCCCTTCGTTTATCGAAAGTAAATTGCATCAGTCATTGAGTTCAATGTCACGAAATTTGTGCAAATATAGACATATTCTGTTTTTTTTGAAATAGTGTTCCTTAAATATTTAAATTAAGTTTATTGGTCACTATTTCGAGTATTGGTTTAGAGTTTTATCAACTTTGTGTCTCGTGACGAATTAAATTTTCTATATGTTTTTTTGGCCGATTCGTATCCGATATCGAAAATAGCTTCCATCTTGACTTTACTGGTTTCGAATGTGCTATAAAGCGATAAAGCTTCGGGTTCAATCAGCCAGTCGCAATGATCGAATTTGTGTATGCTGGAATTGGCTGAGAATAAATCAAAAGCTCTGGCAGTAACAGATTTGATCGAAGTTAAGTCTTTGGCTTCTATCTTTTGAATAGGACTAACATAAACACCAATTAAAGTATCGCATTTATCTTTTAATATGTCTGTTGGGAAATGATTGAGAATGCCTCCGTCACTGTACAGATTACCGTTAAATTCATAAGGAGACATTACACCCGGAAATGACGATGATGCTAGAATAGCATCGATTGTTTTTGTTTCTGGACCAAATACTTTTGACTTTCCTTTAATCATGTCAGTTGCGGTAATATGAACAGGGATTTTAAGCTCGCCCAAAGTTGAGTTTCTGAAAATTTCATGAAAATATTCCTTAAAAGATTCAGAGTCAATCAATCCTGCTTTGGTGAAGGTGAAATGTTTCCAATGGAAAAAATATATGGATTTAAAGAATTCCAAAATAGCCTCGGGGGATTTTCCACTCCCGTATAATGCAGCGACAATTGCTCCGGCACTTGAACCAGCAATCTGGGAAGGCTGAATGCTTTTCTCTTCCAAAAACTGCAAAACTCCAGCATGTGCAATGCCTTTTGACCCACCGCCGGATAATATTAAACCGATTGATTTTGATTTGCTATCCATTTTATAAAAATATGCATTTTGTTTATTACAAAGTGATTTTTATCACATTTTTAAAGAATCTGTATTGTTAATTTTACATCAGATAAACTTGTATAATGAAATGGGCATATCGACATTGTTTTGTATGTAATGAAGATATGCCGATTTTATGTAACAAACATATAAATAATTAGTTATGAAAAGTTCAGTAGCCAAGGCGTTATTTAATAGTTACACTTATTCAGAATATAAAAAAATCGTATCCGATTTACTCTCCGAAGGAAAGTCAACAGGAAATGAGCAATCAGAAGATTTGTTGCATTACAGTACCCTTAATGAAACCCGATTGAAGCGTCTGGATAAAACGATCACTGTTCCTGAGGAAGTAAGTGCGAAATTAAAAGCACTTGAAAAAGAATATATTTGGTTGGTTATCGCCGAAGGCTGGTGTGGCGATGCTGCACAGATTTTGCCGATTTTAAATAAAATGGCTTTAGAATCTAATAAAATTGATCTAAAAATTGTTTTCCGCGATTCAAACGATGAATTGATGAATCAATTTTTGACCAATGGAGCCAGAGCCATTCCTAAACTTCTTATTATTAATAAAGAATTGGGTAAGGTTTGCAAACATTGGGGGCCAAGACCACAAGGCGCAACCGATTTAATTAAAAACTATAAAGAACAATTTGGAATTGTAGATGAAGAAGCGAAAACTCAGTTGCAACTTTGGTATTTGCACGATAAAGGATTGTCTGTACAAAATGAAATTGTTGAAATAATGTATTCTATAAAAGAATGCGTTTGTCTATAAAAAATGTTTTTGTTTTTTATTTAAAAAAATGTAAATTAGTGGACGCTAACCAGGTCTATTGTATTGATTTACTTTTTTATAGGTGTGTTTAAATATTGTTTAACAATTAAAAAAAACATCGTTATGAAAAAACTATTTGAAAAGGTTTATGATTACGTATCACATTTCCTATTCGGAAATGAAAGTGCTACTCATTATTAACCAAACAGTGTAGGTAACTTGAAAAAAGTATGAATTAAAATTACTTTGATCTTAGCAAAAACACATCGCAAATTCAATTCTGTATTTGTCATGTGTTTTTTCTTTTTTATAATCGAGGGGTTAGGCTTTGTTCAAATAAAGTTACATCAATGGCATCGGCAACATTATAGTCCCCAATTTTCGTGCGTCGCAAAACGGTTAGATGAGATCCTGAATTCATCGCTTTTCCAAAGTCATAAGCAAGTGAACGAATATAGGTTCCTTTGCTGCAAACCACTCTAAAATCAACTTCAGGAAGTTCAATTCTAGTGATTTCGAATTCGTGAATGGTGGTTTTTCTGGAAGCAATTTCCACTGTCTCTCCAGCACGCGCGTGTTCGTATAAACGCACACCGTCTTTTTTTATGGCCGAAAAAATGGGTGGTTTTTGGTCAATTTCGCCCAAAAACTGTTTTACAGTTTCGTGAATAAGAGATTCATTGATATGATCTGTTGGGAAAGTTTGGTCAATTTCGGTTTCCAAATCATAGGACGGAGTCGTGGCTCCAATGTAGAAAGTCCCTGTGTATTCTTTGGCTTGGCCTTGAAGTTCTGAGATTCTTTTGGTGAATTTTCCAGTGCAAACTAATAATAATCCAGATGCCAATGGATCTAAAGTGCCAGCGTGCCCAATTTTGAATTTCTTGGGTAGACCTGCTTTATTGATTAAGGCATACTTGAGTTTATTTACAGCTTGAAATGATGTCCAGTGTAAGGGCTTGTCTATTAAGAGAACTTGGCCGTTTAAAAAATCTTCGGTTGTCATTAAATTACTGTCAAAGGATGAATAAAATAGTGAATCGCCAATAATACAATTCCTGCAATAATTCGGTAATAGCCAAAAACTTTAAATCCATTTTTTGTCAAAAAGCCTATGAAGCTTTTAATTGCCAAAAGAGCAACAATAAAGGCAACCACATTTCCTATGATTAAGAAGTTAATTTGGTCGTCAGACAATACAAATCCATCTTTGTAGTAATCGTAACATTTTTTTACTGTTGCTCCTAGCATTGTTGGAACAGCAAGGAAAAAAGAAAATTCTGCAGCCGATGTACGGGATAAATTTTGAGCCATTCCGCCAACAATTGTTGCTCCGCTTCTGGAAACACCAGGAATCATAGCAAGACATTGGAACAAACCTATTTTTAAAGCTTGTAGGTAAGTAATCTCTTGTGTGTTTTCGGAAACATCTGGATTGTTGAACCATTGGTCCACTTTTAATAAAATGATTCCGCCGATTAATAGTGAAACGGCAACAGTAACCGGGTTTTCAAGTAAAGCGTCAATTTTTTTGCTAAAAAGCAATCCGAAAACAACAGCCGGTATAAAAGCTACCAACAATTTAAAATAAAAATCAAAAGATTGAAAAAAGCGTTTGAAATACAAAACCAGCACTGATAGTATGGCTCCCAATTGAATCACGATGGTAAAAAGTTTGGTGAAATCATCTTGTGCAATTCCAAAAAAAGAGGAGGCAATAATCATGTGCCCTGTTGAAGAAATTGGTAAAAATTCTGTAATTCCTTCTATAATGGCAAGGATAATAGCTTGTAATGTATTCATTTTTGTGAAATTTTTCAGTTCTCAGTTTTCAGTTTTCAGACTGTTACTAACTGAATACTGAAAATTGCTACTATTTTTTAGGATTTTTAAGAATGGCATAAATGGTAATTCCAAAACCAATTAAAACGGTGGTCGGAGCCAGGCGGATTCTTCGGAAATTGAAAATATCTTCATTAAATACATTTGGATCATCACTTCCTCCTCCAGACATCAATATAAAACCAAATGCTATAACTGCGATTCCAATCAATAGAATTTTATAGTTTACCTTTTCAAAAAGGAATTCGTGTTTGTGTTCTTCGTTGTTTTTCATTTTGTCATTGTGAGGGACGAGCGCCATCTCACCCTCTGTTTTATGGTTATTTTTTAAAACTAAAAATCTGCAATCTAAAATCTGCAATCTAAAATCAATATAGGTCGTCAGTTCTTAAATTTAAAAAACGTTGTGTAGCAAAATAGGTACTCAACCAAGTAATCAAAACTCCAAGTCCAAATACAGCAAGCAATACAAGACCTATCAGTAATTTATCGTCTAGGATTCCAAGGTCTGGAAAATTGTTTTCCAGATAAACCAAAACTCCAATTAAAGCAAGAATGGCAAGTCCTGCTCCAATCATTCCCAGTTTTATGCTACGCATTACAAATGGTTTTCGTATAAAGGCTTTGGTGGCGCCAACCATTTGCATCGTTTTGATAATAAAACGATTGGAATAAATGGATAGGCGTAATGAGCTGTTGATTAAAAGGACTGCGATAAAAGTCAGGAAAGCACTAATTATCAGAATCCACATACTCACTTTTTTGATGTTGTCGTTTACTAAGTTCACCAATTGTTTGTCGTAAACAATATCCGAAATCATTGCATTTTTACGTAAGTGGGATTCAATTTTTGCAATACTGTCTTTAACAACGTAATCTGCTTTTAAGTGAATATCATATGAATTTTGCAAAGGATTTTCACCTAGAAAGGTTACGAAATCCTCACCAATAATGTCAGAATGCTCTTTTGCAGCCTGTTCTTTGGTAACATATACAAAAGTTTTGGAAAATTTGGTAGTTTTCAGTTCTTGACCAAAAGCTTTTAAGATAGAGTCATTGGCTTCTTTTTTGAAAAAAACGGTCATTGCTATTTTTTCTTTGAAATCATCGGCTAATTTTTTGGAATTAATGATGAAAAATCCCAGTATGCCTAATAGGAACAATACTAAGAATATACTTAGCACTACTGAAAAATAAGAGGAAATTAATCTGCGCTTTTGAAACTTTTCAAAGGATGAACTCATAGTATGTATAAATTATGGGGTAAAAATAATAAACATATTCTTTAATACGAAGTTATAACAAGCAAAGTTTTGACATTCTTATGGCAACATCTAAAGTTTTTATAGAATTTTGCTTTTAGAAAAAAGAATTTAAGTAAAAAGTAATTTCAAGCCCGCAATTGTCAAGCCAAGCGCCAAGAGATATTTTAATGTTTTGGAGTTGAATTTTTGACTGCCAAAATACGAACCCAGCAGACCTCCTATCACTGTAGCGATCACTGCCGCCTGTAAATCTTCAGTTAAATTAAAACCTCCTTTGTGAATTTGTCCGTAGAGTCCCGAAAGCGAATTAACAAATATGAACAATGCCGATACCGCAGCTGTTTCTTTTAATTTTGACCAGCGCATCAAAAGCATTACAGGACTAAGAATTATACCGCCGCCAATTCCTAACATTCCCGAAAGAAGCCCTATAATACTTCCTGAAAAAAGCCCAGCCCATAACGGAATTTCCCTATTTGGCTCCTTATTTTCTTCAAACTGATACACTAAACGAATGATGGAAATGAAAACACAAACGGCTAGTATTTTTTTATAAATAGAATCGGACAAAGTCATTGTGCCTCCCAAAAAAGCCATTGGAACACTCGCTATTGCAAAAGGGAGAAACAGCTTTAAACGGAAAAATCCCGACCTGTAAAAACCGATAAAAGAAAACAAAGATACCGCTAGATTCATGACTAAAGCAGATTGTTTCATCATAATTGGAGCTACTCCTGCCATTGCCATAACTGCTAAATATCCACTAGCACCGCCATGACCCACTGACGAATATAAAAAAGCAACAATAGCCAGCAGCAACAGCAATGAAATAGAATTATAATCCATAAGTTGTTTTTAATAAAATAATATTTTCAAAAATAAGTACTTATAAGTCTCGCTGAAAATGTATTAGTAATTTATTTATTGCAAATATAAGTTCCATCATAAACATGTTTTATAGTTTACCGATATTCCAGGTTAATGACAAGTAATAAAATGCTCCAATTTGTGGGCCTCCTAAAATAGAATAGTACGGTTTGTTTAGAAAATTAGTTCCTCCAAGTTTCGCGATAACACCAGGTTTTACAAAAGTATAATTGATTTGTGCATCCATTGACCAATAGGCAGGTACTTCACCGCTAACCAAAAATGAAACATAATCATATTTGCTTTGTTGATGATAAGTGACACTTGCTCCAAGATTTTTCCAAAAATTCTCGGCTACGATGGTTGCATTTGCCATTATTTGTGGTGTATTGAAACCATCTTCCAGTCCGTCTTTATCGTCAGTTCGGTCCAATTTGGAATAAGTTGCATTTCCTAAAGCCGAAAAAATATCGTTAAATTGATATTTCAATACTAAACTGCTTCCGTAATTGTAAATCTTACTTTTAGAATTGGTCCACAAACGGTAACGGCTTTGAGTTGTTTTAGCATAAAGAGTAGTTGGTATTTGTGTCGGATCAGTGGTGTTTGGAATACTGGCTTCTACCTGAGCGATGAAGTTTTCGTATCGGTTGTAATAAAAGTCGGTATCAATAAACAAACTCTTTTTTAATGCAACACCTCTAAATCCAAATTCAAAAGAACGAACAAATTCAGGTTGTAAATAAGTATAAGGATTTTTTTGAATTGTGCCTTTATTTTTATCAATGGCTTGCGCTTGTGTCAGACCAAGTGTGTTGATGTCATTGGTTACCTGAGTTTGGAATTTGTCAATAGAAACTTTAGTATAAGAGTTTTCGAAAATTCCGTCTGACATGATTCGCAATCCGCCCACTCGTTTTACGCCACCGCTGTTTACATTAGAGAAACCTTCAAAAATACTCGGGAATCGGTAACCACTTTGATAAGAAGCACGAAAGTTAATTTCCTCTTTTGGCGAATATACTGTAGTAATTCTTGGTGTGAATTTAACATCAAAATAATCGGCTTTGTCTGCACGAATGGCAGCACTCAAACGTAATTTTTTGTCGAACAAATCTTTGCTCAATTGAGTAAATCCGCCAGTTTTTCCATATTTTAAATTTTCACCATCATTCACTGGATTGATAAAATAATTTCCGTCAGGAACAATAATGTAAGTTCTGTAATCAAATCCGCTTAAAAGCTGTGCACCTATTTTTGTAAAAAAGTCAGCAAAAGCTTTGTCCCAGTTCAATAAACCTTCAGAATGAATGAGGCTAGATTTTACGCGAAGTGCCGCGCCATAATCCCAGTTATTGATGTTGACCAATTCTTCTTTCTTTTGTTCATATGCATCAGTACCAGGAATAAATCTTCCCTGATCGGATGCTGTTCTGGCTATTTTATGTGCATCTGCAACGACAGCTCCATCGGTTACAGCATCGTTATAAGCTGTAGTATAGTCGGCAAACCATTTGTCATCGGATTTGTAAGCACGATCCATATTTTCTGCTAAAGAACGCATATTGTATGAGTTACCCGTATTTTCTTGTGTTAAATAGCCACGAATCATAAAAATATCGGTATGATAATCAACCGCATATTGACTTAGTTTGTAATCTTCTAATCTAAAACGATTGGAACGCTGATAAACCGTATTAATCAGAGCTCCTTTGTAAGTTAATGCTAATTCGTGTCCTTTTTTTGGTCGGAAATACAACGCGCCATCCCATTTGTAATTTTCAATACCATAATCGGCAATGTCGGTTTCTCTGTAACCTGTTCTGGAAACTACATATTTTTTGCCATTTAAAGTCAGTGTTTTTCGGTTGGCTGATTCGTTTCCATATCCGTTTACCTCGTCATAAGCGGGATTGTCATCACCATATAAATTAGTTGAAGCATTAATTTTCGGAGCCAAATCAGTTCTGTTGTCTGCAACCCAATCCGTTCCATTAGTAATAGAACCATTTACTTTGAAGGCAATTTTTGAGTTGAATGCTTTTGCATAACGTAAATTAGTTGTGGTAAAAAGCTGGGGAGAAAAACGGTCAATATTTCCTGTGTGATTCACACCCGTTAATTGCTGAATACTCATTCCCTGATATTCAAATGGATTTTTTGTTTGGATGTTTGCCAATCCGTTAATGGCATTCATTCCGTATAAAGCGGCTGCAGATCCCGGTATCACTTCGATTTTATCAATATCAAGGTCGTTGGCTCCAAGAGCGTTGGCAATTGGCGCGCCTAAATGCGGAGCCTGATTGTCTATCCCATCGATTAATTGGGCAAAACGAACATTGGTAGTATTGGCAAATCCTCTGGTATTTATAACCTTGAAACCTAAACTGGGTGTGATGACTTGTACCGATTTTAAGTTTTCCAATGCATCAAAGCTGAATGGTGAACCGTAGTTTTTTGCTTCCGCCGATTTTAATTGTTCGATACTTACGGGAGATCTCAAAAAATTTTCCTGTGTGCGCGAAGCTGTTACGACTACTTCCTGAAGGGTTTCGGTTTTCAGGCTATCTTTTTCTTTTTCATAATTTTCGATTTGAGCGAAACTTTTTAGACCTAATAAGACTATTAATAAAAGTAGTTTTAACTTCATAATTTTAATAGATTTCCAGTATGTTTAAAAATGAATACTGTTATTTAAAAAAAAGCTAGAATTTTAAATTTTGAGTTTCTTTTTGGGCAAAATCTTTAATTCGTTTTTCGATTTCGTAAAACAGAGCAATAGCTCTTTCGCCGGCTTCGGTTAGTCTCGCTCCGCCACCGCCTTTTCCTCCGAGTAATTTTTCGACCAAAGGACTTTCGGCGCGTTTATTCATTTCTTCGACTAATTGCCAAGCCTGTCGGTACGCCATTTTCATTTCTTTGGCTGCATTGGTTATAGAACCTGTCTTTTGAATGTTTTCTAAAAGCCAAATTTTTCCAATTCCCAAAAAAGGACCTTCGGCTTCTTCGATCCAAAGACGGACTTCTATTTTGTATTGTTTAGTGGAAGACATAGATGTGTTTTTAAAAACATACTGCAAACATAAGTATTTTTACTTACTAAAAACTAATGGGTTCTGTTTTTTTATTGCAAAAGAGTTGATTTCTTTGCGCCTTTGCGTGAAATTGGGCTCGCAAAGGCCCAGAGGCGCAAAGAATAGAAAGTATGTTGTTGTTTTTGGATGATGGCAAAAAATCGAATTCTTTCTCCCTAGCCCCGATAGTAGTGAAAATCCTTGTGGCCCGGGGTTCGGGCGACAAGATTACTTCACTATGCTTTTATTTTTATTGGAGTTCAGTGAACTTCGTTTGCAATGAATAGCGGGACCAATGCCTCCTGAAAACACCAAATCTTTTTGCTCCAAAATCAATTAATTAAGCTCCAGTTTTTAAATAAAAAATAGCTTTGGTAACAAGCGACAATAAACGTAAATTTGCCAACTGAAAATTAAGATAAAATCTTAGAAACTTAGCGACTTAGAAGCTTAGAAACTTGAAGAAATGAAATACAATCCGAACGAAATAGAAGCCAAATGGCAAAAATACTGGGCAGAGCATAAAACTTTTGCGGCCAAAAACGATTCTGATAAACCAAAATATTATGTTTTGGATATGTTCCCTTATCCGTCTGGAGCGGGATTGCATGTTGGACATCCGCTTGGGTACATCGCATCCGATGTGTATTCGCGTTTTAAAAGACATCAGGGTTTTAATGTTTTGCACCCAATGGGTTACGACAGTTTTGGATTGCCTGCCGAACAATATGCGATTCAGACTGGGCAACGTCCTGAGGATACGACTCGCGTAAATATTGACGGTGGCGTTGACAAAGAAGGAAAAGTGATTGCCGGTTACAGAAAGCAGTTGGATAAAATAGGATTTTCATTTGATTGGGATCGTGAAGTGCGTACTTCGAATCCCGATTATTACAAACATACGCAATGGATTTTTATCCAATTGTTTAACTCTTGGTACAATAAAAACACAGACAAAGCGGAAGATATTTCGACTTTGGTTTCGGTTTTTTCTACTGAAGGAAATGCGAATGTAAATGCGGTTTGTGACGATATTATTGAATTATTTTCGGCAAATGAATGGAGCGCTTTCGCAAAAGAGCAACAGGAGAAAATTTTGTTGCAATACCGATTGACGTATTTGGCAGAAACCGAAGTGAACTGGTGTCCGGGATTGGGAACAGTTTTGGCGAATGACGAAATCGTGAACGGTGTTTCGGAGCGTGGCGGTTATCCTGTGATTCGTAAAAAAATGACACAATGGAGCATGCGTATTTCGGCTTATGCGGAACGTTTGTTGCAAGGTTTGAATGATATTGACTGGAGCGAAAGCATCAAGGAAAGCCAAAGAAACTGGATTGGAAAATCAGTTGGGGCGATGGTTACTTTCCCCATCCTATCCTTCCCCGAAGGGGAAGAGAACTTGGAGTCTGGAAAAACTTTAGGTTATATGAGGGGAGGGAATAATTCGCATTTATTGCTTGAGAGAGCGAAAGAAATGAGAAATAACCCAACAGAAGCTGAAAAAATATTGTGGTTAAATTTAAAATCGAAAGCTTTAGATTTTAAATTTAGACAACAACATTTGATTGATGACTATATTGTTGATTTTGTCTGTCTTTCAAAAAAATTAGTGATTGAAGTTGATGGAGAAATTCATATCTCACAACAAGAGGCAGATGCTGAACGCACAAAAGTTTTAAATAAAAAAGGATTTAAAGTAATTCGATTTAATAATAAAGAGATTTTAAATAATATTGATAGTGTTTTAAATATTATCAAACATGAGTTACATATCGCTGTTGTTCCCCCTTCGGGGGCTAGGGGGATTTCAGTATTTACTACAAGACCTGATACGATTTTTGGAGTTACGTTTATGACTTTGGCACCAGAACACGAATTGGTTGCACAAATCACGACTCCAGAACAAAAAGCGGAAGTTGAAGCTTATATCGAAAAAACAGCGAAGCGTTCCGAAAGAGAGCGTATGGCGGATGTGAAAACTATTTCGGGTGTGTTTACGGGAGCTTTTGCTGAGCATCCGTTTACGAAAGAACCGATTCCGGTTTGGATTGGGGACTATGTTTTGGCGGGTTACGGAACTGGCGCTGTAATGGCGGTTCCTTGCGGAGACGAAAGAGATTATGCTTTTGCGAATTTCTTCAAAGGTCAAAACGGAATGAAGGAAATCAAGAACATTTTTGCGAATGTAGACATTTCCAAAGAAGCTTACGGTTCAAAAGACAATGTGGAAATTGCCAATTCGGATTTCCTAAACGGATTGAATTATAAAGAAGCGACCAAAAAGATAATTGAAGAATTAGAGAAAATAGGTCAAGGAAAAGGAAAAGTCAATTACCGTTTGCGTGACGCGGTTTTCTCCCGTCAAAGATATTGGGGAGAGCCTTTCCCTGTGTATTATGTGAATGGTTTGCCACAAATGATTGATGCGCAACATTTACCTATCATCTTGCCAGAAGTGGAGAAATATTTGCCAACCGAAGACGGATTGCCTCCATTAGGAAATGCAACGGTTTGGGCTTGGGACAGTGTGAACAACAAAGTGGTTGTAACGAGTTTGGTTGACAATACAACTATTTTTCCATTAGAATTGAACACGATGCCTGGTTGGGCGGGAAGTTCTTGGTATTGGATGCGTTATATGGATGCTAAAAATGAAGGAGAATTTGCGAGCAAAGAAGCACTTGCTTATTGGGAAAGTGTGGATTTATACATTGGAGGAAGCGAACACGCAACCGGTCACCTGTTGTATTCCCGTTTTTGGAACAAATTCTTGAAAGACAAAGGTTTTGCACCAACTGAAGAGCCATTCAAAAAGCTGATTAATCAGGGGATGATTTTGGGGGAAAGTGCTTTTGTATTTGTTTTACAAACAAAATTAGGTGATGAAAATGCCTTTGAACAAGTTTTGTTAAATTACGATACATATAAGGAATATATAAATGGAGGTTCAATAAATAGCTTGCCTGAAAAATTATTTAAATTTCTTGATGAAAGATTATCAACTTTTGAGAGTTTTAATGAGAGATTAGCGGGATTAAAAAGAAGTTTTGTCTGTTATAAGTCAGCAATAGATGTTAAATATGTCAATTTGAAAAATGAAATTGATTTAACTGATTTATCCGAAGATGAAAGATATAAAAGCTTGTTTAATGCATCGTATTTTGATGGCAATGAAGTGACAGAGAATAGAAATATTACTGTTGTTCGCGAAGTCGAAAAAATGTCGAAATCCAAATACAATGTAGTTACACCGGATGATATTTGTAATGAATACGGAGCCGATACTTTGCGTTTATACGAAATGTTCCTTGGGCCATTGGAGCAAGCCAAGCCTTGGAATACGGCAGGAATTTCGGGAGTTTTTGGTTTTCTTAAAAAATTATGGCGTTTGTATTTTGACGAAAATGGTTTAATTGTAAACAACGACGAACCAACGAAAGACAACTTAAAATCATTACACAAAACCATAAAAAAAGTAGCAGAAGATATTGAAGGTTTCTCTTTCAACACTTCGGTTTCTCAGTTTATGATTTGCGTGAATGAATTGTCAGCTCAAAACTGTCATTCCCGTGCGATTTTGGAGCCGTTGGCAATTGTGATTTCGCCTTATGCACCGCACATTGCCGAGGAATTATGGTCATTGCTAGGAAATACCGGTTCAATTGCAACGGTTCCGTTCCCAGTATTTGAACCGGCTCATTTGGTAGAAAGCGATAAAGAATATCCGGTATCTTTCAACGGAAAAATGCGTTTTACTATCAATCTGCCTTTGGATTTAACCAAAGAACAAATCGAGGAAATCGTAATGAAAGACGAAAGAACCATCAAACAACTGGACGGTAAAACGCCAAACAAGGTGATTATTGTTCCGGGGAAAATTATCAATTTGGTGGGATAGAAAAAATCAAATTCCAAAATTTTAATAAATTCCAAATTCCAATTTTACGATTGGGGTTTGGGATTTTTTTGTGTAACGTTTTGAATGTTTTTATACCAATATAAAAAAACATAAAGATGAAAAAACACGAAATTCACATTTTGAAAAAAAGCGCTGGTTTTTCCGGCATGAAAGATGAATTGTCAAGAGAAGTTGAGGTTTTCTTGAACAAAAAGTCTTCTGAAGGGTATGAGGTTATAAATGTATCTTTTACATATTATGAAGCTACAGAATTGGTAGCCTTTGTTACAATCTGCAGATAAGTTATAAATGCCAAAATGACACAAAAACAATTTGGTTCAGAATTTGATGTTTAATTTAAAGATTTTAAACATAAAATATAAAAAACAAAAGATATGGGAATGAGTTATTTAATTCTTGCGGGCGCTATTATGCTGGCAAGCTGGTTAGTTAGTTCTAGACTGAAGAGTAAGTTTGAATTTTATTCAAAACTGCATTTGCAAAACGGAATGTCCGGTGCTGAAATCGCCGAAAAAATGCTCGCAGACCACGGAATACGTGATGTTCGGGTAATTTCAACTCCAGGGCAATTAACGGATCATTACAATCCTGTGGATAAAACGGTTAATTTGAGCGAAGCTGTTTATAATCAAAGAAATGCAGCAGCAGCGGCAGTTGCAGCACACGAATGCGGGCACGCAGTGCAGCATGCGGTAGGTTATCAGTGGTTAACGATGCGTTCGCAGTTGGTGCCAATTGTAAATGTGGCTTCGTCCTATATGCAGTGGATTTTGTTAGCAGGAATTTTGATGATTAAAACTTTTCCATCGCTTTTATTGATTGGAATTGTGATTTTTGCGGCAACAACTTTGTTTTCTATTGTGACGCTACCAGTAGAATATGATGCAAGTAACAGGGCTTTGGCATGGTTAGAGAACAAAAGAATGCTGACACAGCAAGAACAGGCTGGAGCAAAAGATTCTTTAAAATGGGCTGCCAGAACGTATGTAGTTGCTGCATTAGGTTCTATCGCTACCTTATTATATTATGTTTCTATTTATATGAATAGAAGATAATAATAGGAAATTTTCAAATAAAAAAAATCCAAATTCCAATAATACAATTGGAATTTGGATTTTTTATTTGGATTTTATAAAAGGTTATTTCCCTTTATTAGCCTCAGCTATGTATTTTTCTAATGCCATAGTCATTGATGGTGTTCCGGGTGTTGGAGCCATAATATCTATGCGCAATCCGTGATCCAAAGCTTCTTTCTGAGTGGTGCTGCCAAAAACAGCTATTCGAGTATTGTTTTGTTCAAAATCTGGAAAGTTTTTATATAATGATTTAATTCCGGTAGGGCTAAAGAAAGCCAAAACGTCATAATAAACATCGGCCAAATCGGATAAGTCGCTCATAACTGTTTTGTAAAAAGTGGCTGGAGTCCAGTCTACTTTCAAAGCATTTAAAGTTACGGGAATGTCTGCGTTTAATTGGTCAGATGCCGGTAATAGGAATTTTTCGTCTTTGTATTTTTTTATTAGAGGCGACAAATCAGCAAAATCTTTTGGGCCTACATAGATTTTACGTTTTCGGTACACTACATATTTTTGTAGGTAAAACGCGATTGCTTCCGATTGACAAAAGTATTTTAATCCTTCAGGAACTTTATAACGCATTTCATCAGCCACTCTAAAAAAATGATCTACACCATTTTTGCTCGTTAATATAATAGCAGTATAGTTATTAAGATCGATTTTCTGAAGTCTAATCTCTTTTGCGCTTACTCCTTCTACATGAATAAAAGGTCTGAAATCAATTTTTACTTTATGCTTTTGTTGCAGCTCAAAGTATGGAGAATTTTCCACTTTAGGTTCTGGTTGTGATACCAAAATTGTTTTCACTTTCATATTTAAATAATTTCTAAACGCTACCTTTTGTAAACCAATAGTACATAAAATAATAGGGTGCCATTTCAAGAGTGCAAAGATATAAAATAAAATAAAACAACTTGCTGAAAATTTCGTTTCTGTAGTTTTTTATAGAGTATACATAGATTAAAACGTTCAGAACTACTATGCTATATAGAACTAGCAGCGGGATATTTTTTAAGATAGATTCATAATAGAATAAAATGATGTCAATTGGTAGTAATATTAAACCGACATAAGTGCGATACGTAACCTTTTGTAAATTAAATTGTTCCACAAGTTCTTCTATCTTGAATGTAGTTGCAATGATTTTTTCAATCAAAAATTTAGATAAAATGAAGTAAATGATAAAAGTGAATATTTGAATAAACAAAACCCAATCTGTTTTTGAACCATAACCAAAACGATCCAATAAAATTTGTATAAAAAATGAAAATGAAATAATCTGGACAAAGAATAAGGAGATTGAGAACATCCCCATCAAATGGCTGCTGTCTCTGTATATTCGAATGTATTTGTCCGAAAATATTAACTTGGTGAAATCTTCAAAACGGTTTTCATATATGGATTTTGTTAAAGCAATGATGCCAAAAGCCATAATAAAAACGAGAGTTACCCAGTCGTTAGTGTCGGTTATTCTAGGATGAAGTACATGTTCAGTCATAATTAGAGCAAAATTAGTGATTTTTATAACATTATTTATTATAATTTTATAATAATCAAATGGCATAAAAAGGTTACTTTTGCACGGAAATTACGCGAAACATGAACAATTGCATTGTTATAATTCCTACCTATAACGAAATTGAAAACATCGAAAGCATTATAAGGGCAGTGCTCTCTCAACACAAACCTTTCCATGTCTTAATTATAGATGATAACTCTCCTGATCATACTGCTGATAAAGTAGTTATGCTTCAGTCTGAGTTTGACGGTAGGTTGTTTTTGGAGAAAAGAGCCAAGAAATCGGGACTTGGTACTGCCTATGTTCATGGTTTTAAATGGGCATTGGAAAAAAAATATGATTTTATTTTCGAAATGGACGCCGATTTCTCACACAATCCTCATGATTTGGAAAAACTATATGATGCCTGTCATTTTGGTGATGCTGATTTGTCTATAGGGTCTCGTTATGTTACGGGAGTAAATGTTGTTAATTGGCCTTTGAGTCGTGTTTTAATGTCGTATTTTGCATCAGTCTATGTTCGTATGATTACGGGGATGAAAATACACGATGCTACTGCCGGATTTGTTTGCTACAAAAGAGAAGTGTTGGAAGCTATTAATTTGGACAGAATTAAATTTGTTGGGTATGCCTTCCAAATTGAAATGAAATATAGAACGTTTTGTAAAAAGTTTGCCATTTCGGAAGTGCCTATTATTTTTACAGACAGAACCAAAGGGCAGTCCAAAATGAGTAATTCTATAATTGTTGAAGCCGTATTTGGCGTTATAATGTTGCGTTTAAAAAAGTTATTTAACAGTTTGTAAATGAAAAGATACTATGAATAGATATTTAATTAAAAATGCGAAAATAGTAAATGAAGGCGTTATTTTTGAAGGTGACGTTTTAGTGGAAAATGATCTTATCGTTGAGGTTTCTGAAAGCATTAGTCTAAAATCATCAGATTGTATGATTATTGATGCGGAAGGCAATTATCTTTTGCCTGGAGTTATCGATGACCAAGTTCATTTTAGAGAGCCGGGACTTACTCATAAAGGAGATATTGAATCAGAGTCCAGAGCTGCTGTTGCTGGCGGTATCACTTCTTTTATAGAGCAACCAAATACTGTTCCTAATGCTGTTACCCAGGAAATTCTTGAAGAAAAATACAAAATTGCTGCCGAAAAATCGTTTGCCAATTATTCTTTTATGATGGGCGCAACTAATGATAATCTGGAGGAAGTTTTAAAAACAAATCCTAAGAATGTTGCTGGAATCAAAATATTTTTAGGGTCATCCACAGGAAATATGTTGGTGGATAATGAAGCAGTTTTGGAAAAAATATTTTCGTGTACTTCAATGTTAATTGCTGTTCACTGTGAAGATGAAATGACAATTAAGAACAATTTAGAAAAATATAAAGAAGAATTTGGGGAAGATGTGCCGGTAACAGCGCATCATCTTATCCGAAGTGAAGAGGCTTGTTATATTTCTTCTTCAAAAGCTGTTGCTTTGGCAAAAAAAACGGGAGCTAGACTGCATGTTTTTCATCTTTCGACTGCCAAAGAAATGGAATTGTTTACCAATAAAATTCCTTTAGAAGATAAAAAAATTACAGCCGAAGTTTGTGTGCACCATTTGTGGTTTACCAATGATGATTATGCAACTAAGGGTAATTTGATTAAATGGAATCCTGCCGTGAAAACCGCTAACGACAGAAAAGTATTGTGGGAAGCACTTAATGATGGGCGCATAGATGTTATTGCCACAGATCACGCCCCACATACATTGGAAGAGAAAAAACAAAAATACTTGCTAGCTCCTTCCGGTGGGCCATTAGTGCAACATGCTCTTGTGGCTATGTTTGAAGCGCATCATCAAGGGAAAATAAGTGTCGAGAAAATTGTAGAAAAAATGTGCCACAATCCGGCCAAGATTTTCAAAATTGAAAAAAGAGGTTTTATTAAAGAAGGCTATTTTGCCGATTTAGTTATTATTAATGCAGGATTGCCTTGGAGTGTAAAGAAAGAAAATATACTTTCAAAATGCGGATGGTCTCCTTTTGAAGGATATACATTTAAATCTAGAATTACCCATACTTTTGTAAATGGCAAAATGGTTTATTCTGGTTTTAAAGTAAAAGACATTCGTGCTGGACAAAGAATGTTGTTTGATAGATAATATAATTTAGATGAAAAAGTACATTTCTCTTTTTGCTTTAGCGGCCTTATTTTTGAGTTGTAATAAGGATTTGGTTGAAAAACCGGATAATCTTATTGACAAAAAAGTGATGGGAGATATTCTTTATGATTTATCGATTTTGGAAGCTTTAAAGTATCAAGATCCAAATTCTTTATATAAGAACGGAATCAATCCAAAGACATATATCTACAAAAAATATAAAATTGACAGCCTTCAGTTTGCCAAAAGCAACGCCTATTATGCTGCGGATTACAGAGAATATAAAAAAATGTATGATGATCTTAATGATCGTTTGGGTAAGGAGAATACGGCTTTGGAATTAATAGTCAAAAAAGAGGAAAAAAAAGAGGCGGCACTTAAAAAAGCAAAAGCAAAGAAAGTGATGGATTCTATCAAAAAGGCTAATAAAAACAAGAATTTGAAAATCAAAACAAAGAAAGATTCCATTGCGCAAAAGAAGCGAGATTTAAAAACTGAAAAATAAAAGCAGTTACATATTTGTAATTTCCTTTATGTAATTATGAACGTCTATGAATGTAATATTCAAGGCGTTTTTTATTTTTTCATTGGAATATAAATCTGTTGTATATGAAGATCTTGCAGAAGCTTTACTAAGTTGTCTCTTTTGACCAAAAACGTTAGAAGCAACCCAGTCCAGTTTTGATAAGGTATTTATCATAAGCGGAGTCGCATGATATTTGGGTCTTTTGACTTTTAAGGCATCAGCGATGGAATTTAGGAAATCCTGAAAAATAATATTCTGGCTTATTAACGTAAAACGTTCACCATGGATGGGACTGTTCATCAGTTGATGCAGTATGGACACTACGTCCGAAACGGCTATAAAACCAGTTAATCCTTTGGTGTAAAATGGTAGTCCGTTTTTTACTTTTGTGAAAAGTTCCCCACTTCCTTGGTTCCAAAAACCCGGACCAATAATGACACCAGGATTTACAATCACTACTTGAAGGCCTTCTTGAAGACCTCGCCAAATTTCCATTTCGGCACCATATTTTGAAATGGCGTAATCACTATGTGGTTTTTCGGGATTCCATTCAGTTTCTTCGGTAATTATGGATTCGTGTTCAGGAAGGTCACCAAGAGCGGCTATGGAACTCACATGGCAAAGTTTCTTGATATTATTGGCCAAACAAAAATTGACAATATTAGCCGTTCCTTCGATATTGGTTTTACGGACGAGTTCTTCCTCTTTTGGATCAAAAGAAATCATCGCGGCACAATGGTACACTTGATCTATTTCAGGAAAGGCATTTTCTAAAGTAGGAATGTCCAGAATGTCTCCTTGAACCCATTGGATAGAATTATAAAGACCATTTTTTTGATACAATGAAAAAAGGGCTTTTGTTTTTTGGGTGCTTTCTGAATTTCTATAGAGGGCACGAACATTTTCTCCTTTTTCTAATAGGTGAATTAAAAGATGTGCGCCTACTAAACCTGTTCCTCCTGTGACTAATACCATTTTGTAAATATACTATTTTGTGTTAAATCATAAAATTTTTTTATAGCCATTGAATTGCTATTGATATTGGCATTGGTGTTGAAATTGCTATTGTTTTTTGAAATTGCCATTGCCATTGAAATTGTTATCTTTGCTCAAAATTGATTATTAGAAATGAAAAATATTATTTCCGAATTACAATGGCGTGGGTTGGTTCACGATATGATGCCAGGAACTGAAGAACAACTTTTAAAAGAAATGACAACTACCTATATTGGATTTGATCCCACATCAGATTCATTGCATATTGGTAGTTTGGTGCCAATTATTTTATTGGTTCACCTTAAAAATTTTGGACACAAACCTATTGCTTTGGTGGGTGGTGCGACTGGAATGATTGGAGATCCTTCCGGAAAATCGGATGAGAGAAATTTATTGGACGAAGCCACTTTAAATCATAATGTTGAAGGTATAAAAGGTGTTTTGTCTCGTTTTTTAGATTTTAATGATACAGCGGCAAATGCTCCAGTTTTGGTAAATAATTACGATTGGATGAAAGGATTGTCATTCATCAATTTTGCGCGTGATGTCGGTAAACGTATTACGGTAAATTATATGATGGCTAAAGATTCTGTGAAGAAAAGATTATCTGGCGAAGGAGAAGGAATGTCGTTTACGGAGTTTACATACCAATTAATTCAAGGATACGATTTTTATCATTTGCATAAAGAATACAATTGCTTGTTGCAAATGGGAGGTTCTGACCAATGGGGGAATATCACCACAGGAACTGAATTGGTTAGAAGAATGAACGTTGGTGAAGAAGCAAAAGCTTTTGCAATGACGTGTCCGTTAATTACCAAAGCTGATGGTTCTAAATTTGGAAAATCCGAAGGCGGAAACGTTTGGCTGACAGCGGATAAAACCTCGGTTTATAAATTTTACCAATTTTGGCTGAACACCACTGATGTTGATGCCGAGAAATATATCAAGATTTTTACTTTCCTTGGAAAAGAAGAAATAGATGCTTTAATTGAAGAGCATAAAGTAGCTCCGCATTTAAGAGTATTACAAAGAAAATTAGCTGAAGAGTTAACTGTTTTTGTGCATTCAAAAGATGAATTGGAAAAAGCGATTAAAGCTTCGAATATTCTTTTTGGAAATGCAACTGCAGATGATTTGAAACAATTGGATGAAACTACTTTTTTAGAAGTTTTTGATGGAGTTCCTCAAGCTGATATTTCAAAAAGCGATGTAGAAGCCGGATTGGATATTGTTACTGTTTTAAATGAAAAAACAGGGTTCTTTAAATCAAATGGAGAGGCAAGAAGAGCTTTGACTGCCAATTCTATTTCGGTAAACAAAGAAAAAGTGAATGAAACCTTTGTACTTTCTTCAAAAGACTTGATTAACGATCAGTTTGTACTTTTGCAAAGCGGAAAGAAAAATTATTTTGTGATTAGAGTAGTTTAAGGGTTTAATGTTTAACTGTTTAATATGGTTTAAGAGTTTTGCGACCATATACAATAAACGATAAACAACAAACAATTTTACACCACCATCAAATTACAACCACGAATATCTGAATTATCAAAACGTCCCAATACTTCGAAAGTGGTATTGGGATATTTTTTGCCCAAATCTTGCGTGGCAATAAATGAACAGGAGTTTATGTTGGCAAGGTCGATAACGTTAATTCCGCCCGTTTTTCCGTCGTTTATATATGTCAAAGCATCTTCGGTATCCCGAATGTGTATTTGCATCCAAGAGGGGCATTCAAATACGCCATTGCCTAACGAATAAGCTTGGGAAAGCAATTCAGTCATTCCGTATTCAGAATGGATGGCAGAAACTCCAAAACCGTTACAAAGCTGTTCATGTAATTCTTCACGAATCATTTCTTTGCGTTTTCCTTTCATGCCGCCGGTTTCCATGATAATGGTGTGCTGCAGTTCGAAGGTTCTTTTTTCGATTAAATCCAATAAAGCATAGGTAACGCCAATGAGAATTACATTTTGTCCCGCTTGGTCTAATACAACCAATTTTTGGATTAATTCGTCGTGATTGTTGAGGTAAAATCCACTTTCGGGATTATTGGTCATGTTGATTAAATCGTCAACCATATAAATCAAGGAAGAACCTTCTCTTTCAAGATAAGAAGGGAGTAAGGCTAAGACAACATAATCTTCAATGTTTCCGTAAAATTGAGAAAAACCTTTGCGATAGCTTTCTTCATAAATGGAAACATCTGTAACAAGATGTCTGCTAGTGATGGTTCCTGTTGTTCCGCTACTCGTAAAAGTTGCCTGAATAGGGTCGTTGTTGGAGACAACGTTATGGCTTTTGAAAAACTGAATTGGCAAAAAAGGAATTTGATGCAACGATTTTATTTTTTGCGGATTGGTTTTTAGTAAATCGCAAAATTCTTGGTACACCAAATTATTTTCATACTGAAAACGGAATACTTTTAAAGCTATTTTTTCAAATTGCTTCTGACTCGAAATGGTAAATATATCGCTGGCTGTAATCAAGTTCTTTTTTTTGAATGCAAAGGTATTATTATTTTGGAACCTTTTTGTTTTTGATGTTTATGGCTTTGAAAAAAAAAGCAAAAAAAAGTCCCAATGTAAATTGGAACTTTTATGAATATTTTTAGAAGAATTATTGGATTATCAGTTTTCGGCTGCTGGTTGCATTTTCTTCGGTGATTTTTATGATGTAAACACCTGGAGAAAGATTGGAAACGTTTAACTCTTTTGTGGTGATAATGGTTTGCAATACTTTTTTTCCTAATACGTCAAAAATGATGATTTCTTTTTCTAAGTCGTTTTTTGAAGAAATATAGACTTTGCCAGTAGTCACAGGGTTTGGGTACAAATTTAACCCTTCAATAGAAGTGTTCTCTTGTACTTTTGGCAATTGCTTACTATCTTGTGCTGTTGCAGCAGTTGTAAAAAATATTGCCAGTAAAAGTATAATATAAAAGTAGTTTTTTTTCATTGGCTTTGCTTAATGAGTAGTAAAGATAATAAAATATTCAAAATCAGAACATAAAAAAAGACTGTTTTTTTAGGACAGTCTTTTTTTGTGATTTTATTGGGAATTGACTACAAATTAGCTAGCAAATTTACTCCGTCAACAATTGCCCAAGCTCCTGGTGTTAAAGCTGCTCCAGTCGAAGTTGTGCTGGTAGTAAAATTTCCTACTGGGAAACTAACTGTAAATGAAGATGAACCTGCACCAGTTAGTGGTGTGCTGTCTGCAATTTTTACATTTAGTAATTTTATTTTACCTCCATTAACTTGATTTGTATTTGTGTTGGCATCTTGGATTCTAGCTATAGCTGCATTTGCTGCATATCCTGATATTACTATATTAGAGTATTCACCGTTTCCTTCTTTTTTGAATTGGATTGCATCAATTTCAGTTGGATTTCCTGCTTCAGTTACTGTTCCTGCAGCTCTTCTTAAAGTGATGTTAGATACTTTTGGAAAGAAAGCATTGTTAACACTTTTTGATTCGATTTCCATTCCAAAATTTCCAGTTCCAACTTGGTATGCATACCAGTTAGTGTTTGCTTGACCTTGCCATCCATCTTGCCAGTCAAATGAATCATCTGAGTTTCCATAAGAGATTAGATTTTTTGCACTTACAGTTCCTCCGTAAAATTCAAAACCGTCATCAGCTCCTTTGTAAGATACTAGGTTTTCTAAAACTGTTCCAGAACCTACTGAATAAAATGAAAAACCATTCATTTCAGAGTTTCCGTCAAGGATTTTTTTACCAGCATATTCAACACGTACATATTTTAATGAACCACCATTGTGAGCGGCATTTGTACCTCCGTAAACGATGTTTGTTCCATCTTCAGATGTAGCAGAAGTTATTGGTGTTCCTTCGGCAGTTTTACCAGAAACGATTGGTGCATCACCAAACATTATAATTCCTCCCCAAGATCCAGGAGTTTTTGATTTCTCTGTAAATACTACTGGTTCAGCTGCTGTGCCTGCGATATTCAATTTTCCGCCATTCTCTACTAATAATGCATCTGCTCCATTTGAAACATCAGCAGTTATAACTGATCCAGCTTCAAAAGTAAGTGTAGCACCTGATTTTATTCTCACAGTACCACTTATAGAGTAAGTACCTTTGATATATGTTTTTGGAGCTGTAATGTCACCTGTTATTTCTCCAGAACCTGTTGCAGGAGGTGTTACAACATCATCGTCACTTGATGTACAACCAATGAATACCGTCGATAATAAGGCAAGGCTAAATACTAATTTTTTCATTTTTGATAATTTTAAAATTATAAGTTTTTCGTGTTATTTATTTGTTTCAAAAGTACTTTGAGGGTTCTAAATTTTAGTTACGTAATTGTTATTATAGTATTATATAACAATCAACTGCATGTAAATTTTGTGTTATGTATCTAAATAAAAAAAAGAGCTGAATAAGCTCTTTTTTTTATAGTTTGTTAAAATGTATATCCTAGATTGACAGAGAATCCTACCCCTTTTTTATATTCTCGGACTATTAAAGAATTTTCAGTAATATTTATAGTACTGTTGTTTCCTAATTCCTTTCTGTAGCTTGGATTCAAAATGTTTTCTACTGCAAATTTCATCTCAATGTTTTTCGAAAATATACTTGACCATACAAAATCTAATTTGCTAAACGATTTTTCATAAATATGGTCAAGTCCAGAAGAACCTACTGCAAAAATTCGATCTCCATAAACATTGTATACCAAGGTCATAGTGTTTTTCCAATCTTGGTTTACAACGAAGTCATACTTCAAATCGGTATTGATTAGCCAGTTTGATGCTCCTTGAAGTTTTCTATGAGTGCTGTTTTCTAACTCGTTACCTTGTTTTTTAATGTCAATAGTTACATCAGTACTCATTATTGAGGTATTGAAACCAAATGAAAAGTTAGATAGGGATTCGTTAATTCGGCTCAATTGATAAAGCACTTCGATTTCTGCTCCAAAGATTATTGCCTGTTCTGAGTTTTTGAAAGTTGTTATTTGTCCTCCACTGTTTGCAGTAGGTTTAAAAACTCTTTCGATTGGATCATTAATCATTTTTCCAAATACACCCACAGCAAATAATTCTTTACTATTTGGGAACACTTCATATTTAATATCTGCATTGTAATTTTCACTGTTCAGCAAATTTGGATTTCCACTTTCTGAAGTTGCATCTGCATTAATATAGTTTATTGGAAGTAACTCCATTGCAACTGGTCGTGTTATTGTTTTTGCAACCGATGCACGAAGATTGCTGTTTTCGTTTAATAGGTATTTTGCATTTACAGATGGTAAAATGTCAAGTTTGTCATCTGTTTTGGTACGGTAAGGGCTTCCAAAAGGGTCGCCTTGTTCTCTGTATTTTATTTCGCGATTAGAATTTTCTGCTCTTACTCCAGCGTTTAAGTCCCATTTTTCACCTGCTGGAAAGAACATGTTCACATATCCGGCATTTACAAATTGATTTAGTTTTACTTTGTAATCTCCATTTGATTCTTCTTGAACATAGATGATTCCATTATTGGTGTCTTCATTAATGTTTGTACTTATCGTGTTTAAAGGAGCAGTATAATTTTTATCTATATTTCTTTTAGTTGATAAGAATCGGTAAGTAGACTGCATATCATTATAAAAACTATTGTAACCAACAGATAAATTGTTTAATTTTTCTTTGTTTCCAAATTTCCAGTTGTATTCAAGTAATGAAGAGAAATAGAAATTTCCATTTACATCAAGGTATTGGCGGTTCAAGTTGTTTCCTCCATATGACATGTTTATGTCATTTTCATTAACCTTTAGACCTGTAATGAATTTTCTGTCTGGCTGTTGAAAAGAGGTGTTTACATAAGCTCCTCCAGCTTTAATGCTGTGTTTCCCATCTTCGGTAATTTTATAATCCCCAAACAGCTGTGTATTCCAATAAACAGTTTCTTCGAATTGATTCAATCTTATAAGATTATTTGTGTCATTGGCCAAACTGTTCGTGTATCCTAATTGGTCTTGTATTTTACTTTCAGTGCTTTTGATTAAAACTGAGTTTAAAGCAATATTGAAACGGTCTGTTTTGTATTTTATACCTCCCAAACCAGAGAAAGTAGTTCTATAGTTGTATTGGGTGTTGTATAAATTATTGTCATAATTTCCTTGGCCAAGATTGAAAGTTCGGTCAACACCTTCAGTGAAAATGTATTTATTGTCAAAATTGAATGAAAAAACATAACTGATTTCTCTGTTTTTTTCTAAATCAAATTTTTCGGCATATAAAAAACCAAGACTAGAATTTAAAGGGCTGTTTGTATCTTGAACATCCCAGTTTTTTGTGCCGTAGTTTTCTTCGTATTCGGTTGGTGAAAGTTTTGTCCCATTAGGAACTGAACCAAAAACACCTGGAAGGGCTCTATCGTCTCCAATTAATCCAAAGGTTCCTTTTGTTGAGTTGGCATCATCAGAAAGAAGGAAATCATTCAGGTTGTTATTTGTGGTATAGCCAAATCCAATGTTTAATTTTGCTATGCTTTTGGATTGTGTTGTTTGTATGTTTATGGTGGCTCCAGCAAAGTCTCCTGAAATATTTGGATTAAAAGTTTTGTAAACATTCAAAACCCCTACAACATCAGTTGGGAATAAATCCAATGGGATTATTTTCTTGAAAGGACTGTTGGATGGCGATTGTAAATCATTCACCAATAAATTGTTGTATCTGTCTTCAAGTCCGCGTATAAACAAACCTCTTCCGTCTACTTTACTAATACCAGTAACTTTTGTCAAACCTTCTTCTACATCGCTAACGCCTTTTCTTGACATTTCTTGGGCACCGATGCTTTGTTTGATAACCACTGCTTGTTTTTGATCTAATAATAATGCGGTTTCTTTTTCTCGACCTACATTTGATTTGATAACTACGTCTTTCAATGTGTAACTCCCTGTGCCTAGTGAGTTGTTTAGAATAACCGTTTCGTTGGCTACTACTTTTACAGGTGCTTCGACTGATTCATAACCTAAGAAGCTAAATTGAACAGTATATTCGCCAGGGGCGATTGTAATCGTATATTTTCCATCGACATCTGTATTAGTACCAATTTTTGTTCCTTTTATTAATACATTGGCAAATGGTAAGGATTGATTTCCGGAATCTTTGTCCAATAAAACACCAGTTATTGTTCCTTTGCTTTGTGAGAAACCAATAACACAAATAAATAGTGTAAAGAATAGAAATTTTAATTTCATTTTAAGTAGTATTTAATTTTCTGCAAAGAAATGGCAGGAATCTAGTCTTTGTGTTAATAGCAGGTTATCAATCAATGTTATTATTATTATGAAATCGTTAACATATTAAATTAAGGTTAAGACATGATTTTCTGCATTGATACTTACCGTTTATTATTACTTTTACATTGCAATAAAAAGTCATTGTGTTTAATTAAGAGAGAAATACAACGAGAAAGCTTAATTTTTTGCCATTAAATATGAAGAAAAGAAACACCAAAATTCTACTGGTTGATGATGAACCGGATGTTTTAGAAATTGTAGGCTATAACCTAGCACAAGAAGGGTATCAAATTGTTACAGCTGTCAATGGTAAGGATGCTATTGAAAAAGCAAGAAAAGAAATACCAAGCCTTATCATAATGGATGTTATGATGCCAGAAATGGACGGAATGGAAGCTTGTGAACATATTAGAAGAATTCCTGAGTTGAATAATGTTATCATTACATTTTTGACAGCCAGAAACGAAGACTATTCGCAAGTAGCAGGATTTGATGCTGGTGCTGATGATTATATCACCAAACCGATTAAACCAAAATTATTAGTCAGCAAAGTGAAAGCATTGTTGCGTAGATTGAAAGAACAGGATCAAAACAGTGAAACACTTAATGTAGGTGGTATTGAAATCAACCGTGAAGAGTATAAAATTGTAAAGGATAATCTCGAAATTGCTTTACCAAGAAAAGAATTTGAGTTGTTTTATCTTTTGGCTTCAAAGCCGGGTAAGGTATTCAAAAGGGAAGAAATTTTGGATAAGGTTTGGGGAAATGATGTAGTAGTCGGCGGAAGAACAATTGATGTTCACATTCGAAAACTTCGTGAAAAAATAGGAGATGATCTTTTTAAGACAATAAAAGGAGTAGGGTATAAGTTTGAAGTTTAGATTCTAAGATTTAGGGTAACAACTTCAAATAAAATGAATAACTAACTCAAAAATCTAGAATTAATAGACTGGTATTTAGAAAAAGCAAGTATTTTTTTGGCTTTGCAACTTAGAATCTTATTAACTTAGCTTTTTAGTTTAAAAATTCTAAAAGTTTTTTCAAATAACCATAATGCGCATGCTAAATCAATAATGAAAATCAATTTTAAGAAAAGTTACAAGTTTGCAATAAAATCCTCTTTGTACATCAGTTTATTTGTGTCGGGATTTTGCATGATTCTTTCTGTAATACTGTTCAAATCTTCTTTTTCGAACATGCTATTGTTTGGCTTTATTAGCTTGTTTTTTGTTTATGTGTTTTCCTTTTTTGTTTTGCAATACCGAGTGGAGCGATTTATTTACCGAAGGGTAAAGAAAATTTACGATGATGTGGCACTATTAGAATCGAGTACATTTATCAATACTCCCATAACCACCGATATGGAAACTTTAACACGAGAAGTAAAGAAATTTGCCACCGATAAAAAGCTGGAGATCGAAATGCTTCAAATACGTGAAGAATATAGAAGAGAGTTTTTAGGAAATGTCTCCCATGAGCTTAAAACCCCATTATTTACCGTCCAAGGTTATTTGTCAACTCTCATCGATGGCGCTATGGAGGATAAATCCATTAGAAAAAAATACCTAAAACGTGCCGAAAAAGGAGTGGAGCGCTTGATTTATATTGTCGAAGATTTGGATATGATTACCAAATTGGAATCAGGGGATTTAAATCTTGAGTTTACAAAATTTGATATTGTAAAACTGATTCAGAATGTTTTCGATTTGTTGGAAATGAAAGCTGATAAAAAGAATATCACTTTGGCATTCGAGAATGATAAGATTCAGCCCATTTTTGTAAATGGCGACAAAGACAAAATTCAGCAAGTAATTGAAAATTTGATTGTAAATTCCATAAAATACGGAAAAGAAGGCGGTTTGACAGAAGTTTCCATTGTGAACTTGACCAATAAAAAAGTGCTGGTCCGAGTTACTGATAATGGAGAGGGAATAGAGTTACATAACATTCCCAGACTTTTTGAACGATTTTATAGAGTGGACAAAAGCGGTTCCCGTACCGAAGGTGGTTCTGGTTTAGGACTTTCCATAGTGAAGCATATTATTGAAGCACATAAAGAAAAAATTTATGTCGAAAGTGAGTTTGGAATAGGTTCTGAGTTTTCTTTTACGCTTGAAAAGACTTATATCACCGATCAATTTGGTTTGAGGAAAGATTAAATTAATCATTTGTTAATCTAAAGTGTTTAATTGTAATTACTTGATAATTAGTTTTTTAGGTGGCTCTTCAATGGTTTAAAGTCTAAATAATTTTATCAGAAAAAGAGCATTAACATTAAATTAGCATCTAAATAACGTTGTGTTAACCTTAACTTAACATAGCAGTATCACCTTTGCCGCAAATTAACATTCATATAAAAGAAATGAAAAAAGTTATAGTTGCAATAATGATATTGAGTTTTGGTATAGTTAATGCTCAAGAAGTTACAAACGATCAAATTACCAAAGCGGTTGCCCGCTACATGGACTCTATCAATAAAGCAAAGCCTGTTGCTGTGAAAGAAACAGAAAAAAAGGAAAAGTGGTACGACAAATTTTCTATTCGCGGATATGTACAGGTAAGATATAACGGTTTGTTTTCTACCAATGATAAAGTTTCTTGTGATCAATGTGATAAGTCATGGGGTACAACCTCTTCAGACCCTGATGCAAAATCCAATAATGGGTTTTTTATTAGAAGAGCCCGTATAATTTTTTCGGGTCAAATACATCCTAATGTTTATTTTTATATTCAACCGGACTTCGCAAGTTCGCCTAGTTCAGGCGTGAATAATTTTGCGCAGTTACGAGATGCTTATTTTGACTTGTCATTTGACAAGAAAAAAGAATATAGAGTAAGAATTGGTCAAAGTAAAGTGCCTTATGGATTTGAAAATTTGCAGTCTAGTCAAAATAGATTGACTTTGGATCGTAATGATGGTCTGAACAGTGCAGTTGTTAATGAACGTGATTTAGGTGTTTTCTTTTATTGGGCACCAAGTGAAATCAGAGAACGTTTTGCAATGTTAGTAAGTGAAGGTTACAAAGGTTCTGGAGATTATGGTGTATTCGCATTTGGAGCGTATAATGGACAAACGGCCAATAAATCGGAGGCTAATAGAGATCTGCATGTAGTGGCAAGAGTAACTTATCCTTTTGTAATCGGGAATCAAATTATTGAGCCTGGATTGCAAGCTTATACTGGAAAATGGGCTTTTACAAACGAAATTTCGACCGGCGTAACTACACCTTTAGATAAAACCTATGTAGTTGATCAGCGAGCTGCTGCTACTTTTGTTCTTTATCCAAAACCATTTGGAATTCAAACGGAGTATAATATTGGAAAAGGACCGCGTTATGATAAAACTACCAATTCTATACAATCGGATGATTTACAAGGAGGATATGTGACTTTGAATTACAAATGGGATTTACCAAGACACCATTTATTATATCCTTTTGCTAAATTTCAATATTATGACGGAGGAAAGAAATTTGAAAAAGATGCCAGAAGTTATATAGTAAGAGATTATGAATTTGGATTGGAATGGCAGCCGTTAAAAGCCTTTGAGTTAGTAGCAGAATGGGTTATTTCTGACAGGACTTTTGAAGACAGCGCTAAAATGAATAATAGACAGCAAGGAAATTTGTTAAGATTGCAAGCGCAATTTAATTTCTAGTAACAAATAATAAAAAACTTAACAATTCTATAATGTTTAAATCAAAAACCGCCTAAGGCGGTTTTTTTATTGTAAAATTAGTGTAAAAATTAAGTAAAGAATAAAGATTCAATAATGATGACTTAACACAGGGTTAACGTTGTGCCTGTACTTTTGTATAAAATTTAAATAACTTTAAAAATGAATAAAAGTAAATTAAAAATAGCAGCAATATTATTAGTTATAATGACTATTGGATATTCGTTTACAACTTTGAGCAAGGTAACCATTAAAGGTTCAGATACTATGGTGATTCTGTCCCAAAAATGGGCTGAAGTATATATGAAAAAGAATCCGGGAACTTCTATACAAGTAACAGGTGGAGGCTCAGGAGTAGGTTTGGCGGCATTAATAAACGGCTCTACGGATATTGCTAATTCTAGTCGTCCTATTAAATCTTCGGAGGTTGAGAAATTAAAAGCAAAATACGGTTCGAAAGGTGTTGAAATAGCATGTGCCAAAGATGGTTTGTCTGTTTTTATTAATAAAGGGAACACTGTTTCGGAGCTTACTATTAAACAAATAGGTGATATTTTTTCTGGAAAGATAACGAACTGGAAAGAAGTGGGAGGAGCTGATGCTAAGATACAGTTGTACGGAAGAGAAAGTAGTTCTGGTACATTTGAATTTTTTAAAGAGCATGTGGTTAAAACAGATTTTTCTCCAAGATGTCAAACTTTGCCTGGGACTGCAGCTATCGTAAATGCTGTTAAGAAAGATAAATACAGTATTGGTTATGGCGGAGCTGCCTATGCTGAAGGAGTAAAGGATTGTAAAGTAAAAAAAGATGCTAAAAGCAAAGGTATTTTGCCGACAGTTGCAACTATTAAAAATAATTCATATCCAATCACAAGATACTTATACATGTATTTGAAGTCAAAGCCAACTGGACAATCGAAGGCTTTTGTGGATTGGATTTTAAGCCCTGCAGGTCAGAGTCTTATTGCAGAAGTAGGTTATTATCCTTTAAAGTAAATTGAAGTAAAATATTCCTCATTTTGAATTAAAGTGAGGAGTATTTGTGCTTATTCTATTTCCTAAATAAATATAATGAATTCACAATTACCTATCAAACAAAGTTTTACCAAAGAAAGTTTAAAGAAGCAATTCAGGCTCTCTGAGTTTCTGGCCGAAAAAATTATATCGTCGATTGCTTTTTTATCAATCGCGGTTATTTTTCTGATTTTCATTTTTGTTTTCAAAGAATCATTACCGTTATTTACTTTAGGAAGTGATGATAAGAACAATACTGAAATTCATGCTTCGACTGTTGATAAACCGGAATCTTATGGTTCATCTTCAGAAGAACTGAAACCCGAGTCATATGGATCAGAAACTACTGAGGATTTAAAACCAGAATCGTTTGGTTCAGATACAGCTGCACAAGATGATTTGACGCCAGAAAGCTACGGTGATACTCCAAAAGAAGATTTAACTGTTTCATCAGAAGAAACTGTGGATGTCGCTCCTCAAAATCAGGAGGGTGCTGATAAAACATGGAGTACTTTTTTTAGTACAGAATGGGTTCCAGTATCGGACAATCCTAGATTTGGATTAATTGGGCTGTTAATAGGAACCTTAAAAGTCACTATTATCGCCATGCTTATTGCTGGGCCATTGGCAGTATTGGCTGCTTTGTTTACTTCTTGTTTTGCTTCCAAAAGAATCAAAGAAATCATAAAACCTGTTATCGAAATGCTTGCAGCTTTTCCATCGGTGGTTATTGGTTTTTTTGCATTGATGGTATTGGCTAGTTTTTTTCAAGATGTATTTGGGTATGATTCCAGATTAAATGCTTTCATCGGCGGTGTAGCGATGGCTTTGGCTGCTATTCCAATTATTTATACGATTTCAGAAGATGCGCTGGCATCGGTTCCAAAGACTTACACCGAAGCAAGCTTAGCATTGGGAGCCAGTAAATGGCAAACTGCTTTTTTTGTGGTTCTGCCGGCTGCAACACCCGGTATTTTTGCGGCATTATTGCTCGGAGTTGGAAGGGTTTTTGGCGAAACAATGATCGCGTTGATGGCAACCGGAAATGCGGCTTTACTCTCTGCGAATCCTTTTGAAAGCGTGCGTACTTTTGCTGCGACCATTGGTTCCGAAATGGCCGAAACAGTATTTGGTGAGACTCATTACAGTGTCTTGTTTTTTATAGGGTCTTTACTTTTTATCTTCTCATTTGCCTTAAATGCAGTGGCTGAGTTTTACGTTAAAGGCAAATTGTTGAAAAAATTCCAAGGAAAATAATTATGGATAAAGTTATAAATGAATCAGAAGACCACTTTTTTTCCAGTAAAAAAAGTGCTTCGGAAATAAAAGGAAAAATTTTCATTGGGATTACTCAATTAGCTGTAATTCTTATTGTTGCTATTCTTTTTGTTATTTTAGGGATTATTATTTACCAAGGAAGGACAAAATTTTCTTGGGATTTCATATCTTCTTTCCCAACAAACGGTATGACCGAGGGAGGGATTTTTCCGGCCTTGATCGGTACTTTTATTTTAGTGATTGTAATGTCTATTGCTGCGGTTCCTTTTGGGACAATTACCGCGCTTTACTTAACGGAATATGCCAGAGATAATTCTAAATTTGCGGCAGCAGTACGATTTTCGGTTCGTACTTTGGCGGTAGTTCCGTCTATTATATTTGGTCTTTTTGGTCTTGGTTTTTTTATCCAATTTTTGGGGACTGGTGTAGATACTGTTTTTAATGATGGGCAATTACGTTGGGGACAACCCAATATTCTTTGGGCCAGTTTAACGATGTCTTTGTTGACATTACCCGTTATCATTGTTTCTGTGGAAGAATCTCTGAAAACAATCCCGCGCGAATTAAGGGAAGCCAGCTTGGCACTTGGCGCGACCAAATGGCAAACCATATGGAAAGTAGTGCTTCCGGGGTCAGTTTCCGGAATTATGACGGGAACCATTCTTGCCGTAAGTAGAGGAGCTGGAGAAGTTGCTCCAATATTATTCACGGGAGCTGCCTATTATTTGGCTACGCTGCCGGGCTCTTTGAGCGATCAATTTATGAATTTGGGTTACCATGTTTATATCATGTCAACTCAATCTTCGGATGTGGAGAAAACGATGCCGATTCAGTTTGCCACAACTTTGGTGTTGTTGATTTTGACATTGTCACTAAATGTTGTTGCCGTAATTATTAGATCAAGAATCAGAAGAAAAGCGAAATAAGTATTAAGCTTTGAGTACTAAGTATTAAGAAGTTCATGTTTTGGAAGGCAATATTTAAGAAATAAATTAAATATTAATTCTTTTTAACGACTGTGACTTAACCTATAAAAAAATGAAAGACATAAAAATAAAAGTTAATGATTTGTCATTATACTATGGTGAAAAAAAGGCGCTGAACGAAATCACAATGGATATTCCAGCCAACAAAGTGACTGCCTTAATCGGGCCTTCGGGTTGTGGAAAATCTACTTTTTTGAGATGTATCAACAGAATGAATGATTTGATACCGAGTGTTTCCATCACAGGAAAAATGCTGGTGGAAGATGTTGATATCTATGATAAAAATGTTGATGTAGTTAATATTCGAAAAAAGATTGGGATGGTTTTTCAAAAATCGAACCCTTTTCCTAAATCCATATACGAAAATATTGCTTACGGGCCACGTATCAACGGGGTAACAGATAAAACAAAATTGGATGAGATTGTAGAGACTTCTTTGCGTCAAGCTGCAATTTGGGATGAGTTGAAAGATCGTTTGGATGATTCTGCATTAGGACTTTCCGGAGGGCAACAACAACGTTTGTGCATCGGAAGAACTTTGGCGGTAAGCCCAGATATAATTTTGATGGATGAGCCCGCAAGTGCTTTGGATCCAATTTCTACTTCAAAAATTGAAGAATTGATTCACGAATTGAAAGAGCAGTACACCATTATTATTGTAACCCACAACATGCAGCAAGCGGCTCGAACGAGTGATCACACAGCCTTTTTTTACATGGGTAATTTAATAGAAATGGGGAAAACAAATTCTATTTTTACAAAACCAATACAAAAACAAACGGAAGATTATATTACAGGAAGATTTGGTTAATGGTTTTAAGTATAGTAGTTTTGGTATGATAGTTGATCTAAATTATCAAGCTTTTAGACTATTAAATTTATAAACTTCTACAATTTTAAACAAAATACAATGGCAACACATTTCGAAATGGAACTAGATAATTTAAAAAGTATTATAAAAAAAATCGGAAAGTTGGCTGAAGGTCAAGTTAACGAAGCAGTTAAAGTACTTTTGCAGGAACCGGAAGCCGCTGAAGGGAAAACCATAAAAAAAACCGAGAATAAAATTGACAAATTAGATGTCAAAATTGACGAAATCTGTCAAAGTATTTTTGCTTTGCAACAACCCGTTGCATCTGATTTGCGTTATATTATGTCGGCAATGCAAATTAGTAATGAAATTGAGCGAATAGGTGATTTATCTATCAGCATTGTAAAAAAAGCCAAAAATATAAAGGAAAAACACGATTTGATTGTAAAGTTCGATATCGCCGATATCGCCAGACAAGTTGAATTAATTACCGAAAAAACCAACAAATGTTTTGCAATGCAAGATGGTAATGCTACCGGAGAGATATTTGTTCTAAATAGGGATATAAGAAATAACTGCGAAGATGCCATACATGATATTATCAATGAAATGAAGGTGAATTCTAAAGCTGTGGTTTCTGGAACAAATTTGGTGATTGTTATGAAACATTTGGAGCGTATTTCTGAGCATTGCACGAATATTGCAGAGTATGTTTATTTTACGGTGAATGCCAAAATTATCAAACACGATAAATTAGATGATATATTGCCTGAAGAATAATTTTCTAGTTTTAAAGTTTACAAATAGTAATAAAGTCGGAATCTTTTATAAGTTCCGACTTTTTTGATTTTTGTAATGACTGTTTTTATTTAAATTCAATTGTTTAACTTTATACTTTGACTTCTATTTAATCTGTATGAAATGTTTTTTACTTTCTTTGTTTTCACTGTTTTACATTGGACTTTATGGACAAAAGGACACTTTGTATTTTAAAAATAAAGAAATGATGGTTGGGGAGGTGAAAAGTATGTCAAACAATATACTTATTGCTGAAACTAAATACAGTGATCAAGATTTTAAAATTGAATTTGACAAAGTCGTAAAACTAATTTTGGTCAATAAATATTCCATTTATTTAGTAGATGGCAGTAGTTTTTACGGTACCTTAAAATCAAATAAAGACAATGAGGTCACAATTACTTATGGCGATACCATTCAGGATGTGTCGGTTAATAAAATAGTGAGTTTGAATAAGATTGAAAGCGGGTTTTGGAAACATTTTACGGGCTCATTTGATTTTGGGTATAATTTTGCAAAAACCAATAACAGTGAGCAATTAACATTTGCATTGCAATTGAATTATATTAGCGAAAAATGGATTCACACCATTAAGTACGATGAATTGCAAACGGTTCAAGACGATGTTGAAGACATTGAAAGGGTCGATTGGGAGTTGGATACCAAAAAATATTATAGGAATAATTGGTTTTTTAATTCGAATTTTTCCTTTCTGTCAAATACAAGCCAATCCATAAAAGGAAGATTTAGTCCAAGTTTTGGAATGGGAAATTATTTGGTTAGAAATAATAAGCTTTACTTTTTGGCTGGAGCAGGTTTGACCTACAATATCGAAAAGTATTTTGATTCTACAAACGATAAGAATTCCTTCGAATTGGTTTTAAACACTCAGCTTAATATGTTTAATTTCAAAGATATTAATATAAATACATCAGTTTTAATGTTTCCCAGTTTGTCCGAAAAAGGGAGGTTTAGAACCGATATTGACTTTTCATTCAAATACGATTTGCCACTTGATTTTTATATAAAATCGTCCATTAGTGTGAATTATGATAATCAGCCTTTCCAAGATACCGAAAAATTGGATTATGTTTTTTCAACAGGCTTTGGTTGGAAATTGAAACATTGATTTTGGGCAAAACTTTAGTCAATATTATTGTTTAAAACACTTTGAATAACTCTTCCCAATTTACAGCAGTGTCTATTTCAGGAAGACCTTTGAATTTCTCTATTTGTGAAAGATTTTCAATTCTAAAGCGGTCTTGGGTTGAGTAGGGTACCAAACCTTCATTTTGTAATTTTTCGGCTAAATAGATTTGTTCATATTGCCCAGGAGTGGGTATAAAAAAAGCTTTTTTGTGAAGTTTTACTAAATCCATTATGGTTGTATATCCCGAACGGCATAGTATTTTTTTGCTTTCATTGAAAGTGTGTTCCAATTGACGGGTTTTCATGAAATTATAGTAAGTCACATTTCCTATTTGCTCCTTTTTTTGTTCTGCTTCGATGATACCTTTAACGAAAACTACTTTTCCGTCGAATCGTTTGATTTCTTCTGTTAGATGTGCTTCCAATAATCCTCTTTGCGGTTCGGGTCCAGACAAGATAATCATTAAGTCATATTGAATAGGCAATGCCATTTTGTGCATACGGCTCAATGGTCCCAGGTAGCGTAAGTTTAGAGAATTGTTGTCTAAATGTCCGAGTTTTCCAGTCAGATTCAATTGGGCATTTACATCGGGAATCCAGCAGGCATTGTATTTTTTTATAATGTGTTGGTGCAATTTACTGGTAATCCAGGTTGTATTTCCCGTCATTACATTCAGTTGATGGGTGATAAAAACAGATGGAATTTTGTTGCTGATAACTCCCAGTCGGTTGTCGGATATGATGCCGTCTATTCCATATTTCTGAATCCATTTTTTTACAATCCTTTTTTCTTCCCGAATGGCCTCTATCATTTTAGGGAGGTTTTTCAGCAGTTTCCACTTGAAGTTCTTTCCGTTTTTGGCATATTCAATTTGGTATGAAGGCAATTCTAAAGTCTTTAAATAAGGGAATTCTTTCTTAAGTAATTCAAGTGCAATTCCATCTGACGCAATTATTGGTGTAAAATTATTCTCCTGCAATGCTTTGATAATAGGAATACAGCGGGTAGCATGACCCAATCCCCAATTTAATGGAGCTATCAAAATAGTTTTATTTTTGGAATCTAAATTCATGTTGAAGTCTTACAGTTAAGTTGTAAGGCGAAAGATACTAGATGCTTTGTTTTTTAATGTTTGCAATGTATTACTAAAAGATTATTTAATTTGAAAAATTGTGGATTTTTGATACTAAAGTACAATTGAAGATTTATTCTAAACAAAAAAGGCTAACCAATTTTGGAAAGCCTTTGAGGTATTTGAAAAAGAATAAGTCTATTGTTTGATATAGGTTTTGTTTCCGTTTGAATTGATGTAGTATTTGCCTCCTTGTGGGCCAGTATATACTTTTTTACCATTATAGTATTCTCCGGATGCTTTATCCTTTGTTTTTGCTACTGCTTCATTTTTGGCGCTGGTAGTTTTGTCTGTTGCTGTTTTTTTAGCAGCCGCTTTTGGATCTTGGACTACTTTGGTTGCTTTGTCCGTTTTTGCTTTTGCTTCAGCTTTCGTATCTTTTGCGTCTTTTACTTTCGAATTGTTAGATGTTGTGCTGATGTTTTTTTTAGCTTCTGTTTTTACTCCATCTTTAGCGGCAGTTTTCGGATCATTGGCTACTTTGGTTGCTTTATCAGCTTTTGCTTTTGCGTCAGTTTTTGTTTTTTCAGCTGATGCTTTCGTCTCTTTGGCGTCATTTACTTTTGAATTATTAGACGTTGTGTTGACGTTTTTTTTTGCCTCAGTTTTTGCTTCATTTTTTACTTTTTCTTGAGTTTTGCTTGTTTGCCCGTAAAAAGTATTCGAAACAATAAATAAGAAACTCAATAATAATAATTTTTTACTCAAGACTAGTAGTTTGTTTTTTTGGTTCTCGTGACCCGAGCCTAAAAGGCCAACAGGCGAAGCAATCTGTGATTTCATGTTTATTAGTTTTAAGATTAAACCTAAATTTAGCACTTTATTTTTAAATATTGGATTTAAAATATTTAAAAATAAGCTCTTAGCTCTACGCTTCCAGTATGAATAGCATCGCTTGTTTCACTTTTTCGACCTTGATAAACGAAATTTAAATCTAGAAATTTAGTCAGATTCATTTGAAAAAGAGATCTCCAAGTTATATTTTGTCCTCTTTGTAATCCTTCCAGCATTTGGTATCCAGCAGAAGAAAATTCATTGCCCACAAAGTCATTTTCATACAAAGAGATTTCTCCGTTTATGTTAAACTTAGAATTGCCGATGTAACTAAAGGAAGTGCCAAAACGATTTTGGGTTAAAGTGTCCAAACTGCCAATTTGATTTTCCTTATTGATGTATTCATAGAAAAGATCTAAGCTGATCTTATCGGAGAAAAGGTAACTGATTTTTGGAATCCATAAATAGCCTTCAATGGTATAGTTTTTTTCGGCGAATGTTTGTGATTCTGTTGCGGTTTGGATTGTTTTGGCCAAAATATCAAATAGCCAACTTTTTTGCAGTAAATGTTGGTATTGCAGCTGATGGAAGCTGTTTTTGTTTTGGATTGTTCCAATGGATAATAAATTTTGGGTTTCGTTTTTGGTGAAAGTGTAGGTAACAGAATTATCTCTTTTTCCTCTGTTGTACGACAGACTATTGGTAAAGGTTTTTATAAGTCCCAAAATGTCTTCCGAAGACGATTCAAATGGATTTAGGGCCAAATGTTCTCCGTCATTTTTAATTTTTCGGTCCATAATAAAGGAAGTTTGCATGTAAAAATAGGAGAGCGCTTTCTTGAACGGACTGCTATTTTGCCAAACAATAGGATTGATTATAAAAGACTGAGAAAATCTGTTTTGGTTTGTTTTAATGTAAATTTGATTTGGCAAAAAGATTCGGGTATAGGTGGCCAAATCTGAAAAAGGGGCGATTTCAAATTCTTCCAAATCCTTTATTCCATTACCATTGTAGTCATTCCAAGTGTATTTTCCCTGTCCGGCAGGAACTTCAACATAAGTGTAATCCTGAAAAGGCATAGTTCCGGAATTAGTTTCGTAAAGGGTATTGCTTTGAATCAATTTGTTGAAAAACTGGTCATTGTACAGCATTTTTGCATTTAGCGAAGGCGTTGTTTTTAAAGCAGGGTCAGTGTAGTTCAATTGTCTGTAATTTACAAATAAGGATACATCCCGACTCTCGGTTTGAAATAATTTGGTTTGTAAATTATAACTGTTTGAGGTATTTACTCTTTGCAACAAACCGTTTTGAACACTGTCGTTTACTCTTTTTATATAACCCAATTGGACATACACTTTGGTGCTGTCGCCATGACCGGCATAGATTCCGTATTCCGAAAAGCGCTGGCTGAGCAAAGAGAATTGTTGTGTTACTTTGTTTTTTTCTTGATTATCCTCGAAACGGAGCGTACTGCCAATCCAGTTTTTTTTGGAATTGTAGCGAACATGCGAAAAGTTTCTGAAGAATTTTGAAGTGTTTTGCAAGTCGTCACTTTTTAAATAGCTTCCGTCGTTTTTAATGATCCAATTGTTAAATTCAAATCCTGCGTTGAGGTTGTTTTTTATTCCCGAATATGTATTTGAAAGTGCTAGTTTCTGAAAAGCATAGGTAATTGTTGCTGTCTTTGTTGAGTCTGTACTTGGGATTAAATTAAAATTCAAGCCAGTTCCCAATAAGCTTTGGTCACCCGTTGCTGTTGTGTTGACATTCCAATCGCGGTAGAATTCGATGCTGTTGATGCGTTCTACAGGTTTGAACCCGGCTTCTATGCCTTGATAATTGAAGAAAGCATCCACATTCCATTTTTTAGAAAACAGTCGTTGTTTGGCGTTAATTTCGCCCGACAATCCTTGATTGTTATTGTCATCTATTGTGGAGAACAAGTTTTTATCGCTATTGCTTACCGCCAATTCAAAATCGACTGCTGTTTTCTCTGAAGGATTGTATTTTCCAAAAAAAGTCGCTACTTGCGCTTTTATGGGAGCTACTAATTGGATGACAGGTTCGTAGTTTCCTTGTAATATTCCGTTTACTGGTGCGACATATTCAAATATTTTGTCCACGCTGGTAGGATTTGTAAGTATGTAATTTCCTTTGGCTTGTCCGATCAAAGTAAACTGAACATTGTATAGTTCGTCATCGGGAGTAGTGGAATATTCATAAATAGTTGCCGTGCCGAGAATTGTTTTTTTATACTGTATTTTCTTTTCGTCATAGATATCAGGAACGGCCGAGGGCGCAATCATTAAGTTCTGATTGTCTCCGGCGTTCGCCAAAATTAGAGCCTGTTCACTGGAAAGGTTTTGCTGAACAGGTTGGTTTTTTAAATCATTTTCAGAATATACAGCGGCTCCGAAATTCCATTTTTTATCGGTGAAATTTCCACCATCATAGGTTATGAATCTTGTGTAGTTGTTTTCGGAATATTGGTATTCAACCACAATTCGCATTTCGGAAGTAATGGGAAATTGAGGATTGAATACTATTTCTCCCGAATTATAATCGATAATGTAGTCGAAGTTTTCACCTCTTTTTAATAGAACACCGTTGACATAAACTCGCTCCGAACCAATGATGACCAACACATACAATTCGCCATTTTGTCCAACCAATTTATATGGTCCTTGATTTCCTTCCTGTCCTTTGAAATTACTACTAGCATATGTTCCGGTAACAAGTCCGCCCGAGGCAAAAATATTGGTTTTGCTGTCATCATCTCCAAAATTGACTGTTGCTGATAATCCCTGTGTTTTCTTGTTGAAAGTTAGGAAACGGTTAGTGTTGTTGCCAATAAAGACATCGCCGGCACGAACATTCCAGCTGTCGGTAAACAGCTCCATGAAAATGTTGTCATACTGATTCAGTCGCTGCGAATAACTGCCTTCCTGAACTGGAATATTTGTATCTTGAATCGAAGCTCGAATACTGACTTTCTCGGATATTTTACCCGTGATTTGAAAATCTAGTTTTGAATTTACCACTGCATCTTGATTATTGCCAATCGTTACACCTCTAGAGAGACTTCCTGTTGCCAAAAGACCATCGAAGGGAATATTTTTTGGAGCCGAAATACTCTCCATTCGATATAAATTCTGATTGGTAGCATCGTTATCAATGATTTTACTACTGTCGTAAATGGTATATTCTTTGGTTAAAATATCCGGTAGTTTTAGATACTGAACCGTTAAGGAATCAGTAGAGGATAAGTTTTGATTTTTGAATAAAAGATAACCTTTAGGAAAGTCGATTTGGTACAAAGTACTGTCGATGACTTGGTTTTTATTATCTAATATTTTAAAATTACTGGAGTTGATACTTACATTTTCCAAGTGAATGGTATCGGTCGTAAAAGCGATTTTCTTGGTGGTGTAAGTCGAATCTATTTCTTGAGCCTGAAGCCCAGAAAAATAAAAAATGACAACCCAAAATAATACTTTTTTCAGCATAAATAATATAACTCCAAAGTGCCAAAAATAGTGTTTATTATTTTATAATGTGTTAATTAGTCGATACCACAATTCGCGATGTTGAAAATGATTTTAAGGATTGAATTTTAGACAATAAGGTGTGTTAAAAAATAAAAAAAATGGAAGCCGAATTCTCAGCTTCCATTTTTAATGGTAATTTGTTTTTTGGTAATGTATTAGTTTTCTTTAGTCACAATCTGCATCGTTTCTCTACTCACTTGTTTTAGCAACACCGTTTTGTTTTCTTCAACCGTTTGTGCTGCATTTTCATTAAAATGTCTGATGGTGTATAAAGTAACATTTTCAGTAAAATCTACTTTAAACTTTTTGGAAAGTATCGCATTCAATTCATTGAAATTTCCAAATTTATCTTCTACACAAACCGAAAAACTAATCGCAGAATTCTGGATTAAGTTTACTTTTAGTTTGAATTGGTGAAATAAACCAAAGATTTCGCTGATGTTTTCTTCCATGATGAAAGAGAAATCTATCGAAGACAATGAAATCAATAATTGGCTTCTTTTTACAATGAAACATGGTAAATAGGGTTCCAAATCCACTCCTTTGGAAACGGCAGTTCCTTTCAGTAACGGATTGATGAACGATTTTACATATAATGGAATTTCCTTTTTCTGTAAAGGTTGTAATGTCTTTGGGTGAATAACAGATGCTCCATAAAAGGCCAATTCGATTGCTTCACGATACGAAATTTGATTCAGCAAACTTGCATTTTCAAAATATCTTGGATCGGCATTCATAACTCCAGGAACGTCTTTCCAGATGGTTACACTTTCGGCATTTAGGCAATACGCAAAAATGGCAGCACTATAATCCGAACCTTCACGACCTAATGTCGTAGTAAAATTATTTTCGTCAGAACCTAAGAATCCTTGAGTGATGTTCAGAATTTTACGTTTTACGTTATTGGCAATGTTTTTCTGCGTCAATTCCCAATCTACTTCCGCATCTCTATAAGTTGAATCTGTTTTTACAAAGTTTCTAACGTCCAGCCATTGTGTTTGAATTCCTTTGAAAGACATGAAATGACTCAAAATTGTAGTCGAAATCAATTCTCCGAAGCTTACGATTTGGTCGTAAACAAAATTGTAATTTGGAGATTTATTATGGGCTAGGAAATATTCTAAATCAGCAAATTGAGCATTCACTGCAGAAAAAACTTCACTTTTTTCATCTTCAAACAAATCCAACAAGATTTGATTGTGGTATTTTTTTACTTCTTGTACCGATGAATTTAATTCGGGAGATTTTTCAAAATAATTTTTGATTACCACTTCAAGAGCATTAGTCGTTTTTCCCATTGCCGAAACAATCACTAATACATCCTCATAACCCACTTGTTGCAAAACGTCATAAACGTTTTTGATACCGGCTGCATCTTTTACGGAAGCACCACCAAATTTAAATACCCTCATTTTAATTTAGATTTTAGATTTCAGATTTTGGAATTTCTCCAAAACGCAATCATATTTTAATTTTTTAATTTGTTGTCTACGAAATAGTTAATATCATTTTCGGCCATTTGAACAACACGCCAGTCATCTAATATTTTGGCTCCCGATTTTTCATAAAAATCAATTGCCGGTGTATTCCAATCCAAGACATTCCATTCAATTCTTCGAACTTGATCTTGCTTTCCCTGTTTGATAATTTCAGAATACAAAGCATAACCCAATCCAGTTCCGCGCATGCTATCTTTTACTACTAAATCTTCCAAATGGATTGTTTTTCCTTTCCAGGTTGAATATCTATAATAGTACAAAGCAATGCCAACAATTTCATTTTCGACCTCGGCTACAAAAACTTGAAATAAAGGATTTGTTCCGAAACCATCACGAACCAAATCTTCTTCGGTAATTAAAACGGCATCTGGCTCTTTTTCGAATACTGCCAGCTCCTGAATTAATGCCAAAACACCATGCATGTCCTCTTTTTTTCCTTTGCGTATTTTCATGATTTCGTATTATTATTCTTGAATTCTATTAAAAAACAGTCAAATAGCAACTTGTTTTTGTGGAATATGTAGCAAATATACAATACTGATAAACTATCTAAGTATTATTCTTTTCAATTTCACAAAAAAAACGATATTTGTGACTTCAAATTAACTACATCGATTTCGTAATGGAAGAACAAAACAAAACACTAGGAGAATTTATTATTGAAAACCAAAAAGCCTTTCAGTATTCATCAGGTGAATTATCCAGAATTATCAACTCAATTCGTTTGGCTGCCAAAGTGGTCAATTATAAAGTAAATAAAGCAGGATTAGTTGATATAATAGGGGCAGCCGGGGAACAGAATATTCAAGGTGAAGATCAACAAAAATTGGATGTTTATGCCAATGAAATCTTTATACAAACCTTAATTAACCGTGAAATTGTTTGCGGTATCGCATCCGAAGAAAATGATGATTTTATAACTGTTGAAGGAAGTGATAGCAGTCACAATAATAAATATGTTGTTTTGATGGATCCTCTAGATGGCTCTTCGAATATTGATGTAAATGTTACAGTGGGAACGATATTTTCGGTTTATAGAAGAATTACACCTATAGGAACTCCAGTGACTTTAGAAGATTTTTTACAACCTGGGACTCAACAAGTGGCTGCTGGTTATGTAATTTATGGAACATCTACTATGCTTGTGTACACAACTGGTCATGGTGTAAATGGATTTACATTGAATCCGGCTATTGGGACATTTTATCTTTCGCACCCAAATATGAAATTCTCCGAAGACGGAAATATTTATTCCATTAATGAAGGGAATTATGTTCATTTTCCGCAAGGGGTGAAAGATTATATTAAATATTGTCAGTTGGAAGAAGAAGATCGTCCTTACACTTCCCGTTACATAGGAAGTTTAGTTGCCGATATTCATAGAAATATGATTAAAGGTGGAATTTATATTTATCCAACAAGTTCCAAAGCTCCAAAAGGGAAGTTGCGTTTGTTGTACGAATGTAACCCTATGGCATTTATTGTGGAGCAGGCTGGAGGAAAAGCTTCGGATGGTTTTGATAGAATAATGGAAATCCAACCTACAGAATTACATGAACGAGTGCCTTTCTTCTGCGGTAGCATAAAAATGGTTGAAAAAGCAGAAGAGTTTATGTATAAAGCAAAACTAAGTAAATATTAAACCAAGAATAAACCAAAAAAAATTAAACCAAAAAAATAGCTCCAATTTAGGAGCTGTTTTTTATTTGTACATATTCTTCATTTCATATAGGAAAGTTTCTTCATCAACATTTAAATCTACTAATTTTAACGCTTTGTCAACTATGTAATTTACATTGCTAGGAGTAAATCCTAAGGCTAAGCTAAACTTGACCATTAAATGTTCTTGTAAATCTCCTAATTGATGATCGCGATGTACAATTCTAGCCAGCTTGTAAAGGGCTTCTAGTCTTTCAACATACAGGTATGGAGCGTTGATTGGATATTTTGAAGGGTCTTTTAAAATTTCTTTGTATTCTGCATCCGAAATTTGAAGACTGATAGCTAATTTATCCAAGAATTTTTGCTCTTGTTCCGTAATATTGCCATCCGCATAAGCTACACGAACAATAGCTGAAAAATTACCTCTGGCTTTTTGGATGGTTTCGCTACTAAATAAATCTGAAAATGGCATAATTTAGGTCTTTAAGGTTTGACATAAAGATAATTAATTTTTTGCTATGGTTTTGTTTTTGGTTGGTTTTTTTGTACGATTGACCTTTGTTTTTGTTTTTTTTGAGAATGATTTTTTTAATCAAATATTCCATTTTCAAAATTAATCGTAAGTTTACAACCCCATATCAAATTAATTAATTTATGATGTCAGAATTTTTGATTTACTTTCAAATAGGATTGAAACACGTACTGGATATTCATGCCTATGATCATGTTTTGTTTTTAATTGCTTTGTCTGTTCCTTTCTCTTTCAATGACTGGAAAAGGATTTTACTTTTGGTGACTGTGTTTACTTTAGGACATACAACCGCGTTGTTTCTTTCCGTTTTTGGAATTATTGCTGTCAAAGTAAATGTGGTAGAATTACTCATTCCGATTACAATATTAATAACAGCTCTCTATAATTTGTTTACAGCTGGTAAAACCAGTAAAAACGGCAATATCAATTTAGTTTTTATAATAACGCTATTCTTTGGAATTATCCATGGATTGGGATTCTCAAATTATTTTAAGACAATATTGGGAGGTAGTCCAAGTTCGAAGTTATTACCAATGGCCGAATTTGCATTAGGAATCGAAGCCGCACAAATTGTGGTAGTGATTGTTGTGTTGATTTTGTCGTATATTGTACAAACGGTATTTCGTTTTTCAAAACGCGATTGGACATTAGTGATGTCGGCTTTTATAATTGGAGTAGTTTTGCCAATGATACTGGAAAGCGAATTCTGGATAAGATAATTCAAAATATGAAATCGCCATTAAGAACAAGTTTGTTGCAAACAAACACCAATAAAAAAAGGCGATAACATATATGACTTCTAATAAATATGGTTTACATATATGAATAAAATTAAATTAAATAAATACGACAAAGCTTATCTTAGGATTGCTACAGAATGGGGTTTGTTGTCTTATTGCCAAAGAAAAAAAGTAGGGGCCATTATTGTAAAAGACCGCATGATTATTTCAGACGGGTATAATGGAACTCCTTCAGGATTTGAAAACTGCTGTGAAGACGAAGAGGGTTTGACGCGTTGGGATGTTCTCCATGCCGAGGCAAATGCAATATTGAAAGTAGCCAGATCAACTCAATCCTGCGAAGGGGCGACGTTGTATATTACGCTTTCGCCTTGTAAGGAATGCAGTAAATTGATTCATCAATCGGGGATAAAAAGAGTGGTATACCACAATGGATACCGCGATGATTCCGGAATACAATTTTTAATGAAGGCTGGTATAGAAGTAGAACATATTTCTGTTTTAGAAGATTAAGGGAAAATGAAATCGCCATTAAAAACAAATTTGTTGCAAACAAATACCAATAAATAAAAAGCGACCCGATCGGTAGCGAACTGGCGAAGCATAACATATATGACCTCTAATAAATAACTTTTGCATATATGAAATTCGACAACAAATATTTACCCATTCTTATTGGAGGCATTTTTGCCCTCGGAATATTTATTGGTAGTTTGTCTGGTACGCCTTCGTCTAAAGCTTTTTTGGCCAAAAAGAATACCAAGGAAAAACTCAACAAACTGATCGATTTTATAGACAATGAATATGTAGATGATGTCAATACAGATTCGATTGTGAGTCTTACGGTAAATAATATTTTAGCAAAACTGGACCCTCATTCAGTGTACATACCGCCAAGTGAGCAAGCTGAAATTGCGGAGACCATGAAGGGCGATTTTGTTGGGATAGGAGTAAATTTTTACATGTATAATGATTCTTTAGCGATTATTAATCCAGTCAAAAATGGCCCTTCTGCAAAAGCGGGAATCAAAGCTGGAGATCGTATTTTGTATGCGAACAAAACCAAGTTATTTGGTCGGAAATTGCCTAACGACAGTTTGTTTGCCGCGCTAAAAGGTGAAGCTGGTTCTCAAATTGAATTGACGGTTTATAGAAAATCGGAGCGTAAAAAAATAAAAGTAACCATAAAGCGTGATGTTATCCCGTTGAAAAGTGTTGATGCAGCATTGCTTTTGGATAAAACTACGGGTTATATCAAGATTAATCGCTTTGCCGAAACTACAGCTGATGAATTTAACAAAGCTTTAATTTCTTTAAAAAAGAAAGGCATGAAAACACTCGTGGTTGATGTTCGAGATAATGGCGGAGGTTATATGGAAAAGGCCATTGCTATCGCCGACGAGTTTTTGAAAGATAAAGAATTAATTGTCTTTACGAAAAGCAAAAAAGAATCTACCGAAAAAACGTATGCCACAAAGCAGGGTAGTTTTGAAAGTGGAAAAGTATTTGTTTTGATTAATGAAAACAGCGCTTCGGCGAGTGAAATTTTGGCTGGAGCCATTCAAGATAATGATCGCGGTACTATTGTAGGGAGACGTTCTTTTGGTAAAGGTTTGGTGCAACGCGAAATGGATTTTAACGATGGTTCTGCTGTGCGATTAACTATAGCTCGATATTATACACCAACCGGAAGGTCAATCCAAAAGCCATATTCTCATGGTAATGAGGAATACTTTAAAGAATCGGATTCGCGTTTTTTGCATGGTGAACTGTATAAAAAAGACAGTATAAAAGTGGTTGATTCCCTTAAATATAAAACCAAAAAAGGTAAAATTGTTTACGGCGGAGGCGGAATTGTACCCGATGTTTTTGTCCCTTTGGAAGCAGAACACGGTGCGGAAAATGTTTCTTATTTGCTGCAGTCAGGAATCGTAGGACATTTTGTTTTTGAACAATTAGACAAAAATAGAAATGCATTTGCAAAATTGACTTTCGATCAGTTTAAAGTAAAAATCAATTCGACCGATTTGTATTTTAATGCTTTCCAAAAATATCTTTCCCAAAACGGGTTGGAGGTTAATTTGGAGAAATATAAAACATTGGTAAAAAGATATGTAAATGCAGAATTTGCAAGACAGTTATATGGTGATAGTCATTACTATGAAATGGTTTTGAAAGAAGATGCTATGATAAAAGTAGTTTTGAAGCAAAATTCAAAACCTCAAACTGCAAAGTAAATTTAATAAGATAAAAAAGGATTTATTTTCTAATGCTATCGTGGGAATGTGTTTGAATTCCCTCGTTCCATAAAGTAAGTAAATCTGTTGCGACGGCAGCACCACTTCCAGCGGCAATAGCCAATTGGCTTCGCCAACCAGCAAGAGTTCCTATCACATAAATACCATCGGCCACTTTATGGTCGATATTCTTAAGCTGAATTCTTTGTTTTTCGGGAAGGGCTTTTTTATGAGGTTCCACAAACTGCATTAAACCTTCGATAGCAAATGTATTGGCTGAACCAATACCAATTACAACATTAGCTGTTTTGTATGTGTTTTTGTTTGTGACAACGGTAAATTCGGGAAAGTGCCCCTCGATTTTCAATACTTTTTCCTCTGGGATTTGAATAATATGGGGATAAGTATTGGATAAATGATCGATGCTCTCAATTAGTAATTCTGAACCTAATTTTCCTGGAGGAATTCCGTAAGCATTGTTGAAAAGAGCCTCTTGAAGAGAGGAAGTCTTTTGATGCGTAAGAATTCCGATTTTCTTAGACGAAACAAATGATTTGTTTTTGGCGGAACCCAATACCATGGCGCATGATATTCCAGAAACGCCGCCGCCTATAATTAATACGTCAAACACAGTTATGCGTTGTCGTTCATTTTTTCAACTATTTTTTTAGACATTCTAAAAATAAGAAGAATTAATACTGCACAAAATGAAGCGACCACACCAACGAATGCCACCACGCTATCTCCTTTAAATGGATTTTGAAAATCAATTAAAGTAATGTTGAAAATAAGAAGCGCAACTGCTAAAAGCACTAAAATGTTAGTGAAAATTTTCATAGGTTTATTTTTTTATAAAAGTCAAAGATTTTTTGAGTCAATTTAGAAATAAAAAATGCTTAAAATGGGCTGTAATCTTTAACGAATAAAATATTTAGGGGGTAAATTTATAATATTTTTTTTTAGACGAACAAACCTTTAACATTAGCTGCGAATAATTTAACAGCTATTGCCAAAAGTACTACACCAAAAGTCTTACGAATTACGCCAAGTCCATTTTGTCCTAGCATTTTTTCAATTTTCCCGGATGATTTTAGAACGATGTAAACCAATATAATGTTTACTACAATGGCGAGGACAATATTTATGGTGTGAAATTGCGAGCGCAAAGAAAGTAAAGTGGTCATGGTTCCTGCACCAGCAATTAATGGAAATGCCAATGGCACAATTGAGGCAGAACTCGCTTCTTCGTCTCGATAAATGCGAATACCTAAAATCATTTCTAAAGCCAAAAAGAATAATACAAAAGAACCCGCTACTGCAAATGAATGAACATCAATTCCGATTAGGCTTAAAAATTCCTCTCCAATAAATAAAAACAATATCATAATCAATCCAGCTACCAAAGCTGCTTTTTCCGATTCAATGTGGCCGTGTTTGGCTCTCAATCCCACAATGATTGGAATAGATCCTACTATGTCAATTACGGCAAAAAGTACCATTCCTACTGTTATTATTTCTTTTAAATTGAAGTCCATCATAAGTGCCTATTTTTAGAAAAAGTTAGGGTGTTTTTTTGGTATTCAAAAATACGGTTATTTTTTTTATTTTGGGATTTCTATTATTAAATGATTGTGACGTCAGTTTTTTAGCTTTTTATTGAATTATAAAAATAGGAGAAATCAAACGTTAAAATATTTAACTTACTGAAAATCAATTAGTAAATTTGTTTGTAATTTAAATGTAACGATTATGAAAAAAATGAGTTTTGTTATAGTACTCTTGGTTCTGTTGTTTTCCTTTGATAGATCACAGGCTCAAATTTGGAAACAGATTCAAAAAGCTGCGGAGCAAAAAGCTCTGAATAAAGCTTCACAAAAGGCGGGCAATGCAACAGATAAAGCTTTAGAAGAAAGTGTAAACCAAAATGTAAATATGAATGAAGCGATTTTGGGTTACGGCAAAAATAAAGTAGATGCTTCGGAAGTTCCAAATTCGTATGCTTTTAGTTGGAAATACATTATGGAAATTAAAAGTGATGATGGCAAGGCCATGAATGTGGATTATCTACTAGAACCCAATGCTTCTTATTTTGGATTCAATGTCGGGCAGGGTGAAGGGCAAAGCATGTTGATGATTATGGATACCAAAAATAGGATTACGGTAAGTTGTTTTGGTAGTGGCAAAGATAAGATGGCTTCGGCTTCAAAAATGCCTGATTATGCGGAAATGGCTAAAAAGGAGGGAGAGAAGTCGAAATTTACTTATAAAACATTGCCGAATAAAACATTTCTAGGGTACAACTGCAAAGGAATTCAGGCGACAAATGATGAATACGATATCATTTTTTATTACACAAATGAAGCCAAAGTGAGTTTTGGGGATATGTTTAAAAATCAAAAAAATTGGAAAATGCCTGATGCTTTAGCAGGGTATTTCAAACCCGATGAGAAAACCTTGTTGATGGATATGAATATGAAAGATTTGAAAAATAAAGGAAAAGTGACTACTATGAAATGTATTAGCCTAGAGAAAAGCGCTTATATGTTCAATAAAGCAGATTATACATTTATGTAAGTAAAATAGTTGCAATGTGTTAATTTGTTCTGTTTTGGGACTTATGTTCGGGAGTGTTTTTTATTTCTTGAATCTTTGGTTACCTTTGCAAAATGTTTCAACTAGGAAAAACCATCGTCTCAGAGGATATACTCGAAAAAGAATTTGTTTGTAATTTGTCAGCTTGCAAAGGAGCTTGTTGCGTCGATGGCGATGCAGGAGCGCCATTGAGCTTGGCAGAAACAAAAATATTGGAGGAAATATATCCAAAAGTAAAACCATTTTTACGAAAACAAGGAATTGAAGCTATAGAAGCGCAAGGAACTTGGATAAATGGTGCAGATGGAGATCTTGAAACACCTCTAATTGACAATAAAGATTGTGCCTACGTTATTTTTGACGGGAAAACAGCTCTTTGTGGAATCGAACAAGCCTACAATCAAGGTATAATAGATTGGAAAAAACCTGTTTCCTGTCATTTATATCCAATACGAGTTAAAGATTTCACCGAGTTTGCAGCTGTTAATTATGACAAATGGGATATTTGTGATGCTGCCTGTTCTTTAGGGCAAGAACTCGAAGTTCCAGTATATAAATTTGTCAAAGAAGCGCTTATTCGTCGCTTTGGTGAAGATTGGTATTTGGAACTTGAAAAAGTGGCCGAAGACTTAAAAAAAGGTTTGTAAAATCTAACACTAAATTTCTATTTCTTATCTTTTAAAATTCCTATATTTTACGGGAGTTTGTATCTTTTGTCCATAATTAAAGTATTGTTAATCAGTATGTTAATTATTCAGCAATTAAATAAGGGTTTTTTCTTATTTGTTAAAAACTATGAGGTATTGTGAATAAGTTTGGCTTTTAATAACAACATTAATTCACAATCTTTGTAATTCAAATTTCGCATCTATTTTCAGTATAAAAATCAAAATAAACAAACAGTACAAATGTCTCAAATAGAACCAATTTTACAAGAAAACAAAAATCGTTTCGTGATTTTTCCAATTAAACACCAGGATATTTGGGAGTTTTATAAAAGTATGGAAGCTAGTTTTTGGACTGCTGAAGAAATTGATTTGTCACAAGATTTAAACGACTGGAATAATAAACTAAATGATGACGAGCGTTATTTTATAAAGCATATTTTAGCTTTTTTTGCAGCTTCGGATGGAATTGTTAATGAAAATCTAGCGGAGAATTTTGTTAATGAAGTACAATATGCTGAAGCTAAATTTTTCTATGGTTTCCAAATCATGATGGAAAATATTCATAGTGAAACCTATTCACTTTTGATAGATACTTACGTAAAAGACGAAACTGAAAAATCTGATTTATTCAATGCTTTGGATGTTTTTCCAGCCATTAGAAAAAAAGCAGATTGGGCTTTAAAGTGGATCGAATCCGATTCTTTTGCTGAAAGACTAATTGCTTTTGCTGCAGTAGAAGGGATTTTCTTTTCAGGAGCATTTTGTTCTATTTATTGGTTGAAAAAACGAGGATTGATGCCAGGATTGACTTTCTCTAATGAGCTGATTTCTCGTGATGAAGGAGTTCACTGTGATTTTGCAGTGCATTTACACAATCACCATTTGATTAATAAAGTACCAAAAGAAAGAATAAGAAGCATTATCGTTGATGCTTTGAACATTGAAAGAGAATTTATCACCGAATCACTTCCAGTAAGTTTGATCGGAATGAATGCAGGTTTAATGACTCAATATTTAGAATTTGTTGCCGATAGATTATTGGTTGAATTGGGCTGTGACAGAGAATACAATGTTGCCAATCCGTTTGATTTCATGGATATGATTTCACTTCAAGGGAAAACTAATTTCTTTGAGAAAAAAGTTGCCGAATATCAAAAATCAGGGGTTAAAGTTACCGAAGGTGATTCCCAAAAAATTAGCTTTGACGCCGATTTTTAGAATGAAGTTTTGAATTTCAAATATTTTCTATAGTATTTGATAGCACTAAAAAAAATAAAAATAATTATAATTAAATAGTTTTTGATTCCCCAAATCTAAAAGCTAAGTTAATTCAGCCTGATTAATTTCGGGTCAAATGACGGCGTTTTGTTTCATTTCATTTTATGCGATGAAACAAAATATCGAAATGGGTTATGGATTGACAGTGAGTAAAAAAATGGATTATGAATTCCTACTATTCGTAAATCACAATTCATTAATTAAAAAATTGATAAAAGTATGTATGTAGTAAAAAGAGACGGCCACAAAGAACCTGTAATGTTTGATAAAATTACAGAGAGAATCAAAAAATTATGTTACGGCTTGAACGAATTGGTAGATCCAGTTAAAGTTGCTATGCGAGTTATCGAAGGTTTGTATGATGGGGTTTCTACATCTGAACTTGATAACCTAGCTGCTGAAACTGCTGCATCAATGACCATTGCTCATCCCGATTATGCACAATTGGCAGCTCGTATTGCAATATCAAACTTACATTCAAATACCAAAAAATCATTCTCGGAAACGATGAATGAAATGTTTCATTACATCAATCCAAGGACCAACCAGGAATCACCTTTATTAGCCGAAGAGGTTCATAAAGTGATTATGGAAAATGCTGAATTTTTGGATTCACATATTATCTATAATAGAGATTTTAACTACGATTATTTTGGTTTTAAAACACTGGAGCGCTCGTATTTATTGAAAATAAACGGAAAAATCGTAGAGCGTCCGCAACATATGTTGATGCGTGTTTCTGTGGGGATTCACCTAGACGATTTGAAATCGGTAATGGAGACTTACGACTTAATGTCTAAAAAGTTCTTTACTCACGCAACTCCTACTTTGTTTAATGCAGGTACTCCAAAACCTCAAATGTCTTCTTGTTTCCTTTTGGCAATGCAGGATGATAGCATTGATGGTATCTACGATACTTTAAAACAAACTGCAAAAATTTCACAATCAGCGGGAGGAGTTGGACTTTCTATACATAATGTTCGTGCGACTGGTTCTTATATTCGTGGGACAAACGGTACTTCAAACGGAATTGTACCAATGTTGAGAGTGTTTAATGATACTGCTCGTTATGTGGATCAAGGTGGTGGAAAAAGAAAAGGAAGCTTTGCTATCTATATCGAAACTTGGCATGCAGATATCTTTGATTTCTTGGATTTGAAAAAGAATACCGGAAAAGAAGAAATGCGTGCAAGAGATTTGTTCTTCGCGATGTGGACTTCGGATTTGTTTATGAAACGTGTACAGGAAGATTCTACTTGGACTTTGATGTGTCCTAATGAATGTCCAGGTTTGTATGATGTGTATGGAGAAGAATTCGAAGCTTTATATACCGATTACGAATTTAGAGGAAAAGGTAGAAAAACCATCAAAGCGCGTGAATTATGGGAGAAAATCCTAGAATCACAAATTGAGACTGGAACTCCTTATATGTTGTACAAAGATGCTGCCAACAGAAAATCAAATCAAAAAAACCTAGGTACTATTCGTTCTTCGAATTTGTGTACTGAGATTATGGAATTTACTTCAAGTGATGAGGTGGCGGTTTGTAATTTGGCTTCTATTTCGTTGCCAATGTTCGTTGAAAACGGGAAATTCAATCACCAATTATTATACGATGTTACCAAACGTGTGACTCGTAATTTGAACAGAGTAATCGACAGAAATTACTATCCTGTAAAAGAAGCTGAAAATTCCAATATGCGTCACAGACCAATCGGTCTTGGAGTGCAAGGACTTGCCGATGCTTTTATCATGTTGCGTTTGCCTTTTACAAGTGACGATGCCAAAACATTAAATCAAGAAATATTCGAAACCCTTTATTTCGCTGCTTGTACCGCATCTATGGAAATGGCAATCGAGGAAGGTCCTTATTCTACTTTCAAAGGTTCTCCAATGTCAAACGGAGAATTCCAACACAATTTGTGGGGAATGAAAGACGAAGAATTATCAGGAAGATGGGACTGGGCTTCGCTTAGAAAAGAAGTGGTGAAAAACGGTGTTCGTAACTCATTATTGGTTGCGCCAATGCCAACAGCTTCGACTTCTCAAATTTTGGGTAACAATGAAGCATTCGAACCATATACTTCTAATATTTACACAAGACGTGTATTGTCTGGAGAATTTATTGTGGTAAACAAACATTTATTACATGACTTAGTAAGACTTGGATTGTGGAATGAGAACTTGAAACAAGAAATCATGCGTCACAATGGATCGGTTCAAAATATTGATATCATTCCGCAGGATTTAAAAGAATTATACAAAACCGTTTGGGAAATGTCAATGAAAGACATTATCGACATGTCTCGTCAAAGAGGTTATTTTGTGGATCAGTCACAATCATTGAACTTGTTTATGCAAGATGCCAATTATTCTAAATTGACTTCAATGCACTTCTACGCTTGGCAATCTGGTTTGAAAACAGGAATGTATTATTTGAGAACCAAAGCAGCGGTTGATGCGATTAAGTTTACTTTGAACAACGATAAAAAAGAGGAAGTTATTCCAGATTCTAAGCCACAAGCTAGAGTTCTTGAGGCGGTTGAAGTAGTAGAAACTCAAATGACTGCTGAAGAATACAGAGCAATGATTGAATTAGCTAAAAATGCTGGTCCAGACGATTGCGAAATGTGTGGATCTTAATCAGAAAATAGATTAAAGAACAAAGAATAAAGAGAAACAGCTGTCGTAAATGATAGCTGTTTTTTTTTAGGAGCTAATCCCGCTTTCCGTTTCAATCTTTTTATTTTTAAAGAAAAATAAAAAGGATTTCCACTGCAATCGGGGCTAAAACACATTCGTTTTCATAATTAAATTTGTGTAAATTTGTAGTATTCAATACTAATAAAAGGGATTATGGAAATTAAAAATTTATCTAAATACAGCAATGCAGAAAAAATTGTTCTAGCTGAGCAATTGTGGGACAGTGTTTCTAAGAAGGATTTAGAGATTTCTGATGATGTGAAAAGAGAATTAGATGTTAGAATAAAAAATTTAGAAGACGGGAAAACAGAATTATATACATGGGATGAGGTTAAAAATCATTTGAAATCTATTCGATAGTGTATAAAATTCATTTCGTAAAAGAAGCGTTATTTGATATTGAAGATATTGTTCTTTGGTATGAAGAACAAAGAATAGGACTTTCCTATGATTTTGAACTTTGCTTGGAAGCTGGAATTGATACTGTTTTAAGAAATCCAGAATCATTTCAAAAAAAGTATAAAAATATAAAAGTTAGATTTATTACAAGATTCCCTTATGGAATACATTATAAGTTTGAAAAAAATGAAATTATTGTTATTGGTGTTTTTCATACCTCCCGCTCTCCTAAAAACTGGTCTAAAAGGCTAGGGTTTTGAGTAAAAACATTTTTTAAAATCCAATCCATTTGAGTTTGTTATATTTTACAGACCGAAGTATTGTTCATCTTGAAGATGTAGTGTTCAATGACGCCGTTTCCGAGCAAATCAATCAGTTCTTGAAGGAATATCAGTTTCGTTCCGTTTTGGAGCAATACGAGTTGCCTGTGGTTAATAAAATACTGTTGCACGGCAAAACTGGCTGTGGCAAAACAATGACTGCAAAAGCAATTGCCAGAAAACTGGACAAAAAATTAATCATTGTCAATCTCTCACGCATTGTTTCCTCCAAATTGGGCGAAACCTCCAAGAATATTGAAGGTTTATTCAAGGAAGTACAATACGAAAGTTCCGTTTTATTCTTCGATGAATTTGATTCCCTAGGTCAAATTCGGGATTACGACAATAAAGACAGTTCCGAGATGAAACGGGTCGTGAACTCGATTATTCAGCTTATAGATAATTTCCCCAATCGATCAGTCTTAATTGCTGCAACCAATCAAATCCAGATGATTGACGAAGCCTTGGTTCGTCGTTTTGAAATGCAACTGGAATTTACTGCTCCTTCCAAAGAAGTTTTGGATAATTACTACACAAAGTTGCTTGTCAAATATCCTGTAGAATTTCAGGATGTAACCCGCATCTATGATGTGGCTTTTGCGGAAGCGAAAAATCATTTACTGAAAGAAGTGAAAAATAATATCATTGAGGCAGAGATGAAAAAGCAACAATAACTTCAAGTTGAATAGTATGTAATTCGAAGGTTTTGGTACAAAAACATTTGTTGATTGTAAAATTACTTTTGTTTTTAAAATCTATCTATTTCTCTATCTTTGAAAACAAATCCGAAAAATACATCATGAACTGGGAACAATTATTATCACTAAAACGACAAGGAGATACAGGCAAAAGACTAAGAATCGAACAAGACGAAACCCGTTTGGGCTTTGAAGTCGATTATGACCGAATCATATTCTCCTCCGCTTTTAGAAGTTTACAGGACAAAACACAGGTGATTCCGCTTTCCAAAACCGATTTTGTGCATACTCGTTTAACTCACAGTTTGGAAGTTTCGGTTGTTGGGCGTTCTTTGGGACGATTGGTAGGAAAAAAAATATTAGAGAAATATCCATATTTACAGGAAGTTCACGGTTATCAGATGAATGATTTTGGAGCTATTGTGGCTGCGGCATCTTTGGCACACGATATTGGGAATCCACCATTTGGACATTCGGGTGAAAAAGCGATTGGCGAATATTTTTCGATAGGAAATGGACTTAAATACAAAGATCAATTGTCAGCTAAAGAATGGCAAGACCTGATAGATTTTGAAGGAAATGCCAATGGCTTTTCGGTTTTGAACAGTTCGCGTCCTGGTGTTGAAGGTGGAATCAGACTTTCCTATGCTACCCTTGGTGCTTTTATGAAATACCCAAAAGAGAGTTTGCCTAAAAAGCCAACTAAAAACATAGCCGACAAGAAATATGGTTTTTTTCAAACCGACAAAGCTTTCTTCAAGGAAGTCGCTACCGATATGGGAATGATAACCAATAAAACAGGAAATGATATTGGTTTTGAAAGACATCCTTTAGCTTATCTTGTTGAAGCGGCAGATGATATTTGCTACACCATAATTGATTTTGAAGACGGAATCAATTTAGGTTTGGTTTCCGAAGATTTTGCTTTGGAATATTTAATTAAATTGGTAAAAGACAGCATTGATACTTCTAAATACAAGACTTTAGAAACCAAAGAAGACCGAATCAGTTATTTACGAGCACTTGCCATTGGAAGTTTAATCAACGATGCAGTAAAAGTTTTTATTGAAAATGAAGAGGCAATTATGCAAGGTAAATTTCCTTTTTCCTTAACCGATAAAAGCAAGTACAAAGCCCAAATGGACGATATCATCAAGATTAGTGTGAAGAACATTTATCAAAGCCGTGAAGTGGTAGAAAAGGAAATTGTTGGATATCAAATTATACAAACGCTTTTGGATAAATTCGTAACGGCTTTCAATAATAAATTCGAAGGAAAAATGTCTAATTATGATAATCTTATTCTGAAAATGTTGCCCGAAAAGCATCATTTGGAAAAAGAAAATCTATACGAAAGATTGCTTCATATTTGTCACTTTGTTTCAATGCTCACAGATGGAAATGCATTGTTGTTTTACAAAACAATAACCGCGGCAAAAAGTTAGATTTTAAAAATGAAGACAAAAATGCCCTCAAACAGTTTGCTGCTTGAGGGCATTTTGTTTTAGTTTTTTGATTTAAAAAACATATTCAAGGCCAATTCCCAATACTTGTTTCAATTGGACTTTTGCTCCTTCATTGATTTTTACGCCATTTTCTTCTTTAATGACATCAATATCTTCGTCATAAACCAAATTGAAACCAACGTTTGCTTTTATGTATTCATTCACTTTTAAATCCGCGTAAGATTGCCAATCAACATCTATGTTTCCAAAATTATGCAGATAATCCGTATATAAATTCAAACGGTTTTTTATAGTAATGTTTGTGAAAATTTCTCTTTCAAAATAAGAAGATGCTAGTATGCCAAGTTCTGTTTTCGAACGATCTCCTTCTATAATTAAATTGCCTTGTGCATCATAAACCGCCTTCTTAACACCATAGGCCCCGGCATTGGCTAAATCTTGGTCAAGTACAAGCGTGCTTTTTAATGTTAAAGGAGAAATATAAGCATTAAATTTTTCAGGTTTATAAATGTAATCAGAGCCAATACCTAAAAAGGTGTATGCTGGTGCAAATGGTTTTGAAATAGGATCTTTGGTGTTTGGATAATTATATCCATCCGTGAATTGGGTATTGAAGTTGAATTTGGCCGAATGATACCAATTTGATGAGGTATCCGTTCTGTATCCATATGTGGAATTGATTTTAAAAACATCATCTGTTTTTCTGAGTTCAATTCCTTCCTGTTTGTTCATGCCATATCTAAAAATAAGTTCATTTGACCAAACTTGGTTGTCGTCTTTATAATCTCGTTTAAGATGCCCTCTTATCAGTCCAGTTATTGAACTAGTTCCCCCTGCGCTCCAATTGACAAAGGCAATTTCTGAAATGTCAATACCTAAAAGATTTTTGTTGGACCAATAGGAAATAGTGTCTGGTTTTGAAGTTATGATGGTTGTAAGAGCCTGATCAATTTTGTTTGCGTTTATGGTATCCGCTTTACTGGTAATTATTCTAATTTGTGCGAAACCACATATTGAAAACAGTAGGAATAGAATTAAAATGGGTTTAGTTGCAAAATTCATAGTAAGTCTGTGGTGTTTTAAGGTTGCAAAATAGTTAATTTCAATAACTTGAAAAAATTATTTCTAAACTATTAACGGAAATACCACAATATTGTTGTAGTTCATCAACGGTGCCTTGCTCAATAAATGAATCTGGAATTCCTAAAAGCTGTATTTTAGAATTATAATTATTGGCTGCGGCAAATTCTAGAACAGCACTCCCAAATCCTCCTTTGATTACACCATCTTCAATAGTAATTAAAGTTTCATATTGGTTAAAAATAATATGCAGCAGCTTTTCATCAAGTGGTTTGATAAAGGCAAAGTCATAATGCGCAAAATTTTCAGGCTGTTGTATTTTGGTAAGTGCTAATGTTACATTACAGCCAATTGCGCCAGTTGATAATACAGCTGTTTTTGATCCGTTTTTTAGCAGTTTTGCTTTTCCAATTTCGATAGTTTCGTATTTGCCAAAATTGGATGTTTGCCAATCTTTAATCACACCTCGACCACGAGGATAACGAACCGCAATAGGATGATTTAACCCCAATTGTGCGGTATATAAAATATTCTGTAAATCAATTTCATTCAAGGGTGCATAAATAATCATGTTTGGAATGCACCGCAGGTAAGCTAAATCAAAAACGCCATGATGAGTGGCGCCGTCTTCACCAACCAAACCGGCTCGATCCAGACAAAAAATAACCGGTAAATTTTGCAAAGCTACATCGTGAATCACTTGGTCATAAGCTCTTTGTAAAAAAGTGGAATAAATATTGCAATACACAATCATTCCTTGGGTAGCCATTCCAGCTGCCAAAGTCACAGCATGCTGTTCTGCAATTCCTACATCAAAAGCGCGTTTTGGAAAAGCGTCCATCATGAATTTTAACGAACTTCCAGATGGCATTGCCGGAGTTATGCCAACAATTTTTTCGTTCTTTTTGGCCAAATCTAATATGGTTAATCCAAAAACATCTTGGTATTTTGGAGGTAAATTTTCTTCCTGTTTTGGGATGATTTCGCCAGTTGTGGCATCAAATTTACCTGGAGCGTGATATTTTACCTGATTTTCTTCGGCCTGTTGGAGACCTTTCCCTTTGGTGGTAATAATATGCAGGAACTTCGGGCCTTTTATTTTTTGCAGACGCTTCAATTCTTTGATCACCGCAAAAAGATCATTGCCGTCAATTGGTCCTGAATAATCGAAATTCAATGACCGAATCATATTATTCTGTCTTGGATTCTTTCCGTCTTTTACGGAAGTGAGATATTTTTTGAGTGCGCCCACACTTGGGTCAATTCCGATTGCATTGTCGTTGAGGATTACCAATAAATTAGCATCGGTAACTCCAGCGTGATTCAAACCTTCGAATGCCATTCCTGATGCTATTGAAGCATCTCCGATAACCGCAATATGCTGTTTTTGGAAATCACCTTTTAAATTGGACGCAATCGCCATTCCGAGTGCTGCCGAAATAGAAGTGGAGGAGTGGCCTACGCCAAAAGTATCATAAATGCTTTCGCTTCTTTTTGGAAAACCGGAAATACCGTTTAATTGACGGTTGGTATGAAAAGTGGTTCTTCTTTCAGTCAGGATTTTATGCCCGTAAGCTTGATGTCCCACATCCCAAACCAATAAATCTTCGGGAGTGTTAAAAACATAATGCAAAGCAATTGTTAGCTCTACCACGCCAAGACTGGCGCCTAGGTGACCTTCTTTTGTGGCAACAATATTGATGATGAAATCACGTAATTCTTGTGCCAATTGAGGAAGTAACGCTTCGTTAATTAAGCGTAATTCGGCAGGATTGTTGATATGTTGAAGTAAATTGTCAGGCATAAAGCAAATGTACAAATTGAATTCTTATTTTTGCAACTATGATAAACCCTTTCACCGACGAGTACTTCATGAAGAAAGCTTTGCAGGAAGCCGAAATGGCTTTTGATAAAGGCGAAATTCCTGTTGGAGCTGTTATTGTGGTCAATAATACCGTCATTGCTCGGAGCCATAATTTAACCGAGTTACTTAATGATGTTACTGCCCATGCCGAAATGCAAGCCATTACCGCCGCTGCTAATTTCCTTGGCGGAAAATACCTGAAAGATTGCACACTTTACGTAACACTGGAACCTTGCCAGATGTGCGCCGGCGCTTTGTACTGGAGCCAGATTACCAAAATTGTTTATGGCGCCAGTGACGAACACCGCGGTTTTATGAAAATGGGAACACAACTGCATCCCAAGACTGCCGTTGTTGGTGGGGTTTTGGCGAATGAAGCTTCGGAGTTGATGAAACAATTTTTTTCTGCTAGAAGAAAGTAAAATTCGAAATTAAATATAATAATTTACTTATATTTGTTTGAATAACTAATTTTTACTTATATGGAAAGTAAATTGAAATCATCAATAATTATTTGTCTAGGAATAATTATAACGGCTTGGATATTGGGAAGTTCTTTTCAAAACAGAAATAAAAATTTGGATGCAATATCCGTAATTGGTTTAGGAACAAAGGATTTTGTTTCAGATGAAATCTTATGGTCAGGCAGTTATACTGCTACAAATATGGATATTAAAGAAGCTTACAATAAAATCATATCCGACCAAAAAATTGTTTCTGCTTTTTTTATTAATAAAGGATTTAAATCTTCAGAGTTTAGTTTTGGGGCTGTTAATTTTCAAAAAAAGTACCGTCAAATTACTATTGAAAATTCTGAAAACCAATATGATAAAAAATACGAACAAATATTTGACGGTTATCAAGCAACACAATCTATTGTATTTGTAGCCAAAAAAAATCCAGATTTGATGAAACGGATAGAATTAGTTTCTAGTAAAACTTCTGAATTAATTAATTCCGGAATTGAATTAACTTCTAATACAATGCAGTACACGTATTCTGGTTTGCCTAGCTTGAAACAAAGCCTTATAGAAAAAGCGACCAAGGATGCCAGTGAACGTGCTAATAAAATTGTAAAAACGGCAAATGGCACAATAGGAAAACTTAAAAATGCGAACATGGGAGTTTTTCAAATAACAGGACAGGGCTCAACAGAAGAGGATAGTTATGGCGGAATTAATGATACCGAAAGTAAAAATAAAACCGCAAGAATAACAGTTCGATTAGAATATGAGTTGGATTAATAAGTAGTGTTTTCTGTTGAAAACGAATTTTATATCTCAGATTGCTTCACTTATTTTTATTTTCATAGAAGTTCAGTGAACTTCGCTTGCAACGGAAATCTTTTTTTAATTTTCCTTTAAAAATAAAAAAGACTGGACACGAGTGAAATGAATTGACGCAGTAAATAGCTCCTAAAAAAAAGAATGCAGAAATTAGATAGTTGCAAACTGCTATCTAAAGACTACTTTTTAGCGGATAAATAAACGCCAACCAAAATAATAAACGCCCCAATACACTGAACAAATGTCAAAACTTCATTGTCCAGTAATCCCCAAAAGAAAGCAACAATTGGAATTAAATAAGTTACTGATGTAGCAAAAACAGGCGACGAAACCTGAATCAATTTAAAGAATATAATGTTGGCAATTCCTGTTCCAACCACTCCCAATATCAATATAAACCAAAGAGAATGCTGTACTTTTTCGACATGAACCATGTCAAAAAAATCACTAAAAAACAAAATCCCTAAAGCAGGAAAAAGCAAGATCAGAAAATTTCCTGTTGTAATGCTTAAAGGTGTCAAATCCGATAAATATCTTTTGATTAAATTGACATTCACGGCATAACAAATTGATGCAATTATAACCAGAATGGCGTAATAATAATTTTGTTCGGGATGGTTGGCCGCCCCATTAAAAACCAAAAGCATACTTCCTAAAAGCCCAATGATTACTCCCCAAATTTGACTTCTTCTAAAAGTAATTCCAAAAAAAGCGGCACCCAAAATCAAGGTGTTCAAAGGTGTCAAAGAATTTAATATGGCTGTAATTGAACTATCAATCTCGGTCTCGGCTATGGCAAAAAGATAAGCAGGAACAAATGTCCCGAACAGTGAAGTCAACGCAATGTATTTCCATTGATGATGTGGAATTTTAAGCAAACTCTTAAAACCAATCAAAAGCAGAAAAAGTGCTGCAAAAATAATTCGTAATGATCCCAATTGAAAAGCTGTCAATCCAATTAATCCTTTTTTTATCAATATGAAAGAACTTCCCCAAATCAAGGATAGAACCAATAAATAAACCCACTTCAACTGCTTTGTCATCGTAAACACTATTTTGATGCAAAATTGTGAAAATTTTAAAAACTTCCGCCTCTTTTTTCATTAATTTTGCAACCAATCAGAAGAAACTAAATCAATTAAAATAAGATCATTATGAATTTTACAAAATCAATCGCAATTATAGCACTTTCGGGATTGTTTTTTGCAAGCTGTAAAGACAATAAAGCAGAAGTAAAAACGGAAGCTGCTTCAACAGAAGCAACAGCTCCAAAAGTAAAAAAGGAAATTGCAGCTGCTAATTTGCAGACGGCTAGTTTTAAAATTGAAGGAATGACTTGTGCTATAGGATGTGCTGCAACAATTCAGGAAGAATTAACAGCCTTAGATGGTGTACAAGAAGCCAAAGTAGATTTTGATAAAAAAGTGGCTACTGTAACTTTTGACAAAACCGTTCAAACCCCAGAAAGCTTAACTAAAGTGGTACAAGAAACCGGTGACGGAAAAACATATAAAGTTTCTGATATGAAGTCTTAACTTCTAGTGAATAGTTATTAGCTAAAAGTAAAAGCTAATAACTTTCATTTAAAAAAAGCATTCGTTTTTGACGAATGCTTTTTTTATGCCTTTACTAACGACTATTCACTAAAAACTATTTCCACTTTATGGTTTCCATCAGGCGTTGCATGTCGTTTTTGATATAGCTGACTGCCGGCATAATGGAATCATAATTGGGTTTGGCATAAAAATAAACCGAGCCTGTCACAAAATGACTGATGCTGTCGGTAGCATAAAACTGTGAATTGGTGGCCGCATTCCCATCTACCTGATAAAACATTCCATATACTTTTTTATCTGGGTTTAGATATGGCTGTTCCAAGATGTCGTCCGCTTTGATGACATGCTCGTATGTTAGTTTTTGAGCATCTCGAAGTAATTTATTTATATTGTTATTCACCGGCTTATAAGTTAGGTAAATAGTGGCTTTCATTTTTGGATAGGTGATTGAGTATCCGCAATTATTATCTTCTTTGACAACTGCTTTCGAATTCATGTCAAATTCAAATGGGCAATGCCCTTTAAGGGTAACATATTCCGCTTCTGGGTAATCCAATCTTAAATAACCAGAAGGTTTGGGTAAAACATCATTTTTGCATCCCAATACGGTATAAAAGAATGTAAAAAGGATTGCTATGGCTGTAATTTTTTTAAGCATTTTAATTTTATTCAATCGTTACTTTAATTTGTTTGACACGTTTTTGATCTGCCGCTTCGATGACAAACGTACAGTTTTCAAAAACTATTTTTTGTCCTTTTTTGGGAAAATTACCTAAAATTTCAAGAATAAATCCTGCCAATGTTTCTGCTTCCCCTTTTTGTTCTTCAAATAAATCTTCATTCACATTGATAATCCTGTAGAAATCCTTCAGGTATATTTTGCCTTCAAAAATATAATTTTTATCATCAATTTTAGAAAAATTAACGGGCGTATCATCATATTCATCACTGATTTCGCCAACAATTTCTTCAATGACATCTTCTAATGAAACCAATCCTGATGTTCCTCCATATTCATCAACTACGATTGCTAGATGGCTTTTCATGCTTTGAAAATCTTTGAGAAGATTGTCCAATTTTTTATTCTCGGGAACAAAGAAAGGCTCTCTTATTAAAGTGGTCCAATCAAATTCATTATCATTGATGTACGGGAGCAAATCTTTAACAAACAGAACGCCTTCTATTTGGTCAATATTGTCTCTGTAAACAGGAATTCTCGAGAAGCCCTTTTCGATTATTTTGGGATAAATTACCGCAAATGACTCTGTAATTTCCAAAGCAAAAACATCAATCCTTGGACTCATTACCTGTTTGGTGTCGGTATTGCCAAAAGATACAATCCCTTCCAATATTTTTTGTTCTTCGGTTGAGGTGTCGTCAGTAGCGGTTAATTCCAAAGCTTGTGATAGTTGGTCTATTGAGAAATTTGATTTTTGTTTTCCTAATTTATTCTGCAAAAATAGAGTTATTGAACGCATTGGAATACTTACCGGCGACAATATTTTGTCTAATCCGGAAACGGGATAAGCAATTAATTGAGCAAATTTAATAGTGTTTCTGCTGGCATATACTTTTGGTAAAACTTCGCCAAAAAGCAACAGCAGGAAAGTGATTAAAATAACTTCGGTTATGAATTTTAGAACTGGGGATTGTATCGCTGCAAAAAGATCTTTTCCAACAAAAGAGAATAAAATAACTACTGCGATGTTAATGAAATTATTGGCTACGAGTAATGTAGCTAAGAGTTTTTTTGGTTTTTCCAAAAGGCCAGCTAATATTTTTCCTTTGGAGTTGTTTTTCTGAATGGAATCATCCAAATCTTTTTGAGATAAAGAAAATAATGCTACTTCGGCGCCCGAGACCAATGCGGAGCAAAACAGCAAAATTATAATTCCGATAAAACCGAACACTAAGGTAAGGTCAAGTTGAGTGGCAATCTCTAAACTGGGCTCTGGGTCCAAATTAAAATAAATTAGTTAAACAATTAAAACGGCAAATCATTGATTGGCAAGTCTTTATTTTGAGCGTCAAAGTTAGTGTTTTTTGTCGATTCTGAAGAATTTAATGCTTTATTGCTTTCAGTGTCTTTTTTTGTGGTTAAAAAAGTAAACTCAGTTACCTGAATTTCCATGGTGTGTTTGGTAGAGCCATCTTCGGCTTGCCATTGTCTGGATTTTATGCGCCCTTCCACGTAAATCTTATCTCCTTTAGAAAGGTATTTTTCGCAAATTTCGGCCGCTTTGTTTCGTACAACTAGATTGTGCCATTCTGTGGAAGTGATTTTTTCGTTGGTTGTTTTGTTTACGTAGACTTCATTGGTTGCCAATTGAAATCTGCCGATGCAGTTTCCCCCGTCAAAATAATGCATTTTGACATCGTCGCCAAGATGGCCTATAAGCATTACTTTATTTAATGTTCCGTTCATGATTTGGTGGTATTTCTATCAAAGGTACATTATTTTTTGAAAACTATTTTTATTGGATTTCCAGAAATAATTAAGGGTTCTGGGTTTCGGATGTGAACCTTTGTCAAAGTTCAAAACTTTGACAAAGGTAAAATCCTTTTATCAAGCTTATGTAAAACAATGTTCTTTCTGAAAAACTAAACATCTTGTTTATGGCTTGGGGCACCCCCAACTAATTTTACAATTTTTCTTCCATGAAATTATGAATTACTATTGGGAACGGGAAAGTTTTGGCTGTTTCGATGTTAATCCCATTTTCGATTGTGCCTTTTAATGTGGCTTTCCAAAATTTAATATGCAAATGCTGATGTGATAGTTTATGAATGATGCTTTCTTCATTGTATTCTAACAAACTCTCTATTTTGTTTTCCTGAAAAAAGTGCTGGCTGATTTGCTGAGCTACTGTTTCAAAATCTTCGACCTTATCTGTCTCTATCAATGGAAACTCATATAGATTGTGCCAAATCCCTTTGGCGGTTCGTTTTTGGATTATGGTGTTTTCTAGATCATCGACGGCTACTATATAATTAAAGTAGCGATTACGGACTTTTGTTTTCTTTGATTTTACAGGCAATTGATCCACTTTCTTCTTTTGTAAAGCGGCACAGCTATTATTAAAGACACATTCTTCGCAATTTGGATTTTTCGGAACGCATTGAAGGGCGCCAAATTCCATTATGGCCTGGTTGAACTGCGCTGGGTTATCTTTCGGCATTAGTTCGAAAGCCAAAGCGGCGAATTCTTTTTTAGCAGAAGCTTGTGCGATATCGGTTTCCAACTCAAAATAACGCGAAAGTACCCTGAATACATTTCCGTCAACCACGGGAACACATTCATTATAGGAGAAAGATGCAATTGCGGCGGCGGTGTATTCTCCAATTCCTTTTAGTTTTAATAAGTCGTTGTAGTTATCGGGGAAAACACCATTCATTTCAAAAGCGATAGTTTGGGCGGTTTTGTGCAAATTCCGGGCACGGGAATAATACCCTAATCCTTGCCAAAGTTTTAAGACTTGTTCCTCATTAGCGTTAGCCAAATCAAAAATGGTCGGAAAAGCCTCTGTAAAAGATAAAAAATAAGGCGTTCCTTGAGCTACTCTTGTCTGTTGCAGCATGATTTCGGAGAGCCAAATTGGGTATGGATTGGTCGTTTTTCGCCAAGGTAAATCACGCTTGTTTTGTAAATACCACTTAATTAAGATGTTATGAAAATTCATTGTAAAAAATTTGTAAACAAAAGTAATTGTTTATGTAATTAAAATTTAACGAATTAGGTTGATTAATTGTTTTTTAAATTCATATATTTGCAAACTCAAAAAAATTATTACAACATAATAAAAAGGAAAGAAAATGACGAAAGCAGATATCGTAGCGAAGATTTCAGAAAAATTAGGTCTTGAAAAAGGGGATGTGCAAGCAACCGTAGAGACTTTTATGAACGAAGTGAAAAACTCACTAGAAACTGGTGACAATGTTTACCTAAGAGGTTTCGGTAGTTTTATCGTTAAAACAAGAGCTGAAAAAACTGGAAGAAATATTTCCAAAAATACCACTATTAAAATTCCAGCGCACAACATTCCTGCTTTTAAACCAGCAAAAGTTTTTGTTGAAGGTGTAAAAGTGAACAACGAAGCAAAATAACACTATTAATTAATCATAAAATCTATTAGATATGCCAAGTGGTAAAAAAAGAAAGAGACATAAGGTAGCGACGCACAAACGTAAAAAAAGAGCGAGAGCTAACCGTCACAAAAAGAAAAAGTAGTTTTAAACTACTTTTTTCTTTTTTAAGTTCATTGAAATCGAGAATTAGTGTTCAGTGCTCAGTTTTTAGTCATCAGTTTTACTGCAAACTTAATACTGCTTACTGTCAACTAATTTTCCCCGGGTACAATACCTGTTAAATTATTGTTTAATCCATCCTTGCTGAAAAGTTGATGGTTGGTAGTTGATAGTTGATGGATTTTCCAACAACTGACAACCGACAACCTACAACCAATAAGTACGGATAAAAATTTACAAATGAATAAAGAATTAATCATTCGATCTAGTTCTGATTTCGTAGATTTTGCCTTATTAAAAGATGGAAAACTAATTGAATTACACAAGGAAGAAGAGAAAAGCAACTTTCAAGTAGGTGATATTTTTATTGCCAAAATAAGAAAGCCAGTTGCTGGACTTAATGCTGCTTTTGTAAACGTTGGCTTCGAAAAAGATGCCTTTTTACATTATCACGATTTAGGCCCTAATTTAGCTTCCCAACTGAAATTCATAAAACTTGTAAGCGCAGGTAAAATAAAAGATTTCTCCCTAAAAACCTTTCAGTTTGAAAAAGAGATAGATAAGAATGGTACAATTACAGATGTAATCAGTGCCAATCAATCTGTTTTGGTACAAGTTGTCAAAGAACCAATATCGACCAAAGGGCCAAGGATAAGCGCTGAGCTTTCTCTAGCCGGAAGATTTATTGTTTTGGTTCCGTTTTCTGACCGAGTTTCTATTTCGCAAAAGATAGAAGACAAAAAAGAAAAGGAACGTTTGAAACGTCTTGTACAATCAGTCAAACCAAAAGGATTTGGCGTTATTGTTCGCACAGTAGCCGAAGGCAAAAGTACAGTAGAATTAGAAAAAGATTTGCAGAACCTGCTTAGCAGATGGACTGCAATGTGTAAAAAATTACCAACTGCTCATCATCCTTCCAAAGTATTAGGAGAGCTCAACAGAGCTTCTTCAATATTAAGAGATGTATTCAATGATACTTTCAGTAGTATTCAGATTGATGACGAAGAGTTGTACAACCAAACAAAGGATTATCTGCAAGAAATTGCACCATCCAAACAATCAATTGTTAAGTTCTATCAGTCCAAAGACACTCCAATTTTTGAGAAATACAATATAGAGAGACAAATCAAAACTTCATTTGGGAAAACTGTTTCCATGAGTAAAGGGGCTTATCTTATTATAGAACACACAGAAGCTTTACACGTCATTGACGTAAATAGCGGAAACCGTTCCAATAAAGCTACCAACCAAGAGGATACAGCCATGGAAGTTAATATGATTGCAGCCGCCGAAATAGCGAGACAATTGCGTCTTCGTGATATGGGCGGAATCATAGTAGTTGATTTTATCGATATGTCGAATCCCGAAAATCGTAAAGTCTTATTCGACTTCTTGAGAGAAGAGATGAGCGACGATAAAGCGAAACACAAAATCTTACCACCGAGTAAATTTGGGTTGGTCCAAATTACCAGACAACGCGTAAGACCAGAAGTTAATATAAAAACTAGAGAAGAAGATCCAAACAATGAAAATGGCGAAATTGAAGCGCCAATATTAATCATTGACAAAATCGCTTCCGATCTGGAAAGAGTTTTAAAAACCCACAATAAAGTAGTGCTTAATGTACATCCGTTTGTGGCTGCATACCTCAGTAAAGGTTTTCCATCATTGCGTTCAAGATGGTTTTTTGAACACAAAAAATGGGTGAAAATCATACCACGTGACGCTTACACGTATTTGGAATATCATTTCTACGATAAAAAGGGAGATGTTATTAAGGAATAAAACAAAAACCGCCTTTCGTGAGATTGGCGGTTTTTTTGTGCTTATTTGTAAAATGTTTCTGTTAATAAATTAGCTCAAATCCTTCGAATTAGCGAGCTATTATGTAATCTAGATTGATTTTGCTATTTTATGGAAGGCGATTTTTTTAAAGTCGGTTTTTCCAGAGGATTTCCGTATTTGTCAAAATGAAACATCGGAATTTTTAGTTTTTCCAATCCAGTAAATATCTCCGATTTTTTCCCAGCAATTACAATTCTGATATTGTCGATTAGGAAATATTTGTTGGCGACACGTAATATATCCTCGGTAGTTACTGCATTTATGGTTTGGATGTATTTTTCGTAAAAATCTGCGGGTAGTTTTTCGGTTTCTATGTTTAAGGCATATCTAGCAACAGCTTGGGGTTTTTCAACCTGCATCACAAATCTACCAATGTAGCCTGCTTTTACGGTTTCTAATACTTCATCGCTTACTTTCTCTGTGCGGATTCTTTTAATTTCTTTGATAAATTCAACAACGGCACTATCGGTAACTGCATTTCTTACGGCGGATTTAGCGAAAAATTTGGAAGTGTATTTCCCAGCGCCTATACTAGATCTAGCGCCATAAGTCCAAGCGTTTTTCTCGCGCAAATTCATATTCAAATAACTATTGAAATCCCCTCCCAGAATTTGATTTGCAATTACGGCAGGAAAAAAATCTGGATCGCCCATTTTTAAATTTACAGTATTCACCAGTGTAATTTCAGATTGGACTGCATTAGGGACATCTACCAAGTTGATTTGTAGGTTTGATGTATTTGCAGGAATGTCATATGTTGTTTTTGGAGTGTTTTTTTTCTCCCAAGTGCTAAATAGTTTTTCTACGACTACTTTTGTATTCTCGTATTTGACATCGCCAACAATTACTAAATAGGCATTTTCAGGAACGAAGTAGGTTTTATAATTTGTCTCTACATCGGTAAGCGTAATGTTGTGTAATGTTTCTTCGGTCATGAATTCACCTGAAGGATGGTTTTTTCCAAAAGCCAGAACATCTACAACGCGACTAGCGATTGCGGGAACACTTTTTTCTTCGGCTTTCATGCCTTCTATTAGTTTGGCCTTTTCTTTGTCGAAGTCTTCTTGAGTGAAATTTGGATGTAAGACACCTTCTGCCATCAGTTCCAAAACTCTTACGCTATATTTGGAAAGTGAATTTGCCGTAGCTCCGTGTGAACTGAAATTAATATCTACACCCCAAAAGTCAATCTCTTCATTGAAAGCAGCTTTTGTTGTTATCTTGCTGCCATTACCAATTAAATTGCTTGTTAATTCATCAACTCCTTTTTTATTGCCTTCAGTAAATGGGGCATTGTTTAAGGTTAGATTAAAGGATACTCTTGGTAATTTATGATTTTCTACAATCAATATTTTCATTCCGTTATCCAAAACAAAGGTTTGCGGTTTTTTTATATTGATTATGGGTGATTTTCCTGGTTTGGGTTGCGTGCGATCGTTTACTTGCATAGTTCCTGTTGCTAATGAAAGGATGAATATTGTACTTATCTTTTGTAATTTGAGCCTGCTTAATCAAGAGGATTTGCTGGAATGTAGTCTAAGACTAGGCGTTGATTTGGGTTAAGGTATTTGTTGGCGACCTCTCTTATTTCTTCTCTTGTGATAGAATGGTAGAGTTCAATTTCTGTGTTGATTAGGTTGATGTCTTTATAGAGCAAGTAATAAGTTGCTAGATTATTGGCAATTCCTTCAATAGTTGCATTAGTATTCACGAAATTATTGTCGAACTTGTTTTTTAGTTTCTGAAAATCTTTTTCTGAGATTAAGTCGGTTTGAATTTTTGCAATTTCTTCGTCGATTTCTTTTAGCATATCGGTGATGGTAAAATTGCCCATAGGCAAACCATATATAATATACATACCATAATCTTCTTGACTAAAGCCTACAGCTCCAATTTGCAGCGCCATTTTTTTATCGTCTACCACTTTTTTGTATAACCTTGAGCTTTTTCCATCGCTCAAATAAGAAGATATTAAGTCTAATACTCGTGCATCTCTGCTTTTCATTGATGGAGTGCGGTAACTGGCTACAAGCATCGGGATTTGGATGTTAGGATCCTTGTAGGTTGCTTTGATAGTTTGTGTTATTGGTTCCTCCAGAAAGCTTTTTTTAGGAACAACTTCTCCTTTGGGAATTGGGCCAAAATATTTTTGAATCCATTCTTTTGCTTGTTTTTTTTCAAAATCCCCTGCGACCACCAAAACGGCATTGTTGGGCAAATAGAATTTTTTGTTGAATGCCTGAAATTCTTCTAGTGTCGCAGCATCTATATGTTCCATTGATCCGATTGTTGTCCAGCGATAAGGATGATTTTTGAACATATTCTCTTTTACCGCAGCAAGTATATTTCCGTATGGTCTGTTGTCGTAGCTAGTTCTTTTTTCTTCTTTTACGACTTCGTTTTGAGTGTCGACTCCAATTTGGTTGATTATTGGGTGCATTAATCTTTCGGATTCCATCCAAAGTCCCAATTCTAAATTGTTTGAAGGAAATATTTCGTAATAATAGGTTCTGTCGTCACTAGTGTTGGCGTTATTGGTTCCTCCGTTTGAAGTAACTATTTTAAACCATTCGCCTCTCTCGATGTTTTTGGTTCCTTCAAATAATAAATGTTCAAAAAAATGTGCAAAACCCGTTCGATCTGGATTTTCGTCTTTGGCGCCCACATGATACATTACGGAGGTAATCACAACGGGAGCAGAATCATCATGATGTAAAATAACATGTAAGCCATTGTCTAAATCGTATTCCTCGAAAACTACTTTTTGAGCTGAAGCAACTCCTCCTAATGTTAATACAGCACTTGACATCATTGTTTGTTTTTAATGGTAATTGTTTATTGATTTTGTCGGAGCAAAAATACCTTTTTTTATGCTGTAGAAAGTAAGCAAATTCATCATTAGGAATATATTAACGTTATTTTCCTTTGCAAGGGTAATCGCTTCAAAATTAAGATGAAATAGATGTTGAAAAAGCTATGAAATATTTTTTTAGTAAAGAATTGCAGAGTAAATATTTAATTGTATATTTGCAACCTTAAAAATTATTAAAACAATTCAGTATGTATGCAATCGTAGAGATAGCAGGGCAACAGTTTAAAGTAAGCAAAGACCTAAAGGTTTACGTTAATCGTTTGACAAATGAAGAAGGATCAAAAGTTTCTTTTGACAAAGTTTATTTAGTTGATGATAACGGTTCAATCTCAATAGGCGCCCCAGCTATAGAAGGTGCTTCAGTAGAAGCTAAAGTGTTACAACACTTAAAAGGAGATAAAGTTATCGTTTTCAAAAAGAAAAGAAGAAAAGGATACAAAAAAAGAAACGGTCACAGACAATATCTTACTCAAATTGTAATTGAAGGTATTACTGCAGGTGGAACAGCTAAAAAAGCAGCAGCTCCAAAAAAAGCAGCAGTTGAAGCAACTACAGAAGAAGCTGAAGTAGCTCCTAAAGTAAAAAAAGCTCCAAAAGCTAAAAAAGAAGATACACAAGAATAATAACAAAATAAACTAATACGTCATGGCTCACAAGAAAGGTGTCGGTAGTTCCAAGAATGGTAGAGAATCAGAATCAAAACGTTTAGGCGTAAAGATTTTTGGTGGTCAAGCTGCTATTGCTGGGAACATCATCGTAAGACAAAGAGGTTCAAAACATAATCCAGGTGAAAACGTTTACATTAGTAAAGATCACACCCTACACGCAAGAGTAGATGGAGTTGTTTTATTCCAAAAGAAAAAAGATAATAAATCTTATGTTTCTATACTTCCATTCGAAGCATAATCATAAGAATTAAATATTATTGCAAAACCCGTTTCGAAAGAAACGGGTTTTTTGTTTTTGGTAATATTTGATGATTCTTTTATTATGGATTAAGAGATAATCCAACACTGAAAAATACCCTCACTTTGTCTATATTATTTATCCATGAAGCATCAAAGTGAATAGGCCCTAAAATAGACTGATAAGAAATAGCAGCTCCTCCAGACATTACAAGGCTTGTTTCGAGACTTTGATCCCAATTTCCTTTTGGAGTAAATACTTTGTCGATGTATTCGTTAAAATTGTCAAAACCAACAGATGCAATATTAAAATGTGGTGTTACGTATAATTTTCCCTTTAGATTCATTTGGGCACCAAGTTTAACTCCCATAAATTGGGTTACACTAAGTTCATCTTCATTCAGGCCGGGAAATGAAAAGCGATTGCTTCCGGAACTTGGTATAATTCCTCCTATGAAATATTTTGAAGCATAACCATAATCCGAAAAAGAGGCTTGGTCATTTTTAAGCTTGTCTTGAAAAATAAAATAGGAGTCAAAACCTATCATAGCCGTAATTTTCTTTTTTAAGAGCGCTCTCTTTTCAACCGAAAATCCAAATTTAGTATAGCCGTTTGTTGAGCTTGAAATACTTGTTAAGTCTGGGTCAGAAAATGAGATATTGGCGTTTGTAAATAAAGAACGGCTTATATTGGTTTTTAGAATTGTTCCATTCGTAGCAAAGAAAACTTTATCCATATCGTTATAGGAATAATGCAGGTTTATCTCGGAATCATTAAAATTATAGTTATTGATTTTAAAAAAATTATTGTTGTAGTCAGTATCGTATTTTGGTTTTACATTAGTGAAGTGGTAGTTTAAACCAAAACCAACGTAGCTTTTTAGTGAATTTAGGTTTTTATTTATCTCATTATTGAATTCAAAAGCATTATAGAGCATATTGTCTACAGAACTACCATCTATAAAAATTTCTTGACTTAAAAAGGCTCCATAAAGTTCAGATCCCCACCACCAGTCTTTGTTTTTTCCAAAATTTTTCTGAAAGCCAATTCTGGCTTTTGGCTGTTCTGCTATATCTGCAGTAATAAGAAGACGGGATGATTCGGCAAGAACATTTCTGGCGGTGTAATTAAGAATTAGCCCTACACCTCTATAAGTGTCATAATGCAAAGATGCGTTTAATTGATTTTTAGCATATTCAAAACCAGTTAATGCAATTCCGAGTTTATCTCCATCCGTTATGAAATAGTTATATGTGATTTGGCTAAAAAGATTAGTTCCCATGGCTCTATTAATGCCTGCAATTAGATCTTTAGTTGTGTATTTTGTATGTGTTTTGAGGTTTGTTCTAGCTAGAACCAAAGGAATGTTTTCCTTGCTGATGTTTTTGTAAACAATAGTGTCGACGATAAATTCATTGGGCATCTTTGGAAGTGCGTGAATTCGTTGTGGATATCCTTTTAATTTTTCTGACAAAGCTATTAAGGAAGGTAAATTTTGCTCAGTTGCAATTTTACCATCTTTATAGATTTCTTGACTTTCTGCAAAGTCGCCAGTAGAGAAGCGCAAGTTAGGCAAGTGATCTACCAAGATGTCACAGAGTGCTCGGTTCGCTGGATTTTTGATATTACTCGGAAACATACTGGTTTGCATTAATACAGTCGCAAAATTGTTCAGTTTTTCAATGGGTTCCATTCCGCCTCCTACGTCACTACCGATGATGATGTCGGCACCCATTTGTTTAGCGATATCTGTTGGGAAATTATTCATTACTCCTCCATCGACCAAGATTGTTTTTTCATAGTTCATAGGATTAAAAACGGCTGGCAAAGACATACTGGATCTCATGGCAAAAGCCAAACTGCCTTTGCTCAAAATAACTTCTTTTCCCTCAACCAAGTCGGTAGCCATCGCTCGAAAAGGTATTGATAGATTATCAAAATCTTTAACATTGTAAACCGGAAAGGTCAGCTCCGAAAGGTATTCTCTTAAGTTTTGATCATTCAATATAGAACTGACACTATTGGGTTTTCCGTCTTTAATTCCAATACCTGCCAAATATCTTTGAAATTCTCTTTTTTCTTCAACACTTACGGTTTTTAATGACTGGCCTCCTCCTAGTATTTTGCTCCAATCGATGTCTTTAGTGATTTTTTCGATACTGTCTCCAGAATATCCCATAGCATACAAACCGCCAATGATGCTTCCCATACTGTTTCCTACAATAAGATCGGGAACAATGTGTAAAGAATCCAGTTTTTGTAAAAGCGGAATATGTGCAATTCCTTTTGCGCCACCACCACTTAGTACCAATACTACTTTGGGTTTTTTCTCTTGGGCAAAATTAATTTGCGAAATGGTTAGTGAAAATAATAAGACAAATAAACAGAATGTTTTTTTCAAGGCCGTAAAATTTATGAATGTTCAGGAATAGAGTCAGTTTTATTTCTTGAAAAGAGTCAACTGATTTGTAAACTTACTATTTTTTTGTAAGATGTGTGTGCTTTTTTATTTCAAAAATGTTGATTAAATAATTGTTTTAAATAGTGATGCTTTTTTGGGGAATTGGTACATACCCAAAAACAAAAAACCCTCACATTTCTGTAAGGGTTCTAAAATAATCTAAAATCGTAAATCTAAAATCTACAATTATTTAGTATCTGTAATATTCTGGTTTAAATGGACCTTCTACTGCAACACCAATGTAAGCAGCCTGATCGTCACGTAAAACTTCCAATTCAACTCCTAATTTTGCAAGGTGCAAAGCAGCTACTTTTTCATCCAAATGTTTTGGTAACATGTAAACATCATTGTTATATGCTGCGCTGTTTTTCCACAATTCGATTTGAGCTAAAGTTTGGTTTGTAAATGAGTTACTCATTACAAAACTTGGGTGACCTGTAGCACAACCAAGGTTTACTAAACGACCTTCAGCAAGGATAAGAATATCTTTTCCAGCGATAGTATATTTATCAACTTGTGGCTTGATTTCGATTTTTGATGCACCATGGTTTTTGTTCAACCAAGCCATATCAATTTCGTTGTCAAAGTGTCCAATGTTACAAACGATAGTTTTGTCTTTCATTTGCTCGAAGTGACTTCCAAGAACGATGTCTTTATTTCCAGTTGTAGTAATGATGATATCAGCATTAGCAACAACAGTGTTCAATTTTTTAACTTCAAAACCGTCCATTGCAGCTTGTAAAGCGCAAATTGGATCGATTTCAGTAACAGTTACAATAGAACCAGCACCTCTAAAAGAAGCAGCAGTTCCTTTTCCTACGTCACCGTATCCGCAAACAACAACTCTTTTTCCTGCCAACATAATATCAGTAGCACGACGAACTGCGTCAACTGCAGATTCTTTACATCCGTATTTGTTGTCAAATTTCGATTTAGTAACCGAGTCGTTTACGTTGATAGCCGGCATTGGTAATGTTCCAGCTTTTACTCTTTCGTATAATCTGTGTACACCAGTTGTAGTTTCTTCAGACAATCCTTTGATTCCGGCAACCAATTCTGGGTAACGGTCAATAACCATGTTTGTTAAATCTCCACCGTCATCAAGAATCATGTTCAATGGTTTTCTGTCTTCACCAAAGAATAATGTTTGCTCGATACACCAGTCAAAATCTACTTCATTTAAACCTTTCCAAGCATAAACTTGAATTCCAGCAGCAGCAATAGCGGCAGCAGCTTGATCTTGAGTAGAGAAAATGTTACAAGAACTCCAAGTCACTTCAGCACCAAGAGCAATCAATGTTTCGATCAAAACAGCAGTTTGAATCGTCATGTGCAAACATCCTGCAATACGAGCACCTTTCAAAGGTTGTTCGTCTTTATATTCTGCACGAAGCGCCATTAATCCTGGCATTTCAGCTTCAGCTAGTTCAATTTCTTTTCTTCCCCAGGCTGCTAGAGAAATGTCTTTTACTTTGAAAGCCACAAAAGGCATAGTCGTTGTACTCATTTATAGTATATTTGTAATTGTAAATTTTTTGCAAATTTAGGCAATAAGTTTAGAAATAAACTAATTTATAAGATATTTGTGAATTGTTCAATCCCTTAATCTTTTGAACATTAGATAAATAATTTTTTTTGGAGCTAATCCCGCTATCCGCTATATCTTTTTCCGTGCAAAAAAAGCACGAAAAAAGGATGCCGCTACTATCGGGGCTAAAAATTACCACCACATCATTATGCCTTTATACAAAACCATAATCATAAATCCATCTACCCAAATTCTTGTTTGGGAAATAACCGAATCCTATAAAGAGCTTTTTGAGGCAGTCGTTCTCAATGATAGTAATATGAATCGATTGAACTGCATGAAGTCCGAAATGCATCAGCGTGCTTTTTTAAGTGTTCGCAAACTGTTTCAGGAAGTGGATTATACGGATTTTGATTTGTATTATGATGAATTCGGGAAACCGCATTTGTACGATGGTAAGCATATTTCGATTACTCATTCCCATCAATTTTCGGCCATTATTTTAAGTGACGAAGTAGTCGGAATCGATATCGAACTACAACGGGAAAAAATCATCCGCATTGCCGATAAATTTGCAGATACTGAGTTTGATTTTTTGAACGCCGAAGAAAAGACAGAGTACATTAGGAAACTAACCGTGATTTGGGGCGCCAAAGAAGCTATTTTTAAAATTAGAAACGAAAAGGGAATCAGTTTTAGAGACCATATTAAAGTCAATACTTTTCAAATGAACGATTCGCAAACCAAATCCGAACTTCACTTTGATGACATAATCAAAGATTTTAATGTTTGTTTTGAGGAATTTGAATCCAATGACAACAATGGTTTAAAACAAAATTTCACTCTTGTTTATGCTTTTGAATAATAAAAAAATAATTTTAAATCTTTACTTAGCTTTGCGTCTGTTTAGTGAATCTCTGTGTAACTGCTTATGACCAATATTTATAATGCCATTATTCAGGCCAAAACTGAAAACCGAAAATTACTTGCCATTCTTCTGGATCCCGACAAAATTGTTTGGGACAATTTGGGGTATTTAATCGAAAAAATTTATCAGTCGCCGGCAACTCATATTTTCATTGGCGGAAGCCATGTTCAAAATAATATTTTGGATGAGTTAATTATTCGTCTAAAAGAAAAAATAAGTTTGCCAATTGTCCTTTTCCCAGGAAATCCATCTCAGATTTCTGCTAATGCCGATGCAATCTTGTTTCTTTCCCTAATATCAGGTCGAAATCCAGATTATTTGATAGAACATCAAGTAGATGCCGTTCCAATTTTGAAAAAAACTCAACTCGAAATCATTTCGACAGGTTATATGTTAATCGAGAGTGGTAGTGAAACGGCGGTCGCAAGAGTGAGTAACACAAAACCATTGGACAGAAATAATAGCGATTATGCGATGCACACTGCCCAAGCTGGAGAGATGTTGGGAAATAAACTCATTTATCTCGAAGCGGGAAGTGGTGCAAAAAAAGCCGTTCCTGTTGAAATGATAAAAAAAGTATCAAATAATATTAAAATCCCTCTAATTGTTGGTGGCGGAATTATAGATTTGCAGGACATTCAAAAAGCCTACGAAGCTGGAGCCGATTTGGTTGTGATTGGTACTGCTTTTGAAAATGATCATAATTTTTTTGAATCAAGCCCAATCTAAAATCGTTAATCATAAATCTAAAATTTTAAATGTTAGACTATTTTTTTGCCCAATACAAAGGTTACCCGATTCACGAGGTTTATTTAGAATTAATTGGCGTTTTTTTTGGACTTTGGAGTGTTTGGTGTGCCAAGAAAGACAATATTTGGGTTTTTCCAACGGGTTTAATTAGTACGTCTATCTATGCTTATTTGCTTTGGCAATGGAGCTTGCTAGGAGATTCCATGATTAATGTATATTATTTTATAATGAGTATTTACGGATGGTATCATTGGACGCGAAAAAAAGGAGATGTCGATGAATTTCCCGTATCGGTGACGACAAATAAAGAAAAAATAATGGCTGTTTTTATTTTTATAATGACACTCATTTTTGTGATTACGGTCTATCTTTATTTTGATAAATTTGCAAGTTGGTATTCCTATGTAGATACCTTATTGACTGCAATATTTTTTGTGGGTATGTGGTTGATGGCTAAAAGAAAAATTGAAAATTGGATTTTTTGGATTGTTGGTGATTTACTTTCGATACCTCTTTATTTTGCAAAAGGATATACATTTACTTGTTTTCAATATATAATATTTACAATTATTGCCATTTATGGCTATTTAGAATGGAAGAAAATCTTGAACAGCTCGCAAAATCCGGAGCTTCGCCAATTATAAAAATTGCCATTTTTGGACCAGAATCTACTGGAAAAACGACTTTGGCAACACAGCTCGCCGAGTATTATAAAACGGTTTGGGTTCCTGAGTTCGCACGCGATTATCTACAGGAAAAATTAGATAGCGGTCGCGGCATTTGTGATATTGACGATATGCTGCCAATTGCTTATGGTCAAACCAAATTAGAGAACGAAAGTGCCTTAATTGCTAATAGGTATCTTTTTTGTGATACGAATTTAATGGTAACCAAAGTGTTCTCTGAGTTGTATTATAATTTCTGTGATTCCTTATTGGACAAAGCCGCTCGTGCACATCAATATGATCTGTTTTTCTTGACGGACATAGATGTGCCATGGGAAGATGATGGTTTGAGAGACAGTCCCGAAGGGAGGGAAACTGTTTTTGAGGTGTTCAAACAGTCGTTGATTGATAATAAAAAACCTTTTATTACCATTTCAGGTGATAAAGAAACCCGTTTAAAGAAAGCGGTATCCATCATAGAAGATTTGACGATGGCTCTTCAAATGGGATTTACCTCTCTTGATTTTTTGCAAATTTATGAGCACGGTATTCCTTTGAAAAATATACAAAAGCAATTTAATATTTATAGCAAAGGAATTTCAAAAAGTGTTTTGGTCAATCCAGCTACTTTAAATAATGGAATACTGAAATTGTCTGATTCTGAATTTGAAAAAAAAGCAAACTTTTTTGATGATAATAAATCAAAATTGAAATTAAAGAAATTCGTTCCGGCTTCGGGTGCAGCCACAAGAATGTTTACTTTTTTGAGAACTTTTTTGAATGAATATGATTTTGAGAATGAAAGTGTCAATGCTTATATCAATAGAAAAAAAGACACGGAATTAGCTCTTTTTATTATTGGAATGGATAAATTTCCATTCTTTGAAGCTGTAGATAAGAAGTTGAAGGAAGTATATCCCGATTTTAATACTTTAAGTCGTGACCATAAAAACTATTATTTTATAAAGACGCTTTTGTCACCAGAGTATTTTGACTATGCAAATAAGCCAAAAGGGATACTTCCATTTCATAAATATATAACTCATATTGCAGCTCCTATTCAAGAACATTTGAATGAATGTGCTTTTTACGGTACTTCGAATAATGAATCTAATTTGCATTTAACGGTTTCTGAAAATCATCAGGCTCAGTTTGAAGAAATTGTTGAAAATGTAAAAGGGGAGATTGAAGCAAAATCAAATTCAAAGATAAGTGTTTCGTATTCCTATCAAAAGAAAGAAACGGATACAGTCGCTGTGGATTTCGAAAATATGCCTTTCCGGAATGAAAAAGGAATGCTGGTTTTTAGACCTGGAGGCCATGGTGCTTTGATTGAGAATCTAAATGCGATTGAAGCTGATGTGGTTTTTGTCAAAAACATAGACAATGTAAGCCAGAATAGTATTAAACGGATTTCTTTTTATAAGAAAGCCTTAGCGGGAGTTTTAATAGAATTGCAGCACCAGATTTTTGACTATTTAAAAGTATTGGATAGTTCTGAAATCACTTCGGAGAAAATAAATGAAATTTTGGTTTTTCTGAAAAAGCAGTTGAGTATCGAGTTTAATGATGATTTTCATAAATTCAAATTAAAGAACCAAATCAGCAAATTAAAAGAAACGCTGAACAAACCTATCCGTGTTTGCGGAATGGTGAAAAATGAAGGAGAACCCGGTGGCGGTCCATTTTGGGTAATGGGTGCCGATGGTAAACAAACATTGCAAATTGTAGAAACTTCTCAGATTGATTTGAATAATCCAGAGCAAGTGAAAATTCTAAGCAATGCTACACATTTTAATCCAGTGGATTTGGTTTGTGGATTGAAGAATTATCAAAACGAGAAATTTGATTTAAAGGAGTTTGTCGATCAAACCAGCGGTTTTATTGTGCATAAAACCAGTACAGGAATCAATCTAAAAGCATACGAACTTCCTGGTTTGTGGAATGGTGCGATGGCCAATTGGCTAACCGTTTTTGTAGAAGTTCCTTTGTTTACTTTTAGTCCGGTGAAAACTGTAAATGATTTATTAAAACCAGCGCATCAATCGTCATAAAATGGAAATTCAAACTATCATCTCGGAGCTGAAATATAAGGCAGTTAGAAGTAGTGGTGCCGGTGGACAAAACGTGAACAAAGTTTCGTCCAAAGTGGTGTTGACTTTTGATTTGCAAAATTCCCAAGGATTTTCTGAGGAAGAAAAATTATTATTGAAAACCAATTTGTGTAAAAGACTAACTACAGATTTAATGTTAATCTTGAATTGCGATGAAGATCGAAGCCAACTTAAAAATAAAGAAATTGTTACGAAACGTTTTTTAGATATTATAAAAAAGGGATTGTATGTTCCTAAAGAACGAAAGCCTACCAAAATCCCGAAATCAGTTATTCGAAAAAGAATTAAGGATAAAAAAAATGTGTCAGAGATAAAGAAGTTTCGCCAAAAACCAAACATTGATTAATTCATTGCCTGCTTTTGTACGTTTGAAATGAATTCAGTAATTAGCAATTTGATTTTTTAGATTTTTAATATTACATTTGCCCCGTCTCAAAGGGGTGCTCCAAATAACGAGCTGAGATCATACCCAAAGAACCTGGGCGGGTAATGCTGCCAAGGGAATAAACGACAAAAAATAGCGTGCACACTATCTATTTGTTGTAGAACAATCATTTATTAATTTAAACAAAAGAATAATTCCCCCTTTTATTCGTAATCATTTTACGGATGAAAATTTCAATTCATTTTATTGGCTTTAAACAAGTCAGCACGAAAACGGCTCAATTCTCAAAACGTTTTCTATTTTCTATTTTATTTACTTTAACATCTTTTCTCTCTTTTTCGCAAGTAAAAGACACTACGAAAGTTAATCAACTAGACGAAGTATTGGTTTCGGCAATACGAGTGACCGTAAAAACGCCGGTTACCTTCAGTAATTTGGACAAAAAAGACATTCAAACACGAAATCTAGGTCAAGATATTCCTATTTTGATGAATTACCTGCCTTCTGTGGTAACTACATCTGATGCCGGGAATGGAGTTGGTTATACCGGAATTAGGGTGCGAGGGAGTGATGCTACCCGTGTGAATGTTACCATCAACGGGATCCCATACAATGACGCTGAAAGTCAAGGAACCTTTTGGGTCAACATGCCTGATTTTGCCTCTTCAGTTCAGAGTTTGCAATTGCAACGTGGAGTAGGGACTTCTACAAATGGAGCTGCAGCTTTCGGCGCGAGTTTGAATATGTTGACCGATTCCTATGCGGATAAGGTTTCGGGTGAAATTTCCAGTTCTTACGGAAGTTTTAATACGTTTAAAAATACCGTAAAATTCAGCACAGGTTTGATGAATGACCATTTTGAAATTGCGGGCCGTTTATCCGTTTTAAAATCAGATGGGTATGTGGATCGAGCGAGTTCTGATTTGAAATCGTATTTTCTTCAAGGAACTTATGTAGGAAAAACAACTTTGATTAAGGCATTGGCTTTTGGTGGAACCGAAAAAACTTACCAATCTTGGTTTGGTGTGGATGCAGCTACGTTGGAAAGTGACCGAACCTTCAATGCAGCCGGAATGTTTACCGATGAGTTTGGCAATATCCGTTTTTATGACAATCAAACGGATAATTACCAACAAGACCATTATCAATTGCATTGGAATGAAAGGATTTCAGAAAATTGGAGCACGAACTTGGCATTTCATTATACCAAAGGAAAAGGATATTACGAAGAATACAAGGAAGATCAAGATTTTGGAGATTATAGTTTAGCGCCAATTACAGCAGCACCAACAGTAAATACTACAGATTTAGTTCGCCAAAAATGGTTGGATAATGATTTTTACGGAACTACTTTCTCAGCCAATTATAAAAAAGACAATTGGGATGTTATTTTAGGTGGCGGATGGAATAAGTACGAAGGAGACCATTTTGGGAAAGTTATCTGGGCAAGATATGCTTCGACAAGTGAATTAGGGGATCATTATTACGATGATTTTTCGACGAAAACGGACGGAAATATTTTTGCAAAAGCAAATTATCAAGTGGCTGATAAATGGAGTTTGTTCGGGGATTTGCAATTGCGAAATGTTACTTATAAAGCCAATTCCACGGAAACAGGTTTGGTGGATGATAATTTTAATTTTTTTAATCCAAAAGCTGGAGTTACTTATGAATTGAATGAAATCAACAGTTTGTATTTCTCGTATGCGAGAGCCAATAGAGAACCTAACAGAACGGATTATGAAAATGGAAGTCCAAAGCCAGAAAAGCTAAATGATTATGAATTGGGATGGCGTTATCTTTCGGATAAAATTAAGCTGAATGCCAATGCATATTATATGGGATATAAAGACCAATTGGTTTTGACGGGAGAGCTGAATGATGTGGGAGCGCCAATAAGAGCAAATAGTGGAGATAGTTATAGACTTGGTTTGGAGTTGGATGCTACTTTTCAGCTTTCGGATAAATGGGTTTTACAGCCGAATGTGACTTTGAGTCAAAATAAAAACAAAGACTTCTATTTTGCTAGAGATGGTGTTTTACAGAATTTAGGAAACACTAATATTGCTTATTCGCCAGATGTAGTTGCTGGAAATCGTTTGGGATTCACACCAGTCAAAGATTTTCAAATATCATTGTACTCCAAATTTGTTGGGGAACAGTATATGGCAAACATTGATTCTGAAGGATCGAAATTGGATAGCTATTTTGTTAATGATTTGAATGTATCTTATGAGTTTAGGCCGAAAAGTATTTTTAAGTCTATTTTGGTTTCGGCTTTGGTCAACAATATTTTTGATTTAAAGTATGTCAGCAATGGGTACTTCTATACTTATGATGATGACTACAGCAATCCGCCAGCGATAACAACAATAGAAGGGGCAGGATATTATCCTCAAGCGGGTATTAATTTCTTGATTGGATTGAGTTTGAAGTTTTAGACTATTAGATTTTTTTTAATATCACTAAAAGTAGGTATTGTTTTATGTTTTTTTTTGTTGTTATATTTGTAAAACTTGCTAAGCAGAATGTTACATTTTTTAGATAATTATAATATGAATGCAAAAATTACATTATTAAGCAGATTATTTCTTTTAACAGTATTTTTTACTTTTTTAAGTTGTGAAAAAGATTTGCAGGAAGAAACAATTCAAGACCAGGCAGAACAAAACATTGAGAAAAAAATAGAAGGTAAAGTTAATTATGTAACGATTGATGATGTACCTTTTTTAAAATCAGCTATTAAAAAATTTCAAGCCAAAAATAAACTTACAGCAAAAGCAGTTACAAATCAAGAACTGGATTTGAGTCGCATCGCTGAATATGAAGGAACTGATGGTTATGTAAGCTACAGTATCCCTATTGAACAACCTGCTGTGGAAAGTAATGATTATTATTTTTAAAATTTAAACATTATTAAAAGTGGTGATCAATACGAAACTTTCATCATAAGGTATAATTTAGATAATGATACGCAATATTTAGATTTTTCAAATTTTACAGGTACAACCGAATTTTTCACTAATGAATACAAGCCAGTGAGTACAATTGCTTTTCAAGGAAGTACAGCGAGAAGAGTAGATGTTGCCCCTTCACCTCCTGTTGACAATTTGGGAAGTGGTGGAGGATGTAGCTGTAGTCCAAGTCTAGTGGAAAAGCTATTTAATTGGATTAAGGATGCAATTGACAATGTAGGCTATGCTATAGGCAATATTAGTATTACAGCCTATTCAAATGCGGGTAACAATGGATATAATTATAACCCGTATGTTATTGTTGTGACTCCTCCTGATATGGGGACGTCGAATAACCCGAATTATCCCGATCCAAGCGGTGGAAGTTCTACCATAATAGTTTCTCCCAACGAGCCAGAATGGACTCCGACAAATTCGCCATCGATTATGGCAAAAAGATTGTGTAGAAGAATTGATTTTAGCGACTTTACGGTTCGCGATTGGTTATTAGACCCCAATAATATTCAAGCAGTAAAAAGTTCTTATTTTGTACTTTTGGAAGAAAACACTTTGGAAAACCAATTATTTGTTAAACAGGCAATAGAAAGCATGAAGATGGGAGCCGAGGTAGATTTTTCATATAGGGTAATTACTGATTCATCATTTAAAAATAATCCATGTCTATATGGTGTTTATACACAACTAGGTAAAGCCTCTACTTTTCAGAGCTATTTGAAAAAATTTGATGGGAGTTTTTCGGTTGCTAATTTAAAATATAGTGTTGGTGTTAACCCGAATCATCCTAAAGCAAACGCCGTGACTTATGAACCTAAACATTATTTGATCGAAACAAGATTTAACCCAAATAATCTACGTAGGCCATCGTTAGATATTGCAAGAACATTTATTCATGAAATAATTCATGCAGAGATATATAGAAAATTGTTAAGCTGTGCAAAGCTTCCTAATGTCAATATTAACAATATGACAGATTCTCAATGGCAAACCTATATTCATAATTTAAAAAACAATTTCCCAGGACTTTTTGATTATTATATGAGATATTTATATGCAGTTCCTAAAGATCAGCAAATTTCTGGCACACAACATGAACTAATGGCACAGCATTACAGAAAAATTATTATTCAAGTTTTAAAACAATATGATAATAATCAGCATTCAGATGAATTTTATAACGCATTAGCATGGATTGGATTAATGGGAGAGGGTGATATTAATGGAACAACTTTTTTGCCGCCAAATCCTACAGTAGCATGGGGTAAAGTACCTTTGTCTGAAAGATTACAAATAAAAGCAACATATGATAACTTTATTAATTCAACTCCATCATGTCAATAAAAAAATATTTTTATATCTTAAGTTTAATAGTTATAAATGGTTGTTACTCTCAAGAAAAACAAACTGATACAGTTGTTTTGTTTTTAAATCTTAAAAGTAAAACGATCACATATTCTATTTCCAAGGATACAACCTCTGCTTCTTTTGGAATTTACAGGAAAGGTTTTGAAACAAAAAAATCAAGGGATAATGCAATGAAGCCATATTTATATAGAGGAAAAAACACGATTAAAAATTTTGAAGATTTGAAAAAAGCAAATCCTAAAGATATGCCAAAATCAGACATGCTGCCAACTTTTTCTTTGAATTATTGGTCTATTAAAATGCCTGAATATTTAAAATCAGTTAATGGTATAAATTATATAACTGAAGAAGAATTCAGAGCTAAAGAGCTAAATTATTTATCTAAAAAAATATATATGATTCACAAACTTGATAATGGGTTGTATTTGAAATGGGATGTAATACCTACACCTGAAGAATAATTATTTAGATTGTATTAGACCCCAATAATCTTAAAGCAGTAAAAAGTTCTTATTTTGCACTTTTGGAAGAAAATACTTTGGAAAACCAATTGTTTGTTAAACAAGCTATAGAAAGTGTTAGAATGGGTGCGGAAGTTGATTTAGCCTACAGAGTGATTGTCGATCAATCATTAAAAAACAATTCAAACTTATATGGCGTATATACACAATTAGGGAAAGCACCAACATTTGACAGTTATTTAAAGAAATTTGATAGTCAGTTTTCAGTTGCTAATTTGAATTTAAGTGTAGACAATCAATTTAAAACCAAACAAAATCCTGATTATTGGGACGCTCAAGCCATAACACTAACTCCTGAAAATTATTTAATTAAGATAATAATTAATAATGACGCCGGTTTACCAAGCAATATCATGAAATTTCCAAAAATAATTTCGGCATTAGTATTTATTCATGAAATGATGCATGCTGAATTATATAGAAAATTATTGACCTGTTCAAAACTTCCTAATGTAAATACCGAAGATATGACAGATGATCAATGGAGAAATTATTTAAAAAATATGCAAAACAAATTTAAAGATTTATATAAAATTTACACCAAGTATGCTTTAAATACTAAAGAGCCATCTCCATATCAACATCAATATATGGCACTGAAATATAG
>NZ_MUNX01000100.1 GCF_002001005.1 Flavobacterium sp. A45
ACAAGAGAGAACTACAAATTAAATCTTGGAAAAGTAGAATTAAGATTCAAGAATTAATTTTAAAAAAAGATTAGCTCAGCTGATTCAGGGCATTCCGATTTCATCGGAAGTGGTCGGGGATTCGATCCCCTCATCGCCCACACAAACAAAAAAGAACGCCATTGGATTCCAATGGCGTTCTTTTTTGTTATCTTAAAAATAAAACTCAATTTATTAAAAAAATTCAACTGTAGTGTTGTGTTTTTGTTTACTCTTTTAAAACCTCTAATTTTATTTAGATAGTTTTCTGTAATAGAAACCAACTATTCATAAAAAAACTGCTTCAACAATTTTGCTCAGCAGTTTTCTTGATTTAAATAAGGAATATAAATAGTTTTATTGATTGTTCTTCAACCATTCTAATCGTCTTTGGTCTGGCAGGTGTGTAATTTTAAAATCCTCAAATATTGCAGCAAAACCTTTTCCGTCTGGACTTGCAGCCATCATACCAACCTGAACTGTTTTAAATTCTGGAAAATAGACCGTATTTGTCATTGTAAAATTCTTTCCATCTGTAGAGTAGAAAATTTCAACAGCATCTAATCTCCTTACAGCTTTCATCCAGACATTTTTTGGCTGTTCTTTTAAACCTAAAACACTCCAAGAACTTTTATCAATGGTATGCACTGTACTTATGTTATAGATTCCATCAACATATTCAACACCGGTTTTGATATAATTCTTTTCATCTATTCTCAGCATTAGACACACTTGGTCAAATCTGGTTTTGTAAGCACCGCTCATTTTAACAACTACCTCAAATTCACCGCTTCGTTCAGTGTAAAGAAACGGACCGTCATGTACCGTAAAACCATAGTGGCTTTTTGTCCAGTAGTCAGATTGAGGTGTTACTTGCATTGTAAGCTTATTGTCTTTTATTTCCCAATTTTCCGGTTCGTTTAACCAGTTCATTGAATTCAATTTTTGGGCATTAGTTTTTACAGTGGTCATACTTAAAATGATCAAAACTAAACAGATTCTCTTCATGATTTTTAATTTTTTATTAGCCTACAAAGTATAGAAATACTAATTTATGACACAATAGTTATTTATAACCATTTATTTTTAAACAACTCATGTTGATTAACTTTACGATCTTAAATTTTCATTAAAAACAAATAAATACAATTTCGCATGAGTGTTATTACAAAGATGGAAAATAAGTTTTCTTCAGAATCTCTTGACAGCTTAGATAAACGCAGGGAATCAATTGATCAAGTTGTAGAAATGATGAAGGGATATGTGCAGATAGAACATTCTGTAGCAGTGATATCAGACCTTGCAGAAAAAAAGAGTTATATTTTATCGGGAAATTTTCGAAACTTTTTTGAGATGGATTCTTCTGAATATTTTACTATTGATTCAATTTGGGAAGATGATATTTACCAACGGATTCACCCTGACGATCTCTTTGACAGACATCTTTTAGAATTAGATTTTTTTAATTTTTTAAAGACTTTAAAACCGGAAGAACGCTTGAACTATACTACCAATTGCAAAATTAGAGCTATAAATAGCAATAAAGAATATCAGCATATTCAGCATCGAAATTTCTATCTAAAAAACAGTTCCCAAGGAGGCTTGTGGCTTGCTGTCTGTCTTTACAACTACTCTTATGAGAGACCCGAGTCTTTCAGCGGAATCGACGGAAAGATAATAAATACAAAAACGGGTGTTTTTTTTCCTGTTGGTGCATACGAAAATTGTATTGGTCTCTTATCAGTACGTGAAAAAGAAATCTTAAATTTAATAAGTAAGGGAGTAATTAGTAAAGAAATTGCCAATAAATTGAATATTAGCATTAACACCGTCAATAGACACAGACAGAATATTTTAGAGAAATTAAATGTTAGTAACTCTATGGAGGCTGTAAGAACTGCAAATGCACTGCAATTGTTAAAATGATTTTTTATTATAACTAAGTATACAAAGACAAATATACCATTTGATGGCAAGGCATTATTGGTCTTTGAATTTATATTATTTTAAGCTTTCAAAAAAAGTTAAAATAGGTATCAAGTGTTCGATTGCAGTCCCTGAAATTCCACCAAAAAAATCCTTAAGAAATTAAGGAGTTTTTTTTATGCATTTATTTTCCTCCATTTTTTGAAGAACTGTAAATTATAAAAGCATTATAATATTCTCTTTATAGGTTTGACCAATTGGTACTTTATATTCATCAATTAATATCCTGTTGCCTTCAATCTGTTTGATTTTATTTTTAGCAACAATAAAAGATTTATGGGTTCTTATAAAATCAAGTTTTGGAAGCAACTGTTCAAAAGTTGAAATTTTTTGAGGACTAACAATCATCTCATTCTTTAAATATACTTTGGTATAATGTCCATAAGCTTCTATAAACAATAAATCTGCAAAATGAATTTGATGGTACTTTTTATCACCTCGCAAGAAAAAACTATTACTATTTGATTTCATTTCGCTGGTTGACGATGCAGCTATGCCTTTCTTGTTTTGAGTACTATCAATTGTCTTGCTAATCGCTTTTATAAAGCGTTCAAAGCTAAATGGTTTCAGTAAATAATCAGAAACATTAAGTTCATAACCTTCTAAAGCAAATTCTTTATAAGCCGTAGTAACAATTATTTTGGGTGGATTTAATAGCGTTTTTAAAAAATCAAACCCAGATAGTTTAGGCATGTTAATATCTAAAAACAACAAGTCTACCGCATTTTCATTTAAAAACTGCATGGCTTCAAAGGCATTATAACAATTTCCTTTCTTTTGCAAATGCGACAAATTTTCGCAGTAGTTTTCTATAATGCGATGTGCAATAGGCTCATCATCAATAATCAAATAGTGAATCATGTCATTTCTATTTTAAGCTCTAATTTATAAACAGAATCTTTAACTTCAATTTTCATATGATGCTTATTAGGATATAATAATTTTAAACGCTGTTTTAAATTCTGTATTCCAATGCCGGCAGTTCCCCTGGATCCCTGTGGTTCAAAGTTATTTTCAATGTCAAAATAAATTATATCAGTATCAGTTTTTATATCAATATGAATATAAGCATCTTCTGTTAAGCTTTCTACCCCATGTTTAAATGCGTTTTCTAAAGGAATAATAAATAGTAATGGTGCAATTTGATAATCAATTTCGGGGCTATGACTAAAAGCAATATCCACCCTTTTTTGATATCGTATTTTATGCAACTCAATGTAGTTCTTTAGATATTCTATTTCATCCTTTAATGATACAACATCTTCTTTTCCCATATAAATGGTATAACGCATTATTTCAGATAATTTTAAAACAACATTTGGTGCATCATCAGATTTCTCTATTATTAAACCATACAGATTATTTAAAGTATTGAAAAAAAAGTGCGGATTAATCTGGCTTTTCAATAACGATAATTCTGCTTTGGATTTTTTTGATTCAACTGTTTTCAACCATTTCCATTGCTGATAAAACCAAGTTAAAAGCAATACAAAAAATGGAGCTGTTAAGATGATTTTAATTTCTTTTTCCTGCTGGAAGTAACTATTTACATCATCAATATAAACTCTTATATAGTAGAAATAACCTAAAGCTAAAACGTAAAAGCCAATTATAATCAATACGTGTTTTTTAAAATACGAAGGGGCTATAATGGAGAAAAAAGATAATCCAACACCAACTAGTCCCACGAAAGTTATTGGATTGTCAACTATTTTGGAATTCCTATCATTTATAATGATTACCAAAAAAATAATAATCAGGGCAACTAACTTTAGACTAGTATGTTTATGCTGCTTTAAAAACGAAAAATAATGAATAGGTAAAGAGATTAATAGCCAGCTAAAAATAAAACTCAATACGTTGGCTAATATTGCCGAATTATCAATGTAAATAAAATCAAAATGCAACAAAACAACCACTATTATCCTTTGGATCAGCAATCCATATATAAAGGCTTTGTACTTTTTAAGAAATTCAATCATGGTTCAAAATTAACAAAAATTGACTTTTTTACAGTACAATGTGCTCCAATTCATTTAAAAGGAGCATAAACGCTATGTTTTTCGACTTCAACTAGATTTGAATGTACAAATCAATTGTATGTGATTACTATTAATGGGTTTATGATAAATATTTTACACCGTTATAGTTTACTGATATGTTTGCTGAAAATTATAAAACTAAAACATTATGAAAACCTATTTTAAAACTATGCTCTTGATGCTATTTGTAATCGTGCAAAATACAGTAGCACAAGACACTAAACATCAAATGAACACAAAAGAGAAAAATGCCGTTGTATCAGCAATAAAAACTCATATCGAGGAATCTTATATCGATTTAGAATTATCAAAAAAAATGATAATTGAACTGGATAGAAATTTAAAATCTGATAAGTACAAGAAAATCACAAGTCCTGCTGAATTCTCTAAAACAGTAACCGAAGATTTGCAAAGTATTAGTAAAGATTTGCACCTAAAAGTTCGATTTGAACCAGAGCGTATTGCTCAGGAAAAAAGTATTGTTTCTCAAGAAAAGCAATTAGAAATGGAGAAAAAAACGGCAATGCAAATAGCCGAAATTAATTACGGATTTACAGAGGTAAAAATTCTGGACGGAAATATTGGCTATTTAAATTTAACCCAATTTGCAGATATAAAATATGCTGAAGAAACTGCTACTGCAACTATGAATTTCTTGAGCAATGCCAATGCAATTATTATCGATTTACGTTCAAATGGAGGCGGAGTTCCAAGTATGATGCAGTTATTATCGAGTTACTTTCTTGATGAAACCCCCGTTTTATTAAGTGATTTTTATGAACGAAAAACAAATACAAAAACACAGCTGTACTCATTTGCAAATGTGAATGGAAAACGAAGTACAAACAAACCACTTTACATTTTAACTAGCAAGCATACTTTTTCTGCGGCAGAAGCATTCACATACACTTTAAAACATTTAGACAAAGCCACTGTAGTAGGCGAAGTTACTAAAGGCGGTGCTAATAGAACAAAACGAATTAATTTAAATGACGAATTTACAATAGCAGTCCCCTACATACAATCTCTTCATCCAGTTACAAAAACAAACTGGGAAGGAAAAGGTGTTCAGCCAGACATAAAAACGAAAGAAACTGACGCTTTTGTGGTTGCTTATGTAGATGCCATTAAAAAAACCTTTAAAAGAAATAAGAATACCGTATTAAACAAAATTGGATACAATTTTTTACAAGAAAAATCACTTGATGATGCTCTTATCGTATTTCAAGAAAATGTAAAATTATTTCCAAATGATCCTAATTCCTGGGACAGTTTAGGAGAAGCCTATTTTGCAAATCATGATAAAGAAAATGCATTAAAATCATACAAAAAAGCTTTAGAGCTGGAGCCAAATTCAGAATCGGTAAAAGCAATGATTCAGAAATTAGAAAAAATGAATTGAGTAAAAAAAACTGGTAGCAATCACTTGACGAAATAGCCATTGTATTTATTAGTTAGGGGTATTCTATCGAGCGACATTGCAAACGTAAACGAAAAAACAAAAAGTCTTTAAAATCGATTATGTTGAAGGCTTTTAATATAAAGTGAGATGATTCGAACGCCAAATAACCTTACTTTACACTATCAAGAAACTTCAAAACTGGCATTAAGTGTTCGATTACAATCCCTGACACTCCACAAAACTTCTCAAGAAATTGGGAAGTTTTTTTTGCCCTAGATTTAATTTCTAAGAATTCAGAAAACAAAGAAAATAAATTGTTCCAAACACAAGGCTTCGACTAACATTTGTTTAAAGTTAATTTATCCTACATAAAAAGCGCTATTAATAGGAGCCTCCTCTACCTAAGAGCTGATGTTAAGCTTATATCCTTTACCTCGTATAACAACAATTTTGACATTCGGGTCAAATTCCAATTTTTTTCTAAGTTTTGATATAAACATATCCAGACTGCGACCCACAATAACACCTTCATCTTCCCATATCTCTTTTTGCAGTCGGCTTCTCTCTATGGTTACGTTGGGAGACAATGCAAAAATGAGCAATACACGGGTTTCCGTTCCGGTCAGGTCTATTGTATTTTCATTTATTATGAGATTCTGATTCTTCGCATCAAACAATACCGAGCCCAAAGTGAACATATTTGTATGCTGAGCGTCTGGTAAAGTTTTGCGCGGCTTAACAGATCTCAAAAAAACAAAACCAATAAATGCTAAAAATGACAGACCGCCCAAAAAATATTCATTCTTTGCTATAGCCAGACCATTCGGTTTGAATTTAATGTTAATCCTGTAACAGGCGACGGGCTGCCTTCTTCCTAAACAGGCTACAATATTATCTTTCTTATTTTTTGATATGGCGTATCCATAGACTACGCTGGAGTTACCACAGTTCAAAACGTTAACGATATAATCACTTGCGAGGGGATCTTTTGCCAACAAACGTTGGGTAGTAATTAGCAGGGAGTCCGGTTGAAAAGCAAAATCATTCTCAAACCTGATCTGGTATTCATTTTCGGAGAGCTTTTTTACCGGAAGCACCCTTGATGTACTGTCGCCCGATTGTAAGAGTATCTCATGTCCGATCCTGCGGAGTAAAACTTCCCTTTTGGCAATAGCAAAGTCATCACTATCAGTCATACTGAAAGCAGCACAGATTACAGAAATAAACAAAAGCAGCATGAATCCAAATAGGTATTTGCCTTTCCCGGACAGGAGATTTCGGCTATCAAGCATAGTGTCAAGTTTTTATTTACAAAGTTTACATTTTTATTTACAATCCCAATCTCTCAAACCGAAAAATATCAATGTAAATTCGCAGAATCAATTTGAAAAGATATGAAACATATGAAAAAAATCATCTATGTGCTGATCTTACTGCTGGCTGTGGTGAGCGTACTAGTATTTACCTTCGGTCCGTTCGCCTACGGCTCGGTTGCTAATCGTGAAATTAAAAATGAAACTAAGCCGTTGTCCATTGCTGACAGAAAAGCCGGCCTAGATGGCAGGAAAAAATGGGAAGCTTCGCCTGATGGTATAAAGTACAAAGAATGGGAGGTTTCGCCTGAAGGTAAAAAAGTGCATGCCAGTCATGATAAAATAAAAAAGTCCATAAAAGCTTTCACTAATATGGAGGCCGTGGTAACCTCTGTTACTTTTCAGAGCGCAAACGGGAAATCATCAAGTCCAAAATGGCTTATAGTCAGGATTAATGGTGAAGAATACATGATGCAATTTATTCCTAAGGATTTTCAGCAGTTAAATAACCTGAAAGTTAACGACAAAATAATTGTAAGAAGCCGCAGCGCAGGGTTTTCACATAATCATCCCTATTTGATAATATCGGGCGACTATATTGCGCAAAATAATAAGGTACTTTTTAAACGCGACTTTAGCAAAAATAAAGGTTGCTGAGGATTAGGTACCTCGCGATTAGCAACACCCAAGGTTGCAAGCCGAACGGAGCTGAGTAACGATAATTAAAACCGGCTCTAGCATCTCAAAAAACGCTAATAAATATTCAAAGAATTACAGGCAATAGCTGGTTTTATCTTTCTAAGCGGGAAATTACCCAAACGGAAAATTGTATATATTTACAACTAACTATAAAATTACTACTACTAAGTGAAGCTGCGGAACGTTAGTTAGAATTTTAAAGAACCCATACCAACAGGCAAAACAATGAAATTTGAAAAACATTTTCCGACCGAAAGGCTAAAACCCTACATCAAATATTTTGTAGTGTCGGAGAATGAATTGGAAAATGAATATAAAGTTTTTCCATCTTCTGGACTTGTTATTGGATTTCAATACAAAGGAAAACTTGCAAACATAAAAGATAACACGGTGACTAAGCTGTCTTCGGCAGGAATAACAGGAATTACTGACGGATACAAAGTCTTCAAAAATTCGGCAGAGATAGGAACTATATTGGTATACTTTACTGAAATTGGCTTTACTCATTTTGCTTCACATCCTGCCAACGAGCTCTTTAATTTAAGCCTTTCACTTGACGACATTTTTGATAAAAACTGCATAACGGAAGTAGAAGAAAGATTAGCAATAACGAACACAGATAAACTTCGGATAAAAATAGTTGAGCAGTTTTTAGTATCTCAACTCAAAGACATTCAAACCGACAAATTAATTATTGAAGCGGTTAAACTCATTTACCAAAGTAATGGAACAATCCGCATAAAAGAACTGAACGAAAAGCTATTTATCAGCCAAAGTCCTTTTGAAAAGCGATTTCGAAAAGTGGTTGGAACAACAGCCAAAAAATTTGCTTCCATTGTTCGTTTCAATGCAGTTCTTGACAATCTGAGCGAAACTAAAACACTGACTGAAATCTGCTACGAGAACAATTTTTTCGACCAAGCTCATTTTATCAAAGACTTCAAACAATTTACAGGAGACACTCCCGAAAACTTCAAACGCTTCTTGTAGAAAAACGATTTTTTACAATTACAGGTTTTTTCATCATCGCATCTTTGCATTGTAATCTTAATGTAAAGACAAATGATACCATCAATTACAGAATCGACAATCACATTATCGAGTTTGAACATTATGATTACATGTAATTCAAGAAATCGTTTAACAATTAAAAATCAAGAAAAAATGTTTACAGTAGAACAAATCAAAACTGCTCACAGCAAAGTGAAATCAGGTGCAGACTTTCCGTCTTACATCAAAGAAATTAAGGCATTAGGAGTTACACACTATGAAGCTTATGTAACAGATGGACATATTAACTATCACGGTGCAAATGATTATACAGCAAAAGTGCCTGCTAAGTATGAACCGTTAGTAATTGCTGAAAAATCAAAAGGCGAAGAATTTAAAGTCGAGTTAGTTGCTCATCAACAAGGCAAAACAGACTTCCTCACTTTCATTAAAATGTGTGCCACTTTCGGCATCGAAAAATGGACAATCTGCATGGATAAAATGACCTGTACGTATTACGACAAAGTAGGAAACGAAATTTTGGTTGAAAAAATCCCACAATAATTAAAAATAATCAAATAAGGGATAATTCAATTTAAAAAAAATGAGGCTGTCCGAAAAGTAATTTTTCGGACAGCCTCATTTTTTTGCTCTATATTCAAAATTTCCAAAATAATAGAATTAGAGGCAAAAGAGAATCAGGGACTCGAACGAATGCCAAAATTCAATTTTTCATTATTTGTTTTTTCTGGGAAGCTGTAGCTAAATTATCCTAATGTATTGAATGCATTGATTTGCAAATAAAATGCTGGCAAAACCAACTAAGTTACTAGGTTAAACTAATACATCTAAAATTGAGTTGCTTTTTATCGTCCTGTCTTCCTTTTATATTAAACCACAAAGTCAATAAAACAATCTAAATTGTTAATTAAAAGTTAATTTTAAGTACTATGCGATACACAATACCTTTTTAAAGACATATATTTGCATAGAATATTATTATATAATCCAAACTATTTAATCAATCATCAATCAAAAAACCATTAATCATGAAAAATTCAGTTTTAATCTTAGGAGTTGCATTAGTATCATTTTCAACTATTTCTAATGCAAAAAACACAGTTACCTTATCATACCAATCACTTGAAAACATCATTGTATCAGATGATATTATCGAAACACAAAACAATGCTGCAGGGAAATTTGAAAAACCATTTTTGGCTGAAGAAGCTGACGTATTCAATCCTGAAACTGTAATTGCCTATAACCCGAAAACAATAGAAGAAAACATTACCGAAGGCGATAAAATTGTAGAGACTGCAGTTTCTGATGATTTAGAATTTATGGCATATGAACAATCAATGCGTGAAATAATTGCTCAATCCGATTTGATTACAGAGAATACATCTTCTGATAAAATTTATCCGCTTTACATCGAAAGAACAATATCTGATGAAATAACAGAAATGGAATTAATTATCGAAAGTAACATTACCAATGAGGTAAAACCATTAGACTTCAAAAAAATCAATGGTGATTCTTTGATGATTAATTCAATCAATACTAAAAAATTTCTTGGGATGAATTAATGCTAAAATTGACAAAAGTAAGCTATAACTTAGGGGATTTTAGAGCGTTTACACGAAAGAAGAACTGCCATCTCCCAAGTTGCAAATGCTATGATTCAACTTCAATTTTAGGTAGTTATTGGTTTAAATGTACTCACTTGGGGGTATCCCAAAATACAAACCATTTTCCCATTAAACCTATTGCCCAAATCCGTTATAGCATCTATGTTAGTGGAGTTTTTTATTTTTCAGTTGTTTTTTTCAAGTCTTTTATGATTAGGTAAATTGATATTATAAAAACAACTATATAAAGAACATCTAAGACAGGTTCTTTCAGCGTTAAGTTTTTAAAATCAATGTGCTTAATTAAAGTCAAGCCTAGTGTAAATGCAATAAATACAAAAAACCAATTCATTCCTTTTTTATTGTCCATATTTTAATTAATGTTTGTTTATTAAATCTATTATTGTTCCAATAAGTACAGGGAAAATCCAAAAAGTAATCATTCCCAAAATGTATGCGAAAAATCCTTTTATATAATTTGCTACATTATTCTTGTCATAAAATTGTCCGATTGCCCAAACGCAATATGCTATTCCTATAATACCAGCAATTGTCATTATGTTATAGTGTATTATACCCTGAATAATTACAAAAACTGAAAAAATCAACATCCCCATTCCCATAACAAAACAAAGCATAATTAGAACTTCATAAAAATTGTAGTTATATTTTCTGAAAAATAGTTTTAACCATAAAGCGATAAATATTCCCATCATAATATTTGCATAACCATAATGGTCTTGCACCCATTTTACAATAGTACTAACAGCACTTGGGGCTTCGTCTTTAGCTTCGTGATATTTTACATAACCGTCTTCAATATGAAATAAGTGGTTTGAAATTGTATAAATCAAAGAAGTTATGATGATGAATATGATAGGTTTTACTAGTCGGCTTCTGTTTTCTAAAAGATATTTACGAATGTTTTGTCCTGGATTTGTTGCAAGTTCACGAATTGTATATAAAATTCCACGTTCAAAATGCAGAACGTGCTCAATTTCGTGAATTATGTATTTTTTGTCAATTCTTTTAAGGTAAGTCGGTTGCCCACAATCGGGACAAAATTTTGAATCTATTTCTATATTGCAGTTCTTACAGTCCATTTAATTAGTCAATTATAGTGTCAATTTGAAGGTTTACGATCGGTTCGGCAAAATTGCCACTAACAGTTCTGAGACTAAATTAAGCCCTATTATCGGATTTGCCAAATCTCCCAAATACAAAACCATCTTTCCATTAAGCCCAATGCCCAAATCCGTTGTCGTGGCTGTTACCTGCTGTTTATTTTACTGAAGTTTTTAAACACATATCCATTATATTCAATTATTGAATTGTCTTTTTCACTTGCTCCAAGAACTATTAAATGACCGATTTCATCGTCAAGATCAAAATTTATTTTTAGGGTCAGAAGCTCTAAAAAAGTTTTTGAAAACAGTTCATTTACCGTTTTTGGTATTTGTTTAAAAATCTTCTCTGCTTCAAACAGGAAGAACATTTTATTTGAATCTGTGGCGTAAACTATTGGGACAATTGTAGTATTTTCAATTTTTTGATTATACACAACAATACAACTATAAATTTCTCCACAGTTTAAGTAAAAATATGGTTGGTTTAGTTCAGCAAGATTCTGAAAATTGTGGTTACCTTCACTAATATGTAAGGCTATTTCAAATTGCATTTGATTACAATTTGGACACTTCAATTTTTCCCCGTCGAAAAAATATTCTTCTTTTTTACAATTCGGACAAACATGGTAAATATCCATTTGATTACATTTTTGGTTTTAAATAGCAGGTAACTAGTATATAGGTCTGACGATGTCCGACTTATCAAACCTAAATTGGGTGGCTTTGTCTGTCAAATGCCAGTATTTGTTTGTTTTCAAATATATAAATTTATTCTTATAAATCTTCTAAAGGACTTTTTATTCGCATGCTACAATCATTCTATTTTATGAATCTTCTTAAACACCCCTCCAATTGTGCTTACAATGCTTCTATGTGTTTTCGCTTTCGGCAAGTTGGGATTTAAGAGTTTTTCTGTTTTCCGGCACAATGTTTAGAAAAGTGCTTAAAAAACTAAAGCTGTAAATTAGCCCTGATGGAAGCGGCATCTCCCGTCTCGTTTTTTTAACGAGACGGGAATACAGCGGACAGCAGGAGTGATGCTGATGAGAAAACGAAAAACTGCTGCTCCAAATACTTTTCACAAACAAAAAAAGCGATACCATTCTGCTGAATCGTATCGCTTTTTTTATAGCTGCTAAAGCTCGTTTACTTCACCAATTCAAAACTGTCTTTCAAACGGATATCTGCCGAAGACGAACCGATCATCAAATCGAAATCACCAGATTCTGAAACAAACTCTAATGCGTTGTTGTAAAAAGACAATTTCGGATTGTCAATCGTGAATTCTAGTGTCTTGGTTTCTCCGCGGTTCAATGTGATTTTCTGAAAATCTTTTAACTCTATAATCGGACGCACTACAGAACCTACTCTGTCTCTCAAATACAATTGAACGACTTCCTCCCCTTTTACACTTCCAGTATTGGTTATGTTTACAGAAACGGTAATTATTTCATTATTTTTCATTGTTTTTTTGGACAATTTCAAATTTGAATACTCAAAAGTAGTATAGCTCAATCCGAATCCGAACGGGAATTTTGGAGTAGTTGGCAAATCAATATAGGCTGATTTATAATTTTTATCTCCATTTACTGAAGGTCGTCCTGTATTGAAATGATTGTAATAAATTGGGATTTGCCCTTCGGTTCTAGGGAATGTCATCGGGAGTTTCCCAGAAGGGTTGTAATCGCCAAAAAGTACATCGGCAATGGCGTTTCCAGCTTCTGATCCTAACCACCAAGTATAAACAATAGTTGGCATATTATCGGCAACCCAATCAAAAACCAGTGGTCTTCCCGCATTAATCAAAATAACAATTGGCTTCCCCGTTTTTTGGAGTTCTTTGATCAAATCTTCCTGAACGCCTGGCAACTGTAAATTGCTTTTGCTTTTGGCTTCTCCGCTTTTGTTGAAGTTTTCTCCAATGCTCAAAATGATAACCTCAGCCTGACTGGCTACATGCAGCGCATCAGCAAAACCGTCTTTGCTTTTGTCTTCTACGCCACAGCCTTTGGCGTATAAAATTTTTGTTCTTTTGCCTACTTTATTCTGCAGGCCTTCCCATTGCGAAACGATATAAGTCGAATCAATTTCTTTTACATCAACAGCCCAAAATCCGTGGTTATCTCTTTTTGGTTTAACCATAGGCCCAATAAAAGCTATTGTTTTCAACCCTTTAGAAAGCGGTAAAACATCTCTTTCATTTTTCAGCAGTACAATACTTTTTGCTGCTATTTCTCTAGCCGCTTTGGTATGTTCCGGATTATTTAATGCTGCCTGCTCTCTTTCTGGACTGCAGAATTTATACGGATCATCAAATAATCCTAATTCAAATTTCTTGCGTAAAATTCTTTTTACTGCATCGTCTATTAATGCAACCGGCACTTTATTTTCTTTAACCAGCTGCTCCAAATGATAGCGGTAGGCGTTGCTTTCCATGTCCATGTCGCTTCCTGCAGTTATCGACGCAAGAGCCGCTTCTTTATTGTCTTTTACATAACCGTGAGCCACCATTTCGCCAATAGAACCCCAGTCGGAAACTACAAAACCTTGAAAGTTCCATTTGCCTTTTAGAATATCCCTAAGCAAATAATTATTAGCACTGGCCGGTATTCCGTTAAGATCATTAAACGAATTCATAAACGTTGCAGCTCCTGCATCAAGTGCTGCTTTGTAAGGAGGTAGATACGTTTCCCAAAGCATTCTGTTGCTCATATCGACCGAATTATAGTCGCGTCCGCCAACAGCAGCTCCATAGGCAGCAAAATGTTTTACACAGGCCATAACCGAATTCACATCGCCTAAATTTCCTTGAAATCCCTTAACTCTTGCATACGCAATTTTGGAACCCAAATAAGTGTCTTCTCCTCCGCCTTCCATCACTCTGCCCCAGCGCGGGTCACGAGAAATATCGGCCATTGGTGCAAATGTCCAGTGAATTCCAGAGGCTGCAGCTTCGGTAGCGGCAATTCTGGCAGAAAGTTCCATCGCCGTCAAATCCCAGCTTGCGGCTTCGGCCAACGGAATAGGAAAAGTGGTTTTGTAACCGTGAATAACATCCAGACCAAACAGCAACGGAATTTTCAATCGGGACTGCATTGCCAGCTCTTGGTATTGTCTGGTATATTTTGTCCCCATAATATTCAGCATCGAACCAATTAACCCTTTCTTAATTTCATTTTGTTTATTGGAATTAATAGTGATTGGTCCCGTAGCAGTATTGTCGCCTGTGTATTGATTCAGTTGTCCAATTTTCTCTTCCAGAGTCATTTTCTTCAACAAAGTTTCGACTTTTTGGTCTATGGATTGCTGCGAAAAGGCAAAAACCGATACGAATAGGCATGCCAATGTTATTGCTTTTTTCATTTTAAAAATTTTATTTAGCAGTTTTAAACTCCAAAAAGTTAAGATTGAAATTTCCTCCTTCAAAGTGAACGCGAATTTTATTTATTCCTTGTTTCATCGCTACATTTTTTAGAACAATTGTTTTCCAAACAGTTTCTCCTCCGGTAACAGGAAGCTCCGTTGATTCCGAAATTTTCTTCCCGTCTTGTTCCAAATACAGTTTCCCTCCCGCTTTTTCACTCGAATATCGGATTTCAATATCAAAACTGCCTTCTTTTTTTACCTCAGTCGTAAATTGTAACCATTCATTATCTTCAATGAAAGAAACTTGAAAACCATTGGTTGTCTTATCAGTACAGACTTCAATATCCACGCCGTCGTTTCGCATTTTGCCCCCTTTATTCCATTGCGTAAATTTAGTTCCGTCATAATTGGCAATATCTTTATCCGAATAAGCAAAACCGTTTTGACCTAAATCAAACTCCGTTGCATATATTCGTCCCGGAAGCTTATGGCTTTTATACTTCTTGGTGTCATTGTTCTGCACTTGTCTGAACATGGCATCAATTACATCGTATCTAATCGTTAGATGCTCCATTTTATAATTCTCCGCCATCTGCATCAGCACTTTTTTGGAAAAACCTGCATCTGGTTTTACACCGCCATTTTTCCAATACTGTAATATTTTATCATAACCTGCCGGTTTTGTCACCGAAGTAACTCCAGCCAAATTCTCAATTTTTTTCATTGGCCAAAAGGCCCAACCGATGTTATTAGACTCCATTAATGAAATGGCTTCTTCAAACCAAACATTGGAATTTTCTCCGCTTTCACCCAACCAAATCGGCACATTGTATTGTGTTCTGTAATTTAGCATCGTCTGGATAGAAGCTGTGTCATTGGTGTTCCAATATTTATGAAAACTCAAAGCCATATTTTCATCCCAAAGCGGAAACATACCGCTGTAATTATTGCCCCAGCAGTTTCCTTCAATGATAATTAAATGATTGGTATCAATAGCTCTAATGGCCTTTGTAATTCTGAGCTGCAGTGCTCTCAAAGGAGCATTTGAAGTTTCATCACAGCCGTTTTGATTGGTTCCCGTAAAATTCCAATTGGGTTCATTGATAATATCATAGGCTCCAATCCAAGGATTGTCTTTGTAACGTTCGGCTAATTTTTCCCAAAATGCCACCATTTTATCTTGATTTGCAGCACTCTCCCAAAGAGATGGTTTTGAATCATCGTAGTCGGATATTGCAGCATCTTTCCCTTGGCCTCCAGGAGCAGCATGCAAATCTAAGATTAAATATATTTTATTGGCAGCACACCAATTAGCTAAATCATCGGTCATTTTAAAACCTTCTTCCAGCCAGGTAATCTTACCATCTTTTTCGTTTTCAATAGCTGGAGTGTACAAATTATAATGCATTGGCAAACGGATGGAGTTAAATCCCCAAGCTGCCAAAGAGTCAATATCTCTCTTTGTGATTCCGTTTTTTTTGTATGCTTTATAGAACTCATCAGTAGCTTCAGCACCTATTAAATCGGTAATTTTTTGCTTGATTTTATATTGCGGTCCAGCGAATGCTCCGGTCTGAATCATATAGCCTTCCTGAACCATCCAGCCGCCAAGACCCAAACCACGCAAAACGATATTTTTACCGTTTCCGTCCACAATGTTTTGTTGGTCTCTATGCAAAAAACCCTGTCCAAACGAAGCTGTGGCGATACACAAAAAAGTAAATACTATTATTTTTTTCATCACTGTTAATTATAAATTTGAATGTTATCAAAATTAGCCAAAAAGAATCTAATCCGATTTAAGATTAGTATACCAAAGTCTGTATTGCATTAGGCAATATCGTAACCTCAGCAGCTTGATTTCCAATACACAGATTGTAAATTACCGCTACATCACTTTGATTCATAACAACCGTTATCATTTTCCCGTCTTTATTCAAAAATGAAGTACTCAACAGACTGCTTCTGCTCACTGCAGAACTTACTCTTTTTGCCTCAGGGCGAATAAATTTTGAAAAATGTCCAATGTAATAATAAGACGGCGTATAAATTAATTCTCCCGTTTTAGTATCGGCATGAATAGGTGCAAAACAAAAGTTCCCCACATGATTAGGACCTCCATTTTCATCCAAAAGAATATTCCAGTCTGTCCAGCCCACAGTTCCGTTATTAAAATCATGTATCATTGATGATCCGTAACGTTCTCCATTAGCCCACAATTGGTAGTTCTTGGCATCAAATTTCTCTACACAGCCTTCGGTAAACATTAAGTTTTTATCGGGGAATGCTTCATGAACTTTTCCCACATTTTCAAACATCTGGTTACCGCCAGCCCATGTTTCATACCAATGGAATCCCATTCCCCATGCATACTTTGAAGCTTCTGGATCATTAAAAATAATATTGGCTCTTTGTAACATCAAATCACGGTTGTGATCCCAAACAATTATTTTTTTGTTCCCCAGTCCTTCTTTTTTCATAGTTGGCCCAAGATAATTTTTCAGGAAATCTCTTTCCGCTTCAGCTGTAAATACGCAAGATTCCCAAGTTTGTACAGCCATAGGCTCATTCTGTACACTAATTCCCCATATCGGCATCCCTTCTTTTTCGTAGGCTTTTACAAACTTTGTATAATAATTTGCCCAAGGCTGGAAAAACTCAGGCAGTAATGTCCCGCCTTTCAGCATATCTTTATTACTTTTCATAAAAGCGGGAGGACTCCACGGACTTGCATACAGGATTATTTTTCCCCCTGCCGTTTCTGTTGCTTTTTTAATCAGCGGTATTTTAAATTCTCTGTCATGTTCAATAGAAAAACTTTTCAATTCAGTATCGCCTTCCTTTATATAAGTATAACTCCCAGAAGCAAAATCGGAACTGTGAATTGTGGTTCGTAGTAATGAATAGCCGATTCCTTTTTCGGCATTGTAATATGCGTTCAAGAATTCCTGCTGTTTTTCTTTAGATAATTTAGCAAAAACCTCAGCACTTGCATCTGTTACTGCTCCGCCAATTCCTAGTAAGGATTGAAAAGTTTTGTCTGGATTTACAAAAACACAGGTCTGTCTTTCAGTAGGCTGTTTCAATTCTGAAAATTTAAGATTATCTGTTTTTGACAATCTCAAATTTGTGCTTTCGGCTGTAGTGTACACTGTAACTGTCCTGTCTTTTGCGTAAAAAGATTGTGCAGCTGCTTTATTTTTTTGCTGTGCAAAAACAAAAAAAGATGCCAGTACAAATACCGTGGTCGTTATTTTTTTCATAATCTGTAAGGTGATAATTGTTTTATTTTTTTGATACCGTTTTACCAAATATAGGTTCCTACTGCTCCCCCTTCCAGTGAAACAGTAATCCATTTTCCATTGTCTTTAATATTAAATAATTCTGTCGCATTTCCATCATTTACAACCAACAGCACTTTTTTCCCCGCTGGAGTTTTGAAAGCAACATTATGCAGATTACCAACAACAGCGCTCCCAATTCTAACAGAACCCGCAGGCACAAACTTGGAAGCATGAGCTGCTATATAATACCCAACATTACGGGTTAATGATTCGCTGCTGTTTATTGTTATTGCTCCTTTACAAGTCGTACATCCTCCTTGTGTATGAGGACCAAAAGAGCCGTCATTGGCAAGATTCCACTGCAGTGCGTTTTTACTCCAATTGCGCATTGACCCGATAATTACATTTTTGACCTGCCATTTTAAATCTCCGTCAAATGCACCAGTAGAGGAAGTGTACTGCTCCGTGAAATAAACGTCTTTATTCGGAAATGCATCGTGAACAGTTGAGAGTGCGCTGATATCGCCTCCGTACAAATGAAATGCAGAACCTGCTACAAAGGGGTAAGCAACAGCATCTTTTAAAATCGTAATCGGATAATGGGGGTTATCGCAATTATGATCATAAGAAATAATCTTTGTAGCAATATTGGCTGCTTTAAATGCTGGTCCCAAATTATTTTTTATAAAATCGGCCTGCTGCAAAGCGGTCATTACCATACTCGGATTGTTACCCCCGTGTAAAGGTTCGTTTTGAGGAGTTATTGCATCAATTACAATTCCTTCAACTTTCATTTTTTGAATAAATTTTACAAAATACTGAGCATAAACTTCATAATATTGAGGCTGTAAACTCCCGCCCACAAAATTATTATTGTCTTTCATCCAAAGCGGTGCAGACCAAGGAGAACCCATTATTTTGATATTAGGATTAATCGCCAGAATTTCTTTTAGCAGTGGAATCATATCGGTCATATCAGGAGCCAGACTGAAATTAGCCAGATTAACATCTGTCTGTCCCGCCGGCATATCATTATAGGTAAAAGGAGCTGCATTCAAATCGGAAGCTCCGATACTGATTCTCAAGTAGCTCAACCCTATTGAATTATCGCCTGAACCAAACAATTCCTGCAATAGGTCTTTCTTTTTTTGAGCAACCAGCTGATTGATCACTTGAGCACTTCCGCCGGTCAATGTAAATCCAAAACCATCGATTGTTTGATAGGTTTGAGTTTCATTTATTTCAATATTCTGATAAATATTTGCCTTGGTTCCAAAAGCTAAAATGTTTGTCTGCTTTTTCAAAAGTGCTGATTGATTTCCTGTCGTAAGCCAAAAATCAACTTCATTTTTTGCTACTGGAGGTGGTGTAGGAGTTGGATCTGGAGAACCGCCTCCGTCATTAGAAGAAGAACAGCTGATGTGTATGGCTGAAAAAGCTATCATGAAAAACAGCTTTCCTAATTGATGTATTTTTTTCATTATTTATTTTTGATTAATTCGGCAAAACTGGATGATTATCTATTTTGAACTCTGAATTATTGTTATTTAATTTTCTATTCTTGATAGTTTTAATTCTGCTGTTTATTAGTTATATACTCTTATATAATCCACTTCAAAAGTTGACGATGTAAAATTTGGATCTACAGGACCTCCCCAAACTCCACCCATTGCAAAATTGACAATCAGGTAAAAATTTTTGTTGAAAGGGAATTTATCTGAATTTATAAAAGTGTAATACAATTTATCATCCACATAAAACTTTATATAAGTGGCAGTCCAATCTGCTTTATAGATATGGAATTCAGTATTGCTGTTTGGCACTTTTATAATGCCAGTATCTGGAGTTGCTCCAGAACGACCTTCGGAGTGTAAAGAAGAATGATTTTGGTCTATATTCTTTCCAACAGACTCTAAAATATCTATTTCTCCACATTTTGGCCATCCTACAGTGCCAATATTACTGCCCAGCATCCAGACTGCAGGCCATGTCCCAACACCAGTTGGCACTTTTGCCCGGATTACTATTTTACCATAAGTGAAATCAAATTTACCGTTACTTTCAATTCTTCCAGATGTAAAATCGCCATTGCCATATTTTTCTCTGATGGCTTTTATTTTCAAAACACCGCCTTCAACAATTATATTTTCCGGACGATTGGTATAGGATTGAAGCTCGTTGTTAACATAGCCAGGATTCCAAATCTGGAAATTCCATTTGGTTGGATCTGGCGCACCATCAGTATTAAATTCATCAGCCCAAATTAACTTGGATTCTACCAAAACGGTAATAGAGAGTGACGTGCTAACAAATTTACCAGCATTATAAGCAGACACATATAGCACATAAGTATTAGCACCCGATGCTGTATAAGTGTAAGAAAAGCTTCCATTTGTCACTTCCTTTGTTTCTCCATTTCCAAGAGTAATTTTGTATGACGTGGCATTTGCTGCCGATACAGTAAAGTTTACTACACCTGTTCCGTCGCCATTTGGATTTTGTGCTGAAGCACCAGCTATTTCTGCTGTAACTTTTAGATTTGCAGGTGTTATATTTTCTGCCTCTGGCTCGTCTGAATTTGAACCGCTACAGGAAATAAACAGAAAGCAGTTCAGTACGATAATAAAATTTATTCTGGAAAGATATTTTTTCATTTTTACTACTCGTTAAATATTCCATTAAAAATAAAATGACCCATAATCATAGAGAATGGGCCATTCTACCAACTCAACCTAACTTACTAATTAATTCATTATTTAAAACAACTACAAAGACGGTCTCATTTCAATATTTTGAATTTTGATACCAGCCTTCATGTCTTCACCACCGCCTCTTATTACCAGATACGCTGTACCTGTTTGAGTAGCAGTAAATATTCCTTTATTGTTTGCAGCCGTACAGCCCACAACTGAAATTTTTCCTGAAAAAGCAGCTGTTGCACACCCGTCCCAAGTACTTAAAGCTCTTAATTTTCCTCCTTCTGAATAATCAGTTCCTGTTACTGGTGCTGAATAACCGCAATACACTTCCAACCAAGTATTACTGCAGCCTGTTGTTGAAGAAGTAATCATATCGATTACGTATTTTTTTCCTGCTACAACATTAATTGCCTGATATATTCCGTTACCAGCCCAGCCACTGGCTGTCAAAGTAGCCGAACCTTCAGCAAAAGTAATACTGGCACTGGAAGCTGGATTTGTAACAGTCCATTTTGACCAATCCTCAATATTGGTTAATCTTCCTCCTTTAAGGATATTCCCAGCTACTGGATCTGGAGTAGCTATGACAATCTGTTGAGATGCAGTATTTATAATTCCTCCTCTACCAATGGCAGCGTGCGTAATGGTATAAGTCCCTGCATCTGGAAGAAAGAGATTTTCTGTCATCTTACCAACAGCCATTCCTGCACCATCACCCATGTCCCATTTGGAACCTAATACATTTTTTGTCTGCGCTGTCAATATAAATCTATTGGCAGAACCTTCTACGGCTGTAATGGTAAAGGAGGGATCAACATTTGCATCTGACAGTCCGTTATCTGTGATATCTTCAGACTGACAGCTTCCTAATGAACTTAATGTTATGATAGATAACATTAGATAAATGTATCTGTTCAATACTACTTTTATATTCATAATATGTGTGTTTTTTTAGTATTAATAATTTGGATTTTGAACCAATCTTAGCTCTATTAATTATAGCCAGGGTTTTGTTTCAATTTAGTTCCTTGAAGTTCTCTGGTTGGAATAGGGAAAATTTCATCTACACCAGCATTAAAACCTCTGTTGGCTAACACAGTAGCTGCATCGCCCCATCTTACTAAGTCAAAGAATCGAAGTCCTTCACCTGCAAATTCCCTTCTTCTTTCATTTTTAATAGCCTGAAGTGTAACCGGAACTGAAGGCAAACCAACTCTTGCTCGAACAGCATCCAGTAATGCTTGCGCTCTTGCTCCAGAACCTAATGCTTCTGCTTCCATTAAATAGGTATCAGCAAGTCTCATCACATACGTATTTTGCTTGTAATTTAATTCAGCCGCACCACCGCCAGTACGAACATCCGTTTTGCGCGGAAGAAATTTATTCAAGAAATAGCCTGTATCTTGGTATCCTCCAATATAATCTGCCTCACCTGCAGCTTTCAATGCTTTAATATCTAGTATTGTAGCTTCAAACCTTGGATCTGTCTTAAGTGCATCATACAAATCTTGTGTTATAATATTAAAACTCCATCCTGATGGTAAATCAGGAGCTGATGATGCTGCTGGTTTTGAGTAACTTCTAGGTCCTATCATTACATTCAATGAATTTCCTTCGTCTCTACCTGAACCCCAAAATCCCCAATCAGAATTTCCTGCACTTGTATGAGACACTTCAATAAGTGATTCTGTATTGAACTTATTGGCAACAACCCATAAATCACTGAAATTGGCCAATAGTTTGTTTCCGTATTGATTTGTTGCGCCCGGAGTACCATTTACTTGAGCCAAAACTGCTGCAGCTTCCGCTTTTTTACCTTCAAATAAATATACTTTTCCTAGCATAGCTTGAGCAGCGCCTCTTGTAAGTCGGCCAGATTCTGTACTCGCAGGAACTGTTGCAGGCAAAGCAGGAATTGCTTCTGTCAAATCTTTTTCAATTTGAGCATAAACCGCTTCAGAAGTTGTTTGTTCAACATCATACATATTAGTAGCAGTCAAAGGGTCTAACAATAATGGAATATTTTTAAACATACGCACCAAATTGAAATAATAAATCGCACGCAAAGCTTTTGATTCTGCAGTAAATCTAGATTTAAGATCATCAGACATATCCACATCCGGTAATTTTACAAGTAAGGTATTCGCTCTAAAAACTCCTTGATAATGGTCGTTCCAAAAACTCCCGGGAATACTTATTGAAGTAAGCGAGTGGGTTGAAAAATCTTGAATTCCCTGTCCGTCTGTAGATCCACCGCCGCCTGCATAAAAATCATCAGAACCTGCATTCATCATTGCGATCATATTTTCAAAACCGCCCGAATTTTTTCTGATCGGATCATAAACCCCAACAAGTGCGGCTGTCGCCTGTCCTTCATTTGAATAATAATTATCCGAAAGAAAGGATCCTTTTGGTGTAACCTCTACAAACTCTTCTGAGCAAGACCCTAAAGAAATCATTGCTATTGCTATAAAAAAGTATTTATATTTTATCGTTTTCATAATTCTTTAATTTTATTAAAATTGTAGATTAGCTCCAAACATGAATGTTCTTGCCTGTGGATAAACACCTTTGTCTATTCCAAAAACACCTCCGCCAATTTCTGGATCATATCCAGTATATTTTGTAAAAGTGAACAAGTTCTCGCCAGTTAAGTAAAAACGAACTTTACTTGCCCCTATTTGAGAAACTACATTTGTTGGTAATGAATAGCCAAATTGAACTATTTTTAAACGTAAATAATCTCCATCTTCCAAGTAGAAATCTGACATCTTACCAAAGTTTCCGTTAGTATCAGTAGAAGTAAGTCTTGGATAATCATTAGATGTTCCTTCACCAGTCCAACGAGCCAAAGCTTCTGTCTGATAATTAGCATTTGTGATATCTAATCTTCTTAAACCTTGGAAAATTTTATTTCCAGCTGCACCTTGAGCAAATGCCATTAAATCAAAACCTTTATAGTCTAAGTTCAATGTAAGCCCAAATGTATATTTTGGGATATTGCTGCCTAAGAACTGCTTGTCATCGTCATTGATAGATCCGTTGCCGTCTGTATCAATCCAACGGAAATCTCCTGGACGTGCATTTGGCTGAATTAAACCTCCAGAAGTATTTGTATAGGCTGTAATTTCAGCTTCATTTTGAAAAATTCCAGCTGTTTTTAGACCATAGAATGAGTTATATGATTGACCAACTTGAGTTCTAGTAACTGGCCCCATAGATTGGAAAGAAGCATCTCCTTGAATATAATTTGCATCAGAAGCGACATAGGTTACTTCATTTTCTAAATAAGCAAAATTTGCATTTGCTGAGAAATTAAAATCACCGAATTGTTTTCTGTATCCTAACTCAACCTCAATACCTCTGTTTTCCATATCGGCAACATTTCCTGTTGGATTGGAAACAACCCCAACATAACCAGGAATGTTTATTGGACGTAAAATACCTGTAGTTTTTTTGTTATATACATCTACAGTAAGATTTAAATTATTGAAAAATTTTGATTCAAATCCAATGTTTGCCTGAGAAGTCTCTTCCCATCTCAAATCTGGATTGTCCAAAGTAAGATTTGCATAACCAGTAGTTATTGCTCCTGTATTACCAAAAGAATAGTTATAACCGCCTTCAACTAAAGAAAGATATCTAAAGTTTGGAATGGCATCATTCCCAACAACACCATAACCTCCTCTAATTTTTAATGTATTAATTACATCATTCTCTTTCCAAAATTCTTCTTTTGAAACTACCCATCCTACATTAAAAGAAGGGAAAACACCAAACTTATGATTGGCTCCAAAACGGGAAGATCCGTCACGGCGAATAATACCTGTCAATAAATATTTTTCTTTAAAATCATAATTAACACGGGCAAATAAAGAGGTTAATTTATGCTCTACCATATCATAAGTACCGCTGCTTCTGTCTGCCTGCGGAATATCAAAGTTGAAAGATGCATCCTGATAGCTCGTAATAGGCAAACCAAACATTGTAGCACTTGAACCGCCACCAATATTCTCAACATAAGCACCTTGACCTAACAATACTGTTAAATTGTGATCCCCAAAAGAATTAGAATAAGTTGCAATATTTTCGACATTCCATGCAAAACTGCTGTTTTCACTTTGCCCGTAATTATTTTTAAGCACGTTTGAAGTAGCACTCAAATAATAAACAGGAGTAAATCCCTGATTACCCCAATACGCCATTTTGCCTCCAAATGTTGTTCTGAATTTGAAATGTTTTGTCACTGCAGCTTCTAAATAAGCATTTCCAACTAAATCATCAGACCAGTTGTAACCGCCTAGTCTAGTTTGAGTATAAGCTAACGGGTTAGTCATTTCTTGACCAACTAAATTGGAAATTCCGTAAGGATTACCATTTGCATCTCTAATTACAGGATTCGTGCTGTATGGTGCTGAATTAGCCAAAACAGGATCCGTTTCAATAATTGGAGTTGTAGGGTCTAAATTAATTGCAGAACTCAATGGCCCTCCAAATTCGCTATTGGTATTACCAATTCCAACAGTTTTTTGTCTTGTGAAACCAAAAGTCTGTCCGAAAGTGAATACTTTGGATATTTTGTGAGTTGAATTTAAACGGAAACTATTTTTATTATAATTTGAAATCTCGGTAGAAACAATTCCCTCCTGATCTTGAATTCCAAAAGAAGCATAGAAGTTTGAAACATCACTTCCTCCGCTAATACTCAATTCATGTGAATAACGAAGTGCACTTTCATTAAAAATAGCTTTTTGCCAATCAGTCCCATTTCCTAATGCAGCTGGATTCGAAAAGATTAATGCGCCACCGCCAGCAACTGACTTTTCATTTAATAAAGTCGCATATTGAGTTGAATTTAGTAAATCTAATGTTTTAGCAGGAGATGAAACTCCAGCAAATCCATTATAATTAACCGTAATTTTTCCAGATTTTCCTTTTTTGGTTGTTACCAAAATTACACCTGTTGCAGCACGAGTTCCGTAAATTGCTGCTGAAGCTGCATCTTTAAGAACCTCCATAGATTCAATATCCGATTGATTAAGATAACCAATACCTCCAGCATCTACAACCACACCATCTACAACCCAAAGCGGATCATTTCCTCCTTCACCAAAAGTAGTTATACCCCTAATACGGATCGTTGATGCTGAACCTGGCTGACCAGAACTGGAAGCTATTGTAACTCCAGAAACTCTACCCTGCAATGCTTGTTCAATACGGCCATTAGGAACTTTTTCCAAATCTCTGGCTCTTACACTTGAAATCGCACCAGTCGTTACACTTTTCTTTTGGGTACCATACCCTACTACCACAACTTCATTCAAGTCTTGTGATGCAGTATAAAGTTTTACTTGTACTGATGTTTGACCATTAATAGCCGTCTCAACAGTTTTATACCCTATAAAACTAATTGATAAAACTCCGTTTTTGGGAGCACTAATTTGAAATCTACCATCAAAATCTGTCGCTACTGATGATGACGTTCCTTTTAAAACTATTGTTGCCCCTGGAATTGGAATCCCCGTTTCATCAACCACTTTTCCGTTAACGGGTGCTTCCTGCGCATGCCCATAAACTGAGAATAAGAGTGACAAAATACAAAAAATAAATGCTTTTAATAATTTCATTTTTCTGATTATTTTGGTTAAAAATTTAGTTATTTGATGCAATAGTATATCTAAAATTTCTAATTTCAGAATTAACAATCACTACAAATTCACATCAATAAGACCATATCAGTATTACAAAATATTATCAAAAAAAATATAATCACTTGATTTAAAGTATTTTAAAAACAAAAAAACATTACTTAAAAAAATATTAATTGAAAAAAATCATTACAATTACTATAAATTAGATACTTTAGCTCAAAATCTACAAAAGAGCCTTAAATTCAGCTCAAATGACCCTTAAAATGCACATTATCACATTAGCCATAATTACATCAAATCATATACAAATTCGAAATAATATAAAAAGAACAATACATGAAATTGACTAGACTTTTTTTGCTGTTTATTTTACTTAACTCACCTTTACTATTTTTTGGGCAGGTAAAAAAAATTGGTCTTCCCCTTATCAAAAATTACAGCAGAACAGATTACAAAGGAGGAACACAAAACTGGAATATTGACCAGGATAAAAACGGAAATATCTATTTTGGAAATAATGACGGTCTTTTACAATTTGACGGATCGAAATGGAATAAATACAAAGCAAAAAACTCAGATGCTATTAAATGTTTAAAAGTAGATGCATCCGGAAAAATATATGTAGGCTGTTATAATGAGTTTGGCTATTTCAAAGCCAATTCAAAAGGAAAACTCGAATACTTTTCTATTTCCAATTCATTAGATAAAAAAACTTTAGGCATAATTGACTTTATCTGGAAAATACACCTTTACAAGGATGAGGTTATTTTTCAGTCATTCGACCATATCTATATATACAAGAACAACAAAGTCAAAATCATAAATGCCCCAAAAAGATTTCAATTCTCTTTTCTAACCAATTCCAGATTGTACTTACAGGATATTTCTTCTGGAATTTTAGAATATAAAAATGGCAAACTGAATTATCTTAAAGGATTAAACACTTTTAACAATTCGGAAATTTGGGGAATGGTTGAATTAGAAAAAAACAAAATCCTAGCTGCTACATTAGACAAAGGGCTTTTTATAATAACAAACAATCAGGCATTGCCATGGAATACCCAAGCCAATACCTTTATAAAAAAGAATGGTTCTCTGGGATGCATCCTTTATAAGAACAAATACGTTGTAATAAACTCGGTTCTTGACGGTATTATCGTTTGTGATCTAAACGGAAATATTATACAGCACATCGACCGAAGCAAAGGGCTTCAAAACAATACGGTTCTTACTTCATTTATAGACAAAAGCAATAATCTTTGGCTGGGATTAGACAATGGAATTGCATATGTAAACGAAAACTCATTTCTTACCTATTTTGGATTTAGCTATAATTTAGGAACCGTTTATTCATCTGTTGTACATAAAGGCAATTTGTATGTAGCGACCAATCAAGGGGTTTTTTATCATCCTTGGGATACCGATTTCAAAGAAGGCTCTTTTAAACTTATTGAAGGAACTACTACCCAAGCATGGAATGTACAGATAATAAATGGAGAATTAATATGTGCCAGCAATAAAGGAGCGCTACTTATACAGAATAGAAAAATGATTAAAAATCTGGATCCAAAAGGATACTTCGGTTTTAAATCAATACCTAATCATCCCAACTTTTTTATAGGGGCAAATTACAATGGCTTTTCTGTTTTTGAAAAGACAAGTACAGGAATGAAATTCAGAAATAAAATAGAAGGCATCGACAAATCATCCAATTCATTTGAAATTGACAAAGATTATTTATGGCTAAAAAAAGACCAATACATATATCAAATCACCCTGAATAATGATTTAAGAAACGCTAACACCATTAAAACCTTTACTCAATTTTCTGAACAAAATCCTGGTACAGGAAGTCTTCAAAAAATAAAGAATATAGTTTTTTTTCAATCTAATAATATTTTCTACACTTATTCTATAACTCAAGGCACATTTACAGAAGATGCTGTAATGACCAATATATTCAAGTCAATTCCAAAAATTAAAAAATTGACAGAAGATACCAATGGTAATCTTTGGTACAATTTTAATGAATCAATGGGAGCACTGATAAAAGAGGGCAATGGCAAATACAAACATGTCATAACTCCATTCTCAAACTTAACCGGGAAATTAGTGGACAATTATATGTCTATAAATACTATTGATTCCCGAAACACTTTTATAGGCTTAACAGATGGTCTGGCACATTATGATGCAGCTGTAGAAAACAAATCTGTATCAAAACCTATTGCTCATATAAGAAGTTTTACATTTCCTGGCGACACCATTCATCTGGGAAATAAGCAAGACAAAAGTGAGAAATATGAACTGCCTTATGCCTCAAATCAAGTCAAATTCACATTTTCGTCCCCTTCATACGAAAATCTTGAAAATATTGAATTTTCCTATCAGCTGGAAGGCTTTGATGAAGATTGGAGTGATTGGTCCAACAACACTATAAAAGAATATACCAATTTAAAAGAGGGAAATTATAAAATGAAAGTAAAAGCACGAAACAGCTTTAGGATTCAATCAGACGAAACTTCTATTGAATTCAGAGTGTTCCCTCCTTGGTACAGACATTCATTAGCCTACTTATTTTACTTACTGATGGCTGCTGGTTTAGTTTACTACACCCGATTTAGCATTAAAATGAAAATCAGAAAAAATAGATATGTTGAAACACTAGAACAGCGAAGGTTATATTTAGAAAAAGAAACTAAAATCAAGCAAGAACAATATGAATTGGAAAAAGAAATTGAAAAACTTGAAAATGAAAAATTACAAATAAAACTACTATCAAAAGATAAAGAATTGGTAAACAACACATTGCAAGTGGTTAAAAAAAATAAAATATTAAACGGAATTATTCAAAGGCTTAGAGATATCAACACGAGCTCATTTGACGAAGCGGCAAAGACTCAATTTACCAAACTGAACAAAAGTATTATTAAGGAAGTCAGTACCGACAAAAGCTGGAAGGATCTTGAAAAACACCTGAAAAATGTCCACTTTGATTTTCTAAAAAAATTAAAGGAAAAACACCCTGCCATTACTCCGAGAGAAATGGATCTTGCGACCTATTTACTAATGAACATGTCCACCAAAGAAATTGCAGAATTCATGAATATATCAACAGGAGGAGTCGATTTGGCCCGATACCGATTAAGAAAAAAACTGGAATTGAATCAGAAAGAAAATTTAATCGGGTACTTCATGAGCATAAAATAGATAAAAAAAGAGGCTGTCTCACTACTTGTGAAACAGCCTCTTAAATTAATGCAGGAATTTAATTTCTTACTGCACTGCCATTTTATCCTGATTTGCAGTACTCCCCCAAAGTGATGGTTTTGAATCATCGTAGTCGGATATTGCAGCATCTTTCCCTTGGCCTCTGGGAGCAGCGTGCAAGTCTAAGATTAAAGATGTTTTATTGGCTTAACACCGTTTTGCTAAATCCAAAGGAGCGAAGACGCAAAGAAATAGGTTCTAAACTTTGCGCCCTTGCAACTTCTCGATAGAAAACAAAACAAAACAAAACTGTCCTAGCGGACCTCACCATAACGATGCTTTTTCAATTATTTCTTCAATAAAAAATCTTTATTAAGATTTGAGACTTGGATTGTAAATGTTCCTTTTTCAGAAATCCATTTTAAATCATTATTCACAAACTGTAAATCTTTTTGTTTTAAAACAAAGCTAACCGTTTTGGTTTCTTTAGGTTCCAAACTGATTTTTTCGAATCTTTTTAATGTTTTAACTTCTGGTGTAATGCTGGCAAAATTATCCGTCAAATACAACAAAACAGTTTCTTTCCCCGCTTTTGCACCTGAATTAGTGACTTCAACAGAAACATTGATTTCATCCGCATCATTGATTTCGGTTTTATCTATTTTCAGATTTGAATAGGTAAAGGTCGTATAAGATAATCCAGTTCCAAACTCAAATTGAGGGTAATAACTTTTTTCATATTTAGCATCATTATTTTGTTCCCCTTCCGAAATGCTCTCGGTGTATTTTCGGTTGTATTTTTCCAATGAATTAGGATATCTAGGATAATTATACGGTAATCTTCCACTTGGATTTACATCTCCGTAAAGAATATCAACCAAAGCTCTCGCTCCTTCATTTCCTGGCAAGTAACATTGAACCACAGCATTCATTTTATCTTCAAAATCACTAATCAATCTTGGTCTTCCTTCATTTAAAACCAAAACAATCGGCTTATTTAATTTGGCTAGAGCCAAAGCCAGTTTTATCTGAGAATCACTCATAAATAAATTACTGATATCACCCGGAGTTTCGGTATAATTTTTTTCTCCCAAACACAAAACAATTTTGGATGCTTGTTTAGCAAGTGCAACCGCCTTCTCTATTTCGGCATCATCTTCTTTTGCGAAGTCAGCGCCTGAAGTATACAGAACATTCTCTTTCCCCAATTTATTTTGAAAAGCCTCTAAAATGGTAAATTTGTCTGCAGCATAAACATCCGAGTTTTCACCTTGCCATGTGTATGACCAACCCCCATTCAAATATTTCATACTGTTTGAAGTTGGACCGGTTACAAGAATTTTTTCACTTTTATTCAATGGCAAAACAGCGTCTTTGTTTTTCAACAATGTAATCGATTCTGCAGCGGTGTTATAAGCTTCCTGAATATGCTCTGGAGAACCAAATTTTGGATAATCTTTGGCATTGGCTACTGAGTTTTCAAACAAATTCAATTCATATTTCATTCTCAAAATTCTAGAAACGGCATCATCAATTCTTGACATTGGCACTTCTCCTTTGTTTACCAGATCCAATAAATCTGTGTAAAAAGAAAAATCCTCAGGAACCATACTCATGTCGATTCCAGCCATAACGGCTATTCGAACAGCATCTCTGTTGGTTTCGGCAACTTTATGTCTGGTGTATAAATAAATAATATCTTTCCAGTCCGTAACTACAACTCCCGAAAATCCCAATTCATTTTTAAGGATATCCGTTAGCAAATGTTTGCTTGCGTGTACCGGAGTCCCATTTATTTCACCCGAACTTACCATTACGCTTTTGGCACCTGCCTTAATTGCTGCTTCGTAAATTGTCAAATCGTATTGTCTCAAAATTCTTTCCGGAATTATACTTGGTGTTCTGTCTTTTCCGGTTGTAGTACTACCGTAACCTAAATAATGCTTCATGCAGGAAGCTACTTGATATTTTGACCCAAAACTATTGTTTTCAAAACCATCAACTAATGCTACTGCCATTCTGGACGACAAATAAGGATCTTCTCCAAAAGATTCCCAGATTCTTGACCAAGCCGGATTTCTAGGAAAATCCAAATCGGGTGAAAAAACCCAAGGAATAGAAGAAGCTCTAGTTTCGTAAGCCGAAATCTCGGCTCCACGTTTTACCAAATTTGGATTAAAGGTAGCGGCCAAGCCAATTTGTTGCGGAAACAAAGTCGCTCCAGCTGTATAGCTTGCTCCATGAATGGCATCTATCCCATACAAAACAGGTATTTTCAGTCTTGTTTTATTCGCCTCATTACTGATGGTAGTCATAACTTCTTTCCACTTTGCAACAGTAGGCGCACCCGGATTTGGTACGTTCAAAATGGAACCAATATGATACGTTTGAATTCCCTCTTTCAATTTTTCGGCATCGATGACTCCTGGATTTCCTTTTTGTTCAAAATTGGTTACCGTTATTTGTGTCATTTGTCCAATTTTTTCTTCTACACTCATTTTCGAGAGTAGTTCTGAAACCTTAACATCAATGTCATCCTTTTTTCGTTTAATTTCTTGACTCCAAGAAGTAAACGATATCACACATACAAATAATAATAGTGTTGTATTTTTCATGTTCAATTTTAATTTTTTATTGCATTAAAATGAAGTTTGAATCGCAATCCATACTTCTTTTGCTGATTAATTAGCTTTTTTGAAATTCATTTTATTAATAAACCACCGTTTGAATTCCGTGGGCAGGAATTGTAATAACCGTTTTAGCGTTGGCAACAATTAAATTATACGTCACGCTATTATCTGTTGAATTCATTACAACGGTCACCATTTTTCCGTTGTTGTTAAGAAACGAAGTGCTCAACAGCACGCTTCTGCTCACAGCCGTACTGACTCTTTTGGCTTTAGGCTCAATGAATTTGGAAAAATGTCCAATGTAATAATACGAAGGTGTGTAAATTAACTCCCCTGTGGTAGTGTCTGCATGAATAGGTGCGAAACAAAAATTTCCAACATGATTAGGCCCTCCAAACTGATCCAATAGAATATTCCAATCCGTCCAAGCAACCGTGCCATTGTTAAAATCATTAATCATAGATGTCCCATATCTTTCAGCATTTGGCCAAAACTGATATTTAGCAGCGTCAAATTTTTCCACACAGCCTTCAGTAAAAATTAATTTTTTATCGGGATAAGCTTCATTAACTTTTTTTACATTTTCAAACATTGGTGCTCCTCCTGCCCATGTTTCGTACCAATGAAATCCCATTCCCCAAACGTATTTTGCCGCTTCAGGATCAGAATAAATAACACTTGCTCTTTGGTTCATTAAGTCTCTATTATGATCCCAAATAATGATTTTCTTATCTCCCAGCCCTTCTTTTTGCATTGTAGGGCCTAGGTAATTCTTCAAGAAATCTCTTTCGGCTTCTGCTGTATATAAACAAGATTCCCAAGTTTGCGTGGCCATTGGTTCATTTTGTGTAGATAAACCCCAAATTGGCATACCTTCTTTTTCATACTCTTTTATAAACTTCGCATAATAGTTTGCCCATACCTGATAAAATTCCGGCAATAATGCACCTCCTTTTAGCATAGTTTTATTGGTTTTCATGAAAGCAGGCGGACTCCAAGGAGTTGCATACATTATCATTTTACCCCCAGCAGTTTTTATTGCCTCTTTTATCATAGGAATACGATATTGCTGGTCATGCTTAATTGAAAACGTTTTTAACTCTTTATCACCCTCCTCAATATAGGTGTAGGATTTACTGCTAAAATCTGAACTATGAATCGTTGTTCTCAATAAAGAATAACCAATCCCTTTTTGTTTATCGTAGTAAGCATCCAAAAGTTCTCTTTGCTTTTCTTTTGATAATTTAGCATACACTTCAGCACTGGCGTCTGTTATGGCTCCTCCAATTCCCATAAAAGTCTGATAGGTTTTTGTGGGTTCCACAAAAATTGATATTTCGGTCTCTATAGGTTGATTTGCTATTGAAAAAACCAACTTTTCCGTAGGACTTATTTTTAATTTTGTATTGGCTGCTGTTGTATATACCGCAACAGATTTGTCTTTTGTGGAAAACAAATTCTCTTGGGTACCTTTTTTTTGTTGCCCAAATGCAAAAATGGTTGCTAATACTAATGTTGTGGTGGTTATTTTTTTCATTATTTATTTGCAGTTAATTTCGATTAAAACAGGGAAATGATCCGATGGATATTTCAAATTTTTAGCATCCGATAGAACAGCATATTTAATAACTGTAATGGAGTTGCCTTTTGATAAAAGAATGCAGTCAATCAAATGTGATGTTGCTTCATTATATTTTAAATTGTTAAACGTTCCGAAGGGACAAAAGGTTTTTCTTTGAAATCGTTCTGGAATCATTTATTTATTTTTTAATTGATTAGCAATGGTCAAACCACTCTGAAAAATTCTTCATTAGAGCTTCTACCAAACTTAAAAAATAGAAGCTGCTAATGAAGACCAAACTACCTAACTTAACCAAAACATTTTAATTATATACTCTAACGTAATCTATTTCAAAAGTTGAAGAAGTAAAATTTGGATCTATATTTCCGCCAAAATTCCCACCAATTGCACAATTTATTATTATAAAGAAATTTTGATTAAATGGTAAATTTGCGGAATTTGAAAAGGTGTAAAACAAATTATTATCAATGTAAAACTTTATGGTGTCTGCTCTCCAATCAACGGAATAAATATGAAATTCTGAAGTAGCATTTGAAATCATTTTAGTTAATCCATCCCCATTTGCACCGGAATGACCAGGATGATGTAAGGTTGCATAAATCTTATTCAATTGATTTCCTACGTGTTCCATAACATCAATTTCTCCACAAGCAGGCCAGCCCACTGTTTTTATATTATCGCCAAGCATCCATAATGCTGGCCATGTTCCCGCTCCTGCAGGCAATTTTGCCCTAAACTCTACTTTACCATATTTAAAAGCAAATTTCCCAGCTGTTAGAAGTCTTGCAGAAGTATAAGTACTCCCCAAATAATTTTCTTTTATTGTATTAATTTTAAGAACACCTCCCTTTACTATAACATTCTCTGGTCGGTTCGTATAGTATTGAGGTTCATTATTACCCCAACCTCCAGCTCCAAGATCATAACCCCATTTTTCACTATTCGGAGCTCCATCAACATCGAATTCATCTGCCCAAATTTGGGCACTCGCAACAAAAATTGTAATAGATTTTGTCGCATTAAAATATTTTACACCATTGAATGCTGAAACTTGCATATCAAAAGTCTTTGTGCCGCTCGCACTATAAGTATGGCTAAATGTTCCCGTTGTAGTTTCTAAAGTTTCTCCATCACCAAATACTATTTTAAAAGATGTAGCACTATTTGAACTAATCTTAAAATTAACAATACCACTTCCATTACCATTTGGCAATTGGGTAGTCGTCCCAACAACTTCTGCATTTATTACCAAATCTGGTTCGGTATTTTTTTTGGGGGGCTCACTGCCGTTCTCACTAGAACTACAACTCAATAAGGCTACGAATAGCAACATTGGCAACGCTAGAATTTTTTTAAATATTTCCATTATTTTGATTTAATTATATGCAGGATATAGGTATAATAAACCCTTACCAATTATGCCATAAAAGACACTTGGTTCAGAAAGTATTGTTTTTTTAATTATCTAAAAACGATTTTTTTAGCGTAGGAAAATAGATAATACATTTAATACTGTATTTAACCTTAGCTATTTGGTTCCAGTAAATTAAAAGTTTATAATTCGAAAAAGGAAGAATCGAATCTCCCCTTTTCGAAAATATAAACCAACTTAACTGTGTTATTCAGGTCTGAATATAAAAGTCCATCCAGTACCGTATGTCTCACTATTGTTTAAATAAAGAACCATTTTGTCTTCTGTTAGAGAAACAATAGAATATACACCATCTTTATTACCAGCAGCAGAGCCCAACATTTTTGCACCATCACTAATAATCAGTCTTTTACCTACCACATCCAAAGTAAATAAACCTTTGGTACCAGTAGACGTTTTAGTCTCATAATGTGTGTAATTTGCATCACCATCTAAATCAAAATGCATTTTACCATTTGCATCACCAGGAGGGCAACATGTACCTCCAGCATTCCACCAAACAGACATAGCTGAATCTGGAGCATTAGGAGGAGACATAAACCACCATAATGAGTCAGGTCCATTTTGATCAAAAATCCATGTTTTACCTGCAACAGCATCTGCCCCTAACAAGGCTGTCCATTCTGCTGGTACAGGATGATCCAACACATCAATGGTTACCGGAACCTTTTTTTCAAACAATTCCGCTCCCAAAGTACCTCTGTATGCAAAATTAAAGGTTCCCTTAACTGGAAATATAATTGTAGCTCTGTCTGTCAAAGCCTTTCCTATCATATAATTCCAATGTCCAGTAATGGCTGGGGTAAGTAATTCAAGCTTAATTTCATTACCGCCTGGTGTAGTATTTGTGGCTTTGAGTTCAACACCATCAACATCGGTGGAATTCGCTAGATGTTGTTCTTCAACAATTGGTTCGCAGGCAGAAAATATAAGCACAAACGAAGCAATAATGAGATATATTATTTTATTAATTTTCATAGTTAAATTTTATTAATGGTTATTCAATTTTACCAACCTGGATTTTGAGTATAAACTCCATTTGCTAATCTCATTTCCGTTTCTGGAATTGGCACCAAACCTTTTGTTTCAGTTCTGTATTTTACACTATAGTTAGCATCCGTACCTGAATTTCTTACCGGGAAAGAATCATTAAATGCAGTATTCACGTCTCCCCAACGAACCAAATCAAACCAATGTAAACCTTCGAATGCAAATTCATGCAAACGCTCTTCTTTTATAGCATCTAATGAATATCCAACTGCTGGCAAACCGGCTCTAGACCTAACAGCATTCAATCCTGTAGCTGATTTAGTGATTTCTGAATGCATTAATAGCACATCTGCAAAACGCATAAAGATAAAATCCTGAGCATGCATTAATTGCATATCGGTATTACTCCAACCATACATTTGGATAAACATACCTACGTTACTACCTCCCGCATTCGGATGCTGTAGTGCTATATATTTCTTATTGAAATATCCTGTTTCATGATCCCCTTTATCAGCTTTGTAACTGTCTGTACCTTGATCTGCTTGTCCCATTTGAAGTATAGACCCCACTTTTCTAGGATCAAGATCCGACCAAGTACTCCATAACTTAGGATTAACAGTACACCATCCCCAACCTTCACCAAAAGGCATCATTGAATTACCACGTATTGCAGAAAACAGACAAAGTCTATTAGTATAGATATTACCATTGCTCCATCCCCAATCTCCAAAAGAGAATCTTTGTACAAACATAGTCTCTAGATTACCTGTTCCAAAAGTTGGCGCTGAGCCATCTTGACCTACCCAAGACAAATTATTTGTTGCTGCCCAAGGCAATACTGTTTTACCTGCACTTTTATTTAGATAAGAATACGGCCATAAATTTCTAAAATCTGAAGCCAAAGCATGTCCACTATTATTGATACAATCATCTAGATAAGAAGCAACATTTGTAGCAGTCAATGCACCACCTTCAACTAATGGTAAATCTGCTGTTGCTTGTTGTTCTATATTGGTCATATATCCTGTATAGAACAAATAAACACGTGCTAAATAAGCCTCAGCAACCCATTTATTGGCATGTCCATAACTTGAAGTTGGAATGCTCGGAAACGGAGTAGCTGGCATAGTTTCAATCGCTAATTTTAAATCGGAAGCAATTTGAGCGAAAGTCTCCGTATAAGTTGATCTTCCAACATTTTTTGGATCATCGATAGAAACAATTAGAGGTACTCCACCAAAAAACTTAGCCAATCTAAAGTAGAAGAATGCTCTCATGAATAAAGCTTCTCCAATCGCTTGCTTTTTAAATTTATCAGCTTCTTCTTTAGTATCAAAATATTTACTAAAATCAGCTTCCTGGGTTTTTTCAATAATTGCATTAGCTCTTGCAATTCCTTTGTATGATTGTCCCCACATATCATAGTAAGTATCCTCAACCGGGTCTTCAAAATTATCAACCCATTTAGCTGATTTGTCATCAGTACCACCACCGCCTAACATCATGTTGTCCATCAAATTGGCTGCGATTTGTTCTTCACTATGAACATTTGTAGTATAGATTGCGTTATAAACACCAGCCATTGCTTCATTTATATCTGTAGGTGTTTTATAAAAGCTTTCCAAACTTTTTCCGTAAAGATTCTCAGAATCTAAGTAATCCTCGCAACTTGAAACAGCAAAAATTGCTGAAATTGCTATAATATATTTTAATTTTTTCATCGTTCTGTGTATTTATATTAAAAATCTGCACTTAATCCAAACATAACTGTTCTTGCTTGAGGATACAGACCAAGATCTATTCCTGAAGCCCAGCTTGCATCATGTCCAAAACGAACTTCTGGATCCATACCGTCATAATCAGTAAATGTATAAAGGTTATTTACAGCAACATATAATTTTAGATTAGACATGAACTTAACATTTGAAAGCACCTCATTAAAATTATATCCCAAAGTTAAGTTATTGACTCTTAAGAAGTCAGCATCATGCATATAAATATCAGAAATGTAATTTGTATTTCTATTCGATGTAGCTGTCAACCTAGGCATTCTATTTGAAGTTCCTTCCCCATGCCAACGATCGAAAACATCTGAAGTATAATTTTGCTTAGGACTGTCAGCGAATGATCTATAAGATTGCATCACTTGCATTCCAAATTTACCAGCCAAAGTTGTGTTTAAATAAACTCCTTTATACTCAACATTTAACTGAATTCCCAATTCAAAATCTGGATTTGGATTTCCTAAATATACTTTGTCTTTCTCATCAATAAGTCCGTCCTTATTTTGATCCACAAAACGAACATCTCCTGGACGTTGGTCATTAAAGTATGGTTTTCCGTCTGGTGTTACATATGCATCCACTTCATTTTGATTTTGCAAAATACCAGCTGTTTGAAAACCATAGAAATATCCTATTGGCTGTCCCACTTGTACTCTTGAAACTTCTGAAGTTCCTTGAGCAAGTACATGGCTTGGACCATGAATTATCCCATCTGAATTTTCAACTTTAGTAACTTCGTTTTTGTTATGAGCACCACTTAGGGTAATTCCATATTTAAAATCACCTGCTTTGTCGTTCCAATTCACAGAATATTCAACCCCTGAATTCTCGATTTCACCTCCATTGATATAAGGAGCTGCTGCTCCAGCTGCTTGTCCGATAGAAGCTAAAACCAACCAGTCTTTCGTAGTTTTTTTATACCAGTCTAAAGTAACTCCCAGTCTTGAATCAAATAGTTTTGCATCAACTCCAATGTTTAACTGCTCTGAAGTCTCCCATGTAATATCAGGATTGGTAACTCTTGCAGGATAAGCAGTTGTACCAGACACTGGTTTTGTATCACCGAAAAAGTATCCCGGAAACACGTAAGCAATTTGTGCAGAATACTGAAACGGATCAACAGATTGATTTCCATTTTGTCCCCAGCTTGCTCTTAATTTCGCAAAATCAAGTATGCCTGAAGTACCTGACATAAAATCTTCTTTTGTAATTACCCAACCAGCAGAAACTGAAGGAAAATAACCCCATCTGTTTTCTGGAGCAAAATTTGAAGATCCATCTGCACGCATAGTAGCAGAAAAAAGGTATTTTTCTTGATAATCATATTGTGCTCTTGCAAAGAAAGATTGAACAGCACCGCCACCAGCAGCCCAATCAGCACCACTAGTAGTGATATCATTTATGGAACTAGGACTTTGTGTGTTATTTAGATAAGCATATTTTGGATCTCCAGGAAATAATAAATTATTTCTCGAACCACTTACACTATTGTTGATTTGATTTCGAATTAATTCAGTTCCTACTACTCCTGTAATTTTATGCTCGCCAAATTTAGTATCATAAGAAAGTGTATTTGTCCAAGTAGTGTTAGCACCAAAGTACTGACTTTGTGAAGCTCCATCTGTAGGATCATTATAAAGCACTCCTAAATGATACGTTGGATTCATAGATCTACTGTGACCAAACCAAGAATCAATTCCATAAGCAGATCTGAATTTTAAATTCAAAATAGGCTCAATTTCTAAAAAGGCATTCCCAATAATTGTATTTCCTTTTCCATAATTATAATTGTGTCTGTAATACATTACCGCCAAAGGATTTGTTTGTCCAGTGTTCAAACCATCTAAAGTTGGGGTATATCCAAACTCATTAATATTTCTGTCAATTGAGTCTTGCCAGTATGCAGGCTGTAATGGATTTTGTACCAATGCATTGTGCAAATCATTCCAATAGATATTACCCGTAGCTACAGCTCTGTTTTGTACATTAGAATAGGTAAAATTTTCTCCAATAGTAACTATGCTGTGGCTTTCATTTTTCTTTAATACCATTTGAGTATTAAGTCTTGCTGTTAGCCTTTTATATCCTGCATCTACAATATTCCCTCCAATAATACCATCTTGGTCAAAATATGATATACCAGCTGAATAAACAACATCATCGCTCGCACCAGTAATGTTCAAAGAGTGACTTACAATAGGTGCATCTTTTTTGGTCATTTCATTTATCCAATTGGTTCCTTGCCATCCATTTTGCAATTGGTTCCAAACATCATCCCCTAGTTGCTCTCCAGCACCAGGATAATTTGTTTCTAACCAGTTGTTGTCGTGAAGTATTGCATTCCAATCGTTTGGAGCCAAACCATCATTTACTCTTCCTTCGTCCATGATATACATATACTCTTGGGCATTTAAGGGATCCAAGTTTTTGTATATGTTTTGAATTCCAAAATAAGTGTCATAGCTTATCTTGGCTGGTCTTCCTTTACGTCCTTTTACAGTTGTTACCAATACAACACCATTTGCCGCTCTAGAACCGTAAATTGCAGCAGAAGCAGCATCCTTCAAAACATCAATAGCTTCTATATCACTTGGATTCAAATAATCGATGTTACCAACAGGTACACCATCCACTATATACAATGGGTTAGAATTACCTATAGTTCCTAGTCCACGAATGGTTACTCTAGTACCTGCACCTGGAGCGCCACTGTTTTTAGTAACATTAACACCGGCAGCAATACCTTGAAGTGATTCCATAGCTGAACCAGTATTCAAATCCGCAAGAGCTTCTCCTTTAAAATTCGAACTAGCCCCTGTAAGTAACCCTTTCTTTTGAGTACCATACCCAATAACAACAACTTCATTTAGATTTTGTGAATCTTGTCTTAACTTGACATTAATTTCATCACTACCAGAAATTGGAGTTTCTACTGTAGCGTAGCCAGTAAAACTGATTACTAAAATTCCATTAGAAGGAGAACTTATTGAAAATTTACCATCAAAATCGGTTGAAGTTGTGACAGTCGTTCCTTTCAATACGATATTCGCTCCTGGAATACCAAGCCCATCTTGATCTGTTACTTTTCCTTTAATCAAAGCATTTTGTGCCTGTAAAGTAATGGAAAACAATAAAGACCAAAAACAAAAAATAAGCACTTTTCTTAATTTCATTTTTAATTTTTTTTTGGTTAATTAATTAGTATTTCGACAAATATAACGTTAATAAATGCATAATTAATATTTTAAAACCACTACAAAAACACATCAAATATAAATTAAAGCCTATAAAAAACACATTAAATTATTTATAAAATGCTGTATTTCAAATATATACAAAATTTATCAATATGTTATAAAAAAGTTAATTAAAATAAATAACACTACAATAGACAAAAACGCTTAATTTAGCTTAAGAAGAGCACATCCTACTTGAAAATTCAAAAATTAGCAGAACAAAAACACATAAAATCTTATATAATTAACAATAAATTACGAAATCATCATTATTCAACAATTTTACACAAACAAATAGCAATAAAGACAGTTAACTCAAACGATAGAGAAACCTCAAATCAAGTACAGATAACCAATATATAGCAATAAATACCTACATATGAAAATTATAAAGATCCAAATCATTATATATTTAATGTCAAATGTTTTATTTGGACAAATAAAACCTGTGGGAATACCCCTTATAAAAAACTTTAAGAAGAATGAATACAAAGGAGGTACCCAAAACTGGTGTATTGACCAAGACAAAAATGGTAATGTCTATTTTGCAAATACAGATGGTCTACTCCAGTTTGACGGTATTACTTGGACCAAACATACTTTACCCATTTCGCAAGATATTCGAAGCGTAAAAATTGACCCTTCAGGAAAAATTTTTGTAGGAGGATATAATGATTTTGGATATTTTAAGCCTAATGCAAAAGGAAAATTAGAATACTATTCTATTGCAAAATTCATAAAGCTAAACAAACCTCAAAGCATAAATCAAACATGGAAGATTCATTTTTATAAAAACGAGGTGATTTTTCAATCATTCAAAACGATATACGTATACAAAAAAAATAAAGTAAGCATATTAAAAACACCGCATGAATTCCAATTTTCTTTCAAAGTAAAAGAGAAACTTTTTTTTCAAAATAAAAAATTGGGTTTAATGGAATACGTTGACGGAAAATTAATTTCATTAAAAGGAACCAAACTTTTAAACAATACCGAAATCTGGGGTATGTTTAGTATGCCGAAGAATAATCTACTCATAGCAACAATTGACAAAGGGTTGTTTTTGTATGACAACAACAAACTAACACAATGGAATACAGAAGCCAATGAATTTGCCAAAAAAAGTAATTGCCTTGGAGGAGTTGAAATTAAAGACAACTATATAGTACTAAATTCCATATTAAACGGTATGGTATTATGTGACAAAAACGGCAGAATAATACAGCACATCAACAAGCAAAATGGAATTCAAAACAACACAATACTAAGCTCCTTTATAGACAGTAATAACAACCTATGGCTCGGGCTAGACAACGGAATAACTTTTATAAACGAAAACTCTTATCTAACCTATTTTGTTTCCAACTATAATCTTGGAACTGTATACTCCTCAATTGTATACAAAGAGAATTTGTATGTAGCTACCAATCAAGGAGTATTTTGCCACCCTTGGAATGCAAATTTCAAAAATGACAATTTCAAATTTATCGAAGGAACCGCATCACAAGCCTGGAATTTGCACATCATAAATGATGAACTAATCTGCGCTAGCAACAAAGGGGCTTTGCTTATAAAAGAAGGAAAAATGATTCGAAATTTAAGTAGAAAAGGATATTTTAGATTAACCCCTATTCCAAATCAGTCAAAATACATAATAGGTGCAAATTATAATGGTTTTGATTTATTCGAAAAAACAACTTCAGGATTGAAATTTAAAAGCAAAATAGAAGGAATTAATGTTTCATCAAGTACATTTGAAATAGACAATAACTATTTATGGGTAAAAAAAGATGAATACTTATATCAAATAACCCTTAATAGCAATTTCAATAAGGCTAAAACAATAAAAACATATTCTGAATTATCAAATCAAGATCCTTTCATTGGAAGTGTTCAAAAAATCAATAATAAAATTTATTTTCAAGCAAATAACAAATTTTATAATTACTCAACAACCAAAAGAAAGTTTATAGAAGATCCTAAAATATCCAACCTCTTTAAGTCTTTACCAGAGATAAAGGAAGTTAAAGAAGATGTTATCGGAAACCTTTGGTATATTTTTGACGAATCATTAGGAGCGTTAATAAAAACGGGAGACAGCAAATACAAACATGTAATTGTGCCTTTCTCTAATTTAACCGGAAATCTAGTAGCTAATTATGTATCCATAACTACTGTTGACTCTAAAAATACATTTTTTGGGTTAATTGATGGACTTGCACATTACGATTCTACTATCGAAAACAAATCCAATTTAAAACCTATTGCACACATAAAAAGTTTTTCTTTTCCAGGAGACACTATACATCTGGGAAATGGGCCAATTAGTGATGATAATTACAAAATACCTTATGCATCAAATCAAGTAAGATTCACATTTTCATCTCCATCCTATGAAAATCTGGAAAACCTTGAATTTTCATACCAGCTGGAAGGTTTTGATGAAAATTGGAGCACATGGTCCAATAGTGCCGTAAAAGAATACACCAATTTAAAAGAGAGTAATTACAAAATGAAAGTAAAAGTTAGAAATAGTTACGGCATTCAATCCGATGAAACTGCTATTGCTTTCAGGGTTTATCCTCCATGGTACAGACACTCTTTGGCCTACTTATTTTACTTATTAATGGCAGCTGCTTTTATCTATTACATTCGATTAAGAATAAAAATAAAAATTAGAAAAAATAAGCACTTTGAGATACTGGAACAACGAAGACTGTATTTGGAAAAAGAAAACAAAATAAGGCAAGAACAATACGAACTGGAAAAAGAAATTGAAAAACTGGAAAAAGAAAAATTACAAACAAAAATACTCACAAAAGACAAAGAGCTAGTAAACAACACCATACAAGTTGCCAAAAAAAACAAAATACTTAATGGAATTATTGAAAAATTGAAAGACATCAATAGCTCTACTTTTGACGAAAAGACGAAAGCTCAATTTACCAAATTAAACAGAAGCATTTCTAAAGAAGTTAACACCGATAAAAGCTGGAAAGATCTTGAAAAGCATCTCAAAAATGTACATTTTGATTTTCTAAAAAAATTAAAAGAAAAACATCCAACAATTTCTCCCCGAGAGATGGATTTGTCAACCTATTTATTGATGAATATGTCTACCAAAGAAATTGCAGAATTCATGAATATATCAACAGGTGGCGTTGAATTGGCTAGATATAGATTGAGAAAAAAACTAGATTTAAACCAAAAAGAAAATTTAATTGGCTACTTAATGAGCATTAAGTAAAACAAAGAAGCTCCCTCAAATAGTTCTGAAGGAGCTTCTTTTAATATTGAAAAAAATTATTTTATAAATTCTAAGGTTCGCTCCAAAGCCATTCCTCTGGATCCTTTGATGAGTATCATATTATTTTCAAATTTTTTATTTTTAATGATCTCTGAAAAAGCATCAAAGCTTTCAAAGAAAAAGAAATTTGATTGATTTGCTTTATTCTGATAAAAATCTTTCCCAATGAAATAACAAGTAATGTCCTTTTGCTTCAAGAGCAAATCAACAACCCCTTTATGTTCCAACAAACTTTCGTTACCCAACTCAAACATATCCCCAAGAAAAACAATTTTATTTTCCTTTTCCAAAAGAATGAAGTTTTCAATAGCTACTTTCATACTGCTGGGATTTGCATTATAAGCATCTAGAATAATTTCATTTGTCCCTTTAGACATTAATTGTGATCTATTATTTTCTGGAATATAACTTTCCAGCGCTTCTTTAATATCGCTTTCCTCAACACCAAAATAAGTTCCTATAGCAATAGCCGCATTAATGTTATTTGCATTATACAACCCAATTAAATGAGTTGAAATTATGTTTTGGGAATACGTTACAGAAACAAAAGGATTGGCTTCTATGCGAGTTATATTTACGTTAGCAGCATCTTTATTCACACCAAAAGAATACAACTGCATCGCCTTAGTTTTTTCAACTTGAATAGGGTCTTCAAGATTCACAAATGCTAATTTATCGTTATTTAAAAGATAATGATACATTTCGCTCTTGCCTTTAATAACCCCTTCAACACCTCCGAACCCTTCCAGATGAGCCTTTCCAAAATTGGTAATATATCCGTAATCAGGTTGCGCAATATCACATAGAAATTCTATCTCTTTTTGATGATTAGCCCCCATTTCAACTATTCCCATTTCGGTATACTCGTCAAACGACAATAGGGTTAAGGGTACACCGATATGATTATTTAAATTACCAATAGTAGCTTTCGTTTTGAACTTTCTTGAAAGCACCACATTAATCAACTCTTTTGTAGTTGTTTTTCCATTACTCCCTGTAAGAGCAATTATGGGTAATTTCAAATGATTCCTATGAAATTTAGCCAATTCCTGCAAAGCAACTAAACTATTTTCAACCAAGACAGTTCTCTCGTCTATATAATACTCTTTATCATCTATTATTACATAGGATGCTCCTTTTTCAAGAGCTTCTTTTGCAAAAGTATTAGCGTCAAAATTTTCTCCTTTTATTGCCACAAAAAAAGAGTTCGTTCCAATTTTACGTGTGTCAATTGAAACCGAATTGCATTTCAAAAACAAACTATGAATGTATTTAATATCCATATAAATATAGTTTAAAAAATAAAAGCCCTAATGAAAGGGCTTTTATTGTATTGTATATAAAAAATTTAATTTCTTGGTGATTTTTTTGTGTTTGATTTAGAACCAACTCTAGACATAGCACATCTGAATCCGATGTAATCTGTTGCCATATCTTGAGGGAAGAATCTTCTTTGTGCTGGATCCAACCAATAAGCTCTGTCTCTCCATGAACCTCCTTTGTAAACACGAACTGCATCATTTATCAAAGTAGTTCTTTTACTAGACTTATCGTATTTTCTTTCCATATTTCCTAAACTGTCAATTTTCACATTGTGCTTAGGAGCATTGTACATATTTTCTTTGTCTGAAGTTTTTGCTTTATCAGCATCTGCTCCACCAAACCTATAATATTTACTAGATTGCTTATCACCATCTCTGTAATTAATATTATCACTTGTGCTGAAATTTTGTCTCAAATATGTTTCATTTTCGTCAACTGGAACTTGAGCAATTTCCCCTGCCAAATTTCTCGGTACTAATTTACCGTTACTCAATGTATCAAAAACAATATTCTTATTAGTGATTACTTCAATTTTTCCGTCTTTACCAATTTTATTTTTGGTATAAACGTTACCTCTAAAATAGTTAAAATCATTAGTCTCAACATCAACAATTGGTCTGTAAACATCGGCAACCCATTCTGATACGTTACCAGCCATGTCATATAATCCAAAATCATTTGCTGGATAACTTTTTACAGCATTTGTTATATCGGCTCCATCATCAGACCAACCTGCAATTCCTCCGTAATCTCCATTACCTTGTTTGAAGTTAGCCAATTGAAATCCTTTGTTTGATCTTTTTCCAGAACGAGTATAACTTCCAGACCAAGGATATTTCTTTTGTCCTTTGTAGATGTTATATTCTCTTTGACCAACATCAGCTGCTGCTGCATATTCCCACTCCGATTCGGTTGGAAGTCTGTATTCTGGCAATAATATTCCAGATGACCTTTGTGCATATACATTTTTCTCTTCAACCACATTGCCGTTTTTGTCTGGTTTTGGACCTTTTTTAGAAGCTCCTTTACCTTTCAAAAGGATTTCCTCATTCCCTCCGTAAGTCAACGTAGGCGCTGCTAAATAAGTTTCAGTATTAAAATTACTCTCAGCTGTAACGTCTAATGACTTAGCATTCTTCTTTAAATATCCGTTTTTTTCCAAAACAGCTTCGTTTACACGATCAGTTCTCCATTTACTAAATTCAACAGCTTGCACCCAATTTACCCCTACAACAGGATAGTTGGCATAAGCAGGATGTCTTAAATAGTTATTTGTCATTGTTTCGTTATAACCCAATCTGTTTCTCCAAACAAGTGTATCAGGTGAAGCACCTTCGTAAATGTTTTTATAGTTTTCTTCTGTTGGAGGATAGACCTTTTTCAACCATTCAAGGTATTCAAGGTACATTAAGTTGGTAACTTCTGTTTCGTCCATATAAAAAGACATAACATGTTGTTGATTTGGAATATTATTCCAATCATGCATTACATCGTCTTGAACCAATCCTCTTGTAAAAGTTCCTCCTTCTACAAATACCAATCCAGGCCCAGTTTCCTGTGTTTTATGTGCTGAACCTTTTGCAAAACCGCCTTTAGAACTGCTTACATTCCAACCTGTACCTCTCGAGGCACTTTCGGATTTAGATTTTTTGCTACAACTAGCTAGTCCTAATACCAATGCCAGGGATAGCATTATCTTTAAGGGGATAGTTTTATTTACTTTCATAGTTTCTAGTAGGTGATTATTAAAATTTAGGTTGCGCAATGTAATAATTAAACATTAAATCACAAAACCCTTTCTTAACTTTAATTTTTTTTGTTTTAACGGATGTAATAAAAACGCAAAATTATATTTTTTATTACATAAAACAACGAAAATGACATTTAATATTTTTTATTTACTTTTAGCAATTATTCCCAAAACACTTTGCTACTTAATTCAATGAAAAATCTCGTATTTTGTTTCATTCTTTTGCTCCCTATTATAACTTTTGCCCAAGTAAAAGGAGATATAAACATTGATTGGATAGAAAATAACAATACAACTTCCAGTACCAAATCCCAAACACCAAGTTTCAAAGGAAACAGTTATTTTTATGATGGCTATTATCAATCTCTTTATTACAATTTAAATTTAAAAACTGCTACTGCTTTAGACGAAAACAGCATTCAAATTTATAATGTGGTTTATGAGTCCATAACAGCATCCACCCTTGGAAATTTGAACACTTCTACAATTCCTTCAGCTATAAAAACTGTCCTGATAACAATAAACTCAAGAAATACTCTTCAAAACTTTCTCAGAATATCACCAATAATCAAAGAAGCTTCTGGCTACAAAAGAATTAAATCCTTTTCATACGCCATAAATAGTGGATCTTCGAGAAAAAGCGTTTCTACAAAAAACAAAGCGAGTATTACAAATTCCGTTTTAGCTTCAGGAGATTGGTATCGTTTCTATATAGAAAAATCAGGTGTTTATAAAATTTCTTTAAACTTTTTAAAGGAACTAGGATTGAATTTAAATGGAATTGATCCAAAAAAAATTAAGATATATGGTAATGGCGGAAAAATGCTGCCATTAGCGAATGACACTTTTTACCAAGCTGATTTAGCCGAAAATGCTATCCAAATTCAAGGAGAAAGCGATGGTGTCTTTAACAATGATGATTATATATTATTTTATGGTGAGGGAATTTACAATTGGAATGACGAAAGTCAAACCAATCTGAATTTGTACGATTCAAAATCCTATTACTATATCACGGCAGAAGGAGACAATGGTAAGAGAATGTTGAATATGCAACAGCCTGCAACTGCAAGCACTTTAAATATTTCAACATACGACGACTATCAATTTCACGAAGTCGATTTAACAAACATTGCTCAAGTGGGAAGGCAGTGGGTTGGCGAATCATTTGACATTAATCAGGACCAAGAATTTTCATTTGATTATCCAAATATAGACTCATCAGTACCCGTTAAATTAAATGCTTCATTGGCATCGGCAGCCTACACTCCTACTTCGTTTAAAATTATGGCCAATGGCCTTGATATAGGTAATGTGCCATTTTCTGCATTAAACACCAATTCAGATATACAATATTTCAATGGTGCACTCCCAAACAATACAACTTTTGCAGGTAGTTCAAATATAAAAATCAAGTTATCCTATAACAACAATGGAGTGCCTGGATCCAAAGGCTTTCTGGATTACATTCAATTAAAAGCAAAAAGTAAACTACAGGGATTCGGAAAGCAATTTCATTTTCAATATGACTTATCCAATTCAAGCCTTGGAGTCATATCGTATAATTTTTCAAATGCTGCTGCTATTTCTCAAATTTGGGATGTAACTGATATATATAATGTATCAAAAATCGAAAACAGCAACCAAAGTGCATTTTCATTCAAAGCTAATCTTGGAGAACTTAGGAAATATATCGCTATTGACCCGAATGACTATTATTCTCCATTAAAAGAAAGTAAATCAAAAATAGCCAATTCAAATATAAAAGGCACGGTTTTTAAAAACACTCAAGGTCAATTTCAAGATATTGATTATGTAATTATTACTCCCGACATTTTAAAATCCCAAGCAGAGAAGCTGGCTAATTTTCACAGAGTAAATTCTAATTTAAATACAAAAGTTATTACTCTTGAATCCATTTATCAAGAGTTTGCATCAGGAAAACAAGACATTGCCGCGATAAGAAACTGTATTAAATATATTTACAATAATGCTTCATCTACAGAGAAAAGAGTACGATATGTCAATCTCTTTGGTGATGCTTCATTTGACTATAAAAAAAGAATAACCAACAATACTAATATTGTACCTATATATGAATCATTAACGAGCAACACTATTGGAGAGGCTTCATTTGCGTCCGATGATTTTTATTGTCTAATGGATGATTCCGAAGGAAACATTACTACATTTTACGGAGGAATGGATATCGCTGCTGGTAGAATGTTGGTTAGCACCACTACTCAAGCTGAGGAAATGGTAAATAAAGTCATCGAATATTACAACAAAAAGGCCTACGGAAGCTGGAGAAACAACTATGTCACTCTCTCTGATGATTCAGACAAATCTACTGATGCATCTTTGCAATCTAGACAGAACACTCTTGCCGACGAAATCACTCTACAAAAACCTTTTTTGAATGTCTCGAAAATATTTTTAGACTCTTACACACAGGAAGCCTCTGCTGGTGGAGAAAGATATCCTAAAGCAAAATCTGAATTTTATAACGAATTTGAAAAAGGAGCATTGGTCTTTAATTATTTGGGGCATGGCGGAGAAGATGGTTTGGCAAGCGAAAGACTTTGGGATAAAGCAGACAGCCAAAGCCTAAGTAATCAATACAAGTACCCGTTATTTATTACAATTACTTGCGAATTTTCTCGTTTTGACAATCCCACAAGACCTACAGCCGGCGAATACATATATTGGAATTCAAAAGGCGGGGCTATTTCTTTAGTTTCTACAATTCGTTCCATTGGACAATTCAGTGCTGAAAATTTCAATGATTTTTTTGCGAAAAACCTTTTATCTTATGGTTCCAATCAATACGTTTCTATAGCAGAAGCTTTAAGAATATCTAAAAACGAAAACCCAAATACCGCAACAAACGTAGTCCTTTATCTTGGCGATCCAGCTATATTTCTGGCCATCCCCAAACCAAAAGTAGTATTGACCAAAGTGAATGATGTGCCCGTAAATCAATCGATTCCAGATTTTAAATCATTAGCAAAAATGAAAATAACTGGAGAAATAACAGACGAGAATAATCTTCCTTTAACCAACTATAATGGTATTTTATCAACCATTCTATTTGACAAAAAAATAACAAAAAGCACTTTAAACAATGATGGTTATAGTCCACCGATAAACTTCACTACTTTGGGCGGGGCTATTTTTAGGGGAAATGCATCTGTTACCAATGGTCAATTTGAATATAGTTTTATAGTACCAAAAGACATTCGCATTCCTTTAGACAACGGAAAACTGAGTTTTTATGCTCAAAAGAGTGAATTACTTGAAGATGTTACGGGTTACGACACTACAATTAAAGTCGGAGGTGTAAATGAAAATGCAGTAGCAGACAATAATAGTCCAAAAGTGAAGTTATATATGAATGATGAGACTTTTGTATCTGGTGGAATTACCAACGATTCTCCAATATTTATTGCATATATGGAAGACGAAAGTGGCATCAATACAGCTGGAGGAATTGGTCATGATATTGTAGCTGTATTGGATGGTGATGTAAGCAATCCTTTTATTTTGAATGATTATTATCAAACTGAATTGGATAATTTTACAAAAGGAAATTTACATTTTCCCTTCCGAAATCTAAAAGCTGGTTTACACACTATTACTTTTACAGTTTGGGATGTTTACAATAATGCAACAACATTAGAAATGCAGTTTTTAGTAATTGGTGATGAATCCATCTCACTTACAAATGTTTTGAACTATCCCAATCCATGTATAAATTACACTGAGTTTTGGTTTTCTCACAATAAACCAAACGAACCTTTGGAGGTACAAGTACAAGTGCTAACAATAACCGGAAAAGTAGTTTGGACAAAAAACCAAACCATTACAACTTCAGGTTTTTTATCACGCGAAATAACTTGGGATACTCGGGATGATTTTGGAAATAAAATTGGGAAAGGCGTTTATGTTTATAAATTAACGGTAAAATCATCTCTTTCTAATAAGAAGATTGAAAAGCATGAAAAACTTGTAATTCTTTAAAAATTGTGTTTCTTTAAAAATATAGTATATTTACCCTAAATTAAATTTTATTTTAAATAATGAAAAGAGCCATTTTACTGATTATATTTTTATATAATTTTAATTTTATTCATGCCCAGGAAAACGTAATTACAACAGCTGTGCCTTTCCTTTTGGTGGCTTCAGATGCTAGATCTGCAGGTATGGGCGACAATGGTGTTGCGTCATCAACAGATACCTTTTCTCAACAATGGAATCCTTCAAAATACGCGTTTGCTAACGACCAACAAGGCTTTTCATTAAGTTACACTCCCTATTTGACAGATTTAGTAAACGACATTTCATTAGCACAAATAACCTACTATAATAGATATAGCGACAAAAGTTCTTTTGCTGGTAGTTTCCGTTATTTTGGTTTGGGTGATATTGAATTAAGGACAGATTTTGACAGCCAAGTTGTACTTGTCTCTCCAAATGAATTTGCTTTTGATTTATCTTATGCCTTAAAATTGAGCGAAAAATTCTCAATGGCAGTAGCTGGCCGTTACATAAATTCCAACCTAAAAGTAGCTACTGATAATAATGATGCTACCTCTTCAAGTAGTTTTGCTGTGGATGTGGCCGGGTTTTTTCAATCAGAAGAAATTGCGTATACCGATTTTAACGGCCGATGGAGAGCCGGGTTTAATTTCCAGAATATGGGACCTAAAATGAGCTATGATAATGATGACATAAGTGCTAATTTTCTGCCTGCCAACATGAAACTAGGTGGAGGATTTGATTTTATTTTAGACGAATACAACAAAGTAGCTGTAAATTTGGAAGTCAGTAAATTAATGGTTCCTACCCCACAAAATCCCGATTTAAACGGCGATGGCAACATCACACCTGAAGAAGAGCAACAAAACAGAGATGATTATCAATCCATTAATTGGTTCTCAGGTATGTTCCAATCATTTACTGATGCTCCAGGTGGATTTAGTGAAGAACTAAAAGAAGTGACCTATTCCATAGGATCAGAATATGTATATCAAGATTCATTTTCATTTCGTGCTGGATATTTCCACGAAAGTCCAGATAAAGGGGCGAGAGAATTTTTCTCGCTTGGAGCGGGTTTTAAATACAGCTCTGTCAAAATTGATGTTTCCTATTTGTTTTCAGCGTCTAAAATTCAAAATCCACTGGAAAATACATTACGTTTCTCTTTGACATTCAATTTTGGAGAGAAATATGAAAGTTTTTAATCTCCATTTTACTTTTATACAAAACAAAAATCCAAACTTCACTATTTTGAAATTGGATTTTTTTGTTTTTAATTCCATGTACATAACTAAAATATTTAATTAAGAAATAGCTTTAACTGATGAAAGAAATAATAATCACTTCGACAATTACTGTTTTTGAAACCATTCAAGAATTACCTTTAGTTGAACAGAACTTAATGTTGAAAGCTATTGAAGTTAGAAAAAATGCTTATGCCCCTTATTCAAAATTTAGGGTTGGAGCAGCCATTCTTTTGGACAACGGTGAAGTTGTTGTTGGTTCTAATCAGGAAAATGCTGCATATCCTTCGGGGCTTTGTGCAGAACGGGTAGCTATTTTTTACGCAGGTGCTATTTATCCTGAAGCAATCATTTTAAAAATTGCAATTACCGCAGCCTCTGACAACAATAAAACAACAAGTCCCGTTCCTCCATGTGGAGCTTGCAGACAATCTATTGCAGAATATGAAATACGACAAGAATCCCCTATAGAAATCTATTACATGGGAGAAAGTGGATCGATTCATCAATCAGCATCTCTAAAAAACCTACTCCCTTTTATGTTTGATAACAAATTACTTTAAAAAAGAACTAAAAATTAGCTTTTAAATTTTAGTTCTTAGTAGGAATGTCTTATTTTTGCATCCCGACCCCTCTGGGGCGCAAATTTGTGGTGAGGAAACTATTTTGCGTTACTAGGTCATGATTGATAAAACAATAACACTTAAGCAAAAGAATTATTTCAGATGAAAGAAGTTACAAAAGAAGTTTATTTAAAGTGGTATGAAGACATGCTGCTTTGGAGAAAGTTTGAAGACAAACTTGCAGCATTATACATTCAGCAAAAAGTTAGAGGTTTTCTACACTTATATAATGGTCAAGAAGCTGTTTTAGCAGGAGCTTTACATGCTATGGATTTGACAAAAGACAAAATGATTACTGCATACAGAAATCACGTTCAGCCAATTGGTATGGGTGTAGATCCAAGACGTGTGATGGCAGAACTTTTAGGAAAAGCAACTGGAACATCTAAAGGAATGGGTGGATCAATGCATATCTTTTCTAAAGAACATCGTTTTTATGGCGGACACGGAATTGTAGGTGGTCAGATTCCATTGGGAGCAGGTTTAGCATTTGGTGACAAATATAACGGAACTGGCGGAGTAACCATGACTTACTTTGGAGATGGTGCTGCGCGTCAAGGTTCATTGCACGAAGCTTTCAACATGGCAATGTTATGGAAACTTCCAGTAGTTTTCATAGTAGAAAATAATGGATATGCAATGGGAACTTCTGTAGAAAGAACAGCAAATCATACTGATATTTGGAAACTAGGTTTAGGTTACGAAATGCCATGTGGACCAGTTGACGGAATGAATCCTGTAAAAGTTGCTGAAGCAATGACTGAAGCAATTGACAGAGCAAGACGCGGGGACGGACCAACATTTCTTGAAATGAAAACCTACCGTTACAGAGGACACTCTATGTCTGATGCGCAATTATACCGCTCTAAAGAAGAAGTTGAAGAATACAAAAAAATAGATCCAATCACTCAAGTTTTGGATGTGATTTTAGATCAAAAATACGCTACAGAAGAAGAAATAGAAGTAATTGATCAAAGAGTAAAAGATCTAGTTGAAGAATGTGTTCAATTTGCTGAAGAATCTCCTTACCCAGAAATCCAACAATTGTACGACGTAGTGTACGACCAAGAAAACTATCCATTCACACCTCATAAATTATAAATCAATTATGGCAACAATTGTAACAATGCCTCGCTTGAGCGATACTATGACAGAAGGAACGGTAGCAGCTTGGCTTAAAAAAGTAGGAGACAAAATAAGCGAAGGTGATATCTTAGCAGAAATTGAAACCGACAAGGCAACTATGGAATTTGAATCCTTCAATGAGGGAACACTTTTATATATTGGAATCCCAGAAGGAGAAACTGCTCCAGTAGACTCTTTATTGGCAATCATCGGAAACGAAGGAGAAGACGTAACGGCATTGATTGCTGGAGGTTCAGCTGCACCAGCTGCAGCAGAATCAACACCTGTTGTTACTGATACAAAAACTGCCGAAACTCCAACTGCTACTCCATCAGCAGATTTACCTAAAGGGGTTATCGTAGTAACGATGCCTCGTTTGAGTGATACTATGACCGAAGGAACAGTAGCTACTTGGTTGAAAAAAGTAGGTGATAAAATTATTGAAGGTGATATCCTTGCTGAAATCGAAACAGATAAAGCTACAATGGAATTTGAATCTTTCAATGAAGGAACTTTATTGTTCATTGGAATCCAAGAAGGGAATACAGCTCCAGTAGATAGTCTTTTAGCTATCATTGGACCAGCGGGAACAGATATTAGTGGAATCGCTGAAAACTATAAAGCGGGTGGAGCTACTCCAACTGCTACTGCAAAAGAAGAAGTTAAATCTACTTCTTCATCTGAAGCCACAGAAGTAATCGAAACAGTTAGTGACGGAAAAAGAATTTTGGCATCTCCATTGGCTAAAAAGATAGCTAGTGATAAAGGAATTCAATTAACACAAGTAAAAGGAACTGGTGAAAATGGCCGTATCGTAAAAAGCGACATCGAAAACTTTACTCCTGCAACTGCTGCTGCTCCAAGTCCTACTGCATCAAAAGCGCCAGAAACTGCAAAAACAGAAGCTCCAAAAGTATTTGTACCGGCTGGCGAAGTTTTCACAGAAGAAATCAAAAATTCGCAAATGCGTAAAATCATTGCGAAACGTTTAGCTGAATCATTGTTTACCGCACCTCATTACAACCTTGTAATAGAAGTAACAATGGATGAGGCAATGCAATCAAGAACAGTAATCAATAGCATCCCGGATACCAAAGTATCTTTCAATGATATGGTAATTAAAGCTTGTGCTTTAGCTTTGAAAAAACATCCAAAAATTAACTCTCAATGGAAAGAAGATGCTATCATCATCAATCATCACGTAAATATTGGTGTAGCTGTAGCAGTTGAAGATGGATTAGTAGTTCCCGTATTAAGATTTACTGATGCAATGAGTTTATCTCAAATTGGCTCAAGCGTTAGAGATCTTGCAGGAAGAGCAAAAAACAAAAAATTATTACCAACTGAAATGGAAGGTAGTACTTTCACGGTTTCTAATCTTGGAATGTTTGGTATAACTGAATTTAACTCTATCATCAACCAACCAAACTCTGCTATTTTATCAGTAGGAGCTATTGTAGAAAAACCAGTAGTGAAAAATGGTCAGATTGTAGTTGGCAACACCATGATGCTTTCTTTGGCTTGCGATCACCGTACAATTGATGGAGCAACTGGAGCTCAGTTTTTACAAACATTAAAACAATACATCGAAAATCCAGTAACTATGCTTGCATAAACACTTGATTTAATATTTATAGATCCCGTCAGGTTTTATACTTGACGGGATTTTTTTTACATACATATAATTATTTTAAAATAAAATTAAAGATCGTAAGTGCCGAAATCCAAACATAGCATATTATTTGATACTCTTTTATTATTTAGAGCTTAAAAAAGCAATGTTTTACATCATATACCTCCATTTATTTCTTTTGGGCATGCCCCAAGGGTCGGGCTGTTCATTGTATCTTTTCTTTTCCCGAAAGAAGGAAAAGAAAAGGATGCCATTTCCATCCCTCATGCAAATTCGTTTTTCAGAAGAAATTAATATTAAATAACTCATAAAACAAAAAAAACAGCCCTAAAGAGGAGCTGTTTTGTTTTTGTAAATTCGAAGTAAGTATTTTTTTTAAATAACCCAATTAATTTAGCGCTGCCACATTTTGGTTCTTCATTTTCAAATCCCCTTTGTACACTTCGGCAACCGATTTTCTCGATAAGCTTGAAACTTTATTGCTGATAACAATCTCGTGTATCACTTTCTTTTGACTGGTTTCCACTTCTAGGAAGTAAACCCCGTCAGGAAACTCCTCAAGACTATAAGTCTTCTCAATTCCTGCTTTACCTGTTGCGGTTTCAGAATAGATTACATTGTGGAATTTATCGTAGATCGTTACTGTAGCCTTTTGAATTTCATTCACCGAAAAACTAATTTCATTCCCAGTTCCTTTTTTTACATTCAGTAAAAAATCTCCATTGATTGCATAGGTACTCATGGTAGTCATCGCCACTAATACTATCAGACTAAATTTTAAAATCGTTTTCATAATGCTGCTGTTTTAAATTAGTAATAATTTCTATTGCTAAAGTAAGGAGCTAATCCTTCTCAAAACGCAACTGCATTTTCCAATAAAGATGCTATTTTAACATTACGAAAACGATGTATTGCCTTTTAAGACAATACAACATATACTTAGGGTAATTGAGGATAGTTTTAGAAATGTAACATTTTAATTTTTTCGCAAAAAAATACAAAACTTTTTATAAAACAAAAAACCCCGTTTCGTAAGAAACGGGGTTTTAGTAAAAAAAGGCAGCGACATACTCTCCCACATAACTGCAGTACCATCTGCGCAGGCGGGCTTAACTACTCTGTTCGGGATGGGAAGAGGTGAGCCCCGCCGCAATAACCACCTTAAGTCGTTATAATT
>NZ_MUNX01000148.1 GCF_002001005.1 Flavobacterium sp. A45
AATCAGTTACTTGTATTTTTTGTTAAATAGTTTTTTTGATTGAATAAAAAAGCTATTTTTGCAATATGTATGAACATATGAACAAAATACCGTTATTGGATCACGACAGTAAAATTCCGTTGCACAAACAAGTGGAAGAATTATTGCGTGAACTGATCAAGCATCCCGATTTTAAAGATGGAGAATTATTTCCAAAAGAAGTTGATTTGGCCAAACGTTGGGGGATTTCCCGTAATACATTACGTCAGGCAATTGCTATTTTGGTAAATGAAAACCTCTTGGTGCGAAAGAAAGGTTCTGGGACACGGGTTTCCCAAAACAGAATCACGACCAATCTGAATAATTGGATGAGTTTTACTCACGAGATGGAAGATATGGGATTAGAATTTAAAAATCTTTCGGTGAATGTAGAAATGGTTCCGGCCAGTGCGAAAGTTGCTAAACATTTGCAAATTAATGAAGGCGATGAAGTCTTGCTTTTGCAGCGCACCCGTAGTATTGATGATAGCCCAATGGTGTATTTCGAATCCTATTTTCATCCTCGAATTGGTCTTTCGATTGATGAAAACTTTGAAATTCCATTGTATGAGATTCTTGGTAATAAATACAATGTGGTTCCTGTATATTCTCAGGAAGAACTCAAAGCAATCGCTGCAAGTAAAAGAATCGCCAGCACTTTGAAAATTGAGAAGGATCAGCCAGTTCTAGAAAGAAAACGTGTGGTTCTCGACACGGCCAGAAAGCCAATTGAATACAATATTTGTTATTACCGAAACGATTGGTTTACCTATACTATAGAAATAAAACGCACCATTTAGTAAATGAAAAAAGTAGGAGTTGATGTTGGTGGAAGCCATGTCACTATAAGTGTTATCGAACACAATGTTGTTAGAAAGGAAGAGCAATTAGTATTGAGAAAAGAAATCAATGCAAAAGATAGTCCAATGGCTATTATTTCGACAATTGGGAACTGTATAACCGAAGTTTTAAGTAACAAACTTGCTGTTGATGCAGTAGGAATTGCTTTTCCTGGTCCTTTCAATTATGATAAAGGCGTGAGTGAAATTAAGGGAGTAGGCGGAAAATTCGAACCAACTTTTGGTGTTCATATTCAGCAAGCACTGAAAAATTTTACAGGTTTGGATGCGATCCCTTTTGTATTTGCCAATGATGCAGATTGCTTTGCCGAGGGGGCTTATTTTCGTCATCAGTTGAAAAGCAAAAGGACGGTTTTCCTGACTTTGGGAACCGGTTTTGGTTCTGCATTTATGGTCGATGGAAATTTAATAAAAAATCATCCTGAAGTACCGGAAAATGGAGTGTTTTATGATAAATCTTTTCTCGGGACGATTGCCGATGAGTGTTTTTCTACCCGTTGGATTTTGAACGAATATAAACGACTATCAGGCGTTACTATCGACTCGGTAAAAGCTATTGCGGGGTTAAATACGGAGGATTCCAACGCTGTTTTTAGAAAATTTGGTGCCAATATGGGAACTTTTCTTTTCCCATGGTTTGAAAAATTCGGATGTGATGAACTTGTCATCGGCGGAAATATTTCGAAAGCCAGCGCCTTGTTTTTATCAGCTTTGGAAGAAAAATTGAATTCATTGACAATTAAATTAAATATAGTTTTCTGTGATGATGCTGAACAAAGTATTCTGAGAGGGGCAACAATTATTGCAGATAAAAAAAATAAAATACAGATGGAAAAAGAGTTACAGTCCAAAAGAAAAACCACACAACCTTTATTACCCATTAATGCGGTTGTAAAAAACAATTCCGAATATAATGTTTTCCCTTCTTTTAAGACGGATTCAGAAATTTTTGTAGGTTTTAAATCCTTGGCGAATGCTATTGCCAAACAAAAAACGGTTGTTATTGACGGATTTGGCGGCGTTCTTTGGGAAAATTTTAAAAACCATTTGAATTCGGCTTTGACCGAAAAAAAGATAAATGTGCTTTGGTACGATATCGATTCCTGCTTGAAATCTTCTGCAGAAATTGACGAAATGATTAAGCCAAATATGAATGGTGATGACTTGGTTTTCGGAAAAAGATATTCGGGAGAACTTTCGGATTTCTTTGATGCTGAAAAGCTGAATTTGTTGCAACCGGACACAACTGCCGATGTTTGCATCGTTTACGGTACGGGAGCCTCTTTGGCGAATTGGAAAGGAAAACTGATTTATGTAGATGTTCCAAAAAACGAAATTCAATACCGAATGAGAGCCTGTTCGACCAAAAACATTGGTTGTAGTGATACTTTAGCGTATTCTCAAATTTACAAGCGAATGTATTTTATCGAATGGCCGGTTTTGAACGCACACAAAGAAGGTTTGTTGCCAAAAATCGATCTGATTGTCGATGAACAACGGATTGATGAAATTACATGGATGGAAGGAAGTGACTTCAGAAGTGCATTGAATACGATGCTGGAAAGTCCGTTGCGTGCCCGTCCTTGGTTTGAAGCTGGGGTTTGGGGCGGTCATTGGATGAAAAATAAGATTGGTGATTTGAATCAGGACGAAGTTAATTATGCTTGGTCTTTTGAATTAATAACACCGGAAAACGGAATCGTTTTGGAAGGAAATAATCATTTATTGGAAGTTTCTTTCGATTTTTTAATGTTTCAGGACAACAAAAAAGTATTAGGAAAAGCGGCTGATCGTTTCGGAAATAATTTCCCGATTCGCTTTGACTATCTGGATACTTTCGATGGAGGAAATCTTTCGGTGCAATGCCATCCGCGTCCGGATTACATTAAAGAGCATTTCGGGGAAGCCTTTACGCAAGATGAAACCTATTATATATTGGATTGTACAGAGGATGCCAACGTGTATCTAGGCTTTACGGAAGATATTAATTCCGAAGAATTTGAAAACGCTTTACTGGAATCCCAGAAAACAGCGGAACCAATTGATATTGAAAAATATGTACAAAAAATTAAAGCCCAAAAACATGAATTGTATTTGATTCCAAACGGAACGATTCACGCTTCGGGAATCAATAATATGGTTCTTGAAATCAGCAGCACACCTTATATTTTTACTTTCAAAATGTACGATTGGGTTCGCCCCGGATTAGACGGGAAACCGCGTCCTATAAACGTTGAACACGGATTAAACAATGTTTATTTCGACAGAAAAGGGGAAAGGGTCACAAATGAATTCATTTCAAAACCAAAGGTTGTTCAAGAATTTTCGAACGGTCTAAAAATGAGTTTACCGACTCATGAAGAACATTTTTATGCTGTTGACCGTTATGAATTTACAGGCGAAATCGAAATTGAAACATTAGGACAATGTCATATTTGTATGCTAGTTGAGGGCGACATTGCAGAAGTGTCCGTGGGCGATAATAGCCAAACATTCAAATATGCCGAAACTTTTGTGATTCCAGCAAACGTTCCAAAATACAAAATCAATTACAAAGGAGACAAAAAAGCATTTGTGGTTGTTTCGTATGTAAAAGACAGCTGGTGTTAAAACGGTCTAAGAACCAAATAACAAAAATATATACCACTCTTTTGCCTCGGGCGAATGAGAAAAACGATTTGCATTAACGTTTAAACCAAAATCTTAATTGATTGAACCAAATTATTATGGAAAGAAAAGGAACAAATTATTTTATATCTCTCATAACGCTTATTGCGGCCTTAGGAGGTTTTTTATTCGGTTTTGATATGGCTGTAGTAAGCGGAATTATTGAACCATTGAAATTGCAATACGGATTGTCATCAGGGCAAGAAGGTTTATTCGTGTCCTGTGCTTTATTGGGGTGCATTGTGGGTGTCGCCTTTTCGGGATACCTCAGTGATAAAATTGGAAGAAGAAAAGTATTGTTTGTTTCTGCCGTATTGTTTTTGATCAGTGCTGTTGGTTTTGCTTTTTCAGAGGAATATTCCGTATTGATTTTCTTCCGCATACTTGCTGGTATGGCTGTGGGTGTGGCTTCGAATGTTTCCCCACTTTATATTTCTGAAGTGGCGCCTTCGCAAAAACGTGGAAAGTTGGTGGTTTTTTATCAGCTTGCCATAACTGTTGGAGTTTTGGCGGCTTATATCAGTAATTTATTTTTACAAAAATATGCTACCGCGAATGCAGGAGAAGGTAGCGGTTTGATGCATTGGCTATTTGTTGAAAATGTTTGGAGAGGAATGTTTATTGTAGGTGTGATTCCTGCAGCAGCATTTTGTTTGTTATTACTGATTGTTCCCGAAAGTCCACGCTGGTTAGTGCAGTACGGAAAAGATAAAGATGCCTTTGATATTCTCACTAAAATAAATGGGGAAGAAACGGCTCGTTTGGAGTTGGCTTCCATTAAAGAAATGACCAGTCAAAAATCAGGGGGATTTAAAGAATTACTTCATTTGCCCTTACGTAAATTATTGGTTTTAGCAATGGTACTTACTGCTTTGTCACAGTTTAGTGGTATCAATGGAGTTATTTTTTACGGTCCCACCATTTTAAAATCGGCTGGAATTGTTACCAGTGATGCGTTGTTTTATCAGGTGATATTGGGGGCGGCCAATGTGCTTTTCACTTTCATCGCCATTTCAAAAGTGGATACTTGGGGACGCAGACCATTATACATTGTAGGCTCACTTTGTGCCGCTTTTGCATTGGCATTGACAGGCTTTTGTTTTATGATGAATATAACAGGTTGGTTCATGTTGTTTAGCATTATCCTATTCCTTTTGTTTTTTGCTTTTTCTCTTGGACCTTTAAAATTTGTCATCTCAACAGAAATTTTTCCAACGCATATCAGAGGTACAGCTTTATCTGTCTGTATTATGACCATGTGGGTTTCGGACTATGTAGTGAATTTGTTATTTCCAGTGATGCGAGATGGATTTGGAATAGCGACTACATTTTTTATTTTCTCTTTCTTTTGTGTTCTTTCTTTTTTATATGCAAAAAAGAAATTGTTTGAAACCAAAGGAAAAAGCTTGGAAGAAATTGAGAAAGAATGGAATTCTGATTTGAATGTAGCAAAGGATTTGTCCGCTAAGAAAATGGAAATTTTGGAAGAAATCGAATAGACGCAAATCATGAAATTACAATTTTATTATCCGCGATGGGGCTCAGAAAATATCAATTGGGAGCAATTTTGCCAAAAGGTGAAACAAGCTGGATATGATGGGATTGAAGCTCCTATGCCTGAATCTCTTGAAGAACAAAAGATAATTTTAAAAGCTTTGAAAAATAATGACTTAAAGTTAATTGGTCAATATTATCAATCGTTTGAAAAAGATTTTGAGGAGCACAAAATCAATTACGCCAAGGAGTTGCATATACTCGCTTCGGCTCAGCCTGAAAAAATAAATGCACAAACAGGAAAAGATTATTTCAGTTTTGAACAGAATGCAGAATTGTTTGCTATCGCAAATAGAATAAGCTCGGTAACAGGTATTCCAATTTGTCACGAAACACACCGTAATAAAGCACTGTTTGCGGCACATATAGCATATGATTTTTTGCAAAAGCTACCCGATTTAAAAATAACAGCCGATTTTTCACATTGGTGTAATGTGGCCGAAAGTTTGCTCGAAGATCAGGAAGAGGCTTTGGCTTTGGCTTGTGAAAAAGTCGAACATCTCCACTCAAGGGTGGGGCATTCTCAGAGTGCACAGGTAATTGATCCACGCTTGCCGGAATTTAAAACCGAATTGGATGCCCATTTAAAATGGTGGGATGCAATTGTAAAAGACTATCAGGATACTAAAAAAGAAGTGTTAACCATTACCACTGAATTTGGTCCAGCACCTTATATGGTCCATTTGCCTTTTACAAACATGCCGATAGCCAGTCAATGGGATATCAATGTTCATATGATGCAGTTGTTGAAAGAAAGATATAGTAAATAATTGCTTTTAAGCTTAAAAAATATAATTATGGAAAACATACATCTATCTAAAGATTTAGCCGATTATAATCACCCTATAGCCAATATGTTTGTTCAGCCAAAAACGGCGGAGGAATGGAAGCAATACATGCTGACCGAGGAACAGATTGCTTCTTTCAAAAAAGAGGGATTTGTTAAAGGGATTAAAATTTTGACAGAAGAACAGGTCGATTTACTCAACAGTGAACTTGTAAAATTGCAATCAGTAAATGAAGAGGATAAAAAAATATTTTATCACTACGAAAGCAATGAATCCGAAGATCCAAGCAAAGTTCTTTTTCATGCCATCGGAGCTTGGCGTTTAACTCCCGGATTCCATGATTTATTATGGGCGCCTGCATTTCGTATGGCTGCTTATCAATTGTTGGGACAATCCTTCAGAATTTTTCATGACCAATTGTTTTGCAAACCCGCTAAACACGGCGGAGTAGTGGCATGGCATCAGGATTATTCCTATTGGACATTTACAAAACCGATGCATCATCTTACGTGCTGGATTGGTTTGGATGATGCTAACACAGAAAATGGCTGTCTTTATTTTGTTCCGGGAAGCCATAAATGGGGATTGCTTCCTATAACTGGGTTAACGGGTGATATGGAGGCTGTAAAAACAGTTTTGAATGAAGAGCAATTGGAGGCATTTGATAAAAGAGTGGCGAATGAGTTGCCAAAAGGATATGCCAGTTTTCACCATCCACTTACTATGCATGGTTCTTATGCCAATACTTCGGAACGTCCAAGAAGGGCGACTGTCATAAATACAATGAGTTGTGATACGTTAGGAAATACAGAGGGTTATTATCGACTTGATGCTTTGCATACTTTTCCTGAAATGCCACAGGATCAGGTATTAGATGGTAACTTTTTCCCGCTTTTATTTGACGGTGATAAAGAGTTGGAAGCTTTCGGAAATAGTATTCCTAAAGTAGATTATAAAGAGTTGTATGATAGACACTAATATAAAAAGAGAGTTATGTTTTTAAATAAATTTGTTTCAGCTTCAAAAAATTGTTTCTTCATATTGTTGGTTTTTCTGATACAGGATGCATTTGCCCAGAATGAAGTTCCATTTTTTGGAAAAATCAATTGGATAAATGGTTTTTCTAAGGAAATCAGCGGTGAAAATATTAGCTATAATTCCGCTTTTCAGGATTATGCAACAGTGGCGCTTTTGACCAGAAATACGGATGGGAATAAGGCGATTGAGTGGGAAACAGCTTCCGTACCAAAAGTTGTTAAAGGCGAGTATGTTTATTTCGGCTGGGTAGCAGGACATTCAACGGGAACGAGTAGTGGTGACAGAAATTTCGATTTGTATGTTGATGGCAAAAAGGTTCTGACTTTTACAACTGTGCCAAAAAATAAAAATCCGAATTGGGTTTTTAAAGCGGAGGATGGATCGGCATTGGCATTTCAACAAACAAAACTTGATGGAGCGAATGACTCACAGGGATATGCTTTCTTGCGTCTTCCTGTTAGCAAAGTAAAAGTTGGACAGGCCGTTCATATCAAAATTGTTGGTCAGAAACAAAACAGCAATGATTGGTTCATGACTTTCAAATTTGCATTTGAAGAAAATGTAAAAATCGTTCCTACGCCTTTTCTTTTGAAAAATGGTACACAATCTCTTGCCCTTACTGTTTTGCATTTCGGAAAAGAAGAAACCGTAAAGGTGAAAATCAATGACAAAGAAAATCATACTTATACTGTGAAAGATGGAATGAATACTTTTGACGTTCCAGTAGCAGCTGTGACTAAAGAGGAAAAAGTAAAAGTGCAGGCAACTGTTGGCAGTAAAGTTTATATTGACGACTATTTTGTTGTTAAACCGGTTATGTACAGAGAGTTTCATTTGTTACACCATTCGCATACCGATATAGGTTATTCCCATGTACAGCCTGAGGTTGTGAAAATTCACAATAAAAATATTGATGATGCACTCGATATGATTGAAAAAACAAAATCATATCCAGAAGGAGCAAAATTCAAATGGAATGTCGAGTCTATCTGGGTTGTTGAAAATTATTTGAAAGAAGCGAGTCCTGCAAAAAAAGAGAAGTTTGTTGCGGCTGTAAAAAATGGAGATATTTTTCTTTCGGCTTTGTATGTGAACATGCTTACTGGTATGAGTCAGGCGGAAGAGATGTTTCATTACACGGATTATGCAGTCAAATTGCGTAAAGAATTTGGATTTAAAATCAATAGTGCAATGATTTCGGATGTACCGGGCTTTGCGTGGTCAACCGTTACGGCACTTTCAAAAGGAGGCGTAAAATATTTCTCTATCGGTTCCAATTTTATGGGATTGGATCATCCATATATGGGGGATAGAGCGGGTCATTTCCTGAAAAATTGGGGAGACAAACCCGTTTGGTGGACATCACCTTCGGGACAGGAAAAAGTGTTGTTTTGGGCTGGTGCCAAAGGGTATTCGTCTTGGCATGGTATGCAACCAGGAGTGATTTTTGAAAGAGGATCTAAGAAAATTGCAGACTATTTGAATGAATTGACGGCAAATAATTATCCTTATGACATGGTGCAATGGCGTTTTAACATTATAGCTGATAATGCGGCGATTGAGCCTAATGCTTCTGATTTTGTAAAAAAATGGAATGAAAAATATGCATCTCCAAAACTGATTTTGAACACTACAGAGAAAATGTTTGAAACTTTTGAGAAAAAGTACGGTGATAAAATCCCAACGGTAAAAGGAGATTTGACACCTTATTGGGAAGACGGTGCAATGTCAACAGCTGAAGAAGAAGGAAAAAATAGGGTAAACAGTTTGCGTCTACAACAATTGAGCACACTTTACACGATGTTGAATCCTAAGAAATACGATCAACAAAATTTCTATGAAGCGTGGAGAAATATCATCATGTTTCATGAGCATACCTGGGGAGCCCATAATAGTACAACCGAACCAGATCTTCCTTTTGTAACAGAACAATGGCGTATAAAAAAGCAGTTTATGCTTGATGCCGACACACAGATTAATGCGTTGGAGAAAAACTTGTTTGAAACCGTGAACAATTTACAATCTAAAAAAATTGCGGTTTTCAATACTTCTTCTTGGAAAAGAACTGGATTGGTAATTATTGAAACGGCTGTTGAAGGAAAATCGGTGAAAGATGCCAACGGAAATATTTTACCATTGCAGAAATTGAGCAATGGAAAATATGCTTTCATAGCCAAAGATATACCCGCTTTTGGAAACGCGACATATGAAATTACGAATAAAGAAGCTTCTGCTTTGTCCAGCAAATTTGTTTTGGGCGAAAACTCGCTATCAAACGGGAAAATTGAATTTAGCTGGGACAAAAACAATGGAAGTATTACGAATTTGAAAACCGTTTCGGATTTTAACTATGCCGGGGATTTCAACAAACAAGGTTTAAACAGTTATTGGTATGTGCCGGGCTTGAATCCTGAAGAAGCACAAACCAACGGAAATGTTCAGATAAAAATTATCGAAAAAGGACCTGTTATGACTGCAGTTTCGATTACTTCTGATGCTCCCGGAGCCAATAAATTGGAGCGTATTATTTCGCTTTACAGCGGAAGCGATGAAGTATTGATTCAGAATATTTTGGACAAAAAAGCCATCCGAACTAAAGAAGGCGTTCACTTTGGATATCCATTCAATTCACAGTTTACCAAAACGACTCTTGATGCCGGTTACGGATCAATGGAATTTTTGAAAGATCAATTGGCGGGATCAAATATGGATTACCTATACGGAAGAAGATGGGTGGATGTTTCTGCCGGAGATAAAGGAATTCAGTGGATGTTGTTGGAGTCGCCTTTGGTGGAACCTAACAGTATCATTGATGAAAGAAGAGAGGTTGTCCCTAACCATAAGGAGTGGAAAAAATCGGAGAAACCAACTGCCACTTGGTTCAGTTATGTAATGAACAATTATTGGCACACCAATTATAAGGCAGATCAGGAAGGAATTGTAAACTTCAAATATGCGCTCCGTCCACACGCAACAGTAAATGATACCGAAATGGAAAAAGAAGCTTCTGAGTTTACACAACCTTTGATTGCAATGACGATTAAAGAAGATGTGAAATTGCCTTCCAACCTTTTTGAATTGACTAACACAAAAATTGTGGTGACTAGTTTAACACCAAATGAAGACGGTACAATATTGATGCGTTTGTTTAATCCAGAACAATCGGCACAACAAACCACATTTGTATGGAAATCGTTAACTCCAAAATCCATTATCGATGTGAATACCGGAGGCGAAAAATCAAATTCATCAGAAATTAGAATGGTAGGAAGTGGCGTTTCGGAGTTTTTATTGAAGATGTAAAAAGTATTCAAGAGCTTAAATAAAAGCTTTAATAAAGAAATCTTAATTAGAACAAAAAGAAGTATGAAAACAATTTCAAAAATAGTATTGCTGTTCGCAATGGTGATCTCAATTTTTTCCTGTTCGAAGAAAAAAGATGATTTCAATCCTGCATCTTTGGTTGATCCGCAAATTGGTTCGGTACATGGGCGTTGGTTTTTTTACACCCCGGCTTCTGTTCCTTTTGGTATGGCCAAATTAGCTCCACACACCAATGCTTACGGAAGCATCGGAAGCTGGGAACCTTGTGGCTATGATGACCGTCACAACTCGATTGAAGGTTTTGGGCATTTTCATGAATTCCAAATCGGAGGATTGGTGGCTATGCCGGTAACTGGGAAATTGCAAACCATACCTGGAACTTTGGAAAAACCGGAAACGGGTTATCGATCTGTTTTTGACAAACAGGACGAACATGCTGAGCCCGGTTATTATTCGGTTTTCCTGAAAGAATACGGAATCAAAGCCGAGTTGACGGCTACCGAAAGAGTTGGTTTTCACCGATACACTTTCCCGGAATCTACAGCATCGCGTATTATTTTCGATATTGGACACCGTCAGGGGGAAAGCAGTGGAGTGACTGAAGCTACTATGAAACTTTCAGGCAAAAATAGTTTGGAAGGAACAATAGAAACGTATCCTGAGTATTTGAAATTCTGTGATCCTGAAAAACGCGTTAAAATGTATTTTGTGATTCAGATGAACAAAACACCAGAATCTTACGGTTCTTTTGTGGAAGACAAAACTTTTAACAACCAGGCTTCAACCAAAGGAATTGGAAACGGAATGTATGTGAATTTCTCGACTAAAAAAGGTGAAGTTGTAGAAATGCAGGTGGGACTATCTTACACAAGTATTGAAAATGCAAAACTGAATCTGAAAACCGAAGCAGAAGGTCAGACTTTTGATGCGGTTAAAGCAACAGCTCACGAAAAATGGAATGAAAAATTAGGACGAATCAAAGTTGAAACCAAAGACAGCATCAACAAAGTAAAATTCTATACTGGTTTGTACCATGCTCTTTTGGGTCGTGGATTGGCAAGCGACGTGGACGGAAGTTACCCAAGACATGATGGCAAGATTGGACATATTCCTTTGGACGAAAAAGGAAAACCAAAATACAATCACTACAATACGGATGGAATTTGGGGAGGATTTTGGAATTTGGGTCAACTTTGGGCATTGGCTTACCCTGATTATTTGAGTGAATACATTCAATCGAATATTGATTTTGCAAAAGAAACAGGTTGGTTACACGATGGTGTGGCTGCAGGTGCACATTCCAATGGTGTACAAACGAACTGTTTCGGTTTGATGATTGCATCGACTTATAATAGCGGTATCCGCGATTTTAATGTGGAGGAAGCGTATAACATTGCCTATAAAAACGAAACGGGATATAGCAATCGACCGTTCGGTTCAGGAAAATATGATTTGGCTTATTTTGTGAAAAATGGGTATATACCTTCGAAGGATACTGTTCTGTCAAATGGATGGAAATTTAATTTTGGTGCATCGCATACTCTTGAATTTGCCTATACTTCTTATGGCGTTTCTCAATTTGCGAAAGCTTTGGGCAAAAAAGCAGATTATGAAAAACTGATGAAACAGGCCGGTAATTGGAAAAACATATTCGATCCGGAAACCAAATTCATTCGTCCACGATACGAAGACGGTAAATTTATAGAAAACTTCGACCCAATGCAGGCTTGGAGAGGTTTTCAAGAGGCCAACGGTTATCAATATACTTGGTATGTGCCACAAGATCCAGCGGGATTAATCAAAATTCTGGGGTTGGATTTGTTTAACAAACGTTTGGAAACGACATTTAATGAAAGCCAAAAATCTACTTTCGGAGGTGGAAAAGGAATAGACAGTTTCTCTGGATTGGAAAAACTGTACAATCATGGAAACCAGCCTTGTTTGCACCATTCTTTCTTGTTTAATTATTCTGGAAAACCTTGGCTGACGCAAAAATGGTCGCGCACGATTTGTGACGAATTTTACGGGGCTGAACCGCTTCACGGTTATGGATTTGGTCAGGATGAAGATCAAGGACAATTAGGAGCTTGGTATGTTATGGCTTCTATAGGATTGTTTGATGTTCAGGGACATGCAGCCATGAATCCAACGTTCCAATTCGGAAGTCCATTATTTGATAAAGTAACGATTAAACTGGATGAAAAATATTATAAAGGCGAAGAATTGGTGATTGAAACCAAAAACAATTCGAAGAAAAACAGGTATATTCAATCGGCATCTTTCAATGGTGAAAATGAGGATAATGCCTGGATTTACCGCAAAAAACTAACGGATGGTGGAATCTTGATTTTTGATATGGGAGCCAATCCTAATACCAAATGGGGAGTGAAAACACCACCGCCATCGATGAGCACAAGTAAATAATTCAAATTTGATAGAATGAAAAATATATTTTCGTCAGTACTGGCTTTAGCATTTACACTGACAGTTTCGGCCCAACAAAAAACGGAAATTGATAAAAAATTGTCGGAGAAAATAAAAAACGATTCCTATATGCCTTTTGTGAAAAACAAGGCTTTGGAAGTGATGAAAACTGGGGTTAATGCAGGTGATGGTTACCGTGAAGTATGGATTCGCGATTATAATACTTTTATCGAATTGGCGGCACAAGTCACTAAAAAGGAAGATATAAAAGAAAATCTTTTGGTGTTTTTTAGAATGCAGGGTGAGGATGGGAACATTATTGACGGTTATACACCTAAAGAAAAAATTGGAGCGGGTGAAACTGATTTTTCTTATTCAAAATTAGAACCAAGATACGCTGCCCATAAGAATACCGTAGAAACGGATCAAGAAACATCATTGGTGCAAGCGGTTTATAAATACATTAAATTGACCGGTGATACATCAATTTTGAATGAAAAAGTTGGAGATAAAACCGTTGCTAAAAGGTTGGAATGGTCAATGGATTTCCTCATGCAACACCGATACACCAAAAAATACGGACTAATTACAGGTGCAACCACAGCCGACTGGGGCGATGTACAACCGGAGCCGGGTTACGGAGTTGATGTTGACGGGAACACACACGTAGCTTGTGATATTTATGATAACGCAATGTTTGTCATGGCCTTGGACAATATGATTGAAATAATTCCTGCAACTAAAACGAAATGGGGTAAAATCAAAATGCAAGTGGCCAAAAACTGCCGTACGTATCTTTGGGATGCCAAAAGACAAAAGTTCATTCCGCACTTGTATTTGAACGGATCGCCATTCCCTGCCGATTTTGACGAAAATAATATTTTCTATTTTGGAGGAACAACTGTGGCAATGGAAGCGGGATTGTTGAGCAAGGCAGAAGTAAAAACCTCATTGGACGAAATGGTAAAAAGAGTAAAAGAAGCGGGAGCACCATCTATAGGTTTGACGCTTTATCCTCCTTATCCTAACGGTTATTTCGTGAACAAAATCATGAATCCGGTGTACAGTTACCAAAATGGAGGTGACTGGACTTGGTTTGGAGGCAGAACAATTCAACAATTAATCAAGTACGGTTATGTTGAAGAAGCTTACAGAGAAATACAACCGATGCTGAAACGTGTGAAAGACAACAATGGTTTCTTCGAATGGTATTCGATAAAAAATGAGCCTAGAGGTTCGGGGACTTTCAGAGGAGAAGCGGGAGTTTTATATACTGCTATCGTGATGTTTGAAAATCTGAATAAATAAAAGAATTGAAAGGGATGAAGTTGGTTTTAACGTTAATCAACTTCATCTTTTTTGTTTTCATATCAACTAATCAAAAACCAAATGAAATCGCCAATAACAACAAGTTTTCGTAAGCAATTGAATAATCATCGAATTCCGATGAAATTGAACTGTTGTGAGATAAACACCAATAAATATAAAGGCGATAACATATATGACCTCTGATAAATAAATTTTACATATATGAAAAAAAGTATAAACCAATTAATAGACGCAGCCGGTTTCAAAATTTTGCTCTTTTTGCTACTGACGAGTTTTCAGTTTAATTCTTATGGTAAGTCAATTCCGCTTGTGGCAAATGGCAAGAGCGATTATGTTATTGTAATTTCAGCCAAGGAAAATGAGTCAGAAAAACAAGCAGCTTTGCTTTTGCAAAAGCATATTTTCAAAATTTCGGGTTATGAACCTCCCATTTCAAGCCAATTGGGTAAAGGGAAAAAAGCAATTTACATCAATGTTTCAAAGGCAATTAAGAATCCTGATGGATTTTCGATAAAGACGAAAAATGATGCAGTTTATATTGAAGGAGGAAACAAAAAAGGGTGTATTTATGGAGTTGTAACATTGCTTGAAAAATATATGGGCTGTCGTTATTATAGTTCAACATATTCAGTAATTCCTTCTACAAAAAGCATCAATTTGCCTGAGATTGATTTGAAGGACGAACCAAAAAATGATTGCCGTATTGTTTATATCGTTGATAAAGTGGGGCAAGAGTTTTTGGATTGGAACCGACTCAATACCGTTGATGAAATTTTTGCAAAAGGGTATTATGTGCACACTTTTGAGAAATTGGTTCCGTGGAAGGAATATTTTAAAACCAATCCGGAATATTTTTCTGAAATGAATGGCAGAAGAAATATCGATCAGTTGTGTTTGTCGAATCCCGAAGTTTTAAAACTGACTATCGATAAACTGAAAAAAGAAATGGCGCTTCAGCCGAATGAGGAATATTGGTCGGTGAGCCAGAATGATAATTTTTCGTATTGCCAATGTGAAAAATGTAATAAGATTATCGCCGAGGAAGGAAGTCCTTCAGGACCAATTATCCGTTTTGTAAATGAAGTGGCCGAACAATTTCCTGATAAAATCATCTCGACTTTGGCTTATGAATATTCTCGAAAAGCGCCAATCGTTACAAAACCTGCCAAAAATGTTCAGGTGATGTTGTGTACAATCGAATTGAATCGAAGCAAGTCAATTGAAGAAGATAAAGGAAGCGAATCGTTTAAGAATGATATCATTGAATGGGGGAAAATCTGTAATCATATTTATTTGTGGGATTACAATATCGATTTTGCCAATTCAGTGAGTCCTTTTCCTAATCTACACGTGTTGCAACCGAACATTCAGTTTTTTGTAAAGAATCATGTTTCTGCCCATTTTCAGCAAGCCAATGCTTCGGTGGGTTCTGAATTCTCTGAGCTGAAAGTCTATTTGCTTTCCCGTTTGTTGTGGAATCCAGATGCTAATGTGGCTCAAATTACGGGCGAATTTTTGAACGGTTATTACGGTAAAGCAGCTCCTTGGATTAAAAAATATATTGAAAAATTGGAAAGTGAATTGAAGAAAAGCGGTGACGGACTTGATATTTACGGGCATCCGACAAGTCATCAGAACACTTTTTTGTCACAGGCCAATATCAATGAATATAATGCCTTCTTTGATAACGCCGAGAAGGCTGCCAAGAGTGATGCCACTCAGTTATTACATGTGAAAGTGGCGCGATTGCCGTTGCAGTTTGCCATTATGGAAATCGGAAAAAATGATATGTTCGGACCACGAGGTTGGTATTCGGAGAAAAACGGAGAGTACATCGTGATTCCTGAAAAAGTGCAAATGATTGAAGATTTCTATTCGGTTTGTCAGCAGGCCAATGTAGATCATTTGAATGAATCGGGGCTGACTCCCAAATCGTATTACGAAAGCACCAAACGATTTATTGATGTGCAGGTGAAAGGAAATTTTTCTTTTAAGAAAAAAATAATCTCAAGCGAGTCTTCGTCACCTCAATACAGCAAAGGTGATTTGGCTTATCTGACCAATGGAGTGAGAGGAGACAGTAATTACAAAGTACATTGGTTGGGTTGGAACGGAACCGATTTTAGTTTAACGCTCGATTTGGAGAAAACAGTTCAGGCAAAAACAATTGAAATAAGTTCGCTTTGGGATGCCAAAAGCTGGATTCTTCATTCTGCTGGTATTCGTTGTCTGGTTTCAGAAGATGGAAAAGATTTTACAGAGGTAGGCAATGAATTGACCGAAGGTAATCAGGAAAAAGCAGAAGTAAATAAAGTTTTTGCTTTTAAAGCGCCACAAAAAGAGATTCGCTATGTAAGATTTGAAATAAAAGGAACGAAACTGTTACCGGAATGGCATCCTTCTGCAGGATCAAAATCGTGGGTGTTTATAGATGAAATTGTAGTGCGATAGTTCTTTTTGAAGCATCTAGGCGTGTATCAACTATCAAGAGGAAATCAGAAAATATTATTTTGATAACTCCAATTTTTGATGATTTGATGATTTACTTTTTCATACAGTAATACAAAATTTATAGCTTTTGCTCATTTCGCCCTAGAAAAAATTAACTCCTTTTTTCTAGGGCGTTTTGTTGTGTGCAAATTTCTTCTTTGTTTCTATTTCGTAAGTTAAAATCAGTTTGAAGGTATTATTTGTAGATCTAGTTGCTGTTGCTTGTTTTTTACCTTGAGATCTGTAATATCTATTTTGCATTTTACATGTTATAATAAATTAATAAAAAAGCATTTTGTACTAAAATTCAGAATTGAATTCTTTTGAGTTAGCTTCGGTGAATCGTAAGTTATTTTTTAATTTATCCTTTATTGAGATTAATAATTTTATTATAATACTATTTTTTTTCTAATGTTTAGTTGTCAATTTTTTAAAACAAACCTATTAATTACTAATAATTCTATTATTGGGTCGGTAATCAATAGTGATTTGGAAAAACTTTTTTTGTATTAAAGCGAATGGATAGTGTTTTTTTGTGAATAAAATAGTTTTATTATTTATTTTAATAATAGTAATATAGTCCATCATAATAATTAAATACACTATTTTTTTTAAGTAAGGCATGAAATATGTTTGTTAAATATTAATAGATATTACGATTTCGTTAACAGCTGCAAGAAAGATGAATTCTGGATTTGATATTTATTTGGTATATAGTAACAAATGTGAGTCTTTTTGGTACGTTGTTTGAATTATTTAACAACGCCAAATGGTTTTTAAAAAACGGCCTATGATTAAAGATTGAATTTATGATGATGGTTTGTTTCGGGCAAATCAAGATTTTTAAATATTTTATTTCCAAAAACTAGAACTAATTATTATTTGTATGAAAAAAAAATGCACTGATCACTATTGCACAATCCAGGATCAATCTTCTATGGTTGATGGATATGCAAAGCTGGGTAAAAAAATGTTTTTGACGGCAATAATGTTTTTATTTACATTATTGTCGTTTGCCCAAGACAAAATTGTTGTGTCCGGGAAAGTGTCGGATGCGATGGGGTTACCAATTCCTGGAGTTACTGTACATGTACAGGGAGCTAAAGGAGAAGCCATAACAGATTTAGATGGTAAATATACTTTGAAAGATGTAGATTCAAATGCCACTTTGGAATTTACTTATTTGGGTATGGAGACCACTTTTGCAAAAGTGGCAGATCGTAAAGTGATTAATACCACTATGAAAGAAACCGAATCGGCGCTTCATGAGGTGGTGGTTGTGGGGTTTGGTACTCAAAAGAAAGCTAACTTGACTGGTTCGGTTACGCAGATTAAAATGGATGAAGTTTTAGGAGATCGTCCTGTTACTACTGTTGCAGCTGCACTTCAGGGTGCGGTTCCGGGGCTTACTATTACTAATCCAGCAACACCTGGAGCAGCAGCCACTTTTAATATTCGTGGTACAACGTCTATTAATGGTGGAGGGCCACTGGTATTGATAGACAATGCTGTTGGGGATATTAATGCATTAAATCCAGAGGATGTTGAGTCGGTTTCGGTTCTTAAAGATGCTGCTTCGACAGCTATTTATGGTGCCAAAGCAGCATTTGGAGTAATTCTTGTAACTACCAAAAAAGGAAAGAAGAATACCAAAACAACATTTAATTACAACAATAATTTTGCGTTTACAGAACCAATCAATCAAGTGGAACAGGCTTCGGTTCCAGATATTTTGCAAACGTATGCCAATTGGAGTAGTACCGCTACAACTGCAGGTCCTGAAGGTCAGGATTATAATAAATGGGTTGGATACGCTAAAGACTTTGAGGTTAATCCACAAAATTACCCTGAAGACGGAAGATATTTGGCGCCAGACGGTAAATATTATTTTCTAAAAGACAATGATCCTCAGAATGCAATATTTGAAGATCATGGTTATCAAAATACTCATAACTTTTCGGCTAATGGAGGTAGCGAAAAAATCACCTATCGTATGTCATTGGGAACAGTTTGGAATGATGGACCGCTTATTACCGATAAGGATAAATACCAAAGAATAAATATTGGATCTTATGTAAGTGCTGATTTAGCTAAATGGTTGAATACTTCCCTTGATTTTAAATACAATACTTCGGAGAAATCATTGGTTGGTTATGGGAATATTTATACTCCTAGACAGAGATATTATCCTGTTGGTACAATGATGAGTAAAATAGCTGGTGATTCAAACTTATATCCTGTTAATACTCCCGAAAATTTTATTTTGTATGGAGAACCAACTGTGAATATTAGAAAAAACACTCGTTTTTTCTCTAGAACTGTTATGACTCCTTTTAAAGGTTTTGAGGGTGTTATTGAATATGGACAGGATGATTATGTGAGAGATGATAAAACATTTACCAGAAGTACCAATATGGTCGAGATAAATAGAAATATGTCCCCTTCGGTTGCTACTCCAACATATTCAAATACTAAAGGGAATAATTCGCTGACAAATTTCAATGCCTTTGCATCGTACAGTTTCACTAGTCCTAGTGGAGACCATAGATTTAAAATCTTACAGGGTTTTTCTCAAGACAGAAGTTATACTGAAGATCTAAATGTAAATCGTAAAGAAATTATTAATGCTGATTTACCTTCTATCAGTGGTTCGGTTGGTGAAATTCTTGCTGATGATTCATTTGTTGATTTTACATCTCGAAGCAGTTTTTACAGAGTAACTTACGATTATAAGGATAAATACCTTTTAGAAACTAATGGCCGTTACGATGGTTCTTCAAAGTTTCCAAAAGAAACTAGATTTGGATATTTTCCTTCTGTTTCTGCAGGATGGCAAGTGGCCAATGAAAATTTTATGGACTGGAGTAATAATTGGTTAAACGAATTTAAATTCCGTGGTTCTTGGGGAAGAATTGGAAATCAAAATATTGCGGCTTATGGATATTCTCCAAAAATGGACGCAAGTAGAGCACCTTGGATTGTGGGAACAACTCAGCCTGCAACACTTGGTATGCCTCCTTTAGTTCGTGAGGATTTTACTTGGGAAACAGTTGAAACTTCAGAAGTTGGACTTGATTTGGCAATGTTTAATAGACGTTTGAATATTTCAGGGTCTTACTATATCCGTGAAACTTCAGGAATGTTAGCTCCGGGTATGGAATTTCCAGCAGTGGTGGGCGCGGCAGCACCACTTCAAAATGCGGCTGATTTAGAAAACAAAGGTTGGGAAGCTGCTGTGAGTTGGAGAGACAAAATAGGAAGTGTAAGATATTATATTGGAGTTAATGCTTATGATTCACAAGCCGAAATTACCAAATATAATAACGCTTCTCGTTTGTTGACGATTGATGGATCTGGTAACAATACATCTTATTATGTTGGTCAAAAATTAGGTGAAATATGGGGATACAAAAATGATGGTTTTTATACAGTTGAAGATTTTAAAGATACAACAACATGGACACTTAATGATGGTGTTACTTCTATCAGGTCAACTGGAGTACGTCCAGGAGATGTGAAATTTAAAAACTTAGCCGATAATGGGACTTCAATTCCGAATCAAATTGATGCAGGGGTAAATACAGTTGATGATCCAGGAGATAGAGAAATCATCGGTAACAGTACTGCCCGTTATTCTTATGGTATCAATGGTGGGGTAAGTTATGCTGGATTTGATTTTTCTTTCATAATGAATGGTGTAGGAAAACGCGATGCTTGGGTAGCTGATGAATTAGCATTCCCAATGGCTAATAATACTGCTACTGTTTATTCTCATCAATTGGATTATTGGCAGCCGATTGATGCAGCTAATGGAAATTGGCAACCAATAAATCCAAATGCAAAGTACCCTCGTATCTATAATGATAATAATAATAGAGGTAGTAATATTCGTGTTCAGGATAAATATTTGGTTGATGCTTCCTATTTGCGTTTGAGAAACGTAACTTTAGGATACAATTTGCCTTCCCAATTAGTAAATAAGGTAGGATTTACTTCAATCAAACTTTTTAGCTCAATAGAAAATCCATATACTTGGTCACATCTTGAAAAAGGCAGAGATCCAGAGAGTTTGGGCTGGGGTTATCCTTACTACACAACTACATCATTTGGTCTAAATATGACATTTTAATAATGAAAAAAACTATGAAAATAAAAAAATATTTATTAGGAATCGTTGCAACGCTGGCTTTAGCGAGCTGTAATGACGATTATTTGGAGAAATATCCAAAAGATTCACTTTCTGAAAAAACAGCCTTTGTAACGGCAGATAACTTTAAGACTTTTAGTTGGGGATATTATGGCATATTTACCAGTGGGAATTTCTATCGTAACTTGGATGGTAATCTAGATACCTATAATGGTGATTTTCTAGGTGGATATCTGGGATGGAGAAATAAGACAGTTGACGGTAACCAAATGCGTACTCAATTGAAAGCGACTGGATCTACAGGAAACGGCTGGGTTTTTTCGGATATAAAACGTTGCAATTTAATGCTTCAGAACATTGACGGAAGTCAAATGTCACAGGTAGATAAAGACCATTACCGCTCGGTAGGATTATTTTTCCGTGCCTATTCCTATTATGAGTTGATTTCCCGTTTCGGTGATGTGCCTTGGGTTGATAAGGTTGTTGAAGAAAGTGATACTGATATCATTTACGGAGCACGTACACCTCGTAAAGAAGTGGCTGATCACTTGTTTGACGATTTAAAATGGGCTGAAACACATATCAAGACTACAGGTGACGGAGCCAATACAATCAACACAGATGTAGTTCGCGCTTTAATGTCCCGTTTCTTTCTTTTTGAAGGGACTTGGAGAAAATACCATACACTTGGAGATGCTGATAAATATTTGGATGAGTGTATTCGTGTATCTCAGTTATTGGCAAATAAATTCACAACGATATCTCCTAACTATGATGCTTTGGAGAATTCATTGGAATTGAAAACATACCCAGGTATTATATTGTACAAAGAATTTGTTCCGGGTGTTATTACACATAACAGTAATCGTTATGAAAGATCGGCTGCATTGAGTTATGACATGCCTAAATGGACAGTGGAAAATTACCTTTGTAAAGATGGTAGACCAGTTTCAACCTCAACTGTTTATCAAGGGGATCAAAGTATGTTCAAAGAATTTCGTAATCGTGACTATCGTTTACTAGCAACAGTTGTTCCTCCATTTAGTCTTAAGGCTAAAATTGTTGGCGGTAAAATAGGTCCAGATTATAGTGAAGCAATTCCTAAAGTTTATAATACTGTAGGGTATTATGTTGATGCTAATGTGCCTGACAAAATGGAATTCAATGATGTATTGAAAGCGGCATTCCCTGGTTCTACAAAACGTGTACCTTCACTTTGGTTAGATGGGTCTTCAGGAACTTATAATTCACCAAATATTATTGATGTAGGATTTCCTCAAATAGGTTCATATAGCGGATATACTTTGTGGAAACACTATAATACTTTTGATGATATGGATGCTGGTCAGGTTACTGATAAACCTTTATTCTGGATAGAAGAAACATTACTTAACTTGGCTGAGGCTAGTTTTGAAAGAGGTCAGTTCACTCAGGCTATTGCTGATATTACTATCAATAAATTGAGACCAAGAGCAGGTGTGGCCAATATGGTGGTTGCTAACATTAATGCGGGATGGGATACTGCGCGTGATCAAACCGTTGATCCAGTATTGTGGGAAATTCGTCGTGAACGTCAATCAGAGTTGATGGGACATGGTTTTGGATTTCAGGATATTCGTCGTTGGAAAAAAGGACCTTGGTATATGAACAAACCTTTGCTTGGTGTTTATGTTACAAGAGCCAACTATAAGAATTTAGATGCTAACGGTAACCCTACAGCAGTAACAAATGCAAAATGGACTAATGCTACAGCGCTTCCATTGGTAAATAGAGATTTTACAGCTGCAACAACAGCGGGTTATGTAAAACGTTTTGACAATCCAACCAAAATTGGAAAAGGATGGCTAGATAAGTATTATTTGGAATGGATTCCAACAAATCAAATTGTACTTAATCCAAACATTACACAAAATCCAGGTTGGTAATCGTATAGAAATTTGATTGTAGTTTAATTTACTATCATGAAAAAAAACCTCCTGTTTGAAGCATTGTTAATTATGCTTTGGACAGGAGTTTTTTTATGAAATTAATTTTGGGAATCTTTAGAAGTTTAAAACCTTATTTTTTTTTGAGAAATTTAAAAAGAGAAACATAAAAAAAATCTTTTTGGACAACAAATCAGGATGATTTTGAAGGAGGGGAAAAACGATATTGTAGAGGTGACATATTCATGTATTTTTTGAATAGTCTCGAAAAATAATACGGATCGTCATACCCCAAATCAGCGGCAATGTTCTTGATTTTAACCTCGGAGGTTAACAATTGTAGACATGCCTGTTGCAATTTTAAATGTATAAAATAATCCAATGGCGACATACCGGTACTTTTTTTGAAAAGTAAGGAGAAATGAGAGGGAGACAAATTATTCATCTGAGCTAAATCTTCCAAAGTGAGTTTTTCGGCCAATTTACTTCTCATAAATAAGATGGTATTGTTTATCGAGTCCTTTTCGTCCTGTTTTTTTTCATTGCTGTTTACATCGGGATATAAAAAGGAAGAAACAAAATGATACAGACATAGATTTGCTTTGGTAATGTTTTCTTTACCATAACCCATTTCCAGATTTTGGTACATTATTTCCCATAATTCGATTCCTTTTTCGTTAAAAGTAATTTGCTGTGGACCATCAAAATGGCCAATATTAAAGCTTTTGTTAAATGTTTCCATGTCATTACCGCTGAAATGAATCCAATATATTGTCCATGGATCATTTTCATCTGCACCATAACTTAAGAACTCTTTGGTTGCGGGAATTATGAAAAATTGATTTGGGCCAACTTCAAAACGTTTATCTTTAATGGTGTACCATCCTTTCCCGCGCAAGCAATAAAAAAGAATATTGTCGGTACATCCGTTTTTTCGTTTTCTGAAATGATAAGCTGCCTTTGGAAAATAGCCAATATGGGTTATATATAAGTGACTCAATACCGGATTTTCTTTTATGGCTTTTTGCCAAATGTTATCAGGTAATGATATTAATTTTTCCCCTTGAAACCCGTCACGCTGCTTAAAAGTTTTCATGTTGTTTTGGATGTATAAAAAAAGCATTTAACGCTAAAATACAATTTTATTTTCTTTTAGGGTAATTTTAAAAGCATTTATAAATTATTGCAAAAATTGATTCTTCATATGTTTTTGTAAAAATAATCGTCTGGTTTGCAGTCTATTATTTTTGGTTCTGCTTATAGATGAATGCAGTATGTATATCAAATACTCCACTTCGGAATAGTAACAGAATGAATAGCAGGAACTCTTGTTTTGTTTAAAAGACCCCATAAGATCAAAAATTTAAGGATATTGCGATTTATTTTTTCCTTTTTAATCATTAATAATAAGATTGTCCATTATAATAGTTGAATAGACTATTCATTTTAAGATAAGTTAAAGATAAATTTGTTACCAATAATTCATTCAAAATTATGATAAATGAAAAATGTTTTGGCGCATATAAAGATATACCACTTAGGTGTTTGTGATTATAAGAATGCGGCTTCGAATTGTTTAATGAAATTAGTTTTCTCAGTTTTTTTTGTTTTGATAGGTTGTTTGTCTGTAAATGCTCAACAGTTGAGTACGGGGGGTACTCAGCAGTTGGGCGCAGGCATTAAAACTCCAAAAAGGGTGATTGAGGACTTCATGGATAAGCGTTTTGGAATGTTTGTTCATTTTGGACCGGTGAGTCTTCGCGGCACAGAAATTGGTTGGAGCCGTGGCAAAGAAGTGCCAACAATAGAATATGATAATTTGTACAAAGAGTTTAATCCACTGCTTTTCAATGCTGATGAGTGGGTGAAAATCGCAAAGGATGCTGGAATGAAATACCTTGTGATTACGGCAAAGCACCATGATGGATTTTGTCTTTGGCCAACGGCTTTTTCAGATTATAATATTATGAATTCTCCTTTCAAGAGAGATATAGTCGAAGAGTTGTCAATAGCCTGTAAAAAGCAAGGACTGGCATTTTGCATTTATTTTACTGTTGCCGATTGGCATGATCCAAATTATACAAAAGACCAACCAGGGAATATAGAGCGTTTTGTCTTGACAATGAAAAATGAATTGAAAGAAGTAATAACCCGTTATAACCCTTATATGTTATGGTTTGACGGTAATTGGGAAAAGCAATGGAAGCTAGAATCTGGGAAAGAACTTTATCAATATATCAAAAGTCTAGATAAGGATGTAATCGTAAATAACAGATTAGGGAAAGGTGAACATACTTCATTTTCATCAGAATCTGTGGGAGATTATTTGACACCAGAGCAAAAGGTAGGTGAGTTGAATATGAATGATCAATGGGAAAGCTGTATTACGATTTGCAATCAATGGGCATGGAAACCCAATGACAAAATGAAAAGCTTGAAGGAATGTGTTCAGACTTTGGTAAAAACGGCAGGCGGTAACGGAAACTTACTGTTTAATGTCGGCCCGATGATGGATGGCCGAATAGAAACCAGACAAATTGAGCGCCTTAATGAAATGGGAACCTGGTTGACTAAATATGGAACGACTATTTATGGAACCAAGGGAGGACCTTTTAAACCGAATAATGTGTATGCAACAACCCGTAAAGGAAATTTAATCTATCTGCACATTTTTGAAAGAAATGTTGATAAGTTTATACTACCGGCTTTGGTGGATGCAAAAATCATGAAAGCACATTTCCTTAATGGTGAGACAGTGTCTTTTATCCAAAATAAGGATTTTGGTGTATTGATTAATTTGCCAAAAGTTCTGCCTGATGCGGTAAGTTCAGTGATTGTTTTGGAACTGGATAAAAATGCCGAAAAATTAACTATTATAAATAATTAACCGAATTTTAAATGATTTTCAATACTTCAACAGCTGATGCTCGCTATCCTTTAGGAAGTGGAGCGGGAAGTGATGCCATTCACAGAAATCCAATCTATTCTTATGCTGTAACACATTTGTATGATGATAGCGGGCATACAGGAACTGGATTTGCTTTTACGTTAGGTGAGGGAAATGATTTGGTTTGTAAAGCAGCACAATTTTTTGCAGAGCAATTAAAAGGAAGAGATATAGAAGAATTGATGTCTAATTTCGGAAGTGTGTTTAATGAACTTTCTAATGAACAACAGTTTCGTTGGCTCGGTCCTCATAAAGGAGTAGCTCATTTAGGATTGGCTTCGGTAACAAATGCGTGTTATGATTTATGGGCAAAGAAAAGAGGAGTGCCGCTTTGGAAGTTGTTAATCGATTTGAAACCGGAGGAGATTGTAAACACTTTGGATTTGTCTTATTTGGAAGATGAAATGACCAGAGATCAAGCAATCGAATTGCTGAAATCGAATGTTGTCGGAAAAGAAGAGCGTACAAAGATTATCGATAAAGGATACCCAGGTTACGATACTTCTATTGGTTGGTTTAATTACAGTGATGAGAAAGTAAGTGAAAATGTTCATAAGGCAATGGCCGAAGGATTTACTGCCATGAAATTGAAAGTAGGATCCAAAGAATTTGAACGTGATATTCGTCGTTCACACATTGTAAGGGATGCTGCGGGTGATGCTGCTACAATTATGTTGGATGCCAACCAACAATGGACATTGCCGCAGGCATTGGAAATTTGTCCTCAATTTTTGTCAATGAATCCGTATTGGATAGAAGAACCAACGCATCCTGACGATGTGCTAGCACATAAAGTTTTGGCAGAAGCGATTGCACCAACAAAATTGGCGTTGGGAGAACACGTACCCAACCGTATTATTTTTAAAAATTACCTTCAGACCAAAAGTGCTGGATTCATGCAGGTGGATGCCGTAAGAGTAGGTGGGGTAAGTGAATTTATTTCAGTAAGTTTATTGTGCAAAAAATATGGAATTCCGGTAGTTCCTCACGTAGGTGATATGGGACAATTACACCAACATTTGGTGTTGTTTAACCATATTTCTATGGGGCACGAAGCTTTATTCCTAGAGCATATTCCACATCTTCAAAAACATTTTGTGAACCCTGTTGATATTAGAGGCGGGGTGTATAAAACTCCAATGGAGCCGGGAAGCAGTTGTGATTTAAAAGAATTTTCAAAGTAAAAGAAAACTAAAATCTAAATCAGATAATCAATGATAGAAACCACAGATCTTGTTATCAGTGTTTGTTACGTTATAGGAATCCTAATTATTGGATTGTCATACGGAATACACCATAAAAGAAAGAGCAAAGAAAATGCAGCCAAAGAATATTTTCTTGCGGGAAAATCGTTAAAATGGCCATCGATTGGTTTGGCTTTGTTTGCCACAAATATATCTACGGTGCATTTGGTGAGTCTTGCCCAAAGTGGTTTTGATTCTGGGTTGCTGAATGGTAACTTCGAATGGATGGCCGCTTTCACATTGATATTGTTGGCTTTGTTTTTTACTCCTTTTTACATAAAATCGGGGGTAGCTACATTGCCTGATTTTCTGGAGAGAAGATACGACCGTTCCAGCCGTGACTGGCTGGTCATTGTTTCAATAGTATCGGCTATTATCATTCATATTGCATTTTCGATGCTTGCTGGAGGTATAGTTTTAAAAACTTTATTTGGCGTTGATTTATACACAAGCGTCATAGTGATTTCTGTAATTACGGCTATATATACAATTGTTGGAGGTCTGAAAGCCGTTGTTGTGACGGAGTCCATTCAAACGGTAGTGCTGATAACGGGTGCCACAATTATAAGTTTTGCGGCCTATTTCAAAATGGGAGGTTGGCAGCCTATGGTCGATGTATTGCAATCCACAAACGAAATGGATAAATTGTCTATGCTTCGTCCTCATGGAGATGCCAGCGGAATGCCTTGGTATGCCGTAATGTTGGGTTATCCTGTACTTGGAATATGGTATTGGTGTGCCGATCAGACAATTGTTCAGCGAGTATTAGGCGCAAAGGATGAAAATCATGCGAGAGTTGGACCTTTGTTTTGTGGGTTTATCAAAATATTGCCTGTTTTTATTTTCATTCTTCCGGGCTTATTTGCCTATACTTTGGCACAATCCGGGAAATTGGATATCAGTGCTTTGCAATCCATTGATGCAACTGGAAAAACAATAGTAAACAGTAAAGGAATTTATACCTTGATGATTACACAATTATTGCCTACAGGATTGGTTGGTATTTTGGTGGCGGCATTGTTGTCGGGCTTGATGAGCCAGGTTTCTGGAGCCTTAAATTCGATTTCAACGATGTTTGGCTACGATATCTACAAACGCTATCGACCAAATACAAGCGATTTAAAATTGGTTCGCGTTGGTAAAATAGCTGCGGCTGTTGCATTGGTTTTCTCTTTGATGCTATTGCCTTTGCTTAACAGGTATGAAAGTATTTTCAATGGATTGAATGATATTATTGCTCATATAGCTCCACCGATTACCTGCGTATTCCTTTTGGGAGTATTTTGGAAAAAAGCATCAGCCCAATCTGCGAAATTGACACTTTGGATTGGATCGGCATTGGGAGCGATTGTGTTCACTGTAAATAAAATATTTGTGGAGACTTCTATAGCTCAGGTTCCTTTTATGATGATGGCTTTTTATCTCTTTATGGCTTGTTTCGTTATGCAGGTTATTTTCTCTTATGTGTATCCGGTTCAGCATACCAAGCAAAGCGAAAAACTATATTGGAAATCCTTTATGGAACCTTTGCAAAGTCCAGGCTGGAGTGGAATTGGAAATTATAAAACACTTTCGGCATTATTACTGCTTTTGATGGCTGGATTATTTTGGATTTTTAGATAGTGAAAAAAATAGAAGCAGTATGAAAAAAATAAATAGTGCCATAATGATAATGTTCCTTCTGGCTTTGATCAGTTGTCAGGAAGTGAATAAGGAAGAATCAGCTCAGGCAATTAAACGTGTGGGAAGTATCACCGGAATAAAGTCAGATAAAATAGAATATTATAAGAAACTGCACGCAAAAGCATGGCCAGGTGTTCTTAAAAAATTAAAGGAATGTAACATTCGAAATTACTCGATATACCTTCAAAAGATTGAAAATAAGCATTATTTGTTCAGTTATTTTGAATATACCGGTGTTGATTTTGATAAAGACATGAAAAAAATGGCTGCCGATAGGATTACGAAACGCTGGTGGAAAGAGACTGATCCAACACAAAATCCTTTGCCGGAAGCAGCGAGTAAAAAACAAGTATGGACCAACATGGAAGAAGTATTCCACACTAATTAAAAAGTTTTAAAACATTAACTTTCTTATGCAACTACTAGCAAATAAGATTATATTTCTTACAGGAGGATCAATGGGAATTGGTTTGGAATGTGCCAAAAAATATGCCGAAGCAGGCGCCAAAGTTGTGATTATGGCCAATGATGAGACTTCCTTGGTTGAATCAATGAAAATATTGGGGGATGGGCATGGTTCTTTTTTGGGAGATGTTTCCAATTCTTCTGATGTGGAAAATGCGATTCAACATACTTTGAATCAATATGGTAAGATTGATGTTATTCACAATAATGCGGGTATTGCTAGCCCCTCAAAACCTTTGGATGAAACTGATGAATACGAATGGAATAAACTTTTTGATGTGAATCTTAAAGGTGTTTTTTTTACCACTCGATTTGGTTTGGAAGCTTTAAAACAAACACAAGGATGTATATTAAACACCAGTAGTATCGTTGGAGAAATTGGGCAAGAGAACCATGCCGTTTATACTGCTACAAAAGGTGCGTTGAATTCGCTTACAAAATCGATGGCTCTTGATTATGCAAAATATAAAATAAGGGTTAACGCAGTAGCACCAGCAGGAGTTTGGACACCTATGTTACGAGAATGGGGAAGTGAACAAAAGGATGCAGCTAAAATAGAAAAATATCTGGACGATATTCATGTTTTGGGCTATTGTCCAGAAGGTGATGTTATTGGAGACGCCTGTGTGTTTATTGTTTCTGATAAAGCCAGATTTATTACTGGTAATATTATGCCAGTAAGCGGAGGTGCAGAGTTGGGATATAGACGATTTGAGTAACACATTCAAGAATTTGGTCAGTTTGACAAATAAGTTTTAATAATTAAAGATAGTATGAGAAATCTAAAATTTATTATAGCATTCTTTTTGATGCATTGTGTCGTATCTGCCCAAGATGATTTGGATTTTCAAAAATTAATTGGACAGGTAGATAGCTCGGAATTTTTTTCGTCTCCGGATTATTATACTTGGTGCAGCAGTGTTGTGAAAGGGGAAGACGCTAAATATTATATGTTTTATTCCCGTTGGTTGCACGGAAACAGAATTGAAACCGATGACCCTATGAATTATATTTTTAATGGGTTCAGTGGATGGTGCAAGTATTCTGAGATAGCATTGGCGGTAGCCGATAAAATTGATGGCCCCTATAAATATGTGACTACCGTATTGAAATCCAAAGGCCCGAACAGTAGCGACTGGGATAAATTTACTTTCCATAATCCGCAAGTTCGAAAATTCAAGAATACATATTACTTGTATTATATCTCAAATTCGTATGATCCAACTCTGTTTGAGAATGATACCAAGAAAACTAAGGATTGGGCGCATTGGCTAAAATACAATTGTACACAAAAGATTGGTGTTATTAAGGCAAATCGTATATCGGATTTTATCAAGGGAAAATATATTAAACCCAAAGATCCGTTAATGCAGCCAGATAATGTGAAGACATTTGAAGTGGCAACAAATCCAACTGTTACCCAAGGTCATGACGGTAGGTATTACATGATGTTTAAATCACGTAAACCCAATGTGGGGAATATGACTTTTTGGATGGCTGTAAGCGATAAGCCAGATGGGAAATTTACCATCATGAGTGATGTGTTTACCAATGCGGATATGGCCTGTGAAGATCCGTGTATGTGGTTCGACAAAAAAAGAAAAAGATATTATGCTGCTGTTAAATATTATTCCAACAGTAAAAAATTAGTACCACAGTTTGGCGCATTGGCACTTATTACATCGGAAGATGGAGTGAATTGGCAAGGAGCCAAAAATCCTTTGATTTCAATGCGTGAGCTAAAAACCAAAGACGGAAATATTGAATTGTCACACTTGGAACGTCCTTTTGTTTATATGGATGAAAAAGGACAACCTGCTGCATTATTTGCGGCTGCAACAATAAAAGAACCTTCAAAAGGAGGGGAGCATCCAACATCAGAATATAATTCTTTTGTGGTTTGTTTTAAATTGAATGAAAATAAAAAATAGAAATGAAGAAAGGAGTTCTTGTTATTGGATTGTTGTTTACCCTACTTATTCAGGCGCAACAATCAGTGAATATTATACCACAACCTTTAAGTTTAAAAATAAACAAAGGAAGTTTTGTCATAGATGCCAAGACAACTATTGAAGCTTCAACTTCCAATAAAGAAGTACAAAAAGTAGCATTGTTTTTTGAAAATTATGTAAATAATGTTTCCAAGGTTAAAATCAAAAATACTGCCGGTAAGAGTGCTAAAAAAATCAGTTTTTTGATTGAAAAAAACAATGAATTGGGTGATGAGGGCTATACCATAAACGTTTCTCCAGAAGCTGTTGTCGTTAAAGCAAACAGTTCAAAAGGATTGTTTTACGGGATGCAGTCATTGGTTCAAACCTTGCTTTTGGCTAAAGGAAATGATTTGGTTCAGATTCCTGCTATGGAGGTAAAAGATTATCCACGTTTTCAATGGAGAGGGGTGATGCTTGATGTTTGCCGTTATTTTTTGACCGTGGACATGATGAAAGAATACCTCGATTTGATGGCAACTTATAAAATGAATGTACTTCATTGGCATTTGACTGAAGATCAAGGTTGGAGAATTGAGATTAAAAAATATCCTAGATTGACAGAGATTGGTTCTGTACGAAATGGAACTATTATTGGGAGATATCCCGGTAAAGGAAATACAAATACACCCGTTGGAGGTTTTTATACACAAGAGCAGGTGAAAGAATTGGTTAAATATGCCTCGGACAGAGCAATAACCATTATTCCTGAAATAGAAATGCCAGGTCATAGTAGTGCTGCCATAGCGGCTTATCCGGAATTGAGTTGTTTTCCTAAGGAAAGGACTAAATTTAGGGACACTATTTTTTCATTGAAATCCAGAAAAGAACTTTCAGAAGGCAGAATCAAATTTGTTCAGGAAACCTGGGGTGTTTTTGAGGATGTTTATGCTCCTACGGAATATACTTTTAAGTTTTTGGAAGATGTAATTGATGAGATTTTACCTTTATTTCCTTCGAAATATATTCATATTGGAGGTGACGAATGCCCTAAGGATGCGTGGAAAAGAAGTGAATTTTGCCAGAATTTAATCAAGGAAAAAGGTTTAAAGGACGAACACGGATTGCAAAGTTATTTCATCACCCGAATGGAGAAATACATTAACTCAAAAGGTAAATCCATAATTGGTTGGGATGAAATTTTAGAAGGCGGTTTGGCACCAAATGCTACCGTGATGAGTTGGAGAGGTGAAAAAGGAGGAATCGAAGCGGCAAAATTAAATCACAATGTGATTATGACACCTGGAGATCCTGTTTATTTGAACCGTCCTCAAGGAGATCCAGAAACGGAGCCTATCGGAGGATGGGGTGTTAATACCTTGAAAAAAGTGTATGCCTATGAACCTATTCCTGCTGAGTTAAGCGCAGATCAAGCAAAATACGTTTTGGGCTCCCAAGGGAATTTTTGGACAGAATATATTCCGACCTACCAACATTTGCAATATATGACACTTCCTCGTCTGCTTGCTTTATCAGAAGCGTTATGGTCTCCAAAAGACAAACGTGATTGGAAAGATTTTAGACAGCGTTTGAATCCGCATTTCAAAAGTTTTGAGAAAAAGGGATTGAAATATTCAAGAGGAGATTTTAGAACAGAAATAAAGACAGCCATAGTAGACAATGTTTTATCTATAATGCTTGAGACCGAAAATCCAGATACAGTGATTTATTACACTACGGACGGAACTGTTCCTACAACTGTTAGCCTGAAATATGCGAAACCAATTGCTATAGACAAATCAATTACAATCAAGGCTATTACAGTTTTGGACGGTAAAGTGATGACTCTAAAACCTGCTGAGCAATCTTTTGTTTATAATAAGGCTTTAGGAAAAACAGTAAAATATGAAAAAAAATACAGCAGTTCATATAAAGCTAGTGGAGAAAATGCTCTGATTGACGGAATTAAAGGGACAAAAGATATTACCAAAAACTGGCACGGTTTTCAAGGGAACGACATAGTGGCGACAGTTGATTTGGGTAACGGAATTATGGCGAACACTATTTCATTGGGTTGCATCCAAAATTGGGCAAAGTGGGTATTTTTACCACAGTGGGTGAAATTTGAAGTATCGGAGGATGGAGTTAATTTCAAAGAAATAAAAACGATTGAAAATACAGTCGCTCCGACCGATAAAGAAGTTGTCTTGAAAGAATTTAAAGTTGAAATGCCACAGCAGAAAATTAAAATAGTGCGTGTTACAGCCAAAAATTTAGGGGATACACCAACAGGTCATACAGAAGAAAAGCAAAAGCCTTGGCTTTTTGCCGATGAAATTTTGATTAATTAAATTTTGAAATAGATATGATTCGATTTAATAAAAAGATTGTTTTTATGTTAATTGCCTTTTTGGGAATGATGACGATTCATGCCCAAAAAGTGAAAGCTAGCAATAATAAACCCAATGTAATTGTCATTTTAATGGATGATATGGGTTATGCCGATACAAAACCATACGGGAGTGTAGGATATGAAACGCCAAACTTTGATAAATTGGCTAATGAGGGAATGCGTTTTACACATTTTTATGCAGCTCAAGCGGTTTGTACAGCTTCGAGAGCAGCTTTATTAACAGGATGTTATCCTACCAGACTTGGTGTAGGATTTGCGTTGGCACCTTGGGACAAAACGGCATTGAATCCAAAAGAAGAGACAATAGCTTCGGTATTGAAAAATGAGGGGTATGTAACAGGAATGTTAGGAAAATGGCATTTAGGATCAAAAGCACCTTTTCTTCCAACTCATTATGGTTTTGATACTTTTTACGGTATTCCGTATTCACACGACTACTGGCCAGTGGATTATAAAGGGAATCCGGTTCCGAAAGGCACACCAAATGATTGGCGAGGCAATTGCCCAGTACTTCCGATTTATGAAGGTGATACACAAGTGGGAACTATACCTACTTTAGAGGAAGCTTCGCAGCTTACAACAACACTTACCGAAAAAGCAGAACAGTTTATAACTAAAAACAAGAATAAGCCTTTCTTCTTGTATTTGGCTCATCCTTTGCCACATGTGCCGTTGGCTGTTTCTTCTAAATTTAAAGGGAAGTCGGGCGCAGGACTATATGGAGATGTCATTAGTGAAATTGACTGGTCAATCGGAGAAATAATGAAAACTCTGAAAAAGAACGGAATCGATAAAAATACGTTGCTAATCGTAACCAGTGACAATGGCCCTTGGCTTTCTTACGGAAATCATGGAGGATCCACTGGAGGTTTAAGAGAAGGAAAAGGAACCGCCTGGGATGGGGGAACGAGAGTGCCATGTTATATTAGCTGGCCAGGAAAGATTGCTCCGGGATCGGTATCCAATCAGTTGATGACCAACATGGATATTTTGCCAACAATTGTTGCTGCAACAAAGGCACATTTGCCAAAAGAGAAAATTGACGGTCTTGATTTTTTACCTTTATTAACAGGTAAAACCAATAAATCCCCTAGAGATTTGTTTTATGTGTATTATGATCTCAACAATTTAAAAGTGATACGATACAAAACATGGGAGTTAGTACTGCCACATAACTCACAGGCATATAGTCAGGCTCTGCCGGGAAAAGACGGAACTCCCGGAAAAGTGCCTCATGTAAATGTACCAATGGCATTATATGACCTTATCCACGATCCTGGAACGATACAAGACGTACAAAGTCAGTATCCTGAAGTGGTGGAAGAAATTATGAAATATGCAGAATTGGCTAGAGAGGATATGGGAGATGCGCTTACCAAACGCATAGGAAAAAACAATCGTCAGCCTGCCAAAATGCAATAAGAGCCCGAATTATTCTTTTAAAAAAAGGTTTTGAATAAAAAATAGTTGCTTGTTATAATACAATTTAAAAAAATGAAAACGACTTTTTCTGTTTTTGCAATAGTTCTTTTGTTTTGTGCCTTTAATGCTGATAAGTTAGCTATTGAAGTTGCCAATACGATGAAAATTTCCGAAACAGACACCAAGGATTCAATAGTGGTCAAAGCGGCTCATATAGTTCCAACATCCAACCAGTTTGATGCTCTGAAAAGAGGATATATGGCGATGATTCACTTCGGTCCTAATACGTTTACAAATTCGGAGTGGGGAACTGGGATGGAAAATCCTAATGTTTTCAATATTCAAAATTTAGATACCGACCAATGGTGCAAGAGCATTAAGGAAGGAGGAATGAAAGGAGTAGTTATGGTGGCAAAACATCATGATGGCTATTGTTTGTGGCAAAGTCGTTATACCGATCACGGAATAATGTCTTCACCATACCAAAAAGGAAAAGGAGATGTGATTAGAGAGTTGTCAATTTCTTGCCGTAAATATGGATTGAAACTGGGAATCTATCTTTCGCCGGCGGATTTATACCAAATTGAAAATCCAAAAGGGGTATATGGTAATTTAAGTTCAAAAACGGAGCGCATTATTCCTCGTCCGGTTGCTAGTCGTCCATTCGATAATAAAAAGACTTTTAAGTTCGTCGTTGATGATTATAATGAATACTATCTCAATCAATTATTTGAATTGCTTACAGAATATGGCCCTATTGACGAAATTTGGCTTGACGGTGCAACTCCTAAGAGTAAGGGAGGTCAAACCTATGACAGGGCAGCCTGGAAAGAAGTGATGCGAGCCTTGGCTCCAAAAGCAGTTATTTTTGGTCAAGAAGATTTACGTTGGGTAGGCAATGAAGCCGGAAAAACCAGGGTTAGCGAATGGAACGTCATCCCTTATCCGGGTGAGCCCAGCAGCGTAAATTTGGGATCAGGTTTAACAGCTCCTTCAATGGGAAGCAGAGAAGATATTTATAAAGCGAAATATCTCCACTATATTCCGGCTGAAGTGGATACCTCCATTCGTGAAGGATGGTTTTATAGAGACGAAAAAAATCAAAAAGTGCGAAGTGCCGATGATGTTTTTGATATTTATGAACGATCAGTAGGAGGAAATTCAATATTCTTATTAAACATTCCACCAAATAGAGATGGTAGATTTTCGCTTACCGATGTAAAAGTCCTGAAAGAAGTAGGGAATCGCATCGCGGAGACATATGATAAAAATTTATTGATTGGTGCCAAAGGAGCTAAAAATATACTTGATAATGATCTTTTGAGTTATGAGTTGGTTAATTTGAAGGATAATACGTTGGTAATTACAACCCCAAAAGCAATCAAAACTAATCGGTTTGTTATTCAGGAAGCGGTGAGCACACATTCTGAAAGGATTGAAGAACATGCCATTGATGTCTGGCTTGGTGATAAATGGCAGGAAGTTGCCAAAGCTACAAATGTAGGTTTTAAACGTATTTTGCGTTTCCCTACAATAACGACTACGAAATTTAGAATCAGGATTCTTGGTTCACGTTTGCAACCCGCAATAGCAAATGTTTCGGCTCATTATTATGAAATGCGTCCACCACAACTGGATTTTAGCAGAGATATTGAAGGTAAAGTTACCATTGAACCCAAAAAAGGAGAGTTTAGATGGAAACCTCATGGAGCAGATGTTTTAAATACAGGAAAAAGTGATATGGAAATTCGTTATACGCTTGATGGAAGTGATCCAACATTAAGTTCCACACTTTATACAAAACCATTTCTATTGAAAGCCGGAAAAGTTAAAGCCATTGCTTTTAGGGGTAATAAAAAAGGTAGTATTGCTGTTGAATTATTTGGAATCATCAAGAAAGATTGGTTGCCTTTAGGGACTGAAAGTCAAGTATCCAAAAATCTAATAAAGATGGCTTTTGATGAAAATCAGAAGACTTATTGGCAATCCAAAGTAGGAAATACACAATCGCTGGCTCTTGATTTAGGAAAAGTATATGAATTTAAAGGATTTGCCTACACGCCACAGCTGCAAAATTCTGAAGGAATGATTGAGAAAGGGAGGTTTGAAATAAGTGATGATGGTAAAAGTTGGAAGGTGGTCGAAGAGTTCAATTTTGGTAACTTGATTAACGATCCAACACAGCGAAAATTTTATTTTAAAATACCTTTAAAAACCCGTTATATAAAAATAGTGCCAATCGTAATTGCAGGAGGAAAAGGATCTGCAACTATTGCTGAAATTGGGATATTAGAATAGTGGAAGCTTAAAAAAAACAAATTACTTAATAATTAATAGATATTAAAATGAGGAAAAACACACATTTGCTTTGCGCTTTTTTTTCGATGTTTATGTCATTGCTGACTTTTGGTCAAGGAACTAAAAAACAGCCCAACATTGTTATCATAATTTCAGATGACCACGCTTATCAGGCAATCGGAGCCTATGGGGCCAACTATAAGGCTACGCCAAACATAGATAGGTTGGCCAAAGAAGGCGTTTTGTTCAATAATGCCTATGTAACCAATTCGATATGCGGACCAAGTCGTGCAGTAATACTAACCGGAAAATACAGTCATAAAAACGGATTCAAAGACAATACCAATTTCCGTTTTGACGGAAGCCAGGATTCTTTTGCAAAACAATTACAGGCTTCCGGCTACCAAACGGCTTGGATTGGAAAATGGCATTTGGAGACCGATCCTCAGGGATTTAATTATTGGGAAATATTACCAGGTCAAGGGCAATATTACAATCCAGATTTCCATACAAAAGCTGGCGATAAAAAAAGAGAGGGCTATGTGTCTGATGTTATCGAAGATGTATCAGAAGATTGGTTGAACAATCGTGATAAGAGTAAACCGTTCTGTTTGGTAATAGGCCATAAAGCAACACATCGTGTCTGGATTCCAGATACTCAGGATATGGGTAAATTTGACAATGGTACTTTTCCTTTGCCATCAACTTTTTATGATGACTACAAGAATCGTGAGGCCGCCAAGGTACAGGATATGAGTATTGAAAAAACGATGAGAATGGGTTATGACCTTAAAATGTTCAATTCTGTAGAAGAAGCGAATCGCGAAGCTGCCATTTCAAGAATGAATCCGGAACAACGTAAAAAATTCGATGATTATTATGGTAAAATTGCGACTGATTTTAAAGCCAAAAATTTAACAGGAAAGGAATTGACCGAATGGAAATTCCAGAGATACATGAAAGATTATCTGAGTACATCTCTTTCTTTGGATCGTAATATAGGTCGCACTTTAGATTATTTGGATAAAAATAATTTAGCAGAAAATACAATTGTGATTTATCTTTCGGATCAAGGGTTTTATATGGGAGAACACGGTTGGTTTGATAAGCGTTTTATTTACGAAGAATCTTTCAGAACACCAATGGTTATGCGTTACCCAGGAGTTGTAAAAAAAGGAACGAAATCCAATGATTTAGTGATGAATCTGGATATTGCCCCAACTTTGCTGGATGCAGCAGGTGTTGCCAAACCAAAAGACGAACAGGGTGAATCAATATTGCCACTACTGAAAGACAAGAAAGCCAAGGGACGCGATGCTATTTACTATCATTATTATGAAAACGGTGAGCATTCGGTATCTCCTCATTTTGGAGTAAGAACCAAGCGTTACAAATTAGTTCGTTTTTATGAGAGAGTAAGTTCGTGGGAACTTTATGATTTGAAAAATGATACCCATGAAATGAACAATTTGTATGGAAAAAAAGGATATGAAAAAATCACAGCTGATATGAAAATGGAGCTTAACAAACTGGTTCATCAATATGATGATCAGGATGCCAAAAAATTACTTTCAGTAAATTCTAATACTTTTAAAAATTGATAAATTATAAATTCAGTTTATAATTTAGAATAATCATCATAGTATACTGATAGAATATTTATTGCAAGTTCTTCTAAAATTAATGGATCTGGTTGATTTTTGTTCTGCAAGTTTATTTTGAATAGAAGACAAATAATAATTAGATAAAGATAAGATTGAGTTAATAAGTATGTTTTAGCTATCGTATCTTTAGGATTTTAAAATAGTAGGTGATAACTGATTTATGTAGAAGGAGCAATTGCTTTGTATTCTGAATTGAAAATATCGCTAAAAGTCTAAAAATTAAATAACAACAGAAATGAAGGTTGCTTTATTCATACCGTGCTATATCGACCAGTTTTACCCAAATGTGGGTATTGCCACTTTGCAGCTATTGGAAAAACTAGGTTGTGATGTTACTTTTCCTTTGGAGCAAACCTGCTGTGGACAACCAATGGCCAATAGCGGTTTTGCAAGTTTGAGTAAAGGATGTGATGCTAATTTTGTTAAAAATTTTTCAGGATTTGATTATATAGTTGCTCCTTCTGGTAGTTGCGTTTTGCATATAAAAGAGCATTTACACGATGACAAATATCCTGGGGAAGCGTTGCAAATTCGCAATACAGTTTATGAACTCACCGAATTTTTAACCGATATTTTGAAAGTCGAAAGTCTTAACTCCAGTTTTCCTTTTAAAGTTGGGTTACACAACAGTTGCCATGGTCAGCGAGGGCTTCATCTTTCTTCGATGACTGAAAGAATGTTACCCAAGTTTTCCAAACCCGAACAATTATTAAATTTAGTTAAAGGTATAGAGCTTAGAAAACCCAAGCGCAACGATGAATGTTGTGGTTTTGGAGGAACATTTTGTGTGTTTGAGGAAGCTGTAAGCGTGAAAATGGGGAAAGACCGAATAAGCGAACATGAAGTCAATGAGGTGGATTACATTACCGGTGGTGATACTAGTTGCCTGATGCATATGGAAGGTATATTAAAACGACAAGGAAGTAAAACAAAAACCATTCATATTGCCGAAATATTGAATAGCTTGTTATAAAAACAATTAGTCTTTAGAAAAGATTAAAAAATAAATTTAAAAAGTATGACGGCAAAACATGCTGCATTAGCGGAAAAATTTATATCAGACGAGCCCAGAACCGATTGGCATGATGAAACCCTATGGTTTGTTCGTGAAAAACGGGATAAGGCTGCCCACGGTTTACCGGAATGGGAACAACTAAGAGAATGGGGTTCACAGATAAAAAATCATACACTCTCCAATCTTTCCAACTATTTGAAAGAGTTTGAAGAAAAAGCCACTGCCAATGGGATAAAAATACATTGGGCAGCTAATGGTGAGGAGCACAATAAAATCATTCATGAAATCATTCAGAAGCACAATATTCAAAAAATTGTGAAAAGCAAAAGTATGCTTACAGAAGAATGTCATCTAAATGAATATTTACAGCATAATGGTATTGAGGTAGTTGATACGGATTTGGGCGAACGTATTGTCCAATTCAGAAAAGAACCACCGAGCCACATTGTATTGCCTGCTATTCACTTAAAAAAGGAAGATGTAAGCGCCACTTTTCACGAACATCTACAAACCGAAAAAGGAAATAACGATCCGCAATATTTAACCGAAGCCGCAAGACAGCATTTGCGTAATAAATTCGTAGAGTCTGAGTTAGCGATTACCGGAGTTAATTTTGCTATCGCCGAAACAGGAGGTTTTGTTGTTTGTACCAATGAAGGAAATGCGGATATGGGGGCTCATACCGCTCCAGTACACATCGCCTGTATGGGATTTGAAAAACTTATTCCCAAAGCAGAACATCTGTCTGTTTTTTTAAGATTATTGGCCAGAAGTGCCACAGGACAGCCAATTACTACCTATTCCAGTCATTTTCACAAACCAAGAACGGGTCTGGAAATGCATGTTGTAATCCTTGATAATGGACGCAGCCGACAATTGGGTCGCGAAGATTTTAGGAATTCCTTAAAATGTATTCGATGTGCTGCTTGTTTCAATACTTGTCCAGTGTACCGTCGTAGTGGCGGACACAGTTACCATACTGCAGTAGCTGGACCTATCGGTTCTATATTGAATCCAAATTTGGATATGAAAGCCAATGCCGATTTACCATTTGCATCGACTTTATGTGGCAGTTGTACCAATGTTTGTCCAGTTAAAATCAATATTCATGAGCAGTTATGGAAATGGAGACAAGTGGTTGTTGCCGAAGGTTATGTAGCAACCAGTAAAAAAATAGGCATGAAAGGAATGAATTTAGTATTGTCGAACCCAAAACTGTATCGTTTTGCAGGAAAAATGGGAAGAGTGCTTATGCATCTATTTCCTTTCATAGTCAGCAATAAATTAAATGTTTGGTTCAAACAAAGAGAAATGCCTGAAGCTCCTAAAGAATCATTTCGAGATTGGTATTTAAAAAACGGGAAAACCAAAAAATAAAATAGAACACCACACACCAAAAAAGTATGAGTGCAAAGGAAAATATTTTGAATGCCATAGCGAAGAATCAGCCTGAATTGATTCCGCTTCCTATAGTAGATATAGCTTCTGTTATTCGATATGAGGATTTATTTGCACAATTTAAAACTGTATTGGAAAGCATTGGAGGAAAAGTACAATTGATTTCGGATGTATCCGTCTTGAAGGAGCAATTATTAGCTGATAAGTCGAGCGGTAGTTTCGTAGTAAACACAATAAAAGCTCTGGGAGAGTTGGATACAAATGTTGCTTCTTTTACAGCATCCGAATTGGAGAAATTGGATAAAGCCTATATCGAAGGAACTGTAGGGGTAGCAGAAAATGGTGCAGTATGGATTTATGAAAGTCAAATGATACACAGACTTGTTCCATTTATTTGTCAGCATTTGGTTTTGCTAATTGAGAAAAAAAGTATTGTGGCAACTTTGCATCAAGCTTATGAAAAAATTGAGGTTGGAGGAGAAGGATTTGGGGTGTTTTTAGCAGGCCCTTCCAAAACCGCCGATATCGAGCAATCATTGGTGATCGGTGCGCACGGAGCCAGAAGCGCCACTGTTTATGTTGTTGAATAAATAAAGGTAAATCAAAAGCTAATAGTAAGTATTCTTTTAACTCAACATTTTTTAGAGCTAAGGGCAAATAATAATTAAAGAAAGATAATATTGAGTTAATAAATGTTTTTTTGTCATTATATCTTTCGAATTCTAAATCTTTATTTATAATTTTAAAAAAAATTATGCAGATTGGTAAATCGTTTTAATAAAAAATGACGAATAAAATTTAAGATAGCAAAGTGACTAAGAATTAAATAGATAATATAAAAAGTAAGAAAATGAAGCTAATACGTTTTGGAGAAGTTGGAAAAGAAAAACCAGGTATTTTAATCGGTGAAAAAAGATTTGACGTTTCATCAATTGTGGCTGATTATAATGAGGCATTTTTTGAAAATGATGGATTAGATAAATTAAAAAAGGCTTTGGAAAACAATCCAGTGTTGCCAGAAGTTAATGCTTCTGTTCGTTTAGGATCTCCTGTGGCCAGACCTTCAAAAATTATATGTATTGGGTTAAACTATGTTGATCATTGTCACGAAACCAATGCTCCAATTCCGGAAGAACCAATAATTTTCTTTAAATCGACTACCGCTTTGTGTGGGCCAAACGATAATGTTATTATACCAAAAAACAGTGAAAAAACGGATTGGGAGATCGAACTGGCTTTTGTGGTTGGCAAAAAAGCAAGCTATGTAGAAGAAGCTGATGCGTTGGATTATGTGGCTGGATATTGCCTACACAATGATTATAGCGAAAGAGCTTTTCAAATAGAACGCGGAGGACAATGGGCCAAAGGTAAAGGCTGCGATACATTTGCTCCACTAGGACCCTTTTTGGCAACTCAAGACGAAATTGCCGATGTCAATAATTTACGAATGTGGTTAACGGTTAACGGTAAGACATTCCAAAGCAGTAATACATCCAATTTGGTTTTCAAAATACCTTTTTTAGTGCATTATTTGAGTCAGTTTATGACTTTGCTTCCAGGTGATGTAATCAGTACGGGAACTCCTCCGGGAGTTGGTTTGGGAATTAAACCTAACCCTATTTATATCAAAGCTGGAGATGTGGTTGAATTAGGGATGGATGGATTAGGTTCCAGTAAACAATTGGCCGTGGTTTACGGTAAATAAATTTTGGTTGCAAAAAATGCATTTTGCATTTGAAGATTGTAATAAGAGAATTTCATATTCATTAAAATTGAATTGCAGTTATTTATGAAAATTGACAGTCATCAGCATTTTTGGAAATTTCATCCAGTAAAAGATTCTTGGATAAATGACGATATGAAAATATTGCAACGGGATTTTCTACCATCTGATTTGATTCCGTTATTGCAAGACAATTCTATAGAGGGTTGTGTGGCAGTACAGGCAGATCAAAGCGAAGCTGAAACTCATTTTCTATTGGAATTGGCTGCCGAGAATGATTGGATCAAAGGAGTTGTAGGCTGGATCGACCTTAGAGCTGAAAATTTAGAGGATCGATTACTATATTTTTCACAGTATAAAAAGCTGAAGGGTTTTAGACATATTGTGCAGGCAGAACCCGAAGATGACTTTTTGTTATGTGAGGATTTTTGTTCGGGAATTTCAAAATTGGTGAAGTATAATTTTACTTATGATTTATTGATTTTACCTAAACATTTGCCCTATGCTGTTGAATTGGTAAAGCGTTTTCCAAAGCAATCTTTTGTGATAGACCATTTGGCAAAACCTGATTTTAAGCAACCTGATTTTTCTCTTTGGGAAAAAGGAATTCGAGAAATTGCTGATTGTTCGAACGTATTTTGTAAAGTTTCCGGTTTGGTTACAGAAGCCGATTGGTCTAATTGGAAAGAATCCGATTTTACCTATTGTCTTGATGTAGTGACAGAGGCTTTCGGAATGAATCGTATGTTTTTTGGCAGCGATTGGCCGGTAAGTTTGTTGGCCGGATCCTATGAGCAGTCTTGTGAAATTCTGATTCATTATTTTTCGAAATTCCCAAAGGATCAACAAGATAAATTCTGGGGAGGAAATGCAATCGAGTTCTACAATTTGTAGAAAGGTATAAAGTATTTTATTGATTATCAATTTATTGAAATGTCTCCCTTACGATAAGTATAGGAATTAGTCCAGAGTCTAAAATAATAACACGGTATAAAAACACTAATATAAAAACATCAAAAAATGTTAAAAAGTAATATAGATAAATCAACAGGATTTGAAAAAAGATTTGAGAATATTAACACCGTAGTTTTTGATAATTCTACTTCGGCTTCGGTTGCTGTTGCAAAAGAAATAGCAAATCTTATCCAACTAAAACAAGAGAATAATGAGTCTTGCATATTGGGTCTGGCAACAGGATCTTCCCCAAAAGGGTTATATGCTGAATTAGTGCGTATGCATAAAGAAGAAGGACTGAGTTTCAAAAACGTGATTTCTTTCAACCTTGATGAATATTACCCGATGGAACCTGATTCTATAAACAGTTACGTTCGATTCATGAAAGAATTGTTGTTCGATCAGGTGGATATCTTACCGGAAAATGTTCATATTCCAAACGGAACTTTGACAAAGGAAGAAATTGCGGATTATTGTGCTGGTTATGAAACAAAAATTGAGGCTTTAGGTGGAATCGATTTACAGATACTCGGGATTGGTGGTAACGGTCATATCGGATTCAACGAGTCGGGGTCTTTGCAGAATTCCAAGACAAGATTGGTAGCATTGGATCATATCACAAGAGTGGCGGCAAGCAGTGATTTCAAGGGGTTAAGCAATACTCCAAGAACAGCCATCACGCTTGGAGTAAAAAAAATAATGGAAGCCAAACAGGTTATCCTAATGGCTTGGGGAGTTGGTAAATCAAACATTGTTAAAGCTTCAGTTGAAGGTACGGTGACCAATCAAATACCTGCTTCCTTTTTGCAGGAACACAAAAATGCCGTTTTTGTTTTGGACAAAGAAGCTTCTTCAAAACTAACCAGAATTAATACGCCTTGGCTGGTTGAAAAAGTGGTTTGGACCGACAAATTAATTCGAAAAGCTGTATTGGGATTGGCACTTCATTTAAAGAAACCAATTTTGATGCTTACTGATGCCGATTACATCGAGAATGGAATGAGCGACCTATTGGCCGATTCAGGACCTGCGTACGATATCAATATCAAAATATTCAATAAATTACAGAACACTATTACTGGATGGCCTGGAGGAAAACCCAATGCAGATGACTCGCACAGACCCGAAAGAGCCGAGCCTGCAAGAAAAAGAGTCCTGATTTTCAGTCCGCATCCTGATGATGATATTATCAGTATGGGCGGTACTTTCATGAGATTGCAACAGCAAGGCCATGAAGTGCACGTGGCCTACCAAACATCGGGAAATATTGCCGTGGCCGATGATGAGGCATTGCGATTTGCAAGTTTTGTTTGTGATTACAATGAGAAATTTGGAATAAAAAGTGTTGAAGCGGAGAATATTTATAAAAAAGCCGAAGTGTTTCTTAAAAATAAAAAAGCCAGTAAAATTGACATTCCAGAAGTTCGCTACTTAAAAGGGCTAATCAGAAAAGGGGAAGCTCGTTCAACGAGTCACTTTGTAGGTTTACCAGACGAACAAATTCATTTTATGGAGCTTCCATTTTATGAAACGGGAGCCATCGAAAAGAAGCCTTTGGGAGAAGAAGATATTCAGTTAACAATGAATCTTATCGAAAAGATAAAACCGCATCAGATATACGCCGCTGGTGATTTGGCAGATCCGCATGGTACGCATAAAGTGTGTTTGGATGCCATTTTTGAAGCCGCTAAACGATTGAAATCAAACGATTTTATGAATGACTGTTGGATTTGGCTGTATAGAGGAGCTTGGCAGGAATGGGGAATCGACGAGATTGAAATGGCTGTGCCTATGAGTCCCGATCAAGTATTGGCAAAAAGACATGGAATATTCAAACATCAATCCCAAAAAGACGGTGTTGTGTTCCAAGGATCGGATGCTAGGGAATTTTGGCAAAGAGCGGAAGACAGAAACAGCGAAACAGCAATGTTTTATAAAGAGCTTGGACTTGCCACTTATGCAGCTATGGAAGCTTTCGTTAGATGGGAATATTAGTAAAAATTCAATAGTAATAAATAAATTAAAACGTAATTATGGTTAGATCACTTATCGTTTCACTTCTATTATGCAGCACATTGTCGTTTGCTCAAGAAGTGAACATCATTCCCCAGCCGGTACAAGTTACCCAAAACGTCGGTAGTTTTCAGATTAATCCACAAACAAGCTTAGTTGTTACTAGTAAAGAGGATAAGTCCACAGCAGATTTTCTGAATAAATATTTGTCGGATTACTATGGTTTTAAATTAGCAATAGTTAAGAAAGCTGATAAAAATGCTATTAAGTTGACAAGTGGTAAGCTAATCGCTGGACTTAAAAGCGAAGGTTACACTTTGAAATCAGGTAAAAATCGAGTTTTAATTGACGGAAATTCTCCTGTTGGTACTTTCTACGGAATGCAAACTTTGATTCAATTATTGCCAGTCGAAAAAAGTAATAATTTAAAAATTGCATCAGTTGATGTGAAAGATGAGCCTCGTTTTGTTTACAGAGGAGCTATGTTGGATGTTGGACGTCATTTTTTCCCAGTTTCATTTGTTAAAAAATACATTGATTATTTGGCTCTGCATAAAATGAATTATTTCCATTGGCATCTAACCGAAGATCAAGGTTGGAGAATTGAAATTAAAAAATATCCTAAACTAACCGAGATAGGTTCTAAAAGAAATGGATCTATTATTGGGAGATACCCAGGGACAGGAAGTGATAATACTCCAGAAGGAGGTTTTTATACGCAAGAGGAAGTTAAAGATATTGTGAAGTATGCCTCAGATCGTTTTATTACGGTAATTCCAGAAATCGAAATGCCAGGACACAGTAGTGCTGCTATTGCCGCCTATCCACAGTTGAGCTGTTTTCCTGACGAGAAAACACAACTTTCCGATAAAATGATTTCCGATAAGAGCAAGCAAGAATTAGCAAACGGAAGAACAAAAATTGTTCAGGAAACTTGGGGTGTTTTTACTGATGTGTATGCACCAACAGAATATACTTTCAAATTTTTGCAGGATGTTATTGACGAGGTGGTTGCTTTATTTCCTTCAAAATACATTCATGTAGGTGGAGACGAGTCTCCAAAGGATGCATGGAAAAGAAGTGAGTTCTGCCAAAAAATGATAAAAGAAAAAGGATTGAAAGACGAACATGAACTTCAAAGTTATTTTATCCAAAGAATGGAAAAATACATTAATAGCAAAGGAAGAACATTAATAGGCTGGGACGAGATTCTGGAAGGTGGTTTGGCACCAAATGCCATTGTAATGAGTTGGAGGGGAGAGAAAGGTGGAATTACGGCAGCCAAGGAAAAACATCAAGTGATAATGACTCCAAATAGCCACGTCTATTTGGATCACTCCCAAACAAAAAATGAAAAAGAAGTAACTATTGGAGGCTTCACTAACTTGGAAAGAATTTACAGTTATGAGCCTGTTCCAAAAGAAATGAATGAGCAAGACGCCAAATATATATTGGGAGCTCAAGGAAATATCTGGACAGAATACATGCAAACTCCTGCCAAAGTGGAGTACATGATTTTTCCACGTTTGAGTGCTTTGAGCGAAGTTTTATGGTCTCCAAAAGAAAATAAAAACTGGTCTGAATTCCAGGCAAAAGTAGAAACTCAGAAAAAGAGATACACTATCTGGGGAGCTAATTATTTTAAAGAAAAAGAATAATGCTTAATAAGTAAAAAAGATATCGTTTTAAAAGTTTGTTAGTTAAAAAAGGGTTTGGCATTAAAAAAGTCAGGCCCTTTTTGAATTTTGTTTTGCCGATTGTTTTTATAAATATAATGCTTTTCATAAATCATTTTAGTTAGCGTAATAAATTCAAGACAATGACTTATGTTGCATAATAAAAAATAACGATATGAATGATTTAAAAAATTCCAGCAATAAAACCAAAGCCGCATTTGTTTTGTTGATTGTTATGGTTGTTATCTTGTTGAGTAATTTTAACTCGCTTCAGAACTCCAAAAAAGCAAACGAAAACATTAATGCAATCCACAATGACCGTTTGGTTGTAGCTCGTTATATTTTTATTTATGCCAATGATCTTCATTCCATAAAGGCCAAAGCTTTGCAAGAGGGAATCAGTGATTCAAATAAAAAGGCATTCATTACAACTGCCTTGCAACACATTCACAGTATTGATAAATTGTATTTAAAAACGGTTTTGACACCCAATGAAAAAATATCTTTTGTGTCGTTTTTGGCTTCTTGTTCTGCTATCGAAATAGAGTCACAAAACAACAGTTGGTCCCAGATAATTCATTCCAGCAATCAGGCATTGGAAGCACTGGAACTACTCTCGAAAATTCAAATCAAAGAGGGTAAATCCAAGCTAGCTAGTTCTAATGCAGTGCACAGAGACAATACGATATTTGGGGAGCTTCAAATTGCTTTATTGGCAGTTTTGGGAGGTATCGCTCTTTATTTATTGATAGTGAAGAAAAAAAAGATTAAGGTCAAAATTCCTGAATCGCCAAGTATGAACTAATCGCAATTGCAAAAACATAATTTAATGAATCGCGAACAATTTATTTTCTGCCTCGAAGCTGTTCCCGATGTAGAAATGTGCACCGCTACCGAAGTGGTTAAAAATCTGGAACAGTTAGCAATCGAACAGAGTATTACAAGCATTTATAAAACCTGTGACACCATCGAAGGATTGCAAGACAGTTTGAATGCATTACTCTATCATGACCATAATTTTACCGATTATGAAATTATTTATTTGGTAATGCCGGGACAGAGAAATAATATTTGTCTTAACAATTATTACTACAGTATAGAAGAAATAGCAGAAATTTTTGAAGGCAAAATGAAAGGGAAAATCATTCATTTTGCCAATGCAAAAATATTAGACTTGGACAAGGAAGAAGCGCAGTATTTTTTGGATATTACGGGAGCATACGCTGTTTCAGGCTATGGTGCAAAATACAATAAAATAGCAAGTTGCAGCACTATAGACAAGGCTTTCTTTTCTTTGTGTCAAGAGTATGATGATGTATTAGAGATTGTGGAAGAATTGTACCAAAAGCACTATGCACTGTGTAAATTACTCGATTTTAGATTGTATTACTAGTTTAATAAAAGATTCATTTTGGTGTATCTTTACCATTATAAATTTCAGGAATAATGATTCTTTATATCAAAAATATGGTTTGTAATCGTTGTAAAATGGTTGTCAAAGCAGAATTGGAAAAACTCGGGATTAATACCCAAAAAGTTGAATTGGGAGAAGTAACCATTGAGAAAGATTTGACAGTTTCAGAAAAAGAACAGCTGAATCTTGTACTCAAAGAACTGGGTTTTGAGTTAATCGATGACAAAAAAAGCAGATATATTGAAAAAATTAAATCCTTAATCATTGAATTGATCCATGAGCAAAACAATGAACTAAAAATGACTTTGTCTGATTATTTGAGCGAAAATGTGTATCACGATTACTTTTATCTTTCCAATCTTTTCTCCGAAATTGAAGGGACAACTATTGAAAAATATTTTATCGCCCAGAAAATAGAAAGAGTCAAAGAATTATTGGCTTACAAAGAATTGTCTTTGGGCGAAATTGCTTTCCAATTGAATTATTCCAGTGTTGCTCATCTCAGTAATCAGTTTAAAAAGGTAACCGGGCTTTCGCCAAGTTATTTTAAAAATATAAGATTAGGAGGAAGAAAATCTTTGGATGAAGTTTGATCTTGCCAATAAAAATTCGGGTCTATTTTCATTCTAAACCGGTTAATTAAAGTATGTAACGTGATGTCCTTACTCTGGCTTGCCCAAGTATTTTTAAACCATAAAAAAAACGCAGCCCATTACGGAATGCGTTTATCTATACTTAAGAAACGATTTTATTTATCGATTGACCCGAGAACTCTTTTCATGAAAGTGTTTAGGGCTTCTTTTTTGTCGGTGCCTTGTTGTACCATTTTGTGCACTTCAATGGCGCCGTACATGTTTGAAATCAATTCTCCGATGACGTCCAGTTCTTCATCTTTTAATGAGGGAATTTCGGTCATAGCTTCCAGTACTTCAATGGTTTCTATAATGTAATCCTGATCGTTTTCTTCGATGAACTGGGTTAAATGTTTTATTACGGGTAACTTCATTTTTAGATTTTTAGATTGCTGGATTTTTAGATAAAAGATTCAAAAAATCTAACGGTCTAAAATTCCAATAATTGATTTAAACAATTTCATTAACCAATTCGATTAAAACTTCTTGTTTGTTGGTTTGGGTTTCGTTTACCAATTTTCCATTTACGAAAGTAGCAAATGTAGGCAAGTTGCTTACGTTGGCTAGTTTTCTGGATTCTGGAGAATTTTCGGCATCCACCAAAACAAATGAAATTCCGTCATTTTCTGTTGCCAATTTTTTGAATTTTGGTTTCATGATTCTGCAGTTACCACACCATGATGCTGAATATTGAACCACCACTTTTTCGTTTTGAGCTATTAAAGCCCCTAACGTATCTTCGTTTAATTCGATTAACATAGATTTTTATTTTAAGTTGCTAAGATTCTAAGCCTCTAAGTTCCTAAGTTAAAAAACTCAGAATCTTAGCGACTTAGTAGCTTAGAGTCTTTTTTGAATTAGTTTAAGCTTAGGTATTCAGCAGTACTTTTTCTGTCAGCATTCATTGCTTCTTTACCAGCTTCCCAGTTTGCAGGACAAACTTCACCTTTTACTTGGATATGAGTATAAGCATCAACCATACGTAAATATTCGTTTACGTTACGTCCTAATGGCATATCGTTTACGCTTTCGTGGAAGATTTTTCCAGTTTCGTCAATTAAATATGTAGCTCTATAAGTTACATTTGAACCTTCGATGATAACTGAATCTGTATCTTCGCTGTAGCTAGTAGATTCGATGTCAAGAATTCCTAAAATGTTAGCTAAGTTTCTGTTTGTATCAGCAAGAATTGGGTAAGTTACACCTTCAATTCCACCATTGTTTTTTGGAGTGTTTAACCAAGCAAAGTGTACTTCGTTAGTATCACAAGAAGCTCCAATTACGATTGTGTTTCTTTTTTCAAATTCCGGTAAAGCAGCTTGGAAAGCGTGTAATTCTGTTGGACATACAAAAGTAAAATCTTTTGGGTACCAAAACAAAAGTACTTTTTTGTTGTTTTTTGTAGCTTCTTCGAAGATGTTGATCTTTAAATTATCACCCATTTCTGAAATAGCGTCTACTGCAATACTTGGGAATTTTTTACCTACTAATGACATATAAATTAATTTTAGTTATTTATTTTTTTTGATGGTGCAAAGATAATGGATAAAGAAAGTTGATTTTAATAAGGTTTTATTATTAATATTTATCCAATCATAGTGTTTGGTTATATAGAATTTTAAATACCTCTAATTGAAACAGGTAAGCTTCCTTTTCCTTTTTTGTCTTCCAATAATTGTTCGGCTGCACTTTCCTGAAATTCTACAAAATCTTGATACATCTCGACAATTCCGTTAGTATGTTCCAAATTAGGAATCACTTGTAAGGCATACGGATTGCCAAAAACATAGAGAATACATTTTTTGGTTTTAAACAATTGTCCTAAAAATTCCAAAACCGAATCTTCCAAATCGAAATTATTAAGCGGTTTGGCTTTTGGAACAAATAAAGAAATGAGTACCGTATCAAATGGTTCAAGATCTTCTTTTAGTGTTGTATTGATTAAATCATTGGCATTTTCAATCGCATATTCGGGTGAAGGCAAGATGGGACCTAAGGTTTTAAAAAACGGATTGTCAATCGCTTTGTAGATACTCAATTTAGCCAGACGCTCCCTGTTTTTGGCATCAAAAAGAACCACCGAACTGTTGTCGTCCTTGAGGTCGGTAATGCAATAATCAGCTATTTTTCGATTCAGTTCGGAAGTGATTTTGAAGTCAAAATCGGCAGCAATACTTAGATTTTCATCAAAAAGGCCTGCTTTTTGTTTGCATTTCATAATGCGGTTCAAACTCGCCTCGATACGTTCCGGATTTGCATTTTTTAAGATTTCTTGAATTCCTTCGGCTACGTTTTCGGCAAAACATAGAACGTCATTTCCTGCGTTGAAAGCTTCCCATTCCAGTTGGCCTTTTACATCATATAATTTTGAAACGCTATGCATGTTCAAAGCATCAGAAATAACCAAACCGTCATAGCCCAATTGCTTGCGTAACAATTTTTCTATTATATTTTTGGATAAAGTAGCTGATGTTTCTTTTCCATCATTCAATGCGGGAACGGCCAAATGACCTATCATAATTGAATCGACTTGGTTCTCGATTCCTTTTATGAATGGCACCAATTCGTTTTCGAGTAATTGCTCCAGATTTTCCTGTAAAACGGGTAATCCCAAATGCGAATCCACATTGGTATTTCCATGACCTGGGAAGTGTTTCAAACAACCTAAAATTCCAACATCCGACATTCCGCGAAGGTATTCCAAAGCATATTGAGCCACTTTTTCTTTATTGGAACCAAAAGAACGGTAACCAATCACTGGATTATCAGGATTGTTGTTAATATCTGCCAACGGTGCCAAATTATAATGGATTCCAGCCGATTTTAAATCCAATCCAATCTGTTTTCCTACTTCATACACTAAGTCGATTTTCCTTTCTGGCAAAGCGCCAAGAGTTATGGCATACGGATATTGTGGTGTTTTTTCTACTCGCATGGCCAAACCCCATTCGGCATCAATACTCATCAATAGGGGAGTAGTGGCGCACTTTTGATAACGAACAATCAGGTCTTTCAAGCGCTGATAGCTATCGTCGTTGAATTCTACTTTCTTCTTAGATTCATAATTAGTTGCCGCACTGGCCCTGCTATGGAAAAATGTCAATCCACCAATGTTATGTTCCTTGATTAAACGTTCCGTTTGCTGAATATTCTCCTCCGTGTCGTTGATGAAAACTGCGGGAAAAAAGAATTGCCCGATTTTTTGTTCTAGTGTCATTTTAGTCTTTTATAAGTTCCTCACTTTTAAGAATTTTGAAATTGATGCTTGCAAAGTCGCAAAGACGCAAAATGAAACGGCTATCAATGTTCTTAAATAGATAAAATGTTATTATTAAAATTCAAATTTATGTTAGTGTTTTCTCTTTTGCGTCTTTGCGACTTTGCGAGAAAATAAAATAATAATTTTGTGTGAATTTAAACTTTCTTTTCTTCAACTTTCTTTCCAAAATCAGCTGGATATTTTAGTAATTGGGATAAAATCAAACCCGGAATCGTTGCCAAAAACACCCAAATAAAGAAATTACCGTAACCTAAATATTGCTGTATAAAACCACTCGCCATACCTGGAAGCATCATTCCTAGAGCCATGAAACCTGTAGCTATGGAGTAATGTGAAGTTTTTGATTCCCCTTCCGCAACGTAAATCAAATACATCATAAAGGCCGCAAAACCAAAACCGTATCCAAATTGTTCTATCACTACTGAAAGGACTACATATGGATTGTAATGAAAAACAGAAGAGGTCAGGTTTAAGTAAAAAGGATCTAAAGAATATTCAATATAGGGAAGGTTCATATTAAAAATAATTTCAGGATGAAAATGAGAAATCAAAATGAATCCAATAATAGGTAAGTGCATTGCTAAAATCATTGGAAGCATCCATTTTCCTAATCCATCTCTTGATATTACAAAGCCTCCAATTAACCCTCCAACAACTAGTGCAATAACCCCAAAAATACCATAGATAATTCCATAGTCCATATTGGATATACCCATGCCTTTTTTAGGAATTGCATCGGAATTACCTTTTTCTTTAATTAATTCATCAATAAACTTTGTTCTTTTTGACATTACATCATTATATGTTGTGATATCATCTTTATGTATTTTTTTTAAATCTAATGCTGTTTTTTCATTTTGCATTACAGCTAATATTGGTAATTCAGAATAGATTAATTCTAATTCGGTTTTAGATGATTCTCCTCCATTTTTGATGGTAGAATAATAAGATTGCAATGCTGCTTTTTGTTTTATATTTGTTGCGGATTCATCTAATTCATACTTAATAGGTTCTACTAAAAAAGGATTAAGCATTTTTAATAATTGAGATTCTCCTAATCGGAATAGTAAAATAAATGCCAAAATCAGAACTATTTGTTTTTTTTGAAAAAAAGTAGCGAAAACTTTGCTGAAATTAGGTTTTGTTTTAGTTTCTAATTCTCCATTAGTTTCTGTTTTTGGAGTAAAAAAGAAATTATAAATGGTAATAACAATCATAAAAATAGCTACAAATATCATTGTGTATGACCAGGCTTTATGTTTGTCTCCGTATGCAATTTCGAGATATCCTGCAAAAATCACAACTAATCCATTTCCTGTTAGTATTGCAATTTTATAAAATGTACTTCGAATTCCTAAAAAGAAAGATTGTTGTTCTTTTTCTAAAGCCAACATGTAAAAGCCATCGCTCGCCACATCATTGGATGCCGAAGCAAAGGCAGCTACCCAAAAGATAGCTAAACTCAAGATGAAAAAATTACTGACAGGAATAATAAAACCTACTATTAAAAAGGCAATTGAAATAAATAATTGCATGCTTAAAAACCAGTTTCGTTTGGTTCCGTGTAAGTCAATAAAAGGACTCCAAAGCGGTTTGATTACCCAAGGTAAATACATTAAGCTTGTATATACTCCAATGTCTTCATTGCTAACACCAAGGCTTTTATACATAGTTCCTGAAACAGAAAGAATAATTGCATACGGAAAACCCGAAGCAAAATTTAAAAACGGAATCCAATACCAAGGTTTGTTGTCTTTCATTTGTTGAAATGTTTGAATTGTTTAAGGGTTTAAATTGTTTAAAAGTTTAATTGTATAAACGGGTTAGTAGTTAAACCATTTTAAACAAACTTAAACCATTTTAAACTTTTAGATTTTTACTTAGTTTGCGTTTCTACCTGTAAATCGATTATGGTCTCCGGGCTTTCATTGGCATAATAGTCCACGAAAGTAAAGGCAAAAGCCGTTTTGCCTATCATTTTATAATCCGGTACTTCAATGTTGAATGCTTCATTTTCTTCGGTTACAGCAATTTTGTCCAGAATTTGAGACGCATCATTGATGTTTATTTTAGAAGCATCTTTGGCGCCGTACACCATTATATACCTAACTTTTGACAGCAATTTTGGTTTTTGGAACGAAATGTAATAATTGGCAGTATCCTTGGTTATCGAATTGATTGCTAAGGTTTCGGTAATTGTCTTTTTGAAATTTGGTACAGGCAATGGTAGGGCAGGGTATTTGTATTCATACTCTTTGAGTATTTTTACAACATCTTGGTTTTTATTCATGAACCATTTGGCACTGAAAAAACCATTTCCCTGTACGTTTTCATAACTTCTTGTAAGGTCAATTTGATTTGGAATTTCGAATTTATTATTCCAGTGTTTGTCAGAATCAGCTCTGATTTTGTAAGTGCAGTTTCCTATGTAAAGTGCCGTATTGCTTGGTGTGTTTTCAGACCACCATTTCATCAATTTGGCATACGAAACCGTTTTGTGATCGATACTCCAGTAGAGTTGCGGTACGATATAATCAATCCAGTTGTTGTTCATCCAGTCTATGGGATCAGCATATAAATCATCATAATTGGTTTGTCCCGAAACGGTGTCAGAACCTTTTGGATCAACCGATTTGTTGCGCCAAACCCCAAACGGACTGATGCCAAATTGTACCCAAGGCTTTAGTTTTTTGATGCTGGAAGAAATGTTTTTGACAAAAGTAGTTACGTTGGAACGCCTCCAATCGGGTAGAGAAAGCCCATTACCAAACTTTTGATAAGAAGCAGTGTCATTAAATTCAATACCTTTTATTTTATATGGATAAAAATAATCATCAAAGTGTATGGCATCAATATCGTATTTTATCACCACCTCTTCAACTATCGATGTTAGGTGTTGTTGGACTTCGGGCAGGGCAGGGTTGTAATAGTATTTTCCTCCATATTCAATCATCCATTCGGGATGTTTGTAATAATCGTGGTTCGGACTTAGGGTTTCGGTTTTCAAGTCGAAAGTGGCACGATAGGGATTCAGCCAAGCGTGAAATTCAAAACCACGGGTATGGGCTTCGGTAATCATCCATTCGAGTACATCATAATTAGGGTTTGGCTCTTTTCCTTCTCTTCCGGTCAGATAACGGGACCAAGGAGCCAATATTGTTGGATATAATGCATCTCCAACAGAGCGAATCTGAACAATTACCGCATTGTAATTGAGTTTTTGGTAGGTATCCAAAATATCGATAAAGTCGGCTTTTTGCTTCTCAACCGAATCCGTACTTTTTTTTGGCCAGTCGATATTGACAACAGTGGCAATCCAAACGGCCCTAAATTCATTTTTTGGATGCATCTCTCTTTTTTGGGCATGCCCAATGATAGTACAAAGTAGAAGATATATAGTTGGGAATAGCAGGGACTTCTTTAGAATCATTTTTACTCATTTTATAAAGGAATCAAAAGTAGTTTTTTTAGCTAAGTTTATTAAATTAATTGTCAATAAAATTAGGTATACCGTTTTTGTTTTGCATTATTGCTAAAAAGTATACCAATGTGCCTTATCCAGCTATCCGCTATAGCCCTCCATTAGAACCCTTTTTTTACTAGCAACTCCAGGAGCTTCCGCTGGTCGCTCTGTATCGGCTGTAAAAAATAGTGTTCCAATTTTCGGGGCTGCCGCTGCTATCTGGGGCAGGGATTCAATGGATTGATAAAAGTTTTTTATATTGTTTTGAAACACTCATAAATCTAACGACATTCACGGTAAAAGTCGGGAGACTTTTGACATTTTTTTTTGCTTTCAAGAGCTTTAAAAAAAACGCAAAGTTGTGAGACTTTGCGGAGCCGGGAGGGGAATGATTGCTTTTCGGGATTGGGAACAGTTCTTGGAGCGAGGCTATTTATATTTCTTTTAGACTTATACTTCCCACATATGTTGGTGATCTGCTCATTGATATTTCTATTTTTACCATTTCATTTATAGGATAATCGATAGATTCATTGGGAATAAATCTATCGATTACTTTGCTTGGTGGACGTTTTGTTTTTATATCTGAAAAATATTTTTCTATATCATTTGATAAAAATGGTAATTCTAATTTTTTACCTTCAAAATATACATCTCCTTTAAAATAAGGGCTAGTATTGTCTAAATATAGATAAACAGAAATATCAATAACAATATCGTTTTCTGTTCGTATAATTATGCTTTTATAATTTAGAAATTCACATTTCATATATTC